>NZ_JACIGI010000010.1 GCF_014197795.1 Roseospira goensis
TGGCGCCTCAACACCAGCGTCCTCGAAGGCATCAACAACCGCATCAAGGTCATCAAGCGGATGGCCTACGGCTTCCGCGATGACGCCTACTTCTTTCTCAAGATCCGCGCCGCCTTCCCCGGAATTCCGTGATGAACCAAAAAACGGGGGGCGCCGGTCGCAACCCCCCGATCAGGTGATGGATAGCGTATCGGGCTCACGCGGCCTTGGAGGTGTACCCCAGGGCCTCGTTCAGCTTGGCAAGCAGGTCGATCGCCGCCTCGGGGATCGAGGTGCCGGGCGGGAAGATCGCCTTGGCGCCGGCGGCATGCAGCGCGTCGAAGTCCTGCGGCGGGATCACGCCACCGACCACGATCAGGATGTCGTCGCGCCCTTCCTTGTCCAGCGCCGCGCGCAGTTCCGGGACCAGCGTCAGGTGACCGGCGGCCAGCGACGAGGCGCCGACGATGTGCACGTCGTTCTCGACCGCTTGGCGGGCGGCCTCCGCCGGGGTCTGGAACAGCGGGCCGATGTCGACGTCGAAGCCCAGGTCGGCGAAGGCGGTGGCGATCACCTTCTGGCCCCGGTCGTGGCCGTCCTGGCCCATCTTGGCGATGAGAATGCGCGGCCGGCGGCCGTCGTTGGCCTCGAAGTCCTCGACCATGCCCTTGACCCGGGTCACCACGTCCGACACGGCGGCCACCTCCCGTCCGTAGACGCCCGAGATGGCGCGGATGTCCGCCTTGTGGCGCCCCCACACCTTCTCCAGGGCGTCCGAAATCTCGCCCACGCTGGCCTGGGCCCGGGCGGCGTTCACGGCCAGCTCCAGCAGGTTGCCCTCGCCGGTCTCGGCCGCCTTGGTCAGGGCCTCCAGGTGCGGCCGCAGCGCCTCGGGATCGCGCTCGGCGCGCAGGCGCTCCAGCTTCTCGATCTGCTCGCGGCGCACGGCCGCGTTCTCGACCTTCAGGACCTCGATGTTGTCCTTGCCGGTGGCGCGGTACTTGTTCACCCCCACGACGGTTTGCAGGCCGCTGTCGATGCGGGCCTGAGTGCGGGCGGAGGCCTCCTCGATGCGCATCTTGGGGATGCCGGCCTCGATCGCCTTGGCCATGCCGCCCTCGGCCTCGACCTCCTGGATATGGCTCCAGGCGCGGCGGGCCAGGTCGTGGGTCAGGCGTTCGACGTAGTAGCTGCCGCCCCAGGGGTCGATGACGCGGTTGGTGCCCGCCTCCTCCTGGAGGAAGAGCTGGGTCTGGCGCGCGATCCGGGCCGAGAAGTCGGTGGGCAGGGCCAGCGCCTCGTCCAGCGCATTGGTGTGCAGCGACTGGGTGTGGCCCTGGGTGGCGGCCATGGCCTCGACGCAGGTGCGCACCACGTTGTTGAACACGTCCTGGGCGGTCAGGGACCAACCCGAGGTCTGGCAGTGGGTGCGCAGCGACAGCGACTTGTCGCTCTTGGGCTCGAATTGCTTGATGAGCTTGGCCCACAGCAGCCGGGCCGCGCGCATCTTGGCCACTTCCATGTAGAAGTTCATGCCGATGGCCCAGAAGAACGACAGCCGGGGCGCGAAGGCGTCGATCGTGAGCCCGGCGGCCATGCCGGCGCGGGCGTACTCGATGCCGTCGGCCAGGGTGTAGGCCATCTCCAGGTCGGCGGTCGCCCCCGCCTCCTGCATGTGGTAGCCGGAAATGGAGATCGAATTGTATTTCGGCATGTTCCGGGAGGTGTACCCGAAGATGTCCGAGATGATCCGCATCGACGGCATGGGCGGATAGATGTAGGTGTTGCGGACCATGAACTCCTTCAGAATGTCATTCTGAATGGTTCCGGCCAGTTGCTCCGGCTTCACCCCCTGTTCTTCCGCGGCCACGATGTACAGCGCCAGCACCGGCAGCACCGCGCCGTTCATGGTCATCGACACGCTCATCTTGTCGAGCGGGATACCGTCGAACAACTGGCGCATGTCGAGGATGGAATCGATCGCCACGCCGGCCATGCCGACGTCGCCGGCCACGCGCGGATGATCGCTGTCGTAGCCCCGGTGGGTCGCCAGATCGAAGGCCACCGACAGGCCCTTCTGTCCGGCCGCCAGATTGCGGCGGTAGAAGGCATTGGAGTCCTTGGCCGTCGAGAAGCCGGCGTACTGGCGGATGGTCCAGGGCCGCTGCACGTACATGGTCGGATAGGGGCCACGCAGGTACGGCGGCTTGCCCGGCACGGTGTCGAGGAAGTCCAGCCCCTCCAGGTCCGCGCTGGTGTACAGCGGCTTGACCGCGATCTTCTCGGGCGTCTCCCACAGCAGGTGGTCGAGATGCATGTCGGCGGCGGCATCGGCCGCGGCGCGCCAGGCGGCGGCGTCGCCGTGACCCCGGGGGTCCAGGGCAACGCCGGTGAAGTCGGGGATCGCACTCATCGGCTGGTCACTCCCAGATCGGCGTGCAGGCCGCGCAACGTGCCCAGCACGTCGCACCCCACGTAGATGAACCCGTCGATGCCGGCGGCCTCGTAGTCCGCCTTCTTCTCACCCGGTCGGCCGGCCAGCAGCAGGCGCGTACAGCCGGCGGCCTTCAGGGCCTCGGCCATGGCCACCGCGTGCGCCCCGTAGACCGCGTCGGACGAGCACAGCACGGCCGCCGTGGTGCCGCTGTCCCGGAAGCCGGCCGCGCAGGCCTCGGGATCGGTGAAGCCGGCACCGGGCACCGCCTCGATACCCCCGGCCTCGACAAAGTTGCGGGTGTAGGTGGCGCGCGCCGTGTGCTGGGCGAGCGGCCCTAGGGTGGCGAGGAACACCCGCGGCCGCGCCCCGTGGGCCGCCTGGTGGGCGTCGGCGGCATCGCGCAGGGCCTCGAAGTCCTCGGCCAGCCGGTGCGACGGCAGCGGCACGCTCTCGGCCCCGCCGCCGGCGGCCACGGCGCCGTCGAGCCCACCCAGGGTAGCGCCCTTGATGGCGGCGGTGGCGATCGCCGTCGGCAGGTCGGCGACGGCCGGGGCCCCCGAGACCGCGCCGAGATCGGCCGTGGCCTCGGCGCGCACGCGGGCCAGCGCCGTGCCGGCGGCGTCGCGCAATGCCCCCAGGTCGGGATGGGCCAGATCCGGGCTCGGTTCGCCCAGATTGGGGAACTCCGAAATGCCGGTGATCGGCGCCTTGCGCTTGCCGATGTCGGCCCGGCGCGCCTCGCGCACGGTCGCGATCTGCTCGGCGATACGGCCGGAGGTCAGGGCCGCGGCCATGCCGCCGCCCTTCTCGATGTCCTGGAACAGCGCCCAGGCCGAGCCCGCCAACTCCTCGGTCAGGCGTTCCAGCGCCCAGGAGCCGCCGGCCGGGTCGATCACCCGGTTGAGCTGGCTCTCCTCCTGGAGGATGAGCTGGGTGTTGCGGGCAATGCGCCGCGACGCCGCCGTCGGCTGACCGAGCGCGGCGTCGTGCGGCAGCACGGTGATGGCGTTGGCGCCGCCCACCGCAGCCGAGAAACAGGCCATGGTGGAGCGCAGCAGGTTGACCCAGGGATCGCGCCGGGTCAGGACGCGCGCCGCCGTGATGGCGTGGAGGCGCGCCGCCCGCGCCGGCTCCGACGCGCCGCAGGCCTCGGCGATGCGCGCCCACATCAGGCGCGCCGCCCGCAGCTTGGCGATGGACAGGTACTGATCGGTGCCCAGAGACAGGGAAAACTGGATCTGGCGGCAGGCGTCGTCGAGGCTCATCCCCGCCGCTTCCATGGCGCGCAGGTAGGCCACGCCGGTGGCCATGGCGCAGGCCAGGTCCTGGGCCTCGCTGGCGCCGGCGTCGTAGTACGCGGCCGAGTCCACCGAGACGGCCACCACCGCCCCGGTCGGGAAGGTACGGGCCGCGTTATGCGCCACCGCCGCCATCAGGGACAGGGCGTCGTCGACCCCGGTCGGCAGCCGCCCGGTCTCGGCCAGGGCGCCCAGCGGGTCGATATGGAAGGCGCCGCGCGCCTGCTCTTCCTTGACGCCGCGCTGGCACCACAGCGCGGTCAGCATGGCCGCCGCCAACGGCGCCCGCGCACCGGCCTGCACCGCGATCGGCACCCGGGTCAGGTCGACGTCGGCCAGCAGCGCGTCCCAGTCCGCCACGCTCGACAGCGACAGGCCGTCACGCCCGAACAGATCCGCCGCCGCGTCCGCGTCGGCGTCCAGGCCGGCCCGCCCCGCGCGGTCGAGCCGCAGCAGCAGCGAGGTCACGCCGTTCTCCAGATCCTCCGCGATGGCCGACCGCGTGGCCGCCGGATCGGGATTGGCATGACACTGGCGGATGTCCCACCCGCTCTGCGCCTGCCCCAATGGACGCGCCGCGCGGGTGAACGGCATGGCCCCGGGCATGCCGGAGGGGTCGCCCTCGGCCGGCCAGTGCTCGCGCGTATAGAGCGGCTGGACGGCCAGCCCGTCCAGGGTGCGGGCCACCAGCTTCTTGTCGAACGGCGCGCCATCCAGCGCCTTCTCGACCATGGCCATCCAGTCGGCATGCGTCGCCGGGGGGAAATCCCCCGCCAGGCGCAGCGGATCATCCGTCATCGCGAGGAGCCCTTGCTGTCACTATGGGCGGCCACCTTACCAGAGGACCGCGCGGCCTATCAACGCGACCCGCCGGGTCGTGCGGGATGGCGGACCGCCGCGCCGTCCGGATTGGTCCGCCCCCTGACGTTACGCGGGCGATCCGAAAACGCAAGAGCCCTGTGCCCCCACAAAACCAGGAAAATGTCTCAGGATTTGGCCGCGCTCGCGCAGGTGATGCACAGCGGCGCGGCCGGATCGAAGTCCAGCCGCTTGGGCGCCACCTCGCCGCCACAGTGGACGCAATAGCCGTACTCGCCCGCCTCCATGCGGTGCAGCGCGGTGTCGATGCGCTTCAGTTCCACCTGGCGCCGGCGCTCGGTCTCCTGGGCCATGGCCTGCTGCTGCAACGCGTCCATGCGCGACAGCCGCCCCATGGCGGTATCGCCGGCATCGACGGTGGCGCGGGCCTCCGCGGTGCTGGCCTCGTCCGCCAGCAACTCCTCCCGATGGGCCAGAAGCTTCGCCCGCAGGGTCGCGATGTCCAGGTCGGTCCGCTCGGTCAAGATACTCTCCCCTGCCACGCCACGGGCGCAAACCATGGACTGGGCGCGCCACGGCCGGAGTCGCCCCCACGGCGGCTCCGTTGTGCCATGACCAAAGCATGACACGATGCACCGCAACGGCAAAGGGAATCCGGCCCGAATCCGGCGGTCGCCGGCGGTCGCCGGCCGTCTCAGCGGCGCGGCCCGGACCCGGCGGGACGCAGCCGGTCCGGCTCCAGGTCAAGGTCGAGATCCAGCTCCAGGTCGAGGTCCAGATGCATATCGAACGCCACGTCCCGGCGCGCCAGGGCGGCGTCCCGGGCCGGCACGGTCGCGGCCCGCGGGATCGGCGCCAGCGCCTCCAGGAACTGCCCCGCCACGGCGTCCCAGCCGTGCCGGCGCGCGAACGCCCGGCAGTCCCCACGGTCGAGCCGCAGCGCCGCCAGCGCCGCCGCCCGCAGGTCCTCGTCCAGGACCCCGACGGGACGCTCCGCATCCTGCCCGGCCAGCACGTCGCGCGGCCCGGCCACGGGAAACGCGGCCACCGGAAGTCCGCAGGCCAGCGCCTCCAGCAGCACCAGGCCGAAGGTGTCGGTGCGGCTGGGGAACACCAGGGCGTCGGCGCCCGCGTAGCACTGGGCGATGGCCGTATCGTCCGGCGGGCTGGTGAAGAAGACCCCGGGATAGCGCCGCCGCAGCCCCTCCAGCGCCGGTCCGACCCCGGCCACCACCTTGGAGCCGGGCAGATCCAGGTTCAGGAACGCCGGCAGGTTCTTCTCCACCGCGATGCGCCCCAGGAACAGGAAGATCGGCCGCGGCAGATGGGCGAACGGTGCCGCCGCGCGGTCCATGGGCCGGAACACGGCGGTATCGACGCCGTGCGACCACACGTGAAGGCCGCGCAGCCCGCGCCGGTCCAGCGCGGCGCAGGTCGACGCCGCCGGCACCAGGACGCGCGCGGCCGGCCGGTGCACATGGCGCATCCAGGCGTACATCCACGCCAGCGGCACCCGGAACCGGGTGTGCATGTATTCGGGAAAGCGGGTGTGGTAGGCGGTGGTGAACGGCCAGTCACGGCGCAGGCAGGCGGCCCGCGCGGCCAGGCCCAGCGGCCCCTCGGTGGCGATGTGCACGGCGTCGGGCCGGAACCCGTCGAGCAGCCGGCGCACCTTCGGCCCCGGCCGCAGGGCGAGCCGGATCTCCGGATAGGTGGGCATCGGCACGGTGCGGAAGGCCCCGGGTTCGATCACGCCGACCGTATGGCCGGCCGCCTCCAGCGCGGCGCGCACCGCCTCGACCACGCGCACCACGCCGTTGATCTGCGGTCGCCAGGCATCGGTCACGATACAGATGCGCACGCTCTCGGTCCTCGCTCCGGGTGGCGGCTCACTCCTGCTGCTGGCGTTGCTCGCGCAGGAACCGGCGCCACTTGGCCACGTTGCGGTTGTGCTCCTGGAGCGTCCGCGCGAAGGCATGCCCCCCGCTGCCGTCGGCCACGAAAAACAGGTCCTCGGTCTCTTTCGGGTTCAGCACGGCGGCGATGGCGTCGCGGCCCGGATTGCAGATCGGACCGGGCGGCAGCCCGTCGATGACATATGTGTTGTAGGCGGTGGCCCTGTCCAGGTCCGAGCGCCGCAGCGGCCGGCCGAGCGCGCCGGTCGGCTCGATGCCGTAAATGACGGTCGGATCCGACTGCAACCGCATGCCCCGGTTCAGGCGGTTGATGAACACGCCGGCCACGTGGGCGCGCTCCTCGGGCAGGCCGGTCTCCTTCTCCACGATCGAGGCCAGGATCACCGCCTCCTCCGGCGTCTCCAGCGGCAGCCCCTCGGCGCGCGTGGGCCACAGCTCGGCCAGGGTGGCGTCCATCGCCGCCATCATGCGCCGCAGGATGTCGTCGCGGGTATCGCCCAGGGTGAAGTGGTAGGTTTCGGGCAGCAGCGTGCCCTCGTCGGGGCTGAGCGTGATCTCGCCCACCAGCCCCTCGGCCTCGCGCACGATCTCCAGCACGCGCGGCGTGGTCAGGCCCTCGGCCACCGTGACCCGGCGGGCCACCACGTCGCCGCGGGTCAGGATGTCGAGGGCGCCGCGCGGGGTCACCGCGACGTCGAAGCGGTATTCGCCGGCCTTCAGGTCGCGCGCCCGCTGCGCCAGCCGCGCCCCGGCCTCGAACACCAGCGGGTCGCGGACGACCCCGGCATCGGCCAGCCGGGCCGCGATGTCGGCCAGCCCGGCGCCCTGCGGCACCACCACCGTGACCGGCTCCGTCAGCGGTCCCGGCGCGGCGAAATGGTCCTCGACGTAGCGGTAGCCGGCATAGGCCGCGACCACGGCCAGACCGGCCACCACCATCAGCAGCGTGACGACCGCGCGGATCATCGGGCTCCCCCGCCGATCAAGTCGATCCTGGGGCCGTGGCGGTGACCGGCGGCGGCGCGGCCCCCACGGCTCGAACGGCCCACCGGCCGGTTCAGGACGGCTGCCCCACGATCAGGCACGCGTTGGTGCCACCGAACCCGAAGCTGTTGGACAGCACGTTGCGCAAGGGGCGCTCCTTGGCCTCCTTGGGCACCAGGTCCATGTCGCACCCGTCCGAGGGGTTCTCCAGGTTGAGCGTCGGCGGCAGCACGCCGTCGCGCAGGGCCAGGACCGAATAGATCGCCTCGACGCTGCCGGCGGCGCCGAGCAGGTGGCCGACGGCCGACTTGGTCGAGGACATGGACAGCCGGTCCGCCGCCGCACCGAACAGCCGCCTGACGGCGTCGTGCTCGATCTGATCGCCGAGCGGGGTCGAGGTCCCGTGCGCGTTGATGTAGTCGATGTCGTCCGGATTGAGCTGGGCATTGCGCAGCGCCGCCTTCATGGCGCGGTAGCCGCCGTTGCCGTCCTCTGCCGGTGCCGTGATGTGGTAGGCATCACCCGACAGGCCGTAGCCCTTGATCTCGGCATAGATGGTGGCGCCGCGCTTCTTGGCGTGCTCGTACTCCTCCAGCACGACCACACCAGCACCCTCGCCCATGACGAAGCCGTCGCGGTCGCGGTCCCAGGGGCGCGACGCCTCTGTCGGCCGGTCGTTGTAGCGGGTCGACAGCGCCTTGGCGGAGCAGAACCCGGCCAGACCCAGGCGGCAGACCGCCGATTCCGCGCCGCCCGCCACCATCACGTCGGCGTCGCCGAACACGATCAGGCGGCTGGCGTCGCCGATGGCGTGCGCGCCGGTCGAGCAGGCCGTCACCACGGCATGGTTCGGCCCCTTGAAGCCGTGCCGGATGGAGACGTTGCCGGAGACCAGGTTGATGAGGTTGGCCGGGATGAAGAACGGGCTGATGCGGCGCGGCCCGTGCTTGTCCAGCGTCAGCGCGCCCTCGGCGATGCCCTGGAGGCCCCCGATGCCGGACCCGATGATGACACCGGTGCGCTCGCGCTCCTCCTCGGTCTGCGGCACCCAGCCGGAGTCCACCACCGCCTCCTCGGCCGCCTTGAGGCCGAAGACGATGAACTCGTCCATGCGCCGGCGTTCCTTGGCGCTGGCGACCGTGTCGGGATCGAACGCGCCCGGCTCATCCCCGCGCGGCACCAGCCCGGCCACGCGGGAGGTCAGGTCCGATACCTCGAAGTGCTCGATCGCCCGAAGGCCGGAAGCCCCATTCAGAATGCGGTCCCAGTTGTGCGCAACGCCCACGCCCAACGGGGTCACCATGCCCAGTCCGGTGACGACGACTCGTCTCATTGCACCTGCCATATCTGGTCTGCCCCGCGCGGTTCACCCGACCGGGGCCAAGAGGCCGACCCGCGCCCAGGCCCACCCCGTCAAGCCCCGGGGCCGGCACCCCGCCTCACGGCACACCGGGTGCCGGTCGCGGGCCTGGTCCTGCGGCGCAGGTCACCCGTCCGGCGCGGCTCTCCGGATCCCGCCCGCGGGCGGGGTCGGGGCGCCGCCGAGCCGGGCGGGTCGACGCCCTACTTGGTGTGTTCGTTGATGAAGTCGATGGCGTCCTTGACGGTCAGAATCTTCTCCGCCGCGTCGTCCGGAATCTCGCACTGGAACTCTTCTTCGAAGGCCATGACCAGTTCGACGGTGTCCAGGCTGTCGGCGCCCAGATCGTCGATGAAGCTGGCGTTCTCCGTAACCTTGGACTCCTCGACGCCCAGGTGCTCGACCACGATCTTCTTCACGCGCTCGGCGACATCGCTCATCTTGCTTCGTCCTTGAATTGGTTCCTTGGGGAATGGATGCTCGGGAGGACCCCGGCGTTGCGTCCAGACAGCAGGCGGCCCGTGGACCCGGATCGCAGGGCCCGGCCCCCGCCCGACGGCGATACAGGGGGCGGCGAGCCAAGGGGCAGCGACGCGACAGGCGCCGGTGGCCGGACGCCCCCGACAACGCCGCAGGGGACCCCGGCCGACAGAGAGGCGGTTCCTATCATATTCACCCCCGCTTGACCAGCACCGCCGGGCCGCTGCGCCGGCCGTCTCAGATCATCGCCATGCCGCCGTTGACGTGCAGCGTCTGGCCGGTGACGTAGCCGGCCTCGGCGCTGGCCAGGTAGACCACGGCGGCGGCCACATCGGCCCCACTGCCCATGGTCCCGGCCGGGATGGCGCCCAGCAGGCGGCTCTTCTGGTCGTCGGACAGGGCATCGGTCATCGCCGAGGTGATGAACCCGGGCGCGACACAGTTCACGGTGATGCCGCGCGGCGCCACCTCGCCGGCCAGGGACTTGCTCATCCCGATCAGCCCGGCCTTGGAGGCGGCGTAGTTCGCCTGCCCGGGGTTGCCGGTGACGCCGACGATGGAGGTGATGGAAATGATGCGGCCCCAGCGCCGCTTCATCATGCCCTTGAGGGCCGCGCGCGACAGCCGGAACGCGGCCGTCAGGTTGACGTCCAGGACGGTCTCCCAGTCGGCGTCCTTCATGCGCATCGCCAGCCCGTCCCGGGTCAGGCCGGCGTTGTTGACCAGGATGTCGAGGCCGGTGCCGGCGGCGGCCTCGGCGGCCTCCACCAGGCCGGCGACGGCGTCGGGGTCCGACAGGTCGCAGGGCACCACATGCGCCCGCCCCCCCAGATCGGCGGCCGTCGCCTCCAGCGCCTCGCGCCGGGTCCCGGACAGCGCCACGGTCGCCCCCTGGTCGTGCAGCGCGCGCGCGATGGCGCCGCCGATGCCGCCGGAGGCGCCGGTCACCAGCGCCGTCTTGCCGGTCAGATCGAACATACGCGGATCATCCTCGTTCGGAGTATGCCATCGGATAAGGCGGGCGGCCCCCAACACGGACCGCCCGGCCGGGATCGTCACTGGGCCTTCAGGAAGGCCTCGATGTCGACCGGCGTCTGTACCGCCACGCCCCGCAGACCGCGGTCGATGCGCCGCGCCAGCCCGGACAGCACCTTGCCGGCCCCCAGTTCGACCAGGGTATCAACCCCCTGATCCTTCATGTAGAGCACGCTCTCGCGCCAGCGGACCGCGCCAGTGACCTGATCCACCAGACGGGCCCGGATCTCGGCCGGATCGGTGATCGCGCTGGCCAGCACGTTGGCCACCAGCGGCGGCGCCGGCGGCCCCATCTCGACCTCGGCCAGCGCCTCGGCCATGGCCTCGGCCGCCGGGGCCATCAGCGCGCAATGGAACGGGGCGCTCACCGGCAGCATGACCGCCCGCGTCGCCCCCCGGTCCGCGGCCAGATCCACCGCCAGCTTGACGGCCTCGGCGTGCCCGGAGACGACCACCTGGCCGGGCGCGTTGTCGTTGGCGGCGGTACAGACCCGATCGCCCGCCACCTCGGCCGCGATGGCCCGTGCCGCGTCGACGTCGAGGCCCAACAGCGCCGCCATCGCGCCCTGCCCGACCGGCACGGCGCGCTGCATGGCGCGGCCGCGCGTCTTCAGCAGTCGCGCCGTGTCCGCGAGCGAGAACGTTCCCGCCGCCGCCAGGGCCGAGTACTCCCCGAGCGAATGGCCGGCCACGAAGCGTGCCGCCTCGCCCAGGTTCAGACCCCCTTCGCGCTCCAGAACGCGCACCACGGCCATGGACACCGCCATCAGGGCCGGCTGGGCATTCTCGGTCAGGGTGAGGGTCTCGATCGGCCCGTCCCTCATGAGCCGCCACAGCGGTTGCGACAGGGCGTCGTCGACCTCCTCGAACACTTCGCGGGCAACCGCGAACGTCTCGGCCAGGGCCTGTCCCATGCCCACCGCCTGGGACCCTTGACCCGGAAAGACGAAGGCCCGCGCCTGGCTCGCCTGCGTCATCGGTGATCCGTCTCCTGTTGCGGCCCGTTGCGACCGCGCCGCCACATGGGGCGGTCCTCCGGGCGGGACCGTGCGGTCGCGACTCCGGCCGGCCGGGGACCGCACGACCCCGCCCGGCGACGGACCGCCGCGACCGTTGAGCCGCTCCCGTCCGCCCCCCTCTGCCGTGCCGGAAAGCCCCTGTGTTTTCAGATCGCTGTGGCATGGCCGCGGGCCCCTGCGCAGGCCCGGCGGGCGGCACAGTGTGAAACCCTGTAACACTTGTCAAGCGCGGCTTGCACCAGGGCCAAGGATGTGTATAGTGCCGGCTCTTTCCGGCCCGCCGGCGTCGTCGGCGGGCGGGTCGTGTTTTGGCCGATGCCATCCCGCATGCCGCGTCCCGCGGTCTCGCGGACGGCGCGGCCACCCTTGCCGGCAGCGGCCGGCTATGCCCGACGACCGGACGAGGCCACAGCCTCCCGCAGCGGCCGGGCTGAGACAAGCCAAAAGGGATCTCCAGACCATGGGATTGTACGAGACCGTGGTGATCGCACGGCAGGATCTGTCCGCCAACCAGGTTGACCAGGTGGCGGAGCAGACCACGCAGGTGATCACCGAGATGGGTGGCAAGGTCACCAAGAAGGAATACTGGGGGCTCCGCGGCCTCGCGTTCCGCATGAAGAAGAACCGCAAGGGCCACTACTTCATGCTCAACGTCGATGCTCCGCCGGCCGCCCTGCATGAGGCCGAGCGCCGCCTGCGCCTCAATGAAGACATCCTGCGCTTCATGAGCATCCGCGTCGAGGCTCTGGATGACAATCCCTCGATCATGATGCAGAAGAACGAGCGCGGCGACCGACCCGAGCGCGGCGGGCGCCGCGATCGCGGTGACCGGGGCGACCGCGGCGGCCGTGGGGATCGCGGCGACCGGGGCGACCGGGGCGAGCGCGGGGATCGAGGCGAGCGCGAGGACCGCGGTCGTCGTCAGGAAGGCCGTCAGGAAGCAGGAGCGTAGACCATGGCGCGACGTCCGTTTTTCCGTCGGCGCAAGACCTGCCCGTTCTCGGGGGCCAACGCGCCGAAGATCGACTACAAGGACATCCGGCTGCTGTCGCGGTACGTGTCCGAGCGCGGCAAGATCGTGCCGAGCCGCATCACGGCGGTGTCGGCGAAGAAGCAGCGCGAGTTGGCGCGCGCCATCAAGCGGGCGCGGTTCCTCGGCCTGCTGCCCTACGTCATCCGGCAGTAGCCACGGCGCGCCGCGCCGGTGGTGCGCGCGGTTCGGGTCGCCCCGCGGCTCGGGCGTGCGTCACTCGCGCGAGCGCGACGCGCTCGACAGGACGGCCTCACCATGCCCCAGACCGTGCTGATCGCCCTGGCCGCCGGCATCGCCGGCGCGCTGCTTTATGCGGCGATGCTGGCCCTGGGGCCGGTGGCCGGCGCCATCCCTTGGTTCCTATCGCCGGTGCCGCTGCTGCTGGCCGGGTTCACCCTCGGCCGGGCCGGCGGCTTCGTCGCCTGCGGCGTCGGCGCCCTGGCCTTCGGTCTGGTCAGCCTGTCGGGCGGGGCCGGGACACTGTACCTGCTGTCGGACGCCCTTCCGGCCGCCCTGGTGGTGGCCTGGGCGCTGCGGCCGGCCCCCGGCCTGACCAACCCGGCCCCGGCGCGGTCCCGGGCCTGGATGCCGGCGGGGACGATCCTGGCCCGGCTGGCCCTGTTGCCGCCGCTGGGGATGGTCGTCCTGGCCCTGCTGGCCCCGTCCCACGCGGACGGCCTTCAGGGCCTGCTGCGCGAGCAGATCGGTGCCGGGCTGGACCGCATGCTGGCCGAGGCCGGGTCGGGGGCGATGCCGGCGCTGGACGGGGCCACCCGCGGCGCGGTGCTGGACAGCGCGGTCCAGTTCCTGCCCGGCGGCATGGCGATGTCCTGGCTGTTCCGGATCGTCGTCGCCGCCGTCCTGGCGCAGGCGCTGGCGCAGCGGCTGGGACGGGCGGTGCGGCCGTCGCCGGCCTATGGCGCGCTCGAACTGCCGGCCTGGTATGGCGCGGTCTTCGCCGCCGTCGTGCTGGCGTCGGTGGTGCTGGCGGGCGATGCCGGCTACGTGGCATGGTCGGCCGCGCTCGGCCTGTCGCTGCCGTTCCTGCTGTTGGGTTTCAAGCTGGTCCACCAGGTGGCCCGGCGCACGCCCCAGCCCACCCTGGTGCTGGTCGTGTTCTACATCGTGTTTCTGTCCGTGTCGGCCGTGGCCATCGTCGCCATGGTGCTGGCCGGACTGGTTGAGTATGCGGCCACGCTGCGCAGGCGTGCGGCCGGCCGGGCATCGGAGGAGGAATGATGGACGTCATTCTGCTGGAACGTATCGAAAACCTGGGCTTCATGGGCGACGTGGTGAAGGTGCGCCCGGGCTACGCCCGCAACTACCTGCTGCCGCAGCGCAAGGCCCTGCGCAAGACCGACGCCAACATGCGCTACTTCGAGGCGCAGAAGGCCGAGATCGAGGCCCGCAACCTGAAGCGCAAGGAGGAGGCCGAACAGGCCGCCGAGCGCATGGCCGGGGTCTCCCTGGTGCTGGTGCGCCAGGCCGCCGAGGGCGGTCAGCTCTACGGCTCCGTGACCGCCCGCGACATCGCGGACGAACTCAAGGAGCAGGGCTACACCGTCGGCCGCTCGCAGGTGCAGCTCAACACCCCGATCAAGGTGCTGGGCACCACCGAGGTGCGGCTGTCCCTGCACTCGGAGGTGAGCGTCACCGTGCCGGTCACGGTGGCCCGCAGCCTGGAGGAGGCCGAGCGCGCCGCCGAGGCGGAAGCGGAGGCGGCCGAGGCCCGGGCGCTCGCCGAGGCGGATGAGGCCGAGAGCGAGGAAGCCGAGGCGCTGGGCGACATGGGCCTGGAGCCGGACGAGGTGCTGCCCGCCGACGGCGACATCGACGCGGCCCCGACCCCCTGAGCCACACCGCCTGACCCAAGGCGGCTCGGCTCAGCGGGGGAGCCCCCGCCGTCCTCCCGTGATCCGGCCGAAGCCCGGCGCCCGGCGTCCCCCTAGGGACCGCCGGGGCCGGGCTTTTCGGCGTGGGCGCTCCCGATTCGCGAACGGCCGGCGGCGGCTATCCCGCCCCGGCCGGCTCCGGCAGAACCATCCAGTCCGGCACCCGCGGCGTCAGGCGGCTGTCGCCGCACACCAGCGGTGCCCCCGTGGCCAGCGCCTCCAGCCGGACCACGGCCAGGCCCAGGCCCTGGGTACCGTCCAGGGTCAGACCGGAGCGCATCTCGCCGGCGTCCTTGCCGGCCTCGGTGCGCAGCGGTGTGCCGGGCTCGGGCACCGGTCCCTCGACCGCAACCGGCATCAGCCGCCGCTTGAGCAGGCCGCGGTACTTGGTGCGCGCGGTCAGCTCCTGCCCCATGTAGCAGCCCTTCTTGAAGTCGACGCCCGCCAACTCCTCCAGGCCCACTTCCAGGGCCGTGCTCTTCTCGACGATCATGTCGCGCGAGCCGTCCGGCAACCCCAGCGGCAAGCGGTGGCGGTCGTAGGCGTCCGGCTCGACCAGACGCGCCCCCAGGCCGTCCAGGATCGCCCCGGCACGCTCCGCCGGGAGATACAGGCGGGCCCCTCCGGCCGCCAGACGTGGATCCACCATCGCCAGACCGTCACCGTCGCCGTCGCCGTTCCCCAGCCGGCGGACCGCCCCGGCCGTGGCGGGCAGGCCAAGGGCCGCCAGGGCGCCCGCACCCCACGCCGCCGCCACGGTCCAGCCCTCGGCCACCACCAGGGTGATCTTCGAGCGCAGACGGAACTTCCACAACCGCGCCCGCAGGTCCTCCAGCCGCGCCGCCTCGCTTTCGATCAGCCAGGCGTCGCCATGGGCCGCCAGGAACAGATCGAACAGGACCTTGCCCTGCGGCGTCAGCAAGGCGGCATGCACGGCGCGGTCGGGCGCCAGCCGCGTCACGTCATTGGTCACCAGGCCCTGAAGGAAGGGCGCCCGGTCCTCTCCGCTCAGGGACAGCAGGCCCCGGGTCTCCAGAATGGTGGCGTCGAACGCGGACGGCGCGGCGGCGGCGGCGGTCATGGCGGGCGCTCCTTTCGGCACGCGGCGGGTCTGCGGGAGACGTAGGCCGCCGGCGCGGCTTGGCAAGGTCCCGGACGCGGGCGTATAAGGCGGCGCATGCGCATCCTGTTTGCCGACGATGGCGTGGCCTACGATGGGCGGACGCCGGCCGAGGAGCCCCTGGGCGGTGGCGAGCGCGCCGTCGTGGGGCTGGCGCGGGCGCTGGCGGCGCGCGGCCATGTGGTGTCCGTCGCGACCCCGATCATCGACCCGGTGCGCGTCGACGGCGTGGCGTGGCTGCCGCTCCCGATGGACGAGGGCGACCGCTCGCTGCCCGACGAGGTCGACGTACTGGTCGCGGTGCGCCGGCCGTCGCTGCTGTCGCTGCCGGTGCGGCCGGGACGCCGGGTGCTGTGGGTACTGGGCCGGCCGGACTATCTGATCCGGCCGTCGGTGCGCGCGCGCCTCGCCAACCGCCATCCCGATCTGCTCTACATCAGCGAAAGCCAACGCGCCGCCGGCCCCGACAGCGCCGGCATGGGGGTCAGTGTGCTGGCGCCGGGCGTGGCGCCGGCCTTCCTCGACCGTGCGGCGCCGGCCCCCGCCGAGCCGCCGGTGGCGGTCGCCACCGTCCACCCCGTCCACGGCGACCTGGGATGGCTGCTGGATCGCTGGGAACACGGCATCGGCCCGGCGGTGCCCGCGGCCCGGCTGCACCTGTACTCCGCGCTGCTGTCCGCCGGGCTGGCCGGCGAGCCGGTGCCGGAGGCGCTGACGCCCACGGTGGCGCGGGTGCGCGCCCTGGCGGGGCACGGCGTCGAGGTGCGCGAGCCGCAACCCGAGGCCGCCCTGGCCGACGCCTGGCGCACGGCGCGCGTGTTCCTGCATCCGGGGGCGCCCTGGGACCATGCCTGTTGGCCGTTGGCCGAGGCCCAGGCGCTCGGCCTGCCGGCGGTGGCACGTCCGCTGGGCGGGGCCTCCGAACGCATATCCAACGGCGACAGCGGCATGCTGGTGCCGGATGACGACGCCTTCGTCAACGTGACGATTCAGATTCTGACCGACGACGGCCTGCACGCCGGCATGGTGGAGGAGGCCCGCGCCTCGACCCGGCGGCGCGGCTGGGGCACGGTCGCCGACGAGTTGGAGGCGCACTGGTTCCGGTTCGGCCGCTGACCCGACCCGACCGGATCCGACCCGACGCCGGCCGGCACACGCCCCATCACCCGAGGACCATGAGACTGCTGTTCATCACCAACAGCCGCATCGGCGATGCCGTGCTGTCGACCGGATTGCTGGACCACCTGATCCGGACCCATCCGGGGGTTCGGGTCACGGTGGCCTGCGGCCGGGTGGCGGCGCCGCTGTTCGAAGGCGTACCGGGGCTGGAGCGCCTGCACGTGCTGGACAAGCGCCCGCGCGCCGGGCACTGGCGGGCGCTCTGGGCGGCCACCGTGGGCACGCGCTGGGACATCGTCGCCGACCTGCGCGGCTCGCCCGTGCCGTGGCTGCTGCGCGCCGGCCGCCGGTTGCGCCCGCGCGGCGATAGCGCGGCGCCCGTGCACCGGGTGCGCCGCATCGGCGCGGCGCTGGGGCCGGCGGGCCGTGCCGATCCGCCGGCGCCGCGGCTGTGGACCCGGCCGGCCGACGAGGCGGCGGCGGCCGCCGCCCTCGCCCCCGCCGGGGACGCGCCCGTTCTGGCGCTGGCCCCGGCGGCCAACTGGATCGCCAAGACCTGGCCGGCCGACCGCTTCGTCGCCCTGGCGCGGCGCCTGACCGCGCCGGACGGCGCCCTGCCCGGCGCCGCCGTCGCGGTGTTCGGCGGCCCGCAGGACCGCGACGCCGCCCGTCCGGTGCTGGACGCGCTGGCCGGCCCGCGCCTGTTGGATCTGGTCGGCGGGCTGCCGCTGCTCGGCGTCCACGCGGCGCTGGCCCGCTGCACGCTGTTCGTTGGCAACGATTCCGGCCTGATGCACATGGCTGCCGCCGCCGGCGTGCCGACGGTCGGTCTGTTCGGCCCGTCGCGCGACGACCATTATGCGCCCTGGGGACCCCGCAGCCGTGTCGTGCGCACCGACGAGCCCTATGCGGCGCTGTTCCCGCCCGACCTCGACCCGGCCACCGTGACCGAAAGCCGGATGACGTCGCTACCCGTCGGGCGGGTCGCGGCGGCCGCCGCCGCGGTGTTGCGAGAGACCGCCGCCTGACGCCCCCACGCCCGGGCCGGACATTGACCGGCCGGCGCTTTTGGCCTGTGATGGGGGCGGCTCGCGGGACCCGGTGCGGGCGCCACCATCTCGCCACCGTCGGCCGTATGCTGGCCCCAGGTCCTGGGGTCCCAGGTCCTGGGGTCCGGTGCGTCCGGCCCGGGGCAGCCGCCCGCCGTCCACCGTCCCCTGACCCGCTGCCGCAAGGGAGCCCCGTTTCATGGATCCGCGAGTCCTGCAGGCCATCACCGGTGACGCCATCGGCGGCACCGAGCGGTTCTTCGAACGCCTCGTGCTGGCCCTGCATCGCGACGGCATCCAGCAACTGGTGATGCTGCGGGACGTCCCCGACCGGGTGGCGCGGCTGCGCGAGGCCGGCCTGCATCCGGTGACGATGAAGTACGAAGGCCTGGAGTTCCTGGTGCGGCGGCGCATCAAGGGCTACCTGCGCAGCTTCCAGCCCGGCCTGGCGGTGGCCTGGACGCCCGACACGGTGCCCCACCTGACCGGCATGGGGGTGCCGGTGCTGGGGCGCTGGGGGGTGGGCAAGCCTCTGGAGGCCTATCGCCACTGCCAGCACCTGCTGGTGCACAGCGGCGCCGAGCAGGACACCCTGCTGGCCCGCGGCTGGCCGCGCGAGCGGGTGCACCTGCTGCCGCCGCTGGTCGACCAGACGCCGCTGCCCCCGGTGGCGCGCAAGACGCTGTTCACGCCCGAACAGGCGCCGCTGCTGTTCACCGCCGGGCAGATGACCGACCGGCGCGACATCGCCACCATTCTGCGCGTCATGCAGCGGCTGCCCGAGGTCTATCTGTGGATCGCCGGCGATGGCCCCGAGCGCGACACCCTGGAGCACATCGCCTATGAGCTGGGAATCAAGCCGCGCGTGCGCTTCCTGGGCTGGCGCGAGGATCTGGGCGCGCTCTATGCCGCCAGCGACGTGGTGGTGTGCACCGGCCGCGACAGCGTGCCCGATCACGCCGCCCTGGAGGCCTGGGCGCATGGCAAGCCCGTGGTCGCGGTCGGCCGGCTGGATCCGCAAACGGTGATGCGCCCGAACGAGAACACCCTGCTGCTGCCCGCCGATGACCTGGTCACCGTCACCCAGGGCCTGAAATGGCTGCTGATGGAGCCGGGGGCACTGGACATTCTGATCCAGGCCGGGCAGGAGACGTTCGGACACGGGCATATGGTCTCGCAGGTGCTGGCGCGCTATCGCGGGCTGTTCTCCCAGGTGGCGAACCTGGACTAGACTGCACGGCAGCGGGGAGAGCGAGCCCGCCCCGAACGCAACACGATGAGATGAGACGACACGAGACGAGACGGGGGAGAGAGGGCGTGGACACAACGCGGTCTTACGATCTTCTGTTGCGGGGCGGCACGGTGCTGACGCCATCGGGACCGCAGGCGACGACGGTCGCGGTCCAGGGCGGGCGGATCGCCGCGCTGGGCGTTCCGGCGACGACCCCGGCGCGCGAGGTGCTGGACCTGACCGGGCTGCACGTGCTGCCGGGCGTGATCGACAGTCAGGTGCACTTCCGCGAACCCGGCCTGGAGCACAAGGAGACCCTGGAGAGCGGCACCCGCGCCGCCGTCCTGGGCGGGGTCACGGCGATCTTCGAGATGCCCAACACCAGCCCCAACACCGACAGCCCGGCGGCGCTGGCCGACAAGCTGGCGCGGTCCGAGGGCCGGGCCTGGTGCGATCATGCCTTCTTCCTGGGCGCCACCGACGCCAACGCCGACAGCCTGGGCGAGTGGGAGACCCTGCCCGGCTGCGCCGGCGTCAAGGTGTTCATGGGCTCGTCGACCGGCTCGCTGCTGGTGGAGGATGACACCGCCCTGCGCCGGGTGCTGGCCAGCGGCCGCCGCCGGGTGGCGGTGCACGCCGAGGATGAGGCGCGGCTGCGCGAGCGCAAGGCGATCGCGGAGGAGCGCGCCGACCCGGCCGCCCACCCCGACTGGCGCGACGTCGAGACCGCGGTGCGGGCCACGCGGCGGCTGCTGGCGCTGGCGCGCGAGACCGGCCGGCGGGTGCACGTGCTTCATGTCACGACCGCCGATGAAATGGAGATGCTGGCCGAGGCCCGTGACCTCGCCACCGTCGAGGTCACGCCCCAGCACCTGACCCTGGCCGCACCCGACTGCTACGAGGGCCTGGGCAGCTTCGCCCAGATGAACCCGCCGATCCGCAACGCCTATCACCGCGCCGCGCTGTGGCGGGCGGTGACCGACGGACTGGTCGACGTCATCGGCTCCGACCATGCCCCGCACACGCGCGAGGAGAAGTCCCTGCCCTACCCGCAGTGCCCGTCCGGCATGCCGGGGGTACAGACGCTGGTGCCGGTGATGCTGGCGCACGTCCATGTCGGACGGCTCAGCCTGGCGCGGTTCGTCGACCTGACCAGCGCCGGCCCGGCGCGGCTGTACAACATCGCCGGCAAGGGGCGGATCGCGCGCGGCTATGACGCCGACTTCACCATCGTCGACCTGAACGCGGACCACACCATCGACAACGCCTGGATCGCCAGCCTGTGCGGCTGGACCCCCTACCACCGCATGCCGGTGACCGGCTGGCCGGTGATGACGGTGATCCGCGGCCGGGTGGTGATGCGCGATGGCGCCGTGCTCGGCACCCCCCAGGGCCGGCCGGTGCGCTTCCAGGGGGTGTAGAGCGCGCTGCCCGTCGGCGTTGCGCCCGTCATGGCCCTGGTGCACAGTGCGCCGTTCGGGATCCGCGCCGCGCGCGCGCCGCCCACCGATGACAGCAGAGCGACCCCGGCCATGAGCGACACCCGCGTTTATCTGTTCGACAGCACCCTGCGCGACGGCGCGCAGACCCATGGCGTCGACTTCTCGGCCCCCGACAAGGCGGCCATCGCGCAGGCGCTCGATGTTCTGGGGATCGACTACATCGAGGGCGGCTGGCCGGGGGCGAACCCCACCGACGACGCCCTGTTCGCCGACCCGCCGCCCCTGAAGCGGTCACGCCTGTGCGCCTTCGGCATGACCCGGCGGTCCGGCCGCAGCGCCGACAACGATCCCGGCCTGCGCGCCCTGGTGCAGGCCGAAGCCCCCGTGGCCGTGCTGGTCGGCAAGAGCTGGGACTTTCAGTGCCGGGTGGCCCTGGGGGTCGAACCCGACGAGAACCGCCGCATGATCGCCGAGAGCCTGGCCTTCATGGCCCGCGAGAAGGCCGAGGTGATGTACGACGCCGAACACTTCTTCGACGGCTACAAGGCCAACCCCGCCTACGCCACCGCCTGTGTCGCGGCGGCGCTGGAGGCCGGCGCGCGCTGGGCGGTGCTGTGCGACACCAACGGCGGCGCCCTGCCGCACGAGGTGGGCGAGATCGTGGCCGCCCTGGTGGCGCAGGGCATCCCGGGCGACCGTCTGGGCATCCACTGCCACAACGACACCGACAACGCGGTCGCCAGTTCGCTGGCCGCCGTGCGCGCCGGCTGCCGCCAGGTGCAGGGCACCATCAACGGCCTGGGCGAACGCTGCGGCAATGCCAACCTGATTTCGGTGATTCCCAACCTGGTCCTCAAGATGGGCTACGACGTCGGCCTGAAGCCGGACGGGCTGGCCCAGCTCACCGAGGTCTCCCGCACCCTGGACGAGCGCCTGAACCGCGCGCCCAACCCCCATGCGCCCTACGTCGGCGAGTCGGCCTTCGCCCACAAGGGCGGCCTGCACGTCTCGGCGGTGGAGAAGGACCCGCGCTGCTACGAGCACATCGACCCCGCGCTGGTGGGCAACCGGCGCCAGATCCTGGTCTCGGATCAGGCCGGGCGCTCCAACGTGCTGGCACGGCTGCGCGAAATCGGGCTCGACGTCGATCCGAACGCGCCCCAGGTGGCCCGGGTCGTGGACGAGGTCAAGCTGCGCGAGTTCAAGGGCTACGCTTACGACGGCGCCGGCGCCTCGTTCGAGCTGCTGGCCCGGCGGCTGCTGCACCGGGTGCCGGACTACTTCCGCCTGACCAGCTTCCGCGTCATCGACGAACGGCGCTGGAACGCCCGTGGCGAACTCATCACCCTGTCCGAGGCCACCATCAAGGCGGTGATCGGCGACGAGCACCACATGACGGTCGCGGAGGGCAACGGCCCCGTCAACGCGCTCGATGCGGCCCTGCGCAAGGTGCTGCTGCCGGTCTACCCGCAGCTCGCCGACCTGCGGCTGGTGGACTACAAGGTGCGCATCCTGACCCCGGAGGCCGCCACCGCCGCCGTCACGCGGGTGATGATCGAAAGCGCCGACAGCGCCGGCAACCGCTGGACCACGGTCGGCGTGTCGCCGAACGTGATCGACGCGTCCTATAACGCGCTGCACGACTCGATCACCTACAAGCTGTTCTCGGCCGGCGTGGCGGCCGCGACACACGGCGCCGACGCGACAGCGGCGGAATAGGCCGCCGCGCCCCGGCGGATGGGCCGACTGACGCGGGCCGACTCCGGCCTGCGGGGCTACGTGGTCTGAGATTCGATCGACTGCGTCCGGGTCAGCCAGGCGACGAACGCGCGGATGTCCGCCTCGCGATAGCCCAGCAGCCGGCCCAGTTCGGTACACGCCTCCTCGCCCGGCACAGCGCGCAGGGCATGGGCCCTGTCGATGCGCCACTCCTCCCCGGGCAGCGCGTAGTACAGCCACCGCACGGTATGGCGCCCATCCGGCGTCGGCTCCCGATACTCCCACATCACCAGCCGTCCGGTGGCAACGTGCGGAGCGAAGCGGTCGTCGGGCCACACGTACGGCGACGGCACGATGTCGCAGAACAGGGCCAGCGGCTTCTCGCCGGCCAGCATGAGGGCCAGCTCGCGCCCCTCGTGGGGTCCGACGCCCGCAGGCGGATCAGGCTCAGGCCCGGATGTCATGATCGCCGCCCCTCGGTTCGTCTGGACACCCCGTCGGCGCCCGGCCCAGGGACGGGCGCCCCCGCCGCCGCGTACAGATCGGCGATGGCCCGGGCCACGTCGGCCCGGGCGGTCACCAGCGCCTGGCGATTGTCGAGCCGCGTGCGTTCCGCGTCCAGCACATCCAGGAACCCCACCAGCCCCTGGGCGTATAGTCCGCGCGCCTGCCCCACGGCGGTCTCACTGGCGGTCACGGCCTCGGCCAGATCGTCGGCGCGGGTCCGCGCCGCGGCCAGCGCCCCCAAGGCGGTCTCGACCTCGGCCACCGCCTGCACCAGCGTCGCGCGATAGGCCAGCAGGGCCTCGCGCGCCCGCGCCTCGGCGGCCGCGATCCGACCCCGGCGCGCCCCGCCGTCGAGCAGCGGGATGTCCAGACTCGCCGCCAGCGTCGCCACCAGCGACCGCACCACGTCGGCCGTGCCCAGCCCGGTGCTCGACAGCGTGAGGGTTCCCGGGAGGGTCAGACGCGGGTACAGGGCCGCCTCGGCGACCCCGATCTCCGCCGTCGCGCGCGCCAGGTCGGCCTCCGCCGCGCGCACGTCGGGGCGCGCCCGCAGCAGGTCGCGCGGCAGCCCGATGTCCGGACCCCCGGCATAGGCCGGCACCGCCCCGGGCACCGGCGGATCGTCCGCCCCGTCGCCCCCGACCAGCACCGCCAGCGCGGCCTCCGACTCGGCCAGGCCGGTCCGCAGCGGCCCGCGCCGCGCCCGGGTGGCGGCCACCTGGGCCTCGGCGCGACTGACGTCCAGGGCGGCCGCCAGACCGGCCCGGAAGCGACGGCGCACCAGACCCAGGGTCTGGCGCTGCACCTCCAGCGAGGCGTCGATCAGATCCAGCCCGGCGCGGTCGCGGGCGATGTCCAGGTAGCGGCGCACCACGTCCGCCGCCACCTCGCGGCGCAGGTCGTCGCGCAACAACGCGCGGCGGCGCGCCTCGGCCGCGGCCGCCTCGACCGCGCGGCGCTGGCCGCCGAACAGGTCCGGCCCCCAGGAGAAGGCCAGACCCGCCCGGGCGGTCCCCGTCACGGTCTCCTGGTCGCGCGGCGGATCGCGAAGCAGGCGGGCGTCGGCATCGGCCCCGCCGGTGCCGTCGAGCGTGGGGCCGTCGGCCGCCGCCGCCACGCCCACCAGCGCCCGCGCTTCCGCCAGACGGGCACGCGCGGCGGCGATCTCCAGATTGCCCGCCAGCGCCCGCGCCACCAGGGCGTTCAGCCGCGCGTCCCCGAAGCCCCGCCACCAGGCGGCGTGGGCCGCCGCGCCCTCCGGCAGCCGCCCCCCGGCGTCCGCCCCGCCGCGATAGGCCGCCGGCGTCTCCAGGTCCGGCGGGGCGTAGTCCGGCCCCACGGTCGCCAGGCAGCCCGACAACAGCAGCCCGACCCCGGCCACGAGCATGCGCGCGCGCGTCATTCCGCCGGGGCCTCCTCGCCGCGGTCGGGGATGGTGGCGGCGTGCGCCAGTTCGCGCTCCAGGCGCGCGCCCTCGGCGGCGCGCGGCCGCACCAGTCGTGCCAGCCCCAGATAGGCCAGCGGGGTGAGATAGAGCGTGATCAGCGCCGCCAGCCCGAGCCCGCCGAACACCACCCAGCCGATCGCCGCGCGGGCCTCGGCGCCCGGTCCGGTGCTCAGAATCAGCGGCAACCCGCCCAGCACGGTGGAGACCATGGTCATGACGATGGGCCGCAGCCGCACGGAGGCGGCCGTGGTCACCGCCGCGCGCACAGACAGGCCACGGTCGCGCAATTGATCGGCGAACTCCACCAGCAGGATGCCGTTCTTCGCCATCAGCCCGATCAGCATCACGAACCCGATCTGGGAATAGATGTTGAGCGAGGTCCCGGTCAGGTGCAGGGCCATCACCCCGGCAGCCAGGCCGAAGGGGACGGTGGTCATCACCACCAGGGCCGAGACCAGGCTTTCGAACTGCGCCGTCAGCACCAGGAACACCACCACCAGAGCCAGGGCATAGGTCAGGGCCATGTCGCGCCCGGTCTCCTCCAGCGCCTCGGCCTCGCCCAGCGGGATCATCTCGACGTCGGCCGGCAGCACCGCGGCGGCCAGCGCGCGCAGCTCCGCCAGCGCCTCGGCCAGCGGCACGCCGGGCGCGATCTCGGCGTCGATGTCGATGGCCCGGCGCTGCTCGCGGCGGTCCAGCTCGGCCGGGACCCCCGCCTCTTCCAGCGCGATCAGCCCGGACAGTGGCACCAGCGCCCCGCCCTCGGCGCGGACGTAGAGGTTGGCGAGGTCGCCCGGATCGTCGATGGCACCGCCGCGCGACTCCAGCACGATCGGGATCGCTTCGTCGTCCAGGCTCAGGTCGGCGATGTCGTCGCCGTCGATCATGGCGCGCAGGGTGGCGGCCAGCGCATCGAGGGAGATACCCAGGTCGGCGGCGGCGCGCCGGTCGAGCCGCACCGACAGCTCCGGCTGGGTGGGCTGATAGGCGATGTCGGGATCGCTCAGCGTGGTGGCGCGATCCTCGATGGCCCGGGCCAGGGCCTTGGCGGCCTCGAACAGGCGGCCGTAGTCGTTGCCGATCAGGGCGAGTTCCATGCCGCCGCCCTGACCACGCAGGCCGAGCGAGTTCGACCCGAACACGCCGGCCCGCACCCCGGGCAGCGCCGCCAGCGGTCCACGCAGGTCGTTCATGATCTGCTGCTGGTTGCGCGCCCGCTCCGACCAGGGGGCCAGCGGCGCGATCACGAACACCCGGTTGGGATCCCAGCGCCCGACGATGGTCAGCGCCCGTTCGATCTCGCCCGACTCGATGAGCGGCGCCAGCAGGGCCTCGATGTGGTCGGCCTGACGCGCCGCGTAGGTCAGATTGGCACCGTCCGGGCCGCTGGCGGAGACGAACAGAACCCCCCGGTCTTCCGGCGGCAGCAGCTCGCGGTCGAGGTCCCGGTACAGCCCCCAGCCCAGCCCGCCGAACACGATCGCCCCCGCCAGAACCACCAGCGGCGCCGCCAGCACGGCGGCCAGCGAGCGATCATAGAGCCGGGCCAGGGCACGCCCCGCCACACCCAAGGGGCCGCGCCGCCCGCCGGGCGCGCCCGCCGGCAGCCGCGCGGCCAGCGCCGGCACCAGCGACAGCGCGACGAACGAGGAGATGGTCACCGCGATGGCCAGGACGACGCCGAACTCCTCGAACAGCCGGCCGGTCATGCCGGGCAGCAGCGAGATCGGCACGAACACCGACACCAGGGTCGCCGTCGTCGCCACCACCGCGAAGAACACCTGGCGGGTGCCCAGCACCGCGGCCGCGCGGCTGCCCAGGCCCTGGGCCTTGCGCCGCTGCACGTTCTCCAGCACGACGATGGAATCGTCTACGATCATGCCGGTCGCCAGCACCAGCGCCAGCAGGGTCAGGATGTTGATAGAGAAACCCAGCAGCCAGATGGCAGACACCGTACCGACCAGGGCGATCGGGATGCTGACCGTCGGAATCAGGGTCGGCCGCAGCGCCCCGATGAACACCCACAGGGTCACCACCACGATGACCACGGCCAGCACCAGCGTGGTCAGCACCTCCCGCACCGACCCCTTGATGAACACCGCGTCGTTCGAGGTCACCAGGATCTCGACGTCCCCCAGGCGGGCGTTCAGGCGCGCGACGGCGGCGGTGACGCCATCGGCGATCGCGATCGTGTTGGAGCGCGCCTGGCGGATGATGCCGAGACCGATGACCCGGCGGCCGTCGAGCCGGAAGACGCTGGTGGCGTCTTCCGGGCCGAACCAGACCTCGGCCACGTCGCCGACGCGGACCGTCTCGCGGATCACCAGGGCCTCGATGTCGGCGGGCGTGACCACGCGGGCATCGGCGCGCACGATCAGGTCCATGTCCCGGGATTCGAAGCTGCCGGCCGGCACATCCAGCGGCGCCGTCCGCAGCACCGCCGCCACATCGCTGACCGACAGCCCGTGCGCCGCCAGCCGCAGCGGGTCCACGACCACGCGGAGCTGGCGCTCGCGGTCGCCATAGACCGAGACGTCGGCCACCCCCGGCACCGAGACCAGGGCCGGGACCACATCGGTCTCGACCACCCGGGTCAGGGCCGCTTCGTCCAGGGTCTCGCCGGACACGGCCAGCCGCAGGATCGGCTGGGCGTCGGCATCCGCCTTGACGACGGTCAGTTGTTCCACACCGTCGGGCAACTGGCGCTCGATCCGGCTGACGGCCTCGCGCACGTCGGCGGCGGCGGCCTCCAGATCGGCGCCGGGGTGGAACTCGGCGCGGATGCGGAAGTTGTTCTCCTCGCTGGCGGACCGCAGGCTGCGCAGCCCGGAGACGCGCGCCACCGCGGCCTCGACCACCGACGTGACCTCGGCGTCCATGGTCTCCGGCGCGGCACCGGGGAACTCGCCGCGGACCGAGACGATGGGCCGGTCGACGTCGGGCAGTTCGCGCACCTCCACCCCCAGGATGGCGGCGATCCCGGCCAGCGCGATCAGCAG
Organism: Roseospira goensis; assembly: GCF_014197795.1. Lineage (GTDB taxonomy): Bacteria > Pseudomonadota > Alphaproteobacteria > Rhodospirillales > Rhodospirillaceae > Rhodospira > Rhodospira goensis. The sequence continues at coordinate 26,886 of NZ_JACIGI010000010.1, forward strand.
GTTCAGCACCAGCACCAGCAGCGGCCGGCGGATCGCCAGCGAGGGCAGGTCGGCGCGCGCGGCCACAGGCTCATCGGACACGGCGGGCTCCTCCGCGCTAGCTGCCGGCCGTGGCGGCGGCGCTGGGCACCGGCTCGGTCAGGGTCACCGCGATGCCCGGGCGCATGCGCTGGATGCCCTCCACCACCACCGGCTCGCCGTCCTCCAGGGCGCCCTCGACCAGCGCGACACCCGCCCGGCGCTGGACGATGCGCACCGCCTCGCGCTCGGCCTGACCGCCGCGCACCACCCACAGGAACGGGCCGTCGGCCCCCCATTGCACGGCGATCTCCGGCACCAGCGGGTGGCGCGGACCGGTCAGATCGACCCCCACAACGAAGCTCATGCCGGGGCGCAGCGTATCAGCGGGGTTGTCGACCCGGGCGCGCAGGGTGACGGTGCGGGTCTGCGGGTCCACGCGGCTGCCGATGTCGACCACCCGGCCGGACACCGGGGCCTCCCGGTCGCCCCAGGGGGCCACGTCCACGCTGTCGCCGACGCCGATGCGGCCGAGCGCGGTCTCCGGCAGCTCGAACCGCACCCGCAGCGCGCTGCGATCGTCCAGGGTCGTGACGGCCTGATCGGGCGTGACCCGATCGCCGACGTCGATGTCCGTCAGCCCGACGCGACCGGCGAACGGGGCCGTGAGGGTGCGGTCCTCCAGCGCCACCTCGGCCTGGCGGCGGGCGATGCGCGCGGCCTCCAGGGTGGTGCGGGCCTCATCCACGGTGGAGGCCGGCACCGCCCCGCGCCCGGCGCTCTCGTAGCGCGCCAGCAGGCGCTCGGCCTCGGCCACCCGGGCCTCGGCCAACTCCAGGGCCAGCGTCTCGCGGCGCGCATCCAGCGCCAGCAGCACGTCGCCCGCCGCCACGCGCTGGTCGGCGGTGAAGCGCACCGCCACCACCTCGCCGGCGGCCGCGGGATGCAGGGTGGCCGAGCGGATCGCCTCGCCGGTGCCGACGGCCTCCAGACGGGTGGTCTCGGGCCGCAGCACCACCGGCTCGACCACCACCCGGGGGCCGGCGCGCTCGGCCGTGGCGCCGGCCGGAGCGCCGCCGTCGCCGCCGGCGGCCAGCAACGGCCCGCCGTACTGGTAGGCGAGCGCGGCGCCGCCCAGGATCGCGGCGGCCACCAGGCCCTGATGGATCATCTTCATGGCTGTCCCCTGACGCCCGGTCCGGGTCCGCCGGCGCGGACCCGGGTGGGTCATGGCACGCCGGCGCGCACAGCGCGAACCGTTGCGTCGCCGTGGCAGGATACGGCGTCGTCCGGGGCGGGTCGAGGCATCATCCCGCCGGCTCCCGGACCCGCCGGCGCGGATCACCGCTGCCGGATCAGTAGTCCATCTCCCACATCACGCCGACCTCGCCCTGGCCCGAGCGGGCCGCCTTGCTCTCCACCTTGAAGCCGGCGCCCAGGTCGACCTCCACGGTGACCCCGCCGCTGCCCGCTTCGATTCCCTGTTCGACGCCGACATAGATGTCGTCGCCCAGATAGGTGCCGGCCTCCAGGCCTTCGCCGCCCACGCTCAGCACGTCGAGCCCGGTCGCGCGGCGCAGGCTGTCGACCACATTGAGCCCGTCGCCGTCGGTGGCGCCGCTGAGCGACGCCAGCACCCGCGCCACCTGCACCGTCTCGACCGTGGTCAGGGCACCGCTGCGCTTGCCGAACAGAATGCGCGAAATCACCTCGTCGCGCGGCAACGGCGGCTGGGACTCCAGCACCAACGCCGGGTCGCGGGCCGGACCGCGCAGGCCCACCCGGGCCTCCAGGCCTGTGGTCTCGTAGACCGCGATCACCTCCAGCAGCGGATTGACCGGGGTGCCACCGGCGAACCGCACCTCGCCGGTCTCGACGGTGAAGGTCTTGCCGACCGCGTCCAGGGTGCCGCGGCGGACGGCGATGGTGCCGGTGATGCGCGGCGCCGCCGCCGTGCCGCCGACCGACAGGTCGCCGGCCCACTCCGACTCCAGCCCCTGGCCCGAGACATAGACCCGGTTGGGCATGCGCACGGCGATGTCGAGGCGAACGGGAAAGCCGGTGTCGGCCGGCCCGCCGCTTACCCCGGCGCCCGTCTCCTCCTCCGCCGTCGCCTCGGCCGCCGATGCATCCTCCAGCGCGGCCAGGGCGGACCGGCCGGCGTCGTCGATCTCGACCACCTCCAGGGTCTGTACGGACCCTCCGCCCCCACCGATCAGCCGCACCCGCACCTCCTCGGTCTCGACCGTCCCGGTCAGCGCGGCCCCGGTGCCCTCCAGGTCGAACGCCAGGTCGGCATCGGCCCGCGCCGTCACGTCGTCGCGGCGCAGCAGCACCATGTCGTCGAGCGTGGCGGTGACCCGCCCGGTGGGGCCGTCGCCGGCCAGACGCACGTCGCCCTCGGCGGACAGGCGCCCGGCCCCGCCGTCCCCACCCGTCAGCGACACGGTCACCCGGTCCGACCCGGCGGCGGTGGCGGACAGCGACAGGTCGTCCAGCAGCGTGCCCAGGGTCAGGTGTTCGTAACGGCCGCCGGCGAGGCGCACCTCGGCATCCACGGCCGGCGCCGCCAGCGACCCGGAGACCGCCGCGTGCAGGGTCAAGTCCCCGGCCAGCCGGTGCTCGACCAGGGGCAGCATCTCCCACACCCGGGCCACCGGCCCCTCCCAGTCCACGCGCGCCGACAGCGGGGCGGTCTCGGGCATCGCCGCCCCGCCGCCGAGCCGCAGCGGCAGATCCGCCGACAGCCGGGCGGGGGTGTCGGCGAACCCGCGCACCGTGGCCTCGGCGCCCAGGCGACCGTCCCGCAGGGTGCCCGAGACGTCGGCCGCCAGGGGCGGCGCCGCCTCGGCGCGGGCCAGGGCAACCTCGCGGGCGGTCAGCGACAGGGTGCCGCGCGGCGTCGGCAGCCGGCCCCGCAGGCTGGCCGACAGGTCCAGGCGGCCGCCCAGGCCGAGATCGGGCACCGCCAGATCGGCGAGACCGAGCGGCAGGTCCGCGCCGGTCACGGCCAGATCGAGCCCGCCGTCGGGCGCCAGGCCGCCCTCGACCGTCAGGGTGCCGTCATCGAGAGCCAGCGCCAGCCGGTCCACGCGCGCCGGGCCGTCCAGCGCCACCGTCGCCGGCCCGCGCAGCGCCACCCGGTGCCCGGCGCTGTCCAGCGCCAGCCGCTCCAGCACCACGCGGGCCGTCGCGGCCAGGCCCGGCGGCTGCACCCGGGCCGCCGTTTCCAGCGCCAGCGTGCCGGTCGGCCCCGCGCCCGCCAGTTCGGCCGTCACCGCAAGGTCGGCCAGTGGCCCGGCCGCTGTCGCGGTCAGCCGGTCCCAGGTCACCCCGCCGGCGGTGCCGTCGCGGGCCTGCACGCGGGCATCCAGACGCGGGGTGTCGAGGGCATCGGTGAGCGTGGCCTCCAGGTCCACCGCCCCGAGGGCACCGTCGGCGTCGGCGAGTCCGAGCGCCGGCGCCCGGGCCGTCACCTCGACCCGCTGGCGCCCCTCCGGAGCGGCCAGGGCCACGCGGGCGTCGAGCGACCCCGACAGCGGCGGCAGCCCCCAGCCGGCCAGCGCGCCGGGTTCCGAGACCGCCAGCGCCAGATCCCCGGTCGTCAGCAGGGTCGCGAAATCGGTCTCGGTGCCGCCGCTCAGGCGCGCCCCCGGCACCGTCAGCACCAGGTCGGAAACACGGACCCGGGCATAGCCCGGCAGGGCGAACGCGGTCTCCAGATCGAGCCGGCCGCCCGGCCCGGTGCCGTTCAAACGGGCGCTGCCGGTGGCCCCCGACGCCAGGCCGGCGGCGGCGGCTTCCAGCGTCACGTCGTCCCAGGCCATGCCGGCGAGGGTCGCGGCGGGCAGGCGCGCCGTGGCGGTGACGGCCGGGTCCGCGAGCGGTCCGGACAGGGCGGCATCGACGGTGACCGCGCCCCCCGCGGCCCCGTCCGTCACCCGGCCCAGGTCGTCGAGGGTCACGGTCGCGTCCGCGTCCAGGTGGGCAAACGCCGCGTCGATCGCCAGCGTGCCGGTCAACCCGGCGTGCGCGCCCTGCAGCGCCAGGTCCGCCACCCGCAGCCCGTCGGCCGGATCATAGGTCACGCGGCCGGACAGGTCCGGCGCCGCGCCCAGCACGGCGTCGGCCGGGGCCACACCCAGCGCGGCGTCGGACAAGGCCAGCCGGACCATACCGGTCACCGGCGCGTCCGCCGTCACGGTCACCCCGGAGAGGGTCAGCACGCCGCCGCCGGTGGGGGAAAGGCCGCCCAGCACCGGGGCCAGACGGCCCAGATCCGCCACCTCCAGGCGGGCCGCCGCCGTCGCGTCGAGCGCGGGGGCGGTCGTCACGGTGCCGTCCGCGGTCAGCATCAGGCCCCGGTCGTCGGCCAGCCTGAGGCGACCGATCTCGGCCCGCCCGTCCGCGAGCGCATAGGTCGCCGCCGCCGTCAGGTCGAGCGGACGCGACAGCAGCCCGGTCACGGCCGGGGGCCCGCGCAGCCCCGCGACCCGCGCGCTCAGGTCGAGGGCCACCACGGGCGTGGGACCGTCCAGCGGACCGTCCGGCGTGGCGCTGGCGGTCAGGGTCAGGCTCGCAGCCCCGAAGGCGGCCGTGCCGCCCTCGCGCAGAGTGGCCTCGGCCGTCACCGTGGGCGCCGCCAGCGGCCCCTCGGCCCGCGCCGCCAGCGTCAGGCGCTCGCCCAGCACCGCCTGCCACATCGCCGGCGCCCCGGCGCCCGGCGTCGCGGCGAGGTCCAGCGTCAGCGACGGCGCCTCCGGATCGGCCAGGCCCAGGCCCACCGCGCCCGCCACCGACGCCAGTCCCTCGGCCGACGCCTCCAGCCGGCCGGTCCAGTCGGACAGCGGGCCGTCGCCGTCCAGGGTCATCGTCCAGCCGGCGGCCCCCGGCAGGCCGGCCAGGGCGGACAGCAGGCCGCCCTGCTCCTCCCCGGCCTCCAGCGTCACCGCCACGCGGTCCAGGGCGGGACCGTGCAGGCGGCCCTCCAGCGCCACCCGGCCGGGCCGGCCGTCGATCCGGCGGGCCTCCAGCCGCGCCGTCACGGCGGTCGGCGCGCCCGCATCGCCGGCGCTGTCCACCCCGCCGGTCACATCAAGCAGCACCGACTGGCCCACCAGACCGGCGCCCAGGTGCGTGCCCTCCAGCGCCACGCGGTCGATCCGCAGCGCCCCCAGCAGGCGCGGATCCAGGCCCCCGCCGGTGTCCGGGTCGGCGGGCGCCCCGCCAGCAGACGGCAGCACCGGCGGGCGATCCACGGCCAGCGCCGACGCCGTGACCGCGGTGATGTGCAGCCGCCGCGACAGCAGCGCCAGCGGATCCCACGCCAGCCCGATGCTGTCGGCGCTCAGCCAGACCCCCTCGGCGTCGGCCACCGTCAGGTCGACCAGCCGCACCGAGACCGGCAGATCACCCTCCAGGGCGCCGAGCCGGACGGTGATCCCGTCGATGCCGTTGACCAGCTCGAGAACGGTGGCGGTCAGCCACGCCCGCCCCGGATCCGTCCGCACCACCCACACGGCCGCGCCGGCCAGGGCCAGGACCAGCACCAGGACGGCCAGCAGCCCGCGCGCCAGCCACCGCCGCAACCGGCGGCGGCGCGGACGGGGCGGCGGTGGCGACGGCGGCGGGGCGGCCGGCGCGGCGATGCGGTCGGAAGACTCCGCCATGGCTCAGAACGCCTGTCCCAGACTGATGTAGACCTGAAACCGGTCGTCGGCGTCGCGCGGGTTCAGGGGCACGCCGATATCGACGCGAAGTGGGCCGAAATCGGTGTAGTAGCGCGCCCCCAGGCCGGCCGCCCACAGCACATCGCCGCCCAGATCGGGGACCGCCTCGTCGCCGACCAGACCCGCGTCCACGAACGGGACCAGCCCGATGCTGTCCGTCACCTTGATCCGCGCCTCCAGCCCCAGCTCCAGCGCCGAGCGCCCGCCGCGCGGGTCGCCGTCGTCGTCCAGCGGCCCCACCATCTGGTGACCGTAGCCGCGCACCGAGCCGCCGCCGCCGGCGTAGAGCCGGCGATGCGGCGGCACCGCGTCGGTCTCGGCGCCGACCAGGCTGGCAAGGCGTCCGCGTGCCGCCAGCACCAGGCCGTCGTCCTCCAGCGGCGTCCAGTAGGCCGACCCGGAGAGGTCGGCGACCGCGAAGCCGAGCGCGGCCCCCTCGCCCCGACCCGCGAACGGGGTCAGGGACAGCGACAGCCGGGTGCCGGCGGTCGGATCGAGCACATCGTCCACGGTCTCGCGCGCGACCCCGAGCGGCACCCCCACCAGATAGCTGCTGTCGGTGCCGTCCTCGTCCTTCAGCCGGGCCAGGTCCAGCGACACCCCGCCCGACAGGCGCCACACGTCGTTCAGCCGGCGTTCGACCCCGGCGCCGGCCCGCGCGGTCAGGCCGGTATAGGCCTCGCGCTCGACCCGCTCCAGATCGCCGGACAGTCGCAGCGACTGGTCCGGATGCAGGAACCAGGGCTTTTCGAACACCAAGCCGGCGGTCTGGCTCACCGGTGCCAGATCCACGGTACCGCGCAGCCGCTCGGCCCGGCCGAGAAGATTGCGGTGCGTCCAGTACAGCCGCACCCCCGGGCCGTCGTCGGTCGAATAGCGCAGGCCGCCGCCGACCGAGCGGGGCGGCGCCTCGGTGACCGCGACCACGACCGGTAGCCGTCCATCCGCCTCCGCGGCCTCCGCCGGGCGCACCGTCACGGAGGAGAACAGCCGCGTCTCCAGGATACGGTTGCGGTAGGCGTCGAGCTGGCGGGTATCGAAGACGGTGCCCGGCGTCCACGGCGCCAGATCGCGCAGCACATCCGCCTTGAGCCGCTCCAGGCCCTCGATGCGGACGCCGCCGAAGCTGGCCGCCGGGCCGGGATCGACGCGTAGCCGCACCGCCATGGCGCGGCGGGCATGGTTGACGGCCACCCGGCGGTCGACGACCTCGGCGAACGGCCGTCCCTCGGCCCGCAGCCGGTCGATCAGCGCGCGTTCCGCCGCCAGCACGGCGTCCGACGTCGCCGGCTGTCCGGGGGCCAGGCCGACGCCGGCCAGGCTGGCGGGAAGGCTGGCGGGGCCACCGCTGGCGCCGGCGCCGGTGTAGGCGCCGGTGTACGCGACGGCGGTCTCGGCCACCGTGTAGCGCGGCCCCGGGGTCACCGACACCACCACCTGGACCTCGCGCGGCCCGTCCTCGATACGGCCGTCCACGTGGCCGGCGTAGAAGCCCTCGGCCCGCAGCACGTCACGGACGGTGGCCAGGTCGGACTCCAGGCGGCGGCGCAGCCCGAACCGGGTGGCCGGCGGCTCCCCCTCCAGCGCGCGCAGGGTCGACGCGCCCTCGACCGCGTCCATCAGGTCGACCGCCGCCGGCGGATCGGTCACACGCACCTCGACCGTGTACGGCACGCGCGGATCCGCCGGCTCGTCCTCCTCGGCCAGGCTCGCGTGGGGCACGGCCAGGACGAGGGCGGCGGCGAGCAGGGCGCGGGCCACGACCGCGCCGCCCCGCTGGGCGAGGGTGCGCGAGAGGGGCCGGGTGTGACGGCATGGTCGCACGGGCAGAAACACCGATCCCGGGGTGGGGTGTGTCCAATGCCGCCGAGCCTACCCTCGCCCCGGCGGGCCTGTCACGTGGCAGCACCGCGACCCGCCAGCCCGCGCCGGGGACTGTCGCGGACCGCCGAACGGCCTCGGAAAAAGGCGTGCGCGCGCGGGGCACGGCCGGTACAAGGGCCGTCACGCCCGGGACGACACCCCCGGCGGCGCCGGCCCCGCGTCGACAGGATACCCGACAGGGCCGGCCGGCCGGTCTCACCACGAGTCTCACCGCGGATCATGCAGGATACCACGTCACCCCCGGACCCCACCCCCGCCCCCGTCGTCGTGCTGGTGCGCCCGCAACTGGCCGAGAACGTCGGAACCGCCGCGCGTGCCATGATGAACTGCGCGCTGCCCGAACTGCGCCTGGTGGCGCCGCGCGAGGACTGGCTGTCGGAGAAGGCCATCGCCGCCGCCTCCGGCGCCGACGTCCTCCTGCGCCACGCCCGGGCGTACGACTCGACCGAGGCGGCGCTGGCCGACTGCCACCGCGTCTACGCCACCACCGCGCGCCGGCGCGACCTCATCAAGCCGCTGATGACGCCGCGCCACGCCGCCGGCGTGATGCGCGCGGCCGCCGATGCCGGCCAGCGCTGCGCGGTGCTGTTCGGACCGGAGCGCACCGGGCTGGCGAACGACGACGTGGCGCTGGCCGACGCCATCGTCGAGGTGCCCCTCAATCCGGTCCACTGCTCGCTGAACCTGGCCCAGGCGGTGCTCCTGGTCGGCTACGAGTGGTTCCAGGCCGGGGTGGACCGACCGCCGGTGGAGCTGATCACCAACGGCGCCGACCTGGCCGACCGCGCCATGCTGATGAGCTTCTTCCGCCACCTGGAGGCGGAACTGGATGCCTGCGGGTTCCTGCGCAACGAGGAGAAGCGCCCCGGCATGATCCGCAACCTGCGCAGCCTGTTCGAGCGGGCCGAACTGACCGTGCCCGAGGTGCGCACCCTGCACGGCGTGGTCAAGGAACTGCGCTGGGGCCGCCGGCCCGACCGGCCCAGACGCACCCAGGGGGGCGTACCGGCGGACTGGGCCGAGCCACGCAGTTAAAGCATGGCTCGGCGCCCCTCTCACGGGGCGCCGGGGACAGAGCCATGCGTCTGGTGCATTGGTCGACCGTCCCCATCTGGCGTATGGTTTCGGTTCCGGTCCCGGTTCCCATCGGCGACCGCCCCTGTCCCACCGCCGAGAGACCGAGACCCTTGCCCACGTCCCCCCTGCGGGCCGACGCCAGACCCGGTGTTGCCGCCCTGTACACCCCCAAGCTCGTCACCGTCCTGCGCGAGGGCTACGGCCTGGCGCAGCTCCGGGCCGACGCCATCGCCGGCCTCACCGTCGCCATCGTCGCCCTGCCGCTGTCGATGGCCATCGCCATCGCCTCCGGCGTCTCGCCCGACCGCGGCCTGTACACCGCCATCGTCGGCGGCTTCCTGGTGTCGCTGCTGGGCGGCAGCCGGTTCCAGATCGGCGGCCCGGCCGGCGCCTTCATCGTGCTGGTGGCCACCACCGTGCAGGTGCACGGGATCGACGGCCTGCTGGTCGCCACCCTGTTGTCGGGCCTGATCCTGCTGGCCATCGGGGCTTTGCGGCTCGGCACCTACATCCAGTTCATCCCCTACCCCGTCACCGTCGGCTTCACCGCCGGTATCGGCGTCATCATCGCCGCCAGCCAGATCAAGGACCTGCTCGGCCTGACCCTGGGCCGGCCGGAGCCGGCGCCGCTGCTGGACAAGATCCCGGTGCTGTGGAACAGCCTGCCCACGGTGACGCCCGAGGCGGTGGCGGTGGCGCTCGGCACCATCGCGGTCATCGCCGCGCTGAAGCGCTGGGCGCCGGCGTGGCCCAGCCTGCTCATTGCCGTCACCGGCGCCGCGGTCGTCGTGGTCGCCGCCGGCCTGCCCGTCGCCACCATCGGCAGCCACTTCGGCGGCATCCCGCAGGGCCTGCCGCTGCCGAGCCTGCCGACGCTGGACCTCGACCTGGTGCAGGCGGTGCTGCCCAACGCCATTGGCTTCGCGCTGCTCGGCTCCATTGAATCCCTGCTGTCGGCCGTGGTCGCCGACGGCATGACCGGCCGCCGGCACCGCTCCAACTGCGAGCTGGTGGCCCAGGGCGCGGCCAACATCGGCTCCGCCCTGTTCGGCGGCCTGTGTGTCACCGGCGCCATCGCGCGCACCGCCACCAACATCCGCGCCGGTGCGCATGGCCCGGTGGCCGGCATGCTTCATGCCCTGTTCCTGCTGGCCTTCGTGCTGGTGGCGGCCCCGCTGGCGTCGTACATCCCGCTGGCCGCGCTGGCCGGGGTGCTGACCGTGGTGGCCTGGAACATGGTGGAGAAGGACGCCATTGTCGCCCTGCTGCGCAGCTCGCGCGGGGATACCGCGGTGTTGCTGGTCACCTTCCTGCTGACCGTGTTCCGCGACCTGACCGAGGCCATCCTGGTCGGCTTCGCCCTGGGCGCGGTGCTGTTCATCCACCGCATGTCGCAGGCGATCTCGATCGAGACCCACACCCCCTACGTGGCCGAGGACCGCGCCGACGGCGCGCCGGACGAGCGCACGCCGTACCACGCCGAGGACGCCAGCGACCCCTCCGTGGTGGTCTACCGCCTCAGCGGCGCGTTCTTCTTCGGGGCGGCGTCCACCCTGGGCTCGGTGCTGGACCGTATCGCCGACGCCCGGCGCGCCTTCGTGCTGGACCTCTCGCAGGTGCCGTTCATCGACTCGTCGGCGGCGAACACCCTGGCCGGGCTGGCCCGCAAGGCCCACCGCCAGGGGGTGGCGATGGTCATCTCCGGCACCACGGCGGGGGTGCGGCGCGAACTGTTGCTGCACGGCGTCCGGCGGCCGCTGGTCAGCTACGCGCGCACCATCGAGGATGCCATGGACCTCGCCCATGAGCCGCGCCCGGCCCCGGAGCGGTCGGAGCGGTCGGAGCCGTCGCAGCCCTGATCCGGATCGGCCACCGCCCCAGCGGCGGAGGATGGCGGGCCGCCCGACGGCGGCCCGCCATCGGCCTCACGGCCGCGCCGGCACTCAGGCCCCTGGCGCCACCGTCGGCCCCGCGCCGGGCGACACCGCCCGCACCGCGCTCAGCCCCTCAAGGCCCAGGCGCTGCTCCCGGAAGTCGCGCCGGCTGGTGGTCAACAGGCACGCCGGCTCCTCCATGCGGAACAGCGGCGCGCTCAGCGTGAAGCCTAGTTCGGCCGTGCTGTGCCAGTACTTGTGGAAGGCGAAGCGGCGCAGCATGTCGATCACGCTGAAACCGACCAGATAGTCCGGGTCCCACAGCCCCACGCCGATCAGCTTGGTGAGCTGGGAGACCGTCTCGGCGAGGCCCTGGCCGGCCTCGGACTTCGCGGTCCAGACCGCGACCGAGCACAGGATCAGGCCCGAGATGGTGCGCGCCGACGGGGCGTCCATGCGACACCAGGTGTCCGGCGGGATGCGCGCCGGATCGTCGAAGAAGAACCGCAGGCTCTCCATCTCCTCGCGCAGGCTGGTGGGCACGTGGCGGAGCCGGACCGCCGTGGTCGCCACCAGGGTGTCGCCGCGCCAGCAGCCGACCCAGAAGGCCGTCCCGTCGCCCAGGTGCGACTGGTACGCCGGGTTGACCAGCGGCATGCGCATGGTGGTCTCGCCCACGCTGGCCGGCGCCTCCATGAGGGGTCGGAAATCGCGGCTGACGCCGACGCTGAGGCCCAGGTCCTGGAGCCGGGCGGCGCGCCGGACGATCTCGATGGACAGGCGGCGCTGGATCTCGCGCTCCTGGGACAGGCCGGCCTGCAGGAAGTCCAGAACGGGGATATTCGCGGTGGCTGGATTCGTCATCACGTACTCTCCGTGTTGCGAGCGTCGGAAAAGCCGATCACGGCGACGACTTTCCGACCCCGATGATCGAAGACGGGAAAGCTCACGCGCCGGTATGACCTTTGGCTCGTGACACGGACGAGATGTACCACCGGGGCCCGTTCATGGGCCGCCAATGCGAAATGGGCCGCAAGCATCGCGCCGTATCCGCGCGACGCCTGGACTTCGAGCACGTCGAGCCCGGTGACCCGCTCGCGCGTCACCCCCACGGGCAGACGCAGCTTCGGGCCGACGTAGGCGACTCGGAAATGATGGTCCTGGATCCCGTAGACACCTCCCAGATCGAACAGATCCGAACTCTCGATCCTGTGGATCAGGGCGGCGTCGATCACGCCACCGGTCTGCTCCCACAGGCGCAAAAAAGCGCCGCCGCTGGGCGGTGCTTCCATGAGGGCGCGACGCTCCGAGGTCGGCGTGCCGGCGGGCTCGGGGGCGAGCCCGACGCGGGCGTCGTCGACCGCGTGCCGGCGCATCTGGCGCACCCGCTGCAATTCCGCAGCGAGCTGGTAGAGCGTGGCGCAGGGCATCGCCACCCAATCGGTGATGAAGACGCGTAGTTCGGCGCCCTGGCGCGGCATCTCCTGCTCCAGAAGATCGACCAAGGCGTTGCAGGCGGCGTCGGCCACCCAGAGGCCGTAACAGTGCACCACGGCCGGCTGGTCCGCCGCCTCCTCCAGCAGGATCCAGCCCATGTTGCGCATGACATAGTCCGCGGTGGCGCCCTCGGTCACCTTCATCCCCAGCATGACGCGCGCCCCCTCCTCGGGGCAGTCCAGGGATTGCGTGACCGTGCCCTCGTCGGTCACGTAGCGGTACGAGCGCACAGGCCCGGCCATCACCCGCAGCACCTCGGTGGGCGTGTCCGCCAGGCCCGCGCGGCAGACCGCGAGCGCCATTTCCGCGCTGCCCATGCGGCGGCGCTGGAGCGCAACGCCCAGTTCGCGGGCCCACGGCTCGTCGCCGCACACGTCGACAATAAAGGCGCTGGGATCCTCGGCGGCCCGGGCCACCAAACAAAGGTTGGCGATAGTCGGATGCCCACCCTTTCGGATCCAGGACTTCACCGTGGCAGGATTGAGTCCGCAGGCTGACAATTTATGCGCGGCAACGTTTCCCGTGCCGAACTCGCGCTTCAGCGCCGCCTGCCAGCGGGCGGTGAAAGTTTTATCCCAATCGGATATATCTTTACCCGGATCCGGCATTTACAGTTTCGACATGGCGTGTGGAGACACGAGGACGAGGGACGCTTGGGCGGTGGAGTGATTCACCTGATGGAGCGCCAGGGGGAGCCAATGTCGAACGACACCGATGCTATTCGCGAACTCGGAACCCGAATCGTCGATTTGTTGTTCGAGGCGGTTCGTCTTCAGGCCGTAGCGCGAGAGTCCGGCGATTCTGCCGCCGTCGAACGCATCGCCGCGTTCATCGCCGGGGTCTCGGCGGCGGAGAGCGCCTGCCTGCGGACCGACGAGAGCGCGGGCGCGTTTCTGCTGTCTCGGCTCGACGAACACCGCGTGCACTGAACCTTTCCCCTGCTGCGCCCTGTCGCGGACCCTTCAGCGCCTGAACGGTCGCGCCCGGGATCCGGCGGTCATCGGTCGCGTCCGCGACCCCCGGCCCGTCCGCACACCATCGGTCCGCACACCATCGGTCCGCACACCATCGGATGGTCGAGGGCCGGGCATGTGTCGGCCGGCCCCGCCGCCGGTCCCGGATGCCGCCCTCCCGCGGCACCGCCGCCCTCCCGCGGCACCGTCGCCCGGCGGCTCAAGGGCCAGGGCGCGACGGCCCGGGTCGGAGGGCGGAACGACCGCCAGACTGTGGCATACCATATCACGGACCGGAGCCCGGCCGTGCCATGGAATCTACACAGGGCTGATGCCCCGTCGCCGTGCACGCGGGCCGACCCCGCCACCGCCGGAACGCCAGAGAGCGTGAAGTGACGCGGAGACCGACTCACGGTGGGAGCGGTGCGGCGCCGCGGCGCCCTGAACAAATCTCTAAGCCCAACTTACATATTTATATACAGAGCCTTGCGGTCTCGTGCTGAAGTCGTTAGCATGCTGACTATTGAGGGTAAGAGCAAAGCCAGACCGCGGCACGTGGACTCACGACGGTGAACTCGCGTCGGTGGACACAGGACGGTGAACACACCAAGGTGCACACACCAAGGTGCACACACCAAGGTGCACATACGATGGTGCACACACCAAGGTGCACACACGACGCGGGAGAGACCGGCGCGCACGGGAAAGGCTCTTGTCAAACGAAGGAGGACCGGCATCGTGGCAAGGGGAGAAGGGCCCGATCCCGTCGACGTGCACGTCGGCGAACGCATTCGGTTGAGACGCGCCGTGCTGCGGTTAACACAGCAGGATCTGGCGCGGTCCATCGGTATTTCGTTCCAGCAGCTTCAGAAATACGAACGCGGGGCCAACCGCGTCTCGGCCTCGCGCCTGTTCGACATCGCGAGCCATCTCGATGTGCCGATCTCGTTTTTCTTCCAGGACATCGACGAGGACATGCTGCGCAGCCGCGGCCTGCCCGGGCACCACACCGAAATTGATCCCGGGCTCACCAGCGAGGCACTCCGGCTGATGGCCGTCTTCAACCGGCTGCCGAACGACACCGTGCGCCAGAAGATCCTGGAGTTCCTGACCGCGGCGGCCACCCCCGCGGCCAAGGGCGATGACGAGCAGCGCGGCGACGGCGCCCTGAACTAAGGCGGATCGCGATCAATCGGAACCACCAATCGGAACCACGACGTGGTTCGGATTGATCGCGTGACTGCGCGCAACCTATATGATTCTCAGCCGATTTTTGCGTCAAACAGAAATCGCGCCGCGAGTCCGGTTTGTCGCAATCGGCGCTAAGCACGCCGGCGGTGGGCTCGTGGCGGGACCACTTCACGGCCCGGCCGGGCACCCCACGCCACGACCGGGCACGCTCACCCCCGGAAGCGGTTGGTGATGGGATAGCGGCGGTCGCGACCGAACGCTCGCAGGGTGATCTTGACCCCGGGCGGGGCCTGTCGCCGCTTGTACTCCGCCACGTTCAGCAACCGCCAGACCTTTTGCACCATGGCGGCGTCGTGGCCCGCGGCGATCATGTCGGACACCCCGTGCTCGCCCTCGATCAGGCCGTTGAGGATGGCATCCAGCTCCGGATAGGGGGGCAGGCTGTCCTGGTCGGTCTGGTCCGGACGCAGTTCGGCGCTGGGCGGCTTGGTGATGACGCGCTCCGGCATCACCGGTCCGTCCGGCCCCAGCATGCCGGCCGGCCGGTGGTGGTTGCGCCAGCGGCTGACATGCTCGACCGAGGTCTTGTAGACATCCTTGAGCACCGAGAAGCCGCCGGCCATGTCGCCGTACAGGGTGGCATAGCCGACGCTCATCTCCGACTTGTTGCCGGTCGACAGCACCATCGGCCCGAACTTGTTCGACAGCGCCATCAGGATGGTGCCGCGGATGCGGGCCTGAATGTTCTCCTCGGTCACGTCGGCCGGGCGGTCCGCGAACAGCCCGCCCAGGGTCTGCTCGAACGCCCCCATGACCGGACCGATCGGCACGGTGTCGTAGCGCACCCCCAGCAGACGGGCGACGCCTTCGGCATCCTCCAGACTGTCGGGGGAGGTATAGGGCGACGGCATCATCACGCACCACACCCGGTCCCGGCCCAGGGCGTCGACCGCCACCGCGGCCGACAGGGCGCTGTCGATGCCGCCGGACAGACCGATGATGACGCCGGGAAAGCCGTTCTTGTCGACGTAATCCGACAGCCCCAGGACCAGCGCGCGGTAGATGCTCTCCGCCTGCCCATAGCCCGGCGTCATCGTGGCATCGCGGCAGCGCCACGCCGCATCGGCCCCGGGCGCGCGGGTCCAGGTGGTCGGCACCACCGTCTCGGCGAACGACGGCAGGCGGCCGATCAGCGCGCCGTCGGCGTCCAGGATGAAGGACTCCCCGTCGAACACCAGTTCGTCCTGGCCGCCGACCTGATTGACGTAGACCAGCGGCAGGCCGGTCTCCCGCACCCGCGGCCGGGCCTGCTCCAGACGCTGGCCGTGCTTGTCCAGCTCGAACGGGGAGCCGTTGACGATCAGCAGCAGCTCGGCGCCCTGGTTGGCCAGATGACGCGCCACCTGCGGCCCCCACATGTCCTCGCACACCAGGATGCCCAGGCGGGCACCGCGCAGCGAGACCACGTCCGGCAGCGGGCCGCGCGCGAACACCCGGACCTCGTCAAACACCCCGTAGTTCGGCAGCAGATACTTGAAGCCGACGAACCGCACCTCGCCGCCATCCAGCAGCACCGCGGCGTTGCCCAGCTTGCGGGTGTTGTCGTCGGGATCGGTGAAGCGCCAGGGCGCACCGATCAGGACCGCCGGACCGCCGTCACCGGTCTCCGCCGCCAGCGCCAGCACCGCCGCCTGGACGGTGTCGACGAAGGCGTTGCGGAACACGAGGTCCTCGGGCGGATAGCCGGTGATCACCAGCTCGGGGAACACGACCAGGTCGGCCCGGTCCCGCGCCGCGTCCGCCCGCACCGCGCGGATGTGGTCGGCGTTGCCGGCGATGTCGCCGACGGTCGGATTGATCTGGGCCAGGGCGATGACGAGACGGTCTTCGCGGTCGGGCATGCTGGGTCTCCGCGCCGGTCAGGACGGCCCGGCGCCGGCAGCCGGGCCTTCCACTCATACGGCAGGCGGTTCGGGTCCGACCAGAGGCGATTTCGCGACGGCCCCCCGCCCGCGGCCGTCAGGAGCCGCTGGCGGCGGTCGTGGGGGCCGGCCGCACGGCGCCGGGCGGCAGGTCCATGACCGAGGGATCGACCGCCGGCGTGCCCGGCACCGGCTGCCCGGGGCCGATCCAGGGGGTCGCCGGCGGCGCGGGGGCGGCGGGCGCCGGCGCCCGATAGGCCGGCGCAGGATAGCCGGGGGGCGGGTAGCCGGGTGCGGGCGCCGCGAAGCCGGGCGGCGCAGGGCCGGGTGATGGCGGAGCGGCATACCCTGGAGCCGGAGCGGCATACCCTGGAGGCGGCGCGACACCGGGCGACGGACCGTAGGGCGGCGCGTAGCCGGAAGGCGGCGCGTAGCCGGGGGGTGCCGGATAGGGCGACGGGGCCGCGGCCAGCCTGGGCGGTGGCGCCGGCTGGTCCGGCGCCGGCAACTCGCGGGTCAGCGCCGGTACACGGGGCGCCGCCCGGGGGAGCGGCGGTTCCGCCGTCCACGCGGGCGACACCGCCGGTGCGGGTGGCGCGGGTGGTGGTGGCGCCGCCGGCGTCATGCCGAACACCGGAACCGGCGGGGTGGACGGCGCCAATGGCGGTGCAGGTGGCGGCGCCTGAGGCGCCGGCGGCGCGCCCCCGCCGACACCAGCGGCCCGGCTGACCGATGTCAGCAGCACATCGCGCCGCCCCGGATCGAGCCGCCCGGCCCCGACCAGTTCGTTCAACGCCGCGCGCACGCCGCCCACGATCGCCGCCCGGCCGGACGCATCGGGGCGCGCGGCCCCCGCCACGCTGCCGAGGGAGACCACCGCCCCCGGCTCCGTCTGGGCGCGCTCCAGCGTCAGGGAGCGCGCCGCCGCCCCGAGGGCCGCCGGCTCCGCCGTCATCACCGCCTGCCCGGCCGGCAAGCGCGCCGTCAGCGCCGCGATCACATTGGCGAACGAGGCCGCCTCGTCGGCCTGCGCCGCCGCCGTGCACAGCAGTACGCCCAGCACCAGCCCCCGCCCGGCGCGGGTCATCATCCAACGCCCGACCGGCCCCATGCCCGCCTCCCGTGTCCAGCCTGGGTGAAACGCCCCAAGGGGTCACAGTCTAGATCGAATCCGTGATACTTGAAAAGCGTGTCTCGCGCGCGTCCCTGCACGTATCCTGGAACCCATGGCCCCGCCCCGGATCCGTCTCCCCGTCCTTCGTGCCGACCGGCCCCCTGGTCCGCCGCGGCTGGTTCCGCTGGCGGCGATCCTGGTGTGGGCGCCGCTGCCGCTGGCCAGCAACCGGCCCTGGTCGACGGCGCTGCTTCTGCTGCTGCTGTTCGCGCTGGCGGCCTGGAGCGCCATGCGGGGGGATCGTCCGCCCCCCACCCGAGCGGGTGCGTGTGCGTTCACCCTGGCGGGGATTGCGGTCACCTGGGCGCTGGTGCAGGCCGCGCCGGGCCTGGGGACCGCGCTGCCGCACTGGCAGGACCTGGCCGCCCTGACCGGCCGGCCGCCCTGGGGCGCGCTGTCGCTGACGCCCGTTTCCACGGTCGAAGGCACCCTGCGGCTGATCGGTTACGGCACGGCAGCGTGGCTGGGCGCGGCCGTGCTCGGCCCGCCGGCCGCGCGCCTGGGTCTGATGCGGGTGCTGGCGGCCGGAACGGCCGGGCTGGCCATCTACGCGCTGGCCGACCTGCTCAGCGGCAGCCACCGCATCGGCTGGATCGACAAGTGGATCTACCAGGACGTCGCCACCGCCACCTTCGTGAACCGCAACGCCTGGTGCGTCTACGCCGGCCTCGGCGCGGCGGCGGCCCTGGTCGCGGCCGGCGCGGCGGTCACACGGCAGCGCCGCCGGCTCTGGCAGGCCGCCGCCGCACTGACGCTGGTGGCGGCGTTGCTGTCGGAGTCGCGCTGGGGTCTGGTCAGCGTCGCCGCCGGTCTGGGCACGCTCGCCCTGCTGCGCCCGGGCCGGCCGCCGTGGCGGGCGCTCGCGGCCGGCGGCACCGCCCTGCTCGCAGCGCCGCTGGGGTTGGCCGCCCTGGGCTGGGACCGGCTGCTGGCGCGGCTGGACCCGGTCCTGGTGCTTGGCGATCTGCGCTGGGACCTGTACCGCGTGACCCTGGAGGCCATCGCCGCCGCCCCCTGGACCGGCCACGGCCTGGGCAGCTACCCGGTGCTCTACCACCACATCCGCGACGCCGCGCTGGCCGAGGCCCTGGTGCTGGAGGCGCATTCCGTGCCGCTGGAGCTGCTGGCCGAGCTCGGGATCCCGGCGGCGCTGGCGCTGATGGGCGCCTACGTCGTGCTGGTGGCGGCCGCCGTCCGGCGGGCGCGGCGGCACGGCGACCCGGTGGCGCGGCTGGCGGCGGCGGCCGGAGTGATGGCGGGCCTGCACGGGCTGCTCGACTTCTCGATGCAGACGCCGGCGCTGGCGGTCACGGTGCTGGTGCTGCTGGGGGCGGGCGCGACGCCGTCCACGCCGCCCGGGCCCGCGCGATCTCCGGCACCTGCGGCGCCAGCGCCGCCGCCCGGTCCATGAGACGGTCGACATAGGGCGCAGGCGCGCCGCGCGCGGCCTCCGTCCACGCCAGTCCGGTCCAGGCGAAGGGATCGGCGGGGGAGAGGGCCAGCGCATCCCGCCAGGCGTTCGCCGCATCGTGCCAGCGCGCCGGGCGGCCCTGGCCCAGGGCCTCGACGACGGCGGCCTCGGCCCGATCGGCCGGCGCCCCGCGCCCAAGGGCGTGCGCCAGCCACGCCGCCGCCAGCAGCGACAGCCCCAGGAAAGCGACCCCGCGCGCCGCCCGCCTCATGCCTGTCCCGCCAGGACGCGCAGCACCGCCGTGTAGGAGTCCAGCAGTGCGCCGTAGCGCGCGCCATCGTCGCCCGCCGGCGCGGCGGGTCGCGGCGCCCGCAGTGCCGCCGCCAGCCCCCGGGCCAGCGCCGGCGGGTCGGCCGGCGGCACCAGCCAGGTGGCGGGCCAGCGCGCCGCCTGTTCCGGGATGCCGCCGACCGCGGTCGCCACCACGGGCAGACCGGCGCGGGCTGCCTCCAGCACCACCCGGGGCGCGGCCTCGGCCCGGCTGGGGCACACGGCCACGTCCGCCGCCGCCCACAGCGCGGCCATGTCGGCCCGCTCCCCCAGCAACACGACCCGCCGCGGCCAGGGATCGGGCAGGCGCGCCACGGCGGCGCGCACGCGGCGGCCGTAGCCCTCGGCGTCGCGGCCGGCCCACAGCAGCCGCACCCGGCCGTGCAGGGCGTCGGGCAGCAGCGGGAGCGCGGCGATCAGGTCCAGCGGCCCCTTGCGCGGATCCAGCGCCCCGGCGGCCAGCAGGACCCGGTCCTCCCGGTCCCCCCCGGCGCCGGACGACATCCGGGACGGCGCCCCCTCCGCCCGCGGCGGCAGGGCGTTGGGGATCACCGTGGCGCGATCCGGCGCCACCCAGGCGGCCCAGGCCCGCGCCGTCGTATGGGAAACGAACACCACCCGGTCGGCCTCGGCCAGCGCCGCCAGCGCCCGCGCCTGCACCGAAACCGACAGGTCGGCCAGCGCCTCCGGTCCCGGCTCCCGGATCACCCATAGGGCGGGGCGTCCCAGCGTGCGGGCCGCGATCGCGCCGGCGAAGGCGCGCAGGCCGTTGACCAGCACCACCCCCGCCCCGCTGTCGGCCAGGGCCTGCGCCACGCGCGCGGCCAGCCGGTCCAGGTCCCGCACCCCCAGAAGCCGGCCCGGGGCGATGCGGGTCACGGGCCAGCCCGCCGCCGCCCACAGCGCACCGAGCGGACCGTCGTGCAGCACCAGCGACAGGGCCGGGGTCACCGCGCCCCGCCCCACGAGGCCGCTCGCCAGTTCCCACAGGCTGAGCGGGGCGCCATCACGCCTCCAGGTCTCGCCGACGCAGGCGAGCCGGAGCGGACCCTCCCCCGCCGGGGCGACCGGCAGCGGGCGGTGCCCTTCGAGGGACGGCGACAGCCGCGGCGGCTGCGCCGGCCGTGGCGGAGGCATCGCGGGCATGGGAGCGGGCCGCCCGCGCAGCCCCGCCACCCGGCGCGCGATCTCCCGCCCCTCGCCCCGCAGCCCCAGCCGCGCCAGCGTGCCCAGGCTGCGCGCCAGACCGGCCGGACGGAGCCGTACCGCCCGGGCGTGGCGCCGGGTCTCGTCGCCCGGACACGGCGGGGTGTCGTACAGGCGCTCGTGACGGGCCACCAGGGCCGCCGGCGTCAGCCGCGCCATGTGTGCCCGCCCGGCCGCGGCCAGCCGCGCGCACGCCCCCGTATCGTTCAGCAGATCCACGACCCGCGCCGCCACCGCCGCCGGTGTCGGCGGCGCGACCGGCAGCCCGGCCAGCGCCTCCGCCACCCCACCGGCCGGGGCCGCCACCACCGGCACGCCGGCGGCCTGGGCCTCCAGGATGGCGTTGGGCAGGCCCTCGGCAGCGGAGACGTGCAGCAGCACGGCGGCCTCGGCCAGGTGTGGCCCGACCTCCGGCACCCAGCCGGGCGCCTCCACCGCCACCCCCAGGGCGGCGGCCCGCGCCGCCACCGCACCCCGCAGCGGCCCGTCCCCGAGCAGGCGGAACCGTACGTCCGGCCGCGCCGCCGCCACCCGCGCCGCCACATCCAGCCACAGCAGCGGCCGCTTGTGCGCCACCAGCCGGAACACCCCCAGGACCAGTGGCGCCAGCCCGGCCGGGGGTGGTCCCGACGCGGGGACGGCGACGCCGTTCGGGATCACCAGCGGCGCCGCGATGCCGGCCCAGCGCGCATGATCGGCCGCCACCGCCGCCGCGTTGCCGGTCACCGTCACCGCCGGATGGCGCGCCAGCGCCGCCAGCCCTGGCCGCAGCGCCCCGGCCAGCGGGTGGCCATGGCGGTCCGGCGCCCGGTTGCGCAGGCCCACCACCACCGCCGGCACCCCCAGTGCCGCCGCCACACCCGCCACCACGGCGGTGCCGTCGAGCCAGCCATGCACCGCCCGCGGCCGCCACGCCGCCAGCCAGCCGGCCACCGCCAGCAGGTCTCCGGCCAGGGCGTCGGGCAGGCCGGCCGCCGCCCGCTCCAGCCGCGCCAGCCCCGGGGTGTCATGGGGCGGCGGATCGGTCCACACCGCCACCGGGATCCCGGCCGCCGCCAGCCCCGGCGCGAGCGCCGCCGCCCCCGGCCGATCCCGCAGGTGCCGGACCAGCACCCGCACCGGCCAGCCCCGCGCCGCCAGCCCGCCCGCCAGCATCGCCATCTGCCGCTGGGCGCCGTCGCCGGCCAGCGAGGGAACCACCATCACCACCGGCCCCTCGGCCCGTCCGCACACCGGCCGATCGCAGGCCAGCACCCGTGCCCAGGCCAGCGCCGCCGCCCCCGGTCCCATCGCCCGCAACCGCCGCCCCGCCCGCCCGGCCAGCAGGGCGGCCGGCGTGGTCTCGCGCCAGACGCCGCCGGCGTCGCGGACCGCGACCACCGGCACGCGCTGGCGCCAGGCCGCCCACAGCACGGACGCGGTCAGCGACCGCACACCGCCCGGCGCCACCAGCCGGTCGCACGGCGGCAGCACCAGCCGCCAGTCCCGCGCGTCACCGGGCTGGTGCGTCACGTCGGGGCCCACGACCACCGTCCGGCCGCTCATGGGGGCCGCACCCGTCCCGGGGCCGGCGCCCGCGCCAGCCGCCGGCGCGGATCCCAGGTCAGGACGCCGGCGATCGTCCACCACGGCACCATGCGAGCGCGCTGGATCACCCGGCGCTGGCGCCACACCGCCGGCAGGGCCCGCAGCCCGTCCCGCACGCCGCGGGCGTCCACCGCCAGCCGGCCACGCCAGGCGGCCCGCCCCAGCAGCAGCAGGACCAGCCCCGCGAACCCCGGCAGCAGGGGCCAGAACAGCGGCCCGGGGGTGCAGCGCACGAACAGCCAGATCCGGTTGCGGCTGGTGTGGTAGCGGATGAAGTCGCTGTCGATCCCGTTGGTGGCCGAGCCCACGTGCGCCACGCGGGCCGTCGGCACGCACACCACGGCACCGCCGCGCAGCCTCAGGCGGTAGGCCAGGTCGGTGTCGTCGCAGTAACAGAAGAAGGCATCGGGAAACCCGCGGGCCGCATCCCAGGCGGCGCGCCGGTACAGCGCAGCCGCGGCGCAGGCGGAAAAGCACGGTCCCTCGACCAGCCGATGCGACGGCGGCAGCGGCCGCCCCTGACCGCCGCGCCAGGCCAGCGCCAGGGGCATCATCTCGTCGCCCAGGCCGTCGCACTGGGTGGGATCGGCGGCGTCGGAGAGCAGGCTGGCAAACGCGGTGACGCGCGGATGGCGCCGGCTCGCCGCCCGCAGCGCCGCCAGCCAGTCCGGATCCGGAAACGCGTCCGGGTTGAGGAGGGCCACGAACGGCGCCGGCGGCGCGCCGGTGTCGTGGGTCGCGCCCACGGTGTTGGCGCGGGAATAGCCGATGTTGTCCGGCAGACGGACCACATGGATCCGCGCATCGTCGGGCAGCGCCGCAGCCAGCGCAGCGGGATCGCTGCCGTTGGCGACCACCACCGCCTCGAAGCCCGGATCGGTCTGCGCACACAGCGCCGCCAGGCAGCGCGCCAGCAGCGGTCCCTCGTTCAGGGTCACCACCACCACCCGCACCCACGGCCGCGCCGTCATGCCCCCACGGCCTCCGCCCCAGTCTCCGCCCCAGTCTCCGCCCCACCCAGCGGCTGCCGGCGCGTGAAGGTGCGGTCGCAGGCCTCGGTACAGGCGGTATCACAGCGGTGATCGCCCGTCCGCCAGGCGAACGAGCCGTCGAACAGGTTGCCCAGTTCCAGCCGGTCGCGGGAGCACCGCCGCGCCGTCCCGAACGGGTCGATGTGGCAATAGGCCGTGCCCGCATCGCACAGCCGGGAGCCGGTCGACGGATACGCCTCCTGCCCCGGCCCGTCGCTGCTCATCGGTACGCCCGACGCCCGCAGCCGGGCCAGCGCGGCCGGGCTGTAGGTCGGCGTGGGATCACCCACCGGCCGGTTCAGATACTGGCCGCGCGCCGCCAGCCCCAGCGCCCGCAAGCGGGCGATCCAGCCGGGCAGCGCGTCGATCCAGCGCGGATCGGCCACGATCGTGCAGGTCAGGCGCGGCCGCAGCGCCGGGCGGCGGTCGAACAGGCCGTGCAGGGCGGCGGCGCGGGCAACGAAGGCGTCGAAGCCGGTGAAGTCGGGATGGAACGACAGCGTGACGTACTCGAACCGCTCCCAGAACCCCGGTGGCCAGGCGGTGGGATCGCGCCACAGGTTGGTGGTCATGCGCAGCGGTGCCGGATATCCCAGCACGAAAGCCGCGAACCCCTTCAGCACCGTGGGCTCACCGCCCGCCACATGCACCAGCGGCGCGCCGATGCCGATCAGGGCCGCGCTCCAGTCCGACAGCGCATGCTCGCCCGGCTGGCGGCGCTTGCTCTTGATGCGGCAATACGGGCAGTCGTAGTTGCACAACAGCGACGGCAGGATCACCGCCAGCCGCCGCCCGCCCGGCCCGCCGATGGGTTCGACCGGGCGGCTCACGGCACGGCCTCCCGGCGCAGCACGGCCGTCTCCCAATCCGTGCCCAGCAGGCGAACGCCGGGCGTCGTGGCGGCCACCTCGCGCACGAACGGCGCCACGTCCGGCCACGCGGCGGCGCCCACGTCGTCGATCAGCGCCAGCCCACCGGGCCGCAGCAGCGGCGCGAACCGGGCCCAGTCGGCGGCGAGCCCGGCGCGGTCGTGGCGCCCGTCCAGCACCAGCAGCCCCAGACCATCGGGCCGCGCCCAGGCCCGCACCCGCGCCAGCGCCACCGGGTCGTCGCTGCGCCGGCGCACCAGGGTGACGCCATGGCGCGGCAGCCCGGCCCGCGCCAGCACGGCGCGCACCATGGGCGCGGTGACCGGCGCGCCGGTGACCGGGTCGGCGGCGGCGCCGTAGCTGCCACCGTCCAGGGGATCGAGGCCAAGCAGCCGCAGCCGCCGCCCCTGCCCCTCCACCCCGGCGGCCAGGACGGCGAGGCCGAGGCCGAACAGCACCCCCACCTCCAGGGCGCGCAGGTCCGGCCCCGGGCTGGCCCGCGCCGCCAGCGCCCGCAGCAGGGCCGCCGGCAGCGCACAGGCGAGGCGGCCGCCGCCGGCCCGTTCGCGGGCCAGCAGACGCTCCGCGAGGTAGCCAAGGGCGCGCGGCGTCATGTCGGGCAGGCCCAGGGCCGGCAGCCAGACGGTGCGCAGGCGCGCGACGTCGGTGTCCGACAGGCCGCGCGGGAAGGGCTGGAAGCGGGCCGCCCCCAGCGCCCCGGCATGCTCCAGGTCGCAGCGCAGGGCCGCCAGGCGCGGCGCCAGAGACTGCTCCTCCAGGCGGCCGCGCAGCCCGGCCAGGGCAGCCCCGGTGCGCTGGCGGTCATCGGCCAGCGCCCCGGTCAAGCTCGCGGCCACGGCACGGTCGCCCCGGGCGGCGGCGCGCTCGGCCTCGGTCACCGCCGCCTGCCAGGCCGCATCGCGGGCCGCGCCTTCGCGCGCCAGATCCGCCCGCATCCCGGACACCGTCTCGGCCAGCCCGCGCCGGTCCCGGGCCTGGCGCGCGTCCAGCGCCGTCAGGTGGTTGGACAGCGACCCGGTCGCGGCCTCCAGATCCCGGGCCGACGCCGTCGCGGCCAGGGCCTCGCCCGCCTCCACAAGGGCGCGGTCCACGAACCGAACGGCAGCGGCGAGGTCCGCCGCCTGGGCGGCGAGACCGTCGGCGACCCGCCCGGCCAGCCGTCCGACCTCTTGCTCCCCGGCGCCAAGTCGGTCCTCGGCGGCCGCGAGGCGATCCTCGGCGGCGGCCAGCGCCGCGGCCAGCGCGTCGCGCACCCGCCCCAGGTGGCGCGTCAGGGCGGCCTCGACATGGCGATCGGCGTCCTCGCGCGCCCGGCGCTCGGCGTCGCGCGCGGTCGCCAGATCGGCCGCCAGGGTCGCGGCCGGGCCGGCGCGGGCCGCCCCCTCCGCCGCAAGCCGGCCCTCCAGCCCGGCGAGGTCATCGCGCAGCCAGCCCACGTGGCGCTTCAGCTTGGTTTCCTGCGCCCGCGCCGCCGCGTGCCGGTCGAGCCGCTCCAGGCGGCGCCCGCGCACATGACCATAGGCCGCGAAGCCCAGCGCCCCGCTCATCGCCAGCGCGGCCAGCAGCGAGGACCCCGGCCACGGCACCAGCGGCGCGGCCCCGGCCGCCACCACCAGCCCCCCGGCCAGCGGCGCCCGCCAGCCGCCCAGGACCGCCGCCATCTCCCCGGCCAGCCCCCGCCCGCGCCGCCACCAGGGATCGGGGGGCGGCAGCGGGGACGGAGCCGGCGCGGCGGGCGGCGCGGCGAGTGGCGTGGTGTCGGGCGCCGGCGTCGGCGCGGCGGCCGGATCACCGGGCCGCGTCTCCAGCGGGGCCACGGGGTCGGTGTCCTGCACCGGCTCCGGTCGCGGATCGAGGGTCAGCGCCGCCCGCACCATGCCGGCCAGGGCGTCGTCGTTGGGCAGGCCGGCGTCCGGACACACGGCGATCACGTTGCCCCAGCCGTCAGGGTCGGGCAACGGGTCGGCATCTCCCGGCGGCCAGGGGATCAGGCGGCGCCAGTCGTGGCGCGCGCCGTAACGGACCACCGGGTGCCATTCGCTCACGAACACCCGGTAGCCGCGCCCCTCCAGCAGCGCCACCAGGTCCCCCAGCGACCAGCCCAGGCGCAGGGTCTTGCGGTTCTCGAACTCGGCCATGACCACGCGCGGGCGCCAGCGCGCCCAGTCCAGGCCCAGCAGCACCCGCAGATCCCAGCCCTCGGCGTCCACCTTGAGCACGTCCACGGCATCCATGCCGTGACGCTCCAGGAGGGTGGTCAGCGTCTCCACCGGCACCCGCGCGGTCTCGCGGTGGCCGTCCAGGAACGGCGCCAGGGTGGCCACCCCGGTGCTGTCCGGCGCGGTGTAGAGCGGCGCCGCCGCGGCGGGCGCATCGGACAGCGCCACCGGCTCGACCGTGACGGCCGCCGCGTCGGCCACGCGCGCCCGCAGCGCGGCGCGGTTGTCCGGCTCCGGCTCCACTGCCACCCCCGACCAGCCGGCCTCCAGGAACCGGGTCAGGAATCCGCCCCGGTGCGCGCCCACATCCACCAACAGGCCCGGCGCCGTGGTCTGGAACCGGGCCAGGCCGAGCAGCAGCGCGGTCTCGTCCAGTCGGGCGCCGTCCAGGCGCGGGTGGTCGGCGGACAGCACCCGCCGGCCGGCCCCGGCCGCGGCCCCGCGCACCAGCGTCCGCAAGCGGTCGCGGCGCGGCGCCAGGGCATAGGCCTCGCAGGCATGGGCGCGCCCCGCCGCCCCCAGGCGCGCCGCCAACGCCGGGTCCGACACCAGCCCCGACAGCGCCGCGCGCAGGGCGGCGGGATCGCGCTCCGTCACCCGCACCGCCGCCCCCGACTCGGCCAGGGCTGCCAGGGTGGCCTGCTCCGCCGGGCCGTAGCCGAACACCGCCGCCCCCGACGCCAGCGCCTCCGGCAGGGTATTGGCCAGGGAATGGCGGGTGTAGAGCCGGCTGTCCTCGTCGAACGCATAGGCGATCAGCACGCCGTCGGCCGCGCACAGGCGGGCGCGGTACGGGGCCGGGTCGGGATCGTCCGCCACCGTGGCGACAACCCCGGACCGGTCCGCCGCCAGCGCCCGCGCCGGCGCGATCCAGGGCGGCAGAACGCGCAGCTCCAGCCGCACCAGCGGCCGGCCGGCGGCACGATTGAGAGCGTCCACCGCGTCCGCCACATCGCGCACGGCGGCGCGGTTCATGTCCTCGGCCAACGCCCCAGCGTAGAGCAGGTCGAACGGCCGGTCCGGACAGCCCGCCCCCGGCGACCGGTCGCGCGCCGGCCAGTCCGCCGGGTCGATGCCGTTGGCCAGCGCCTCCCACGTGCCGCCGCCGTACCGGTCGCGGAACGCCACGACCATCGACGCGCCGATGCCGAGCCGCACGGCCGCTCGTCCGGCCAGCCACGCCAGGTCCTGCGCCCAGACCTGATGCACCAGGGGATCGGTGCGCGCCAGCAGCGCCGGCCAATCGTCCATCAGGTGCAGGATCAGGGGCGCCCCCAGGCCCTCGACCAGATCCAGGGCCAGCGGATGCAGATGGCCGCGCGTCGGCTGCGGCCGGTAGTACAGGGCCTCAGGCGCGAAGGCGCGCGCCCGCGCCGCCGCCGTGCCGGCGTCCACGCCGGCCTCGGCGCGACCGTCCGGGTGGTGCACGGTGAAGCGATCGGGCGCGCCATCGGGCGTGATCGCCAGCAGCCGCCCGCCGCACCACGGCGCCATCAGGGCGGCCTTCACCTGCCCGGTCGCCGACAGCCCGCCCACCGGCGTCAGATCCAGCACCAGCAGGCGCGGCGCGGGCGCGGTGCTGTCGGCCAGCACCCGGTCCAGCGGTACCCGTGGCACCAGGTCCATGCGCCCGCCCGGTGTGCCGTTGATCAGCCGCGCCCCCAGGCCCGCGAGCGCGTCGCGGGCGGCGGCGAAGGCCCGGCCCATGTTCTCCACCTGGGGATCGTGCCAGCGCTTGCCCTTGCCGAAGTAGTCGGGGTGGAAGTGGTTGGGGTCGTCGCTGGCCATGTCCAGCACCCCGGGGCCGGCCCCCGCGCCGCCCGCCGTGCGGGTGGCGTCCGCCGGGATGGCGTAGTCGAGATCGACCCCCAGCAGCACCACCTCGCGCGCGCCCAGGAAGACGGCAAGCTGCACCGCGGTAAAGGCCACCGTGCAGCCGGCATAGGTGCAGCTCAGCGCGTCCAGCGAGACGTCGAAGCGGTCCGGATAGCCGGGCCGCGGGCGGTGGTCGAACCAGACCACGTCCGGCCCTTCGTCGAGCGCATAGGCCAGGGTGATCGGGAACAGGCGCGTGAGGCCGGCCGGCAGCCCGTTGAGCGCAGCGGCCCGATCCTCGGCCACCAGGTGGTCCTCGACCAGGTAGTAGGTCGGCCGGAACCGGGTCTGCGGGAAGGCCAGGAACAGCCCGTTGACGCCGATGGTGACCTGATCGGCCAGGCTGTCCAGGTCGATCCGCCCCAGGCTGGGCCCGTTGCCCAGCACGAACACCCGCCGGCCCTTGTGGCGGTCGCGCAGCGCCGCCAGGCGCGGCCGGTGCGCGGCGGCCCAACGGCCGTCGTACAGGTCCACCACCCGGCGCAGGCCGGCGACCCGCGCCGCCGGCGTCAGGCGCGCGGTCGGCAGGAAGATCGGGGCGCGCAGGGAGGACGGCAGGCGGGCCACCAAAGCGGCCTCCTCGCGCGCCAGAGCCGCCGCCTCCGCTTCAGGGCTCTGTTCCGCTTGGGACAGTCCGACCGCCACCGGCATCCTCGTATGCATCTGGCCTCGACCCGCATTCCGTGATACACGGTACTTTGCGTGTATACGCTCGGTCAACGCAAGCATTGTTATTGCCTGATGCTCGGCGTCTTCTGCTTCGGTACCGCTGCCCGGATGCGACCCAGACCGTCGGCGCGCGGAGGCCCGCCGGGCCGGGCCGTTCTGCTCGCGGCCGTGCTGTCCCTTCCGGGCCTGCTGGCCGGATGCGGCACCGCGTCGGACGGCTTCCTCGCGCGTGGCGTCGCCGGGCATCACTACATCGAAGGGGCACGGCGCAACCTGGAAGGACAGGTTGAGGCCGCCCGCGACGCCTGGACCCGCGCCGCCGAGGCCGGCCACGCCAAGGCCCAGTTCCAGCTCGCCCACCTGTACGGGTCCGACGTGCTGGGGCCGCGCGACCAGGCCCGGGCGCTGGCCTATGCCCGCCGCGCGGCCAAGGACGGCTTCGCCCCCGCCGCGCACTACGTCGGCATGACGCTGCTGTACGGCTGGGGCGGACTGGACAAGGACCCGGCGGCGGCGGAACCGTTCCTGCGCCGCGCCGTCGACGCCGACATCGACCGCGCTCGCGCCGACCTGGGCACCCTGCTGCTGGACCGCGCCGGCGACGGCCGGGACGCGGCGGCGGCGGCGGACCGCGCCGAGGGTTTGGCGCTGCTGACGGCCGCCGTGGACGCCGGGGAACCGACCGCCGGGCTGCACCTGGGCGAGGCGCTGATGGCCGGCACGCACACGGCCCGCGACCCGGGACGGGCGGCCGACCTGCTGACCGCGGCGGTCGAGGCCGGGGAGTACCGCGCCGCCCTGCCCCTGGCCCGCCTGCACCGGCTGGGCGACGGCGTGCCCGAGAATCCCGCCGCCGCGCTGGCGCTGCTGGATCGGGTCGAGGCCGAGGCCCCCGCCTACGTCCGCGTGCGCCTTGGGCGCGCCCTCCTCGACCCGGACGATCCCTTGCCCCTGGACCCGGCGCGGGCCCGCAGGGTGCTGCAACGGGCCGCCGACGAGGGCCGCGTCTCTGCCCATGTGGTTCTCGGCAAGCTGCTGGCGGAGGGCGCCCCGGGCCTGCCCCCCGACCCGGCCGCGGCCCTGGCCCACCTGCGCACCGCGGCCGAGGCCGGCAACGGCGAGGCCACCCGCTACATGGGGCGCCTGCTCCAGGACCAGGGGCGCGCCGACGACGCCATCCGGTGGTTCCTGGAGGCGGCGGACCGGGGCCACGACCACGCGGCCGTGGAAGCGGCGCGCCTGCTGCTCAAGCGCGGCGATGCGGCGGCGGCGCGTCAGGCGGTGGCGCTGCTGGGCGGGGTGGCGCCGCGCCACACACCGGCGGCGATCCAGCTCGCGCGGGTGGCCCGGGACGGCGTGGACGGGGTGCTGCCGCCGGATCCGGTGATGGCCCGACGCTGGCTCCAGCACGTGCGGGAAACAGGATCCGCCAAGGCGGCGGCGCAGGCCACCAACGACCTCGCCCGGCTGGTGTTGCGTGGCCAGGGCGGCCCGCCCGCGCCGCAGCAGGCGGCGGCGTTGTTCCGGGAGGCGGCGCGCGGCGGCCACGCCTGGGCGGCCCTGGAGTTGGGCCGCCTCTTCGAGGACGGGGCCGGCCCGCTGCCAGCGGATCCGCAGGCGGCCTGGGCCTGGTACACCGAGGCGGCGGCGCGCGGGGTGGCCCAGGCGCACACCGCGTTGGCGCGGATCCTGGTCCGCGACGGACGCGGTCCGGACACCCTGCGCCAGGCGTTCGCCCATTTCGCCAAGGCCGCCGAGGGCGGCCACGACTGGGCGCTGTACGAGGCCGGCAAGGCGGCGGAGCGCGGCGCTGCGGGCCTGCCCGCCGACCCGGCGATGGCCCGCGCCTGGTACGAGCAGGCCGCCGCGCAGGGTGTCGACGCGGCGCCCGGCGCCCTCGCCAGCCTGTACGAGCGCGGCCTGGGCGTGCCCCGCGACGACGGCCGCGCGCTCGCCCTGTACCAGCTCGGCGCCCGGGCCGGCAACGCCTGGGCCACCTACAAGGTCGGCCTCCTGCTGGCGGAGGGGCGCGGCGCCGCCGCCGATCCCATGGCAGCGCGGGCGTGGCTGCACACGGCCGCCGCCGCGGGCGTCGATCAGGCCACCGCCGCCCTGGCGCGCCTGGACGGGAACGGGGACGACACCGGCCGCACGGCCGCCGCCGGGCCGGACGCGGGAACCGCGGGCGACGGCCCCCGGGGCAGCCCCAGCGACGATCACACCGGCACGCCGGGTCCGGAGCCGACGGGTCCCGATCTGCGGATCCCGGTCACCACCCCGCAGCCAGAGTCCTGAGCCTCGCCGCCCCCGAAACCTGGAGTGGCATGATCCGTGCTCCACTCAACGCGCAACCCCACCCGCGCGGAGGATGCGTGATGACACCAGGTCTCGCCTCCCTGATCGCCCGCCCCACCGACGGCAGTTCCGGCGCCGGGGCGGCAAAGGCTGCCGCCCTCAACACCCGGAACGCGGCACAAACGGCCGCCCGGACCGGGGAGACCGGCGGCCCGCCTCGGGAGACACCCCCGGACGGGCGCAGCCAGGCGGCCCAGACGTTCCTCGATCTCATCGACGGCTCCCTTGAGGAGCGCTACTTTGAAATGTTGCTGGCCGCGAAAGGCTATATGCGCGAGCAGTTCGAGGCGCTGCCGCCCGAGAAGAAGCGGGAGGTGGACGACGCGATCCGCCAGGAGATCCGCCAGAAGACCAAGGCCAAGGTCGAGGCCGGGCCCCAGGCCGACCCCACGTCGGCCGGCACCGCCGCGATCCCCGGCGCGCGCCTGGCGCTCGGAACGCTGGCCGCGACCGGTCACGCACCCCCCGACGCGACCGCGGCCGGACCGGTGTGGGACCTCCTGGGGCAGCCGGCCCGCCGCGACGGTGGACCGTTCCGCCCGCCCGGCGACGCCGAGCCGGGCACCGGCCGCCCGTCCCGAACCACGCAGGCGTGAAAAAAGGGGGCCGGCCCGTTGGCCCGCCCCCTTGTTCACCTGTGTCTCGTCTCTGTCTCGTCGGCGTTCTGTCCGACCAGACCGCCGCGACCTAGAGCCGATTGTACGAAATCGGAACCGCAAATGCGGTCCGATTTCGAACGTGACTCGGCTCTACATTGTTGATTTTAGAGCAGAGTACCGTGCCAAAATGGGACCGCGGCGCGATTCCATTTTGGCGCGATCTGCTCTATGCCTCGTCGTCGTCGTCCTGGCCCCGGTTTTCCCAGGTCGGTCCGGCGTCGGTCGCCTTGGCGTCGGGGTCGCGGTCCACCAGTTCAATCACCGCCATCGGCGCCGCGTCGCCGTAGCGGAAACCGGCCTTCAGGACCCGGGTGTAGCCGCCGGGACGGGCCTGGTAGCGCTCGGCCAGGGTGGAGAACAGTTTCGCCACCACCTTCTCATCGCGCAGCTGTGCGAACGCCTGACGGCGGGCGTGTAGATCGCCGCGCTTGCCCAGCGTGATGAGCTTCTCGGCGATGGGCCGCAGTTCCTTGGCCTTGGGCAGGGTGGTCTTGATCTGCTCGTGCTTGAGCAGCGAGGCCGCCATGTTGGCGAACAGCGCCCGGCGGTGGCCGCGGGTGCGGCTGAACTTGCGATGCGCCATGCCGTGTCGCATGGGAGGCTCCTTTCACGTCTGGGCTTCGCGCGCGAAGCGGATCGGGGGACCCGCCACCACCCGGCCGCTCCGAAGAGGCGGCCGCGATGCCATGGCGGGCGGGGCCCGGGACGGGCCGGTGCGGGGCCGTTGGCCTCGGCCCCGCGGGGATCAGTACGGCTCTTCGAGTTTCTTGGCCAGGTCCTCGATGTTCTCCGGCGGCCAGTTCGGAATCTCCATGCCCAGATGCAAGCCCATCTGGGACAGGACCTCCTTGATCTCGTTGAGCGACTTGCGGCCGAAGTTCGGGGTGCGCAGCATCTCGGCCTCGGTCTTCTGGACCAGATCGCCGATGTAGATGATGTTGTCGTTCTTCAGGCAGTTGGCCGAGCGCACCGACAGCTCCAGTTCGTCCACCTTGCGCAGCAGGTTCTTGTTGAACGGCAGCTCCTCGTCCTCGCGCTCGGTCGGGGCGTGCTGCGGCTCCTCGAAGTTGATGAAGAGCTGAAGCTGGTCCTGAAGAATGCGGGCCGCCAGCGCCACGGCGTCGTCGGGCGTGATCGAGCCGTCGGTCTCCACCTGCATGGAGAGCTTGTCGAAGTCCGTCACCTGACCGACGCGGGTGTTCTCCACCTTGTACGAGACGCGGCGCACGGGGCTGAAGATGGCGTCGATCGGAATCAGGCCGATGGGCGCATCCTCCGGCCGGTTCATCGGACCCGGGACATAGCCCTTGCCGGTGTTGACCGTCAGCTCCATCGACAGCGTGGCGCCCTCGTCCAGGTGGCACAGCACCAGCTCGCCGTTCATGATCTCGATGTCGGCGCTGGTCTCGATCTGGCCGGCGGTGACCGGCCCGGGGCCGGTGGCCTTCAGGATCATGCGTCGCGGTCCCTCGACGTGCATGCGCACGGCGATGGACTTGACGTTGAGGATCACATCGGTGACATCCTCACGCACGCCCGGGATCGACGAGAACTCGTGCAGCACACCCTCGATCTGGATCGCGGTCACCGCCGCGCCCTGGAGCGACGACAGCAGCACGCGGCGCAGCGCATTGCCCAGGGTGATGCCGAAACCGCGCTCCAGGGGCTCGGCCACCACCGTGGCCAGGCGGCGCGGATCGGCGCCCGGCTGGACATTGAGCTTGTTGGGCTTGATGAGCTCCTGCCAGTTTTTCTGGATCAGCGACATGGCGGTTTCCTGCGGCCGGGGTTGGCGGGGTCGGCTCCGCGCCGTTCTTCGGCGGCGGCGGGGGGCTGGCGCGGCGGTTCGCCAGCCCGGTCCCGAACCGGAACCCGCTGGCCAGGGTGGCGGTGCCGTCGGACACCGGGACCCTGGACCGGGGACATGTTTCGCGGCGGGGGGACGCGGCGGCCCTCACCGGAGGGCCGGGGGCATGGGGCGGCGGACCGACCACCGCGACCGGGCGCCGCCCCTGCGCACGCACGACGGCGCCGGTCGGCGCGGCCCGGACGTCCCACAGCCCCCCGAACACGGTCGGTGGCGGGGACGACGCGGGGCCGCGCGCCCCGGCGCGCGCCCCTGATCCGCGTTACACGCGCCGGCGCTTGCGCGGCCGGCACCCGTTGTGCGGAATCGGTGTAACATCGCGGATGGCGGACACCGTGAAGCCGACGGCCTGAAGCGCACGCAGGGCCGATTCACGGCCCGAACCCGGCCCCTTCACCTGCACCTCCAGGGTCTTCATGCCGTGCTCCTGGGCCTTGCGGCCGGCGTCCTCGGCCGCCACCTGCGCCGCGTACGGCGTGGACTTGCGCGAGCCCTTGAAGCCCTGCGAACCCGACGAAGACCAGGAAATGGCGTTGCCCTGGACGTCGGTGATGGTGATCTTGGTGTTGTTGAAGCTGGCGTTGACGTGCGCGATGCCGGAGGTGATGTTCTTCCGCTCGCGACGCTTGGGCCTCGCTGCTGGTTTGGCCATGGACTTGTCCTGTCTCGGCTGCGTCGTGATAGGGGCGTGATCGGGAGAGGCGCCATCGCCCGGGCACGGCGAGCGCCGCGTCCGGGCCAGGGTCGCCAGGGTCGGCGCGGGTCGCAGGCCCGGCGCCGCCCACCGGCTCCGAGGCCGGCGGGCGCGGACCGACCGGGCGGACGCCTGCTATTTCTTCTTGCCGGCGATCGGCTTGGCCGGCCCCTTGCGGGTCCGGGCGTTGGTGTGCGTCCGCTGACCGCGCACCGGCAGGCCCTTGCGGTGACGCAGGCCGCGGTAGCAGCCCAGGTCCATCAGCCGCTTGATGTTCATCGCCGTTTCGCGCCGCAGATCGCCCTCGACCTTGTAGTCGTTGTCGATCAGCTCGCGGATGCGCTGAATCTCGTCTTCGCCCAGATCATTGACCCGGCGCCCCCAGTCCACACCGACCTGCGAACAGATCTGGCTGGCCTTGGTCCGCCCGATCCCGTAGACGTAGGTGAGCGCGACGCCCACCGGCTTTCCGCTCGGGACATTCACACCAGCGATTCGTGCCAAAACCCGCTCTCCTCAACCCAACAAACGAATGCTCGGCCCGTCACATCATGGGAGGGGCCGAATACAGCACAGACTGTCCTGGGGCGACGGCGACCGCCAAGGGCGCGGATTATAGGAACCCGCCGCCCCCTGTCAACCGCTGAGTCGCCACCGGTTTCGATTTCCCCGCCGCGGGGCAGGGCTCAGGCCACCCCCACCACGCGCTCCATATCGGCGGTGACCGCATCCATATCCTGGGTGCCATCCACCACGCGCAGCAAGTCCCGCGCCTCATAGAATGGCTTCAGGGGCTCGGTCTGCTCGTGATAGGCGGCCAGCCGGCCCTTCACCGTCTCGGGATTGTCGTCCGACCGGCGCGTGAACTCGGTGTGGCCACAGTAGTCGCACTTGCCCTGGACCTCGGGCTGATGGAACGTGTCGTGGTAGTTGGCGCCGCAGTGGGCGCAGAAGAACCGCCCCGTCAGCCGCTCCAGCAGCCGCTCGTCCGGCACCCGCAACTCGATCACGGCGTCCAGCGGCGTGCCCTTGTCCCGCAGCAACGCCTCCAGCGCCTCGGCCTGGCCCACCGTGCGCGGCACGCCGTCCAGGATGAAGCCGTTGGCGCAGTCGGGCTGATCCAGCCGCTCCGAGATCACGCCCATGATCTCGTCGTCCGACACCAGCCGCCCCTCGTCGAGGATCGCCTTGACGCGCTGCCCGAGCGGCGTACCGTCGGCGATCGCCTTGCGCAGGATGTCCCCGGTGGAGAGCTGAGGCCAGCCGTGTTTTTCTTCCAAACGCTTCGCCTGGGTTCCCTTGCCACCGCCCGGCGGGCCCAGAAGGACGATCCGACGCGCCTCGCTCATCCCCGTCTTCCCCTCAGCTTCGATTTCTTGATCAGGCCCTCGTACTGATGGGCCAACAGATGGCTCTGGACCTGGGCCACGGTGTCCATGGTGACCGTGACCACAATCAGGAGGCTGGTGCCGCCGAAGTAGAACGGCACGCCGACCTCGGCGATCAGATACTCCGGCATGACGGAGATGGCGACCAGGTACAGCGCGCCGACCGCCGTCAGCCGCGTCAACACGTAGTCGAGATACTCCGCCGTGTTCTTGCCCGGCCGGATGCCCGGCACGAACCCACCGTACTTCTTCAGGTTCTCCGCCGTGTCCTCGGGGTTGAACACAACCGCAGTGTAGAAGAAGGCGAAGAAGATGATGAGGGCCGAGTAGAGCGCCAGATAGAGCGGCTGCCCGTGACCCAACAGCGCGGTGATGCCGGTCAGCCACTCCGGCCCGCCCTGGCCGCCGCCGCTGAACCCGGCCACCGTCATCGGCAGCAGCAGCAGCGAGCTGGCGAAGATCGGCGGAATCACGCCCGGCGTATTGATCTTCAGCGGCAGATGCGTGCTCTCGCCACCGAACATCTTGTTGCCGCGTTGGCGCTTTGGATATTGCACCAGGATGCGCCGCTGCGCCCGCTCGATGAACACGATGAAGGCGATCACCGCCACCGCCAGAACCAGCAGGCCGACGATGATGACCGGCGACAGCGCCCCGGTGCGGCCCAACTCCAGGGTACTCGCCAA
This sequence comes from Roseospira goensis, assembly GCF_014197795.1. Taxonomy (GTDB): domain Bacteria; phylum Pseudomonadota; class Alphaproteobacteria; order Rhodospirillales; family Rhodospirillaceae; genus Rhodospira; species Rhodospira goensis. The sequence continues at coordinate 63,072 of NZ_JACIGI010000010.1, forward strand.
CGCCACGGGCAGGTTGGCCACGATGCCGGCGAAGATGATGAGCGAGATGCCGTTGCCCACACCGCGGGCGGTGATCTGTTCGCCCAGCCACATCAGGAACAGCGTGCCCCCCACCAGGGTGACCACCGTCGTGAAGCGGAAGAACCACCCCGGGTCGATGACGGCGCTGGAGCCACCCGCGCTCATGCCCTCCAGGCCGACCGCGATGCCGTAGGCCTGCAAGGTGGTGATGAACACCGTGAGGTAGCGGGTGTACTGGTTGATCTTCTTGCGGCCGGTCTCGCCCTCTTTCTTGAGCTGCTCCATCGTCGGGCTGATGGAGGTCATGAGCTGCATGATGATGGCGGCCGAAATGTACGGCATGATGTTCAGGGCAAAGATCGTCATGCGCGACAGCGCACCCCCGGCGAACATGTCGAACATGCCGAGGATGCCGCCCTGCTGCTGGGCGAAAATCGCCTCCAGCGCCACCGGGTCGATGCCCGGCAGGGGAATGTAGGTCCCCAGGCGATAAACGATGAGCGCACCCAGCGTGAACCAGATGCGCTTCTTGAGTTCGGTGGCCTTGGCGAGGACGCCGAAGTTGAGATTGGCGGCAAGCTGTTCGGCGGCGGACGCCATGCTCTACTCCCAAATCCGCGGACGGCCGGCCCCGGTGGTCGGCCCCGACCGTCCCTTCCGTGTGCGGCTTCGTGCGCGGCGCGGCCGGCGGCCGCTGCGGCCCCCGGCGCCGCCGGTGCGCGACTGCGCCCCCCGCTGCGACGACGAGGCGTCACGGCCTGTCCGTCCGTCCGACCAGCAGCCCGCGATTACACCCAGTTCGGGCGTCAGACGCAACCCCTGGGAGGATCGGGTCAACACCGACCACGCGGCCACCCGACCCTCCGAGGGGCAGCGTCGCCCCGCCGCGGCGGGGCGACGGCCCGTCGGTCAGGCCGACTCGGACCCCGACTCCGGAGCCGCCGCCGGGCCCAGCCCGGTCACGGTGACGGTCCCGCCCTGGGCCTCGACCGCCGCGCGTGCCCCGGCCGACGCCCCGGTCACCGTGATGGTGACGGCGCTGGTCAGGGTGCCGGTGCCGAGCAGGCGCACACCGTCCCGGATACGGCCGACCAGGCCGGCCTCGACCAGCCTGGCCTCGTCGATGGGCTGGCTGGCGTCGAGCCGGCCGGCGTCGATGGCCTTCTGGAGCCGGCCCAGGTTCACCTCGGCGAAGTGCTTGGCGAACTTCGCGTTGGTGAAGCCGCGCTTCGGCAGGCGCCGGTAGAGCGGCATCTGGCCGCCCTCGAAGCCCTTGATCGACACGCCGGTGCGCGACTTCTGGCCCTTCTGGCCCTTGCCCGACGTCTTGCCGGTGCCCGAGCCGATGCCGCGACCGATCCGCTTGCGCGCCTTGGTCGCGCCCGCGTTGTCGCGCAGTTCGTTGAGTTTCATGATCGGAACATCCCTCTCGCAAACGGTCGCGCGCGCCGGACAGCGGCGAGCCGGGCCGCTCAGGCCGGCTCCACCGTCACCAGGTGCGCGACCTTGCGGATCATGCCGCGCACCGCCGGCGTATCCTGGATCACACGGGACCGGTGCATCTTGTTGAGGCCCAGGCCGACGAGCGTGGCCCGCTGGTCCGCCGTGCGGCCGATCGGGCTGCCCACCTGGGTCACCTTCAGGCGGCCGCCCTCGGCCGCGTTCGCGTCAGTGGCCATGCTCGCCTACTCCCTGCCCGCGCCGGCCGCGGCGGCCTCCTGGGCCGGCGCCTGGGTCGCGCTGCCCGGCGCGCCGTCCCGCCGCCCGATGATGTCGCCCACCTTCTTGCCGCGCCGCGCCGCGACCTGGCGCGGCGAGAACGAGTTCTGCAGCGCGTCGAACGTGGCCTTGACCATGTTGTACGGGTTGGTCGTGCCGTTGCACTTGCCGACCACGTCCTGCACGCCCATGGTCTCGAACACCGCGCGCATCGGGCCGCCGGCGATGATGCCGGTCCCGGCCGGCGCCGCGCGCAGGGTCACCCGGCCGGCGCCGAAGTGGCCCTTGATGTCGTGATGCAGGGTGCGGCCCTCGCGCAGCGGCACCCGGATCATGGTGCGCTTGGCCTGCTCGGTGGCCTTGCGGATGGCCTCCGGCACCTCGCGGGCCTTGCCGGTGCCGAAGCCGACGCGGCCCTTGCCGTCGCCCACCACGACCAGGGCGGCGAAGGCGAAGCGCCGGCCGCCCTTGACCACCTTGGCGACGCGGTTGATGTGGACCAGCTTGTCCTTGAACTCGTCGTCGCGCTCGTCGCGGCGATCGCCGCCGCGCGACCGGCCCCGGTCCCGATCGCCGCCACCGCCCCGTTCGTTGGGATTGCGTGCCATATCTCGTCTACCTTCCCTCGAACCTTCGGTGTTCAGAACTGGAGGCCGCCCTCGCGGGCGGCATCGGCCAGAGCCTTCACCCGCCCGTGATAGATGTAGCCGCCGCGGTCGAAGACCACCGCGCCCACACCCTGGGCCACGGCCCGCTCGGCCACCAGCTTGCCGACCGCCGCGGCCGCGGCCGTGTCGGCCCCGGTCTTGAGCGTGGCGCGCAGGTCCTTGTCCAGCGTCGACGCGGCGGCGACGGTGCGCCCCGCCACGTCGTCGATCACCTGGGCGTAGATGTGCTTCGAGGACCGGAACACCGACAAGCGGGGACGGCCTCGGGCCTTCTTGCGGAGCGCGTAGCGGACCCGGCCGCGGCGACGCTCGAACAGCTGCTTCGCTGACGTCATACCCGTATCCCCGCCTACTTCTTCTTGCCTTCCTTGCGCAGGATGCGCTCGTCCGCGTACTTCACGCCCTTGCCCTTGTAGGGCTCGGGCGGCCGGAAGCCGCGCAACTCGGAAGCGACCTGCCCGACCCGCTGCTTGGAGGCGCCGGAGATCTCCACCTGGGTGGGGGCCGGCGCGACGATCTTCAGATCGTCCGGGATCGGATACGTGATGTCGTGGCTGTAGCCCAGCGACAGCACCAGGGTCTGGCCCTGCACCTGCGCCTTGTAGCCGACGCCGACCAGTTCGAGCTTCTTGGTGAAGCCCTCGCCGACGCCCTTGACCACGTTGTTGAGCTGCGCCCGGGTGGTGCCCCAGTGCATGCGCGCCTGCTTGTGCGTCGCCTTCGGACGGACCCAGATCTGGTTGTCTTCCAGGCTGGTCTCGACCTCGTCGGAGCACCGGTAGGTCATCTCGCCGAGCTTGCCCTTGGCCGTCACCACATTGTCCTCGATGGTGACGGTGACGCCGCTGGGGACGTCGACGGGGTATTTTCCGACACGTGACATGGTTTCGTCCCCCTCGCCTAAAACACCTTGCAGAGGACTTCGCCACCCACGTTCGCCGCACGCGCCTCGGCGTCGCTCATGACGCCGCGCGGCGTGGACAGGATGGAAATCCCCAGGCCGTTGTAGACCTTGGGCAGGTCCTTGATCTTCGAGTAGACGCGCCGGCCGGGCCGGGAGACGCGGGCGATGGTGCGGATCGCGGGGGCGCCCTCGTGGTACTTCAACTCGACCACCAGTTCGTCCACGCCCTTGCGCACGTTCGCCCACGAATAGCCGCGGATAAAGCCTTCACGCTGCAGCACGTCCAGCACGTTCGCCCGCAACTTGGACGCCGGCGCCTTGATCACCGCCTTGCGGGCCTGCTGGCCGTTGCGGATACGGGTGAGCATGTCACCCAAGGGATCACTCAGAGCCATGGGCCACCTTCCTCACCAACTCGACTTGACCATGCCGGGGATCTGGCCCGTGGAGGCCAGGTCACGCAGCACCACGCGGCCCAGGCGGAACTTCCGGTAGACCGAATGCGGCCGGCCGGTCAGATCGCAGCGGTTCTTCACACGCACCGGGGACGAGTTGCGGGGCATCTTGGCCAGCTTCATGACCGCGTCGAACCGCTCCTCGGGGGAGACGTCCCGGTTCTTGACGACGGCCTTCAATTCCGCGCGCTTGGCGGCCCGCGTCTTGGCCATGCGGACGCGCTTCTTGTTGCGCTCGACGGCACTCACTTTCGCCATGGGTTCGTTTCTCCAAGCGCCTAGTTCTGGAAGGGCATGTTGAACCCTTCCAGAAGGGTCCGTGCCTCGTCGTTCGTCTTGGCCGTGGTGCAGATCGTAATGTTCATGCCCCGCATCTTGTCGACCTGGTCGTAGTTGATCTCGGGGAAGATGATCTGCTCCTTGACGCCCATGTTGTAGTTCCCGGCGCCGTCGAAGCCGCTGGCCGGCACGCCGCGGAAGTCGCGCACGCGCGGCAGGGCGATGTTCACCAGGCGGTCCAGGAACTCGTACATGCGCTCGCGCCGCAGGGTGACCTTGCACCCCACCACCATGCCGTCGCGCAGCTTGAACTGGGCGATCGACTTCTTGGCGCGGGTGATGATCGGCTTCTGGCCGGCGATCGCGGTCAGGTCCTTGACCGCGCCCTCGATGAGCTTGCGGTCCTGGGCCGCCTCGCCGACGCCCATGTTGATGACGATCTTGTCGAGCCGCGGGACTTCCAGCGGGTTCTTGTACCCGTGCTTGTCCTTCAGGGTGTCGCGGACGACGGTGTTGTAGTGTTCATGCAGCCGTGCGGTCATCGGGGCCTCCTCAGACGTCGATGACTTCGCCGGAGCGCTTGGCGAAGCGCACCTTGCGGCCATCCTCGAGAACCTTGAACCCCACCCGCGTCGGCTGGTTGTCCTTCGGATCCTCGTGCATCACGTTGGAGACGTGGATCGGAGCCTCCTTTTCGATGATGCCGCCCTGGGCGGTCTGGGTCTGGCGCTGGTGGCGCTTGACCTTGTTGACCCCCTGCACGATCACGCGGTCCTCCCGCGGCATCGCCTTCAGCACTTCGCCGTGGCGGCCCTTGTCGCGGCCGCTGACCACGACGACCTTGTCGCCCTTGCGGATTCGCGCGGCCATCACAGCACCTCCGGCGCCAGCGAGATGATCTTCATGAACTTCTTGGCGCGCAGCTCGCGCGTCACCGGACCGAAGATCCGGGTGCCGATGGGCTCGTTCTGCTTGTTCAGCAGCACGGCCGCATTGCCGTCGAAGCGGATCACCGAGCCGTCGGGGCGGCGGATCTCCTTTGCCGTGCGCACGATCACCGCCCGGTGCACGTCGCCCTTCTTGACGCGGCCGCGCGGGATGGCCTCCTTGACCGAGACCACGATGACGTCGCCCACGCCCGCCGTCATGCGCTTCGAGCCGCCCAGGACCTTCACGCACATGACCCGCCGGGCGCCGGAATTGTCGGCGACATCCAGGTTGGTCTGCATCTGGATCATGATGACTATTCCCTAAGAGTACCCGCGACTGGTCACGCGCCCACCGGCGCGTCCTGGTCCGCGGTGGAGTCGAGAACGACTTCCCAGGTCTTGCGCTTCGAAATGGGAGCGCACTCACGGATTCGCACGATATCGCCCACCTTACACTGGTTGGCCTCGTCATGCGCGGCGAACTTTTTCGAACGCCGGATGAACTTCTTGTAGACGGGGTGCTTGAAGCGACGTTCCACGCTCACGACCACGGTCTTGTCGTTCTTGTCGCTGACGACCACCCCCTGAAGGATACGCCTCGGCATCGGTCCTGCTCTCCTTACGACGTGGCGCCGGCGGCGGCCGCCTGGGCGGCCTGGGCCTTCTCGGCCTGGATGGTCTTGATGCGCGCAACCGTGCGGCGCACCTCCCTCACCCGGGCGGTGTTGGCGAGCTGACCGGAGGCGGCCTGGAAGCGCAGATTGAACTGCTCCTTCTTCAGCTCGATCAACTTGTCCCGGAGCTGATCCGGGCTCATCTGGCGCAGATCCTCCGCGCCGGTATCCTTGCCCTTCGCCATCGCTCCTTACTCCCCGATGCGGGCCACGAACTTGGTCTTGATCGGCAGCTTGGCCGACGCCAGCTCGAACGCGCGGCGCGCGACCTCTTCCGAGACGCCGTCCAGCTCGAACATGACACGGCCGGGCTTGACCTTGGCCACCCAGTACTCCGGCGAGCCCTTGCCGGATCCCATGCGGACCTCGGCCGGCTTCTTGGAGACCGCCACGTCCGGGAAAATCCGGATCCAGAGCCGCCCCTGGCGCTTCATGTAGCGCGTGATGGACCGGCGGGCGGCCTCGATCTGGCGCGCCGTGATGCGCTCGGGCTCCACCGCCTTGAGGCCATAGGCGCCGAAGTTGAGCGCGCTACCGCCCTTCGCCTCGCCCTTGATGCGGCCCTTGTGAAACTTGCGAAACTTAGTGCGTTTCGGACTCAGCATTGTCTTTCCGCTCCTTCAGCCCGGCACGGACCGTCGCGCGACCCCCGGGGGGTCAGCGCGGCGTGTCGCCGCGGCGCCGGTCCTGGGCCATGGGATCGTGCTCCAGGATCTCGCCCTTGAAGATCCACACCTTGACGCCGCAGCTGCCGTAGGTGGTCTTGCCCGTGGCGGTGCCGTAGTCCACGTCGGCGCGCAGCGTGTGCAGCGGCACCCGGCCCTCGCGGTACCATTCGGTGCGCGCGATCTCGGCACCGCCCAGGCGGCCGGCGCAGTTGATCCGGATGCCCTGGGCGCCCAGACGCATGGCGTTCTGCACCGCGCGCTTCATGGCGCGGCGGAAGGCAACGCGGCGCTCGAGCTGCTGGGCGATGTTCTCGGCGACGAGCTGTGCGTCCAGTTCCGGCTTGCGGATCTCGACGATGTTCAGGTGAACCTCGTTGCCGGTCATCTTCTGCAGATGCTGGCGCAGCTTCTCGATGTCCTGACCCTTCTTGCCGATCACCACGCCCGGCCGCGCCGTGTGGATGGTGATGCGGGCCTTCTTGGCCGGCCGCTCGATGACGATGCGCGACACCCCGGCCTGCGCCAGGCGCTTCTTGAGGTACTGGCGGATCATCAGGTCCTCGTGGAGGAGATCCGCATAGTCGTGGTCGGCGTACCAGCGCGAGTCCCAGGTGCGGTTGATGCCCAGCCGCAGACCGACCGGATTGACTTTCTGTCCCATTACGCCAACTCCTCGCGCTCACGCACCACGATCGTCAGGTTCGCCCAGGGCTTCAGGATCTTGCCGACCCGGCCGCGGGCGCGGGCGCGCCACCGCTTCATGACCAGCGACTTGCCGACGTAGGCCTCGGTCACCACGAGCTGATCGACGTCGAGCTGGTGATTGTTCTCGGCGTTGGCGATGGCGGACTCCAGCACCTTGCGCACCTCGACGGCGATGCGCCGGTTCGAGAAGGCCAGCTCCGACAGCGCGCGCTCCACCGGCATGCCGCGGATCGACGCGGCCACCAGGTTCAGCTTGCGCGGGCTGGTGCGGATCATGCGGGAGACCGCCCGGGCCTCGGTATCGTCGAGGCGACGTTCCGCAGACGTCTTGCCCATGGTTATCTCCTCTTCGCCTTCTTGTCGGCGGCGTGGCCGTAGTAGGTGCGCGTGGGCGAGAACTCGCCGAACTTGTGCCCGACCATGTTCTCGGTCACCAGCACCGGCACGAACTTATGCCCGTTGTAGACCCCGAAGGTGAGGCCCACGAACTGCGGCAGGATGGTCGAACGCCGCGACCAGGTCTTGATCACTTCATTGCGGCCGGAGGCGCGCGCCGCCTCGGCTTTCTTGAGAAGGTAGCCGTCGATGAACGGACCTTTCCAAACGGAACGAGCCACGAGCGGCCTCCTTACTTCTTCTTCGCCTGGTGGCGGCTGCGCATAATCAGGCGGTCGGTCTTCTTGTTCGACCGCGTGCGCTTGCCCTTGGTCGGCTTGCCCCACGGCGTGACCGGGTGGCGGCCGCCGGAGGTGCGGCCCTCGCCGCCGCCGTGCGGATGGTCGACCGGGTTCATGACCACGCCGCGCACGTGCGGGCGCTTGCCCATCCAGCGCTTGCGACCGGCCTTGCCGAGCTTCTCGTTCGCGTTGTCGGGGTTCGACACCGCGCCCACGGTCGCCATGCATTCGCCGCGCACCATGCGCAGTTCGCCCGACGACAGCCGGAGCTGGGCGTAGCCCTGGTCCTTGCCGATGAGCTGGGCATAGCAGCCGGCCGAGCGCGCCATCTGACCGCCCTTGCCGGGCTTCAGCTCGACATTGTGCACGATCGTGCCGACCGGCATGCCCTTCAGCGGCATGGCGTTGCCCGGCTTGATGTCGGCGCGCTCGTCGGCGATCACGGTGTCGCCCACGCCCAGGCGCTGCGGCGCCAGGATGTAGGACAGCTCGCCGTCCTCGTAGCGCACCAGGGCGATGAACGCGGTGCGGTTGGGGTCGTACTCCATCCGCTCGACCGTCGCCGGCATGCCCATCTTGCGCCGCTTGAAGTCGACCATGCGGTAGCGCCGCTTATGACCGCCGCCGCGCTGCCAGGCCGTGGTGCGACCCTGGTTGTTGCGGCCGCCGGTCTTGGTCAGGCCCTGCGTCAGGCCCTTGACGGGCTTGCCCTTGTGCAGCCCGCCGCGGTCGACCAGCACCAGGTTCCGCATCCCCGGCGTGACCGGGTTGAACTGTTTCAGTGCCATCGGATCAGACCCCCGTGCCGACGTCGATGGAATGGCCCTCGGCCAGGGTCACGATCGCCTTCTTGACGTCGGACCGCTTGCCGATGGTGCCCCGGAACCGCTTCACCTTGCCCTTTTGGATCAGGGTGTTGACGGCCGTCACCTTGACGTTGAACACGCCTTCCACCGCCTGCTTGATCTCCGGCTTGGAGGCGTTTAGCGGCACCTTGAAGGTGAACTGATTGTACTGGGACCCCATGGTCGCCTTTTCGGTGATCACGGGGGCGCGGATGATGTCGTACATCCGCTCCTTGTCGAGGGTCGCCACCGGCTTGCTCATTTCAGGCGCTCCTGCAGGTGGGCCACGGCGTCCTTGGTCAGCACCAGCGTGTCGCGGCGCAGGATGTCGCGCACGTTCGCGCCCTGCTGCGGCAGCACATCAAGGCCGACGATGTTACGGGCCGCGCGGGCGAAGCCCTCGTTCACCGCCGGGCCGTCGATGACCAGCGCACTGGTCCAGCCCAGGGCCGCCAGGCGGGCCGCCAGGTCCTTGGTCTTGCCGGTCTCGGACGTGGCCGCGTCCAGCACCACCAGCTTGTTGTCCGCCAGCTTGGCCGACAGCGCCGTCTTCAGGCCCAGCTTGCGGACCTTCTTGGGCAGGTCGTGGGCGTGCGAGCGCACCACCGGGCCGAACACCGTCTGGCCGCCCCGGAACTGGGTGGCGCGGCGCGAGCCCTGGCGCGCCCGGCCGGTGCCCTTCTGCTTGAAGGGCTTGGCCGTGGTGCCGCTGATCTCGCTGATGCCCTTGGTCTTGTGCGTGCCGGCCTGGCGCCGGGCCAACTGCCAGCGCACGACCCGGTGCAGGATGTCGGGGCGCACCGCGACGCCGAAGACGGCCTCGTCCAGATCGACGCTGCCGGCCGCCTCGTTGTCCAGCGTGATGACGTCGTGCTTCATGACTCTCAGCTCTCCTTGCCGGCGCCGTCGCCGTCACCGTCGGCGCCCGCGGCTTCGGCCGGGGCCTCGTCCGCCGCGGCCTTCACGCCGGCCGGCATCGGCACACCCTCGGGCAACGCCTTCTTGAGGGCATCCGAGATCTCGACCCAGCCGCCCTTGGCGCCGGGGACGGCGCCGCGCACCATCACGAGGCCGCGCTCGGCGTCGACATCGACCACCTTCAGGCTCTGCACCGTGACCCGCTCGAAGCCCAGGTGACCGGCCATCTTCTTGCCCTTGAACACCTTGCCGGGGTCCTGGCACTGGCCGGTGGAGCCGTGCGAGCGGTGCATGATCGACACACCGTGCGTCGCCTCCAGGCCGCGGAAGTTATGCCGCTTCATGGCACCCGCGAAGCCCTTACCGATGCTGGTGCCGACCACGTCGACATACTGCCCGGGCACGAAATGGGCCGCCGACAGCTCGGTGCCGGGCGCGACCAGACAGTCGTCGGACACCCGGAACTCCACGACATGCCGCTTGGGTTCCACCCGCGCCTTGGCGAAATGGCCGCGCATCGCCTTCGAGGTGTTCTTCACCTTGGCGCGGCCAGCGCCGAGCTGCACCGCCACGTAGCCGTCCGTCTCGCGCGTGCGGTTGGCCACCACGTGGCACTCCTCCACCCGCAGCACGGTGACCGGAACGTGGACGCCCTCGGCATCAAACAGTCGGGTCATGCCGACCTTCTGCGCTATCAGACCGGAACGCATCGTCCTTTATCCTCAAATCCTTGGACCCGACCCCGGAGCCGGCCCGCCGGGCCGGTCCTGACGGACCGCATCGCGTGATCGCACACCGGACCGCGACGGCCTGCCGGATGCCGGCCGCGCGCCGCACCCCGGTCGTCCCGTCGCGCCGGACGGTCCCCGCCGACCCGCGCCCGTGGGCCGGCCGGCGGCGCCGCCGTCGCCTAGAGCTTGATCTCCACGTCCACGCCGGCCGCCAGATCCAGCTTCATCAGCGCGTCCACGGTCTGCGGCGTCGGATCGACGATATCCAGCAGACGCTTGTGGGTCCGGATCTCGAACTGCTCGCGCGACTTCTTGTCGATGTGCGGCGACCGGTTGAGCGTGAACTTTTCGATCCGCGTGGGCAGGGGGATCGGCCCGCGCACCTGCGCGCCGGTCCGCTTGGCCGTGCCGACGATCTCGCGCGTGGACTGGTCCAGCACGCGGTGATCGAACGCCTTGAGGCGAATGCGGATATTCTGACTGTCCATCATGGCCATGCTCTGACCCAATCCTGTGCAATCCAGCGTCAATCTGCGATCCGCCCCGTGTCCCCGCCGGCCAGGCCGACGGTTGCGAAGCGGTGGGGCCCGACGCACGGCCGGGAGATCCCGTGTCCGGCGCCTTCCCGTGACCCCCCGGGGGTTCGCCGAACCAACGTCGAAAAAAGAACACCAAAAGAGACCGCAGCGGCTGTCTTTCGGGGCTCCCCCGCATCACCCGGCCCGGCGCGGGGTCCGCCGGCCCGGATGCCCGCCCGGCCGAGCCCGGACGCCACCCATCCCCGACCGCTTCCGGCCGGAGGAAGACGCGGACGGGTCCGGCGGCCGAAAGGCCGATCCCCCGGACCCGATCCGTGCCCGAACACCCTGCCCGCCCGGGGCGCGCCGCGGGGGCGGCGCCGGGCGGGACCTGGAGACTACTCCAGGATGTTGGCGACCACGCCGGCGCCGACGGTGCGCCCGCCCTCGCGGATCGCGAACCGCAGGCCCTCGTCCATCGCGATCGGCGCGATCAGGTTGACCGTCATCGCGATGTTGTCGCCCGGCATCACCATCTCGGTGCCCTCGGGCAGCTCGATCGTCCCGGTCACGTCCGTGGTCCGGAAGTAGAACTGCGGCCGGTAGTTCGAGAAGAACGGCGTGTGACGACCGCCCTCTTCCTTGGTCAGGATGTAGCACTCGCACTTGAACTTGGTGTGCGGCGTGATCGTCCCCGGCTTCGCCAGAACCTGACCGCGCTCCACGTCGTCGCGCTTCGTGCCCCGCAGCAGCGCCCCGATGTTGTCACCGGCCTCGCCCTGGTCCAGCAGCTTGCGGAACATCTCAACCCCGGTGCAGGTCGTCTTCACCGTGTCCTTCAGGCCCACGATCTCGACTTCCTCGCCGACCTTGATCACGCCCCGCTCCACGCGGCCCGTCACCACCGTCCCGCGCCCCGAGATCGAGAACACGTCCTCGATCGGCATCAGGAACGGCTGGTCCTTCGGACGCTCCGGCTGCGGCACGTAGCTGTCCACCGCCTTCATCAGTTCGATGATCGACTCCCGGCCGATCTTCGCGTCGCCATCCTCCAGCGCCGCCAGCGCCGAGCCCTTGACGATCGGGATGTCGTCCCCCGGGAAGTCGTACGACGACAGCAGCTCGCGAACCTCAAGCTCCACAAGCTCCAGAAGCTCCTCGTCGTCCACCTGGTCGACCTTGTTCATGTACACGACCAGCGCCGGAACACCCACCTGACGCGCCAGAAGAATGTGCTCGCGCGTCTGCGGCATCGGACCGTCCGCCGCCGACACAACCAGGATCGCGCCGTCCATCTGCGCCGCACCCGTGATCATGTTCTTCACGTAGTCGGCGTGACCCGGGCAGTCCACGTGCGCGTAATGCCGGTTCTCCGTCGTGTACTCCACGTGCGCCGTCGAGATCGTGATCCCGCGCGCCTTCTCTTCCGGCGCCTTGTCGATCATGTCGTAGGCCGAGAACGTCGCCCCGCCCGTCTCCGCCAAGACTTTCGTGATCGCCGCCGTCAGCGTCGTCTTGCCGTGGTCAACGTGCCCAATCGTCCCCACGTTGCAGTGCGGCTTGCTGCGGTCAAACTTTTCCTTCGCCATTCTCTCTGGTCTCCGTTCGCACGGTCGGGTTGGAGGGTCTGGACTCGTACTCGCCCGGTCGCGGCGGGCCGCCGATGCGCGGCCGCCGCCGGCGGCCGTCCCGCGGCCCTAGCCCGCCATCTTGGCCTTGATTTCCTCGGACACGTTGTTCGGCACCTCGGCGTAGCTGTCGAAGTGCATGGTGTACTGGGCGCGGCCCTGACTCATCGACCGCAACGTGTTGACGTAGCCGAACATGTTGGCCAGCGGCACCTGGGCGGAGACGACCCGCGCGTTGCCGCGCTGGTCCATGCCGGAGACGTTGCCGCGCCGGCTGTTCAGGTCCCCGATGATATCGCCCATGTACTCCTCGGGCGTGACCACCTCGACCTTCATCATCGGCTCCAGCAGCTTCGGCCCTGCCTTGGGCATGCCGTCGCGGAAGGCCGCGCGCGAGGCGATTTCGAACGCCATGACGCTGGAGTCCACGTCGTGATAGGCGCCGTCAACCAGGGTGGCCTTGAAGTCCGTGCACGGGAAGCCAACGATCACGCCGTTGTCGATGCTCGACCGCAGCCCCTTCTCGACACCCGGCACGTACTCCTTCGGCACCGTGCCGCCGACGATGGTGCTCGCGAACTCGAAGCCGGAGCCCGGCTCCAGCGGTTCGAACTTGATGACCACGCGCGCGAACTGGCCGGAGCCGCCGCTCTGCTTCTTGTGCGTGTAGTCCACCGTATACGGCTTGGAGATCGTCTCGCGGTAGGCCACCTGCGGGGCCCCCACGTTGGCATCGACCTTGAATTCCCGCTTCAGGCGGTCGACGATGATCTCCAGGTGCAGCTCGCCCATGCCCTTGATGACCGTCTGCCCACTCTCGACGTCGGTGGAGACGCGGAACGACGGATCCTCGGCGGCCAGACGCGCCAGCGCCATGCCCATCTTCTCCATGTCCGCCTTGGTGCGCGGCTCCACCGCGACCTCGATCACCGGGTCGGGGAATTCCATGCGCTCCAGGACGACCGGCTTGGCGGGGTCGCACAGCGTGTCGCCGGTGGTGGTCTCCTTCAGTCCGACCAGGGCCACGATGTCACCGGCCGACGCCCACTTGATCTCTTCACGGTTGTTGGAGTGCATCAGCAGCATGCGGCCGATGCGCTCGCGCTTGTTCTTCACCGTGTTCAGGACGTAGGAGCCACTCTCCAGCACACCGGAGTAGATGCGCGCGAAGGTCAGCGAGCCGACGAACGGGTCGTTCATGATCTTGAACGCCAGGGCCGAGAACGGCTCCTTGTCGTCGGCCTTGCGCTCCACCTGGTCCTCGCTGTCCGGCAGCACGCCCTTGATGGCCGGCACGTCGAACGGCGACGGCATGAAATCGACCACCGCATCCAGCAGGGTCTGCACGCCCTTGTTCTTGAACGCCGACCCGCACAGCACCGGCACGAAGCTGCGGCTGATGGTGCCCTTGCGGATACAGGCCTTCAGCGTGTCCTCGTCGGGCTCGTTGCCCTCCAGGTACGCCTCCATGGCGTCGTCGTCGACCTCGACCGCGGTCTCCACCAGAGCCTCGCGCAGCTCCTGCGCCTTCTCCTGAAGGTCGGCCGGGATGTCGAGGTAGTCGAACTTCGCTCCCAGGGACTCGCCCTGCCAGATCACGGCCTTCATCTTGACGAGGTCGACCACGCCGGCGAAGTCGCTTTCGCTGCCGATCGGCATGTTCAGCACCAGCGGCCGCGCCCCGAGCCGATCGACAATCATGTCGACGCAGCGATAGAAGTCGGCCCCCAGGCGGTCCATCTTGTTGACGAAGCACATCCGCGGCACGCCGTACTTGTCGGCCTGGCGCCACACCGTCTCGGACTGCGGCTCGACCCCGGCCACGGAGTCGAACACCGCCACGGCGCCGTCGAGCACGCGCAGCGAGCGCTCCACCTCAATGGTGAAGTCGACGTGACCCGGGGTGTCGATGATGTTGACGCGATGGTCCTTCCAGAACGCGGTGGTCGCGGCCGACGTGATCGTGATGCCGCGCTCCTGCTCCTGCTCCATCCAGTCCATGGTGGCGGCGCCGTCGTGCACCTCGCCGATCTTGTGCGACTTGCCCGTGTAGTACAGGATTCGCTCGGTCGTCGTGGTCTTGCCGGCATCAATGTGCGCCATGATCCCGATGTTTCGGTAGCGCTCGATCGGGGTCTCGCGTTTCATGTCAGCTTCCTCGCGGGCCTGGACGGTGTGGGGCGCGGTGTCGCGTCGAAGGGGTTACCAGCGGTAATGGGAGAAGGCCTTGTTGGCCTCAGCCATACGGTGGGTATCTTCGCGCTTCTTGACGGCGCCACCGCGGTTGTTCGACGCATCCAGGAACTCGCCGGAGAGACGGTCGACCATGGTGGTCTCGGAGCGCTTGCGCGCGAAATCAATGATCCAGCGCAGCGCCAGGGCCTGGCGACGCTCGGGCCGCACCTCCACCGGCACCTGGTAGGTCGCGCCGCCGACCCGGCGGGAGCGCACCTCAAGGGCCGGCTTCACGTTATCGACGGCATCGTGGAACACCTTGACCGGATCATTGCTGGTACGGGCCGCGATCTTGTCCAAGGCACCGTAGACGATGCGCTCGGCGACCGACTTCTTGCCTTCCAGCATGACGGCGTTGATGAACTTGGCGACGACCTTGTCGCCATACTTGGCGTCCGGCAGGACTTCGCGCTTGATGGCGGCACGACGACGGGACATCCGGGCTTCTCCTTACTTGGGACGCTTGGCGCCGTACTTCGACCGGCGCTGACGACGATCCTTCACCCCCTGGGTGTCCAGGGTGCCGCGGATAATGTGGTAGCGCACGCCCGGCAGGTCCTTCACACGGCCGCCACGGATCATCACCACCGAGTGCTCCTGGAGGTTATGCCCCTCGCCGGGAATGTAGGAGGTGACCTCGAAGCCGTTGGTCAGACGCACGCGCGCCACCTTCCGGAGGGCCGAGTTCGGCTTCTTCGGCGTGGTGGTGTAGACGCGCGTGCACACGCCGCGCTTCTGCGGGCAGGCCTGCATGGCCGGCACCTTGTTTCGTTTGACCTGCGGCGTCCGCGGCTTGCGGATCAGCTGGTTGATCGTCGGCATCCAACAACCGTCCCTATGTGTCTCGCGTCTCTGTCTCGCGTCATGCGCCTCGCGCCTGACCGTCGGCTCCACAGCGGAGCCCGCGCACCGGCCCGAGCGATCCCCCGAACCCGCGCCCCCAAGGCAAACACGACGCGCCCCAAGCGGACGCGTCGGTACAAAAGAACCCCGCGGGCCCCCTGGTCGAGGGCCCCGAGTCGAGGGGGGAGGCCGTCGGGCCTGGTCATGAGTCGGGCCCAGACGCGCACGGCAGCGCGGGTTCAAAGCGCGCGCCAGCGCCTCGGGAGCGCGCATACTATGCATCGGCCCCTACCCCGTCAAGCCCGACGGGGGAAAAACCGTGCACCACCAACCCGGTTCCCGCCGGCACCGACGGCCGGCGCGGCCGTCGGTGGCCATCCGGCCCGCGACCGCCGCCCCGTCGGCGGAAAAAACCGGCCCCGGTCGCCCGCCGCGGCCGCCCCCGCGCCGTGCGCGGCCCGCCGCCCACCCGCTTTACCGGCGGGCCGCGGGCGACTCGACGGCGCGCGCAGGCGGAGTCGCCCGCCCGCGGGTGCGCCCGGATCAGTCCTCGCCGCCGCCCGGACCGGGCTCGCCCGGCGCCGGATGCGGCGCGGCCTCCGTCGGCAGCGGCACCACGGTGCCCTCGCCTTCGGCCTCGCCCTCGTCCTCGTGCATCGCCAGCGCCATGGCGCGGTCGCGATCGGCCGCGATCTGGCGGTAGCGGTTCATGGTCGAGCCGGTCCCGGCCGGGATCAGGCGGCCCACGATGACGTTCTCCTTCAGGCCCACCAGCGAATCGCGCTTGCCGGCCGTGGCCGCCTCGGTGAGCACCCGGGTGGTCTCCTGGAAGGAGGCGGCCGAGATGAAGGAATGCGTCTGCAAGGACGCCTTGGTGATGCCCTGCAGCACCGGGTCGGCCACCGCCGCCCGGCCGCCATCCTTGATGGTCTTCTCGTTCTCGGCGGCGAACTCCATGCGGTCCACCAGCTCGCCGACCAGCAAGGTGGTGTCGCCCGGCTCGCGGACCTCCACCTTCTGGAGCATCTGGCGGATGATGACCTCGATGTGCTTGTCGTTGATCTTCACGCCCTGGAGTCGATAGACGTCCTGGATCTCCTTGATGAGGTAGTCCGCCAGCGCCTCCACACCCAGCACCCGCAGAATGTCGTGCGGCACCGGGTTGCCGTCCATCAGCGGGTCGCCCTTGCGGACGTAGTCGCCCTCCTGAACGGTGACGTGCTTGCCCTTGGGCAGCAGGTACTCCATCTCGGTGCCGTCCTCGGCCACCACCAGAATGCGCCGCTTGGACTTGTAGTCCTTGCCGAACTCCACCCGGCCGTCGATCTCGGCGATGACGGCGTGGTCCTTGGGCTTGCGGGCCTCGAACAGCTCAGCCACGCGCGGCAGACCGCCGGTGATGTCGCGCGTCTTGGAGCCCTCGCGCGGGATACGCGCCAGCACCTCGCCGGCCTTCACCCGCTGGCCCGGCTCCACCGACAGGATGGCGTCCACCGACATGAAGTAGCGCGCCTCCAGGCCGTTCTCGAGCGTGATGATCTCGCCCTGCTCGTCGCGCAGCGTGATGCGCGGCTTGAGGTCGCCGGACCGCGGCTGCGAGCGCCAGTCGATCACCACCCGCGACGAGATGCCGGTGGCCTCGTCGGTGACCTCGCGCATCGACACGTTGTCGATCAGGTCGACGTAGTGCGCGATGCCCTCCTTCTCGGTCACGATCGGCAGGGTGTACGGATCCCATTCCGCCAGGCGCGTGCCCTTCTCGATCTTCTGACCCTCGTCAACCAGAAGCCGGGCACCGTAGGGGATGCGATGGCGGGCCTTCTCGCGGCCCAGTTCGTCGGTCAGCACGACCTCCAGGTTGCGGGCCATGACGACGAGCACGTCGCCCTCGCCCACCACCACCTGGCGGTTCTCGATCCGCACAATGGCGTCGAAGGCCGCCTCGACACTCGACTGCTCGGCCCCGCGCTGGGCGGCGCCGCCGATGTGGAAGGTCCGCATCGTGAGCTGGGTGCCCGGTTCGCCGATCGACTGGGCTGCGATCACACCGACCGACTCGCCGTCGTTCACCGGCGTGCCGCGGGCCAGGTCGCGCCCGTAGCACTTGGCGCAGATGCCGCGCTCGGCCTCGCAGGTCAGCACCGAGCGGATGCGAACCTGCTCGACGCCGGCCAGTTCCAGCTTCTCGACGTCGGCTTCCTCGATCAGGTGGTTGCGCGCCAGCAGCAGGCCGCCGTTGTTGTCCAGCACCTCCTCGGCCGTGGTGCGGCCCAGCACGCGCTCGCCCAGCGAGACGATGATCTCGCCACCGTCCACCACCGGGTTGACGGTAATGCCCTCGGTGGTGCCGCAGTCCGGCTCGCAGATGATGGCGTCCTGCGCGACGTCGACGAGACGGCGCGTCAGGTAGCCGGAGTTCGCGGTCTTCAAGGCGGTGTCGGCCAGACCCTTACGCGCGCCGTGGGTGGAGTTGAAGTACTCCAGCACGGTCAGGCCTTCCTTGAAGTTCGACACGATCGGCGTCTCGATGATCGAGCCGTCCGGCTTGGCCATCAGGCCGCGCATCCCGGCGAGCTGCTTCATCTGCGCGGGCGAGCCTCGGGCGCCGGAATGCGCCATCATGTAGACGCTGTTGATCGGCTTGCCGGGCTCGATCTTGGCGATCTCCTTCATCATCTCGTCGGCGACCCGGTCGGTGCAGTGCGCCCACGCGTCGATGACCTTGTTGTACTTCTCGCCCTGGGTGATGAGGCCTTCCAGATACTGGTGTTCGAATTCCTTCACCTGGGCCTCGGTCTCCGCCACCAGGTGCTCCTTGGTGGCCGGGATCACCAGATCGTCCTTGCCGAAGGAGATGCCGGCACGCGCCGCCTGCCCGTAGCCCAGGGACATCATGCGGTCACAGAATATCACCGTCTCCTTCTGACCGCAGTGGCGGTAGACAATGTCGATGACGTCCTGAAGATCCTTCTTCCGCAGCAGGCGGTTGATGGTCGAGAACGGCACGTTCTTGTCGCGCGGCAGCAGCTCGTAGATGCGCAGGCGGCCCGGCGTGGTCTCCACCACCCGCGACACCGGCGCCCCGGTCTCGTCCACGGTGTCGATGCGGCACTTGACCCGGGCGTGCAGCGCCACGCGGCCGTGGAACAGGGCGTGTTCGACCTCCTGCACGTCGCCGAACACCATGCCCTCGCCGGCCTCGCCCTCGCGCTCCATCGACATGTAGTACAGGCCCAGGACGATATCCTGCGTCGGCACGATGATCGGCTTGCCGTTGGCCGGGCTGAGGATGTTGTTGGTCGACATCATCAGCACGCGGGCCTCAAGCTGCGCCTCCAGCGAGAGCGGCACGTGCACGGCCATCTGGTCGCCGTCGAAGTCGGCGTTGAAGGCGGTGCAGACCAGCGGATGGAGCTGGATCGCCTTGCCCTCGATCAGCACCGGTTCGAACGCCTGGATCCCCAGGCGGTGCAGCGTGGGGGCGCGGTTGAGCATCACCGGGTGCTCGCGGATCACCTCTTCGAGGATGTCCCACACCTCGGGCCGCTCCTTCTCCACCATGCGCTTGGCGGCCTTGATGGTGGTGGCGTAGCCGTACAGCTCCAGCTTCGAGTAGACGAAGGGCTTGAACAGCTCC
Organism: Roseospira goensis; assembly: GCF_014197795.1. Lineage (GTDB taxonomy): Bacteria > Pseudomonadota > Alphaproteobacteria > Rhodospirillales > Rhodospirillaceae > Rhodospira > Rhodospira goensis. The sequence continues at coordinate 82,126 of NZ_JACIGI010000010.1, forward strand.
AGCGCCATCTTCTTCGGCAACCCGCACTGGTGCAGCTTCAGTTCCGGTCCGACCACGATGACCGAGCGGCCCGAGTAGTCCACGCGCTTGCCCAGCAGGTTCTGGCGGAACCGACCCTGCTTGCCCTTCAGCATGTCGGACAGCGACTTCAGCGGGCGCTTGTTGGCGCCCGTGATGGCGCGGCCGCGCCGGCCGTTGTCGAACAGCGCGTCGACCGACTCCTGCAGCATCCGCTTCTCGTTGCGGATGATGATGTCGGGCGCGCGCAGTTCGATCAGCCGCTTCAGGCGGTTGTTGCGGTTGATGACGCGGCGGTACAGATCGTTGAGGTCGGAGGTCGCGAAGCGGCCGCCGTCGAGCGGCACCAGCGGGCGCAGCTCGGGCGGGATCACCGGCACCACGTCCAGGATCATCCACTCGGGCCGGGTGTCCGACTCCATGAACGCCTCGACCAGCTTGAGGCGCTTGACCAGTTTCTTGCGCTTGGCCTCGGAGTTGGTCTCCTTCAGCTCGAAGCGCATGTCGTCGCGCAGGGCTTCCAGGTCGATGGCCGACAGCATCTCCTTGAGCGCCTCGGCGCCGATGCCGGCGTGGAAGCTGTCCTCGCCGTAGTCCTCACAGGCACGCTGGTACGCCTCCTCACTCAGCAGTTCGTTCTGCTTGAGCGGGGTCATGCCCGGTTCGATGACCACGTAGTTCTCGAAGTACAGGACCCGCTCCAGGTCCTTCAACGTCATGTCGACCAAGAGGCCGATGCGGCTCGGCAGCGACTTCAGGAACCAGATGTGCGCGACCGGCGCGGCGAGCTGGATGTGCCCCATGCGCTCACGCCGCACCTTCGACAGCGTGACCTCGACACCGCACTTCTCGCAGATGATGCCGCGATACTTCATGCGCTTGTACTTGCCGCACAAGCACTCGTAATCCTTGATGGGGCCGAAGATCCGGGCGCAGAACAGGCCGTCCCGCTCCGGCTTGAAGGTACGATAGTTGATCGTCTCCGGCTTCTTGATCTCGCCATAGGACCACGACAGCACCTTGTCGGGGCTCGCAATCGAGATCTTGATCTGGTCAAACGACTGCGTGCCGGTGACCTGACCGAAGATTTTGGTCAACTCATTCATGATCATCTCTCCGCCGGTTCGCGGGGGACGGCAGGCCCCGGGGCGCCGTCCGGAAATCGTCGCGGACTATCGTCGTCGCTCGCGCATCATCGCTTGCGGCATATGGGGTGCGGCCGCCGCCACCGGAACCCGCCACCGGAATCCGGCCGCGGCCGCAGCCCGTCATCGACCCGCCGTCAGGGCGTCGACTGGTCCATTTCCACGTCCAGGCCCAGCGAGCGCATCTCCTTCACCAGCACGTTGAAGGATTCGGGGATGCCGGCCTCGAAGGCGTCGTCGCCGCGCACGATGGCCTCGTAGACCTTGGTGCGGCCGGCCACGTCGTCCGACTTGACGGTCAGCATTTCCTGGAGCGTGTAGGCGGCGCCGTACGCCTCCAGCGCCCACACCTCCATCTCGCCGAAGCGTTGGCCGCCGAACTGCGCCTTGCCGCCCAGCGGCTGCTGGGTGACCAGCGAGTACGGCCCGATGGACCGGGCGTGGATCTTGTCGTCCACCAGGTGGTGCAGCTTCAGCATATAGATGTAGCCCACCGTCACCTGGCGGTCGAACGGCTCGCCCGTGCGCCCGTCGTGCAGCGTCACCTGGCCCGAGGCGTGCAGGCCGGCCTTCTCCAGCATGGTCACGATATCGGCCTCGCGCGCGCCGTCGAACACCGGGGTGGCGATCGGCACACCGCTGCGCAGGTTGTCGCCCATCTCCAGCAGGTCGGACTCGTCCAGGTCGGCGATCGCCTCCTGATACTCGGCCGGCCCGTAGACGTCCTCCAGCCGCGCCCGCAGCGCCGCGCTGTCGTTCATGCCCCGGCGGATGCCCTCCAGCAGTTCGTTGACCTGCTGGCCCAGGCCGCGGCAGGCCCAGCCCAGGTGGGTCTCCAGGATCTGGCCGACGTTCATGCGCGACGGCACGCCCAGCGGGTTCAGCACGATGTCCACCGCCGTGCCGTCCTCCAGGTAGGGCATATCCTCGATCGGATTGATCTTGGAAATCACGCCCTTGTTGCCGTGACGCCCGGCCATCTTGTCGCCGGGCTGCAGCTTGCGCTTCACCGCGACGAACACCTTGACCATCTTGAGCACGCCCGGCGGCAGTTCGTCACCGCGCTGGAGCTTCTCGACCTTGTCGTCGAAGCGGGCGTGGATGCGCTCGATGCTCTCTTCGAAGGTCTTCTTGCGGGCCTCCACCTCGGCCATGACGGTATCGTCGTCGACGGCGATCTGGCGCCACTGGCCCGGCGTGAACTGGCCCAGCAGCTCTTCGGTGACCGCCACGCCGGCCTTCATGCCGCGCGGCCCCGAGACCACCGTCTTGCCGAGCAGGATCTCCTTGAGCTGGGCCGAGAAGCTGCCTTCCAGGATGGCCTTCTCGTCGTCGCGGTCCTTGGCCAGGCGCTCGATCTCGGACCGCTCGATGGCGAGCGCGCGTTCGTCCTTGTCGACACCGCGGCGGTTGAACACGCGCACCTCGACCACCGTGCCCGTCACCCCCGGCGGCACCCGCAGGGAGGTATCGCGCACGTCGGACGCCTTTTCGCCGAAGATGGCGCGCAGCAGCTTCTCCTCCGGCGTCATCGGGCTTTCGCCCTTCGGCGTGACCTTGCCGACCAGAATGTCGCCGGCCTGCACCTCGGCGCCGATGTAGACGATGCCGGCCTCGTCGAGGTTCTTCAGCGCCTCCTCACCCACGTTGGGGATGTCGCGCGTGATCTCCTCCTGACCCAGCTTGGTGTCGCGCGCCATGACCTCGAACTCCTCGATGTGGATCGAGGTGAAGACGTCATCGCGCACGATGCGCTCGGAGATCAGGATGGAGTCCTCGAAGTTGTAGCCGTTCCAGGGCATGAACGCGACCAGCACGTTGCGCCCCAGCGCCAGTTCGCCCAGGTCGGTGGACGGGCCATCGGCGATGATGTCGCCCTTGACCACGATGTCGCCCACCTTCACCAGCGGGCGCTGGTTGATGCAGGTGTTCTGGTTCGAGCGCTGGAACTTGCGCAGCCGGTAGATATCCACGCCGGAGGCGGTGGCATCGGTCTCCTCGGTGGCCCGGACCACGATGCGGGTGGCGTCCACCTGCTGCACGCGCCCGGTGCGCCGGGCCACGATGGTGGCGCCGGAATCGCGCGCCACCGCCGACTCCATGCCGGTGCCGACGAACGGCGCCTCGGCGCGCACCAGCGGCACCGCCTGGCGCTGCATGTTCGAGCCCATCAGCGCGCGGTTGGCGTCGTCGTTCTCCAGGAACGGAATCAGCGCCGCGGCCACCGAGACGAGCTGTTTCGGCGAGACGTCGATCAGGTCCACCTTGGAGGGGTCGACCAGCTCGTAGTCGCCGGCGTGACGCGCGCTGACCAGGTCGGAGACGAAGCGGCCGTTCTCGTCCAGCTCGGCGTTGGCCTGGGCGACGGTGTGCTTGCCCTCCTCCATCGCCGACATGTAGAGGACCTCGTCGGTCACCTGGCCGTCCACCACGCGCCGGTACGGGCTCTCGATGAAGCCGTACTGGTTCACCCGCGCGAAGGTCGCCAGGCTGTTGATGAGGCCGATGTTCGGGCCTTCCGGCGTCTCGATCGGGCAGATGCGGCCGTAGTGCGTGGGGTGCACGTCGCGCACCTCGAAGCCGGCGCGCTCACGCGTCAGGCCCCCCGGACCCAGCGCCGACAGGCGGCGCTTGTGCGTCACCTCGGACAGCGGGTTGGTCTGGTCCATGAACTGCGAAAGCTGCGACGAGCCGAAGAACTCGCGCACCGCCGCCGCCGCCGGCTTGGCGTTGATGAGGTCGTGCGGCATCACGGTGTCGATGTCCACGGCGCTCATGCGCTCGCGGATCGCCCGCTCCATGCGCAGCAGGCCGACCCGGTACTGGTTCTCCATCAGCTCGCCGACCGAGCGCACGCGCCGATTGCCCAGGTGGTCGATGTCGTCCACCTCGCCGCGGCCGTCCTTCATCTCGACCAGGAGCTTGATGATGGAGAGGATATCGGCCTTGCGAAGCACGCGCACGTGGTCCGGCACGTCATCGTTGCTGAAGCCCAGGCGCGCGTTCATCTTGACGCGGCCCACGGCGGACAGGTCGTAGCGCTCGGAGTCGAAGAACAGGCCCTTGAACAGCGCGTCGGCGGTCTCCAGGGTCGGCGGCTCGCCCGGCCGCATGACCCGGTAGATGTCGATCAACGCCTCTTCGCGCGACGTGTTCTTGTCGACCGACAGCGTGTTGCGGATGTACGGCCCGACGTTGACGTGGTCGATGTGCAGGACCTTCAACTCGGTCACACCGGCCTTCTCCATCTCGGCCAGCATGTCCTCGGTCAGCTCCTCGCCGGCCTCGGCGAAGACCTCCCCGGTCTCCTCGTTGATCATGTCCTCGGCGGCGTAGCGCCCGGCCAGCTCCTCGGGGAACACCCGCTGGCTGGTCATGCCCTCCTCGGCCAGCTTGCGCGCCGAGCGCGGCGTGACCTTGGCGCCGGCCTCCATCTTGACCTCGCCGGTGTCGGCATCGACCAGATCGTAGTTCAGCTTGACGCCGCGCATGCGGTCGGGATCGAAGGGGATCTTCCAGCCCTTCTCGTCGCGCGCGAACGTCAGCGTGTCATAGAAGTAGTTCAGGATCTCCTCGGCGGTCATGCCCTGGACCTCGAACGGGTCCACGGGCTTGCCGGCCTCCGCGCGCTGGGCGCGCAGGCGTTCGGTGGCCAGGCCCTCCAGGGCGTACAGCAGCGTCGTCACCGGCAGCTTGCGGCGCCGGTCGATGCGCACGTAGACGAGATCCTTGGCGTCGAACTCGAAATCGAGCCACGAGCCGCGGTACGGGATGACCCGGGCCGCGAACAGATACTTGCCCGACGAGTGCGTCTTGCCCTTGTCGTGATCGAAGAACACGCCCGGCGAGCGGTGCATCTGCGAGACGATGACGCGCTCGGTGCCGTTGATGATGAAGGTGCCGTTGGACGTCATGAGCGGCATGTCGCCCATGTAGACGTCCTGCTCCTTGATGTCGCGAATCGAGCGCGCGCCGGTCTCCTCGTCCACGTCCCAGACCAGCAGGCGCAGGGTGACCTTGAGCGGCGCGGCATAGGTCATGCCGCGTTGCTGGCATTCGTCGACATCGTACTTAGGCGTCTCCAGGTCGTAGGAGACGAACTCCAGTTCCCCCTTGCCGGCGAAGTCCCGGATCGGGAACACGGACTTCAACACCTCCTGGAGGCCGCTGTCGGTGCGTGCCTCGGGGCGGATGCCCACTTGCAGGAACTGATCGTAGCTGCTCTTCTGCACCTCGATCAGGTTGGGCATGGGGGCCACGGTGGAGATGCGCCCGAAGTCCTTGCGGACCCGCCTCCGACTTGTCAACGACTTGGTCATTGCCGCTCCTTACCTGCTGTCCTGCCTGCGCCACCCCTGTGCGGCCGTGACCCTGGCCACGCCGCGTCCGCCATCGTACCCTGCGGACCGCCCGGCGGCGGCGGCCCGTGCCCCCCGATCGTCTGTCCGGACGCCCGCCGCCACCGGCCACGGCGCATCCGGATCGCCCCGTCCTGCAGCGGAGCCCGCAACGCCCGAAAGCCGGGGGGACTGCCGTCGTCCCCCCGGCCCGGCGGTGCTGTGTCGGACGTGTCCGCCCGTGCGGTCCTTACTTGACCTCGACGGTGGCGCCCGCGTCCTCAAGCTTCTTCTTCATCTCCGCGGCCTCATCCTTGGTGACCGCTTCCTTCACCGGCTTCGGCGCGCCCTCGACCAGTTCCTTGGCCTCCTTCAGGCCCAGGCCGGTGATGGCGCGGACTTCCTTGATGACGTTGATCTTCTTGTCACCGGCCGAGACCAGGATGACGTCGAACTCGGTCTTCTCTTCCTCGGCCGCGGCCGCCTCGCCGCCGCCCGCCGGCATGGCGCCGGCCACCGCCACCGGGGCCGCCGCCGACACGCCCCACTTCTCCTCGAGCATCTTGGACAGCTCGGCGGCTTCCAGGACGGTCAGGGCGGACAGGTCTTCGACCAGCTTTTCCAGATCGGCCATTCTACAACACTCCTCGTCGGATCGACTTGAACAGGGTTCGGTCTAGGGGATGGGGATCGCGGCGATCACGCCGCCTCGCCCTGGGATTCGGCATCGGCATGGGCCTTGAGCACCCGGGCCAGCTGACCGGCCGGCGCCTGCGTGACGCTGGCCACCCGCTGCGCGGGCGTGGTGATCAGGCCGGCGAGCTGCGCCCGCAGCTCGTCCAGCGACGGCAGCTTCGCCAGGTTGCCGACGCCCTCGGCGTCGAGCACCTTGCCCTGCATGGCGCCGCCCAGGATGACCAGCTTGTCGTTGGTCTTGGCGAACTCCACGCAGGCCTTGGCCGCCGCCACCGGATCCGCCGACGTGGCAATCGCCGTCGGGCCGGTGAACAGGTCGCTCAGACCCTCGAACTCCGTACCGTCCAGAGCGAGTCGGGTGAGCCGGTTCTTGGTGACCTGGAACCGGGCCCCCACCTCACGCACCTTGCGCCGGAGCGTCTCCATCTGTGCCACCGTCAGACCCTGGTAGTGGGTGACGATGCAGACGGCCGACTCTCCGAACTCGGCCTGCAGGCGGGACACGAGTTCCTTCTTTTCGTCTCGGTTCACGTCCGTCTCCGCTGACTGGGTCCGCGGCCCGGACCGGCCATCGGCCGGCCCCGCGCCACGGACGCGGTTCTCGTCCTCGCGCCCGCGTCACCGCAGGACCCATCCCCTGCCCCCGTCCCCCATGGGGGCGGTGGCACCGGGAGCCGGATCCCGCGCGCCACGCGCTCGCGGGACCTGCCCTCGGAAAGTTCAAGCCGCGCCGTCGAGGAGTCCCCCGCCGCCACCCCGGATGACCCCGGCGTCGCGACGGCCGACCCTCGCCGGTCGTACCCGTCACTTCCCGTCTGCGCGGGCGGGAGGCCTCCCTTCAAGGCCCGGCCCGCCCCTTTGGACGGATCCGGACCACCCACGGTCTCGGACAGGGTGGAACGGCCGCCGGCATTGCCGGCCCCGTTCCGCGATCGGCCACCGCCCCGCCCGAAGACGACTGCGGCGACCCATTCCTGCGCCGGCGCGGACCCACGATCCGCGACCGGCAAACGGTGCGACCCGCCTCGCGCCGGCCGCCCCTACACCGGGGTGGCGACCGAGGCCACGTTGACCCGCAGGCCCGGCCCCATGGTCGAGCTGATCGACACCTTCTTCAGGTAGGTGCCCTTGGCGCCCGTGGGCTTGGCCTTGACGATGGCATCCACGAAGGCGTGGATGTTCTCGGCGAGCTGGTCGTCGCTGAAGCTGATGCGACCGACACCGCCGTGCACGATGCCGGCCTTCTCGACGCGGAACTGCACCTGGCCGGCCTTGGCCGCCTTGATGGCGTCGGCCACGTTCGGCGTCACCGTGCCCAGCTTGGGGTTCGGCATCAGGCCGCGCGGACCCAGGATCTTACCCAGGCGGCCGACGATGCCCATCATGTCCGGCGTGGCGATGCAGCGATCGAACTCGATGGTGCCGGCCTGGATGGTGGCCATCAGGTCCTCGGCGCCCACCACGTCGGCGCCGGCGGCCGTGGCCTCCTCGGCCTTGTCGCCCTTGGCGAACACCGCCACCCGCACCGTCTTGCCGGTGCCGTGCGGCAGCGAAACGACGCCGCGCACCATCTGGTCGGCGTGGCGCGGGTCGACGCCCAGGTTCATGGCCACCTCGACGGTCTCGTCGAACTTGGCGGTGGCGCGCGCCTTGATCATCTGCACGGCCTCGGGGAGATCGAACGCCGTGTTGCGGTCCAGCCCCTCGTAGGCCTGACGCAGTCGCTTGCCCTTCTTCGCCATGCCGCTTACTCCACCACGCTCAGGCCCATGGACGAGGCCGATCCCTTCACCATCTCCATCGCCGCCTCGACCGTCGGACAGTTCAGGTCCGGCATCTTGGTCTGGGCGATCTCGCGCACCTGCTCCAGCGTGACGGTGCCGACGGTGCCACGGCCCGGCGTCTGCGAGCCCTTCGGCAGACCGGCGGCCTTCTTCAGGAAGTAGCTCACCGGCGGAACCTTGGTGATGAAGGTGAAGGAGCGGTCGCCGTAGGCCGTGATGACCACGGGGATCGGCATCCCGGGCTCCAGGTTCTGCGTCGCGGCGTTGAAAGCCTTGCAGAACTCCATGATGTTCAGGCCGCGCTGGCCCAGCGCCGGACCCACGGGCGGTGACGGCTTGGCCCCGCCGGCCGGGATCTGGAGCTTGATGTATCCGACAATCTTTTTCGCCATGATGTCCTCGGCACGTCAGTCACGTGTCTCTTGTGTCCAAGGGGCGTGGTGCGGTCCCCCGTGGCCTTCCGGGGGCAGCCTTCCACGCGGACCGGGCGCCGCCGCGCGGGCGTCACCCGGGCGACCCGCCGTCCACCCGGACGGTGGGTCGAGTCGAGCCGGCCCCGCAGGACGCGGCTCACGGCCGGCGCCAGGGCCGCGACCGGCTCAGAGCTTCTCGACCTGCGAGAACTCCAGCTCCACCGGAGTCGAGCGCCCGAAGATCGACACCGACACCTTGAGCCGGGCGCGTTCGTCGTCGACGTCCTCGACCAGACCATTGAAGGAGGCGAACGGGCCGTCGGCCACGCGCACCTGCTCGCCGATCTCGAAGGTGATGGCCGGCTTGGGCCGTTCGATGCCCTCCTGCACCTGGTGCAGGATGTGGGCCACCTCCTTCTCGGAAATCGGGGCGGGACGCCCGCGCCCGCCCAGGAAGCCGGTGACCTTGGGTGTGTTGGTGACCAGATGCCAGCTTTCGTCGGTCAGCGCCATCTTGACCAGGACGTAGCCGGGGAAGAACTTGCGCTCCGCGTTCACCTTGGCGCCGCGGCGCACCTCCACGACCTCCTCGGTCGGCACCAGGATCTCTTCGAACAGGTCCTCCATGCCCTTCTGGGCTGCCTGTTCGCGGATCGACTGCGCCACCTTGTTCTCGAATCCGGAATAGACGTGGATGACGTACCAGCGGGCATCCATGCCGACTTACCCTCCCAGACCGAAAATGAGCTGCACGCCCCAGGCGAGGCCCTGATCGACCACGAAGAAGAACAGCGCGGCAAGAAAGACCATCACGAACACCATCAGGGTCGAGATGCCGGTCTCCTTGCGCGACGGCCAAGTGACCTTGTTCAGCTCCTGGCGGACCTGCCGCACGAACTGGCCGGGATTCGTCTTTGCCATGTGACCGCTAATCTCGTCCGCTTCCGGTTCCCGCCGCCTTGGGCGGCCCTGGTGGCTGTCGCCGGGCGCCTGGCACCCGGTGATCGCGTCCGCCCGGCGGGGCGCGCTGGGCTGTCGCCGACCCGCCCGACTCCACCACCCGCGACACCCACGCGGGGCTGGCGGACGGGGGCACGACGGACGGGGACCGGGCAATGGCCATGGCAGGGGCGGCAGGACTTGAACCCGCAACCCCCGGTTTTGGAGACCGGTGCTCTACCAGTTGAGCTACACCCCTCCAGGGCCATGCTGCCACGGCGCCGCCGGACCTGTGGTCCGAGGTGCCACACCGTGGCCGTCCCGCCGACCGCGGCGGGCGGCGGCGGCGGTGTCTCCGCCCGACCTCCCGGGCGGAGCCGCCTCTCTTACCCGGGTTGACCGTTCGGATCAACCCCTTTTTGCCCGCCCGGGGCGCGCCGCGGGGGCGGCGCCGGGCGGGACCTGGAGACTACTCCAGGATGTTGGCGACCACGCCGGCGCCGACGGTGCGCCCGCCCTCGCGGATCGCGAACCGCAGGCCCTCGTCCATCGCGATCGGCGCGATCAGGTTGACCGTCATCGCGATGTTGTCGCCCGGCATCACCATCTCGGTGCCCTCGGGCAGCTCGATCGTCCCGGTCACGTCCGTGGTCCGGAAGTAGAACTGCGGCCGGTAGTTCGAGAAGAACGGCGTGTGACGACCGCCCTCTTCCTTGGTCAGGATGTAGCACTCGCACTTGAACTTGGTGTGCGGCGTGATCGTCCCCGGCTTCGCCAGAACCTGACCGCGCTCCACGTCGTCGCGCTTCGTGCCCCGCAGCAGCGCCCCGATGTTGTCACCGGCCTCGCCCTGGTCCAGCAGCTTGCGGAACATCTCAACCCCGGTGCAGGTCGTCTTCACCGTGTCCTTCAGGCCCACGATCTCGACTTCCTCGCCGACCTTGATCACGCCCCGCTCCACGCGGCCCGTCACCACCGTCCCGCGCCCCGAGATCGAGAACACGTCCTCGATCGGCATCAGGAACGGCTGGTCCTTCGGACGCTCCGGCTGCGGCACGTAGCTGTCCACCGCCTTCATCAGTTCGATGATCGACTCCAGTCCGATCTTCTCGTCGCCATCCTCCAGCGCCGCCAGCGCCGAGCCCTTGACGATCGGGATGTCGTCCCCCGGGACGTCGTACGACGACAGCAGCTCGCGAACCTCAAGCTCCACAAGCTCCAGAAGCTCCTCGTCGTCCACCTGGTCGACCTTGTTCATGTACACGACCAGCGCCGGAACACCCACCTGACGCGCCAGAAGAATGTGCTCGCGCGTCTGCGGCATCGGACCGTCCGCCGCCGACACAACCAGGATCGCGCCGTCCATCTGCGCCGCACCCGTGATCATGTTCTTCACGTAGTCGGCGTGACCCGGGCAGTCCACGTGCGCGTAATGCCGGTTCTCCGTCGTGTACTCCACGTGCGCCGTCGAGATCGTGATCCCGCGCGCCTTCTCTTCCGGCGCCTTGTCGATCATGTCGTAGGCCGAGAACGTCGCCCCGCCCGTCTCCGCCAAGACTTTCGTGATCGCCGCCGTCAGCGTCGTCTTGCCGTGGTCAACGTGCCCAATCGTCCCCACGTTGCAGTGCGGCTTGCTGCGGTCAAACTTTTCCTTCGCCATGGTCTGTCCCGTCCTCGTCTGTTTGGCGCGTGGCGCGGGTCGGCCGACCGCCGCCCCATCGTCGCGATCTTGATTCACGAACGCCCCGGACCACCCCTGCCTCCGGCGGCCGGCCCGCATGCGCGTGCGTCACCGCGCCCCGACCGGATCGGCGGGCGGCATCGCCGCGCGGGGCGGCACGGCGTCGTCCCGGACAGAAGAGAGTGGGGTGGAGCGGGTGATGGGAATCGAACCCACACAACCAGCTTGGAAGGCTGGGGCTCTACCATTGAGCTACACCCGCACCCCCAGTATCCCGCTTGGCAGGCTATCCCGCTTGGGCGGCTATCCCGCCTGGGCGGGCGTCCCGCTGGGGCAGGCATCCCGCGTGGGGCTCCGCGGCCGGACGGGAAGCGTGGTTGGTGGAGGGGGTTGGATTCGAACCAACGTAGGGTTTCCCCGCCGGATTTACAGTCCGGTGCCTTTAACCACTCGACCACCCCTCCAGGGGTCGCTTCCCGCCGCCGCGGAGACCCCGCACTATGGGGATTTCCGGCCCCATGTCAATGATGATTTGCGTCGTTTCAAAGCGTTCCGCAGACCGCGCGTCCATGGTAACGCGGACCACGCCGTCCCCGTTCCCCGGAGCCTCTGTCATGTCCCGTCCCCCCCGGTCCGGCCGCCCCGGCCGCCGCTCCGCCGCCCCACCGCGCAGCCCCGCCCGGGCACCCGCCGGCCCGTCGCGGGACGGGCCGAGCGCCCCCGGACCGCTGCGCCTGTACGGCCGCCACCCGGTCCTGGCCGCGCTCGCCAACCCAACGCGCCCCCTGTCGCGGCTGCTGGCCACCGCCGAGGCGGCGCCCACCGTGAGCGACGCCGCGGCCGGCCGCGGCCTGACCGTGGAGACGGTCGCGCGCGCCGCGCTGGACGCCCTGGCGCCGCCCGGGGCGGTACACCAGGGGCTGGTGCTCGAGGCCGGCCCCCTGCCCGAGCGCGCCGTGGAGGACATAGCCCCCGCCGGCCCGGCGGAGTCCGCCGTGGTGGTGGTGCTGGACCAGGTCTCCGACCCCCACAACGTGGGCGCCATCCTGCGCTCGGCGGCGGCCTTCGGCGCCCGCGCCGTCGTGACCCAGGACCGCCACAGTCCGGCCGAGACCGGCACGCTCGCCAAGGCGGCTTCCGGCGCGCTGGAGCGGGTGCCGCTGGTGCGGGTGGCGAACATTGCCCGCGCCCTCGACGCCCTGCGCGATCGCGGGTACTGGAGCGTCGGGCTGGCGGCCGAGGCGCCCACCACCCTGGCCGGCGCCCGGCTGACGGGGCCGTTGGCGCTGGTGCTGGGCGCCGAGGGCAGCGGCCTGCGTCGGCTCACCCGGGCGCGGTGCGACCACCTGGCCCGATTGCCGATGACCGACGCGGTGGAGAGCCTCAACGTCTCCAACGCCTGCGCCGTGGCCCTGTACGAACTGCGCCGCACCACCCTGGAGGGCCGGGCCGGCCGGGAAAACGCGGACAGGGCGACGGGTGGATCTTCTGCTTGAGAGCGGCGACGATGCCGAGACAGCGGGCAAAGGTTGGGCACCGCGAAGCGGTGCCGGGGCGCGCCGGCCGTCAAGGCGAACGTGGTCCTTGCGGCGCTCAAGGGCGAGAAGACTCTGGCCGCGTCGGCCCAGCCGTTCGCCATCTCCCCGAACCAGATCACCGCATGGCGCACCCAGCCTCCGCATGGCTCGGGCAGCAGCGCATTCAAGGGACTCTCCCTTGAATTTCGACGCATTATAAATCCAGTTACTATCTTGAACACCCCCGTCCTCTGGAAAGTAAAATAAAAATCGTCGATTTTTTCGAGACACAGTTGCCTTTCCCAAGACCAGCTCTTTGGATTCTATCAAACCCCTGTCAAATACTGCCTCCATCCGCCCCGGTCCGTAATGTCCTCGCCACCGGCGATCGCGGCCGGCTCGCACACGAACCCCTTCACGCGGCGCCCGTCCGCCAGATCCATGGTGCCAATGGCCAGGGGCGGCGGCACCTCCTCCACGAAAGCGCCGAAAGCCGCCTGCGTCATCCGCCAGACCTCGGCGAGGATGCCCGGCCCAATGAATCCCGGGTCGCGGACCAGACCGGGCTTGGGCGGCACCGTCCCCGCCAGGGCATACAGGCGGTAGTCCCGGGCCGTCCGTGTGGTCTCCACCAGAACCGCGCCCCGGTCGGTCAACTGGTGATTCAGCGGCATGCCGCTCAGATGGGCGCCGACCACGGCGAGGTCCACCAGGTCCGGCGCATCCTGGACAACCAGGGCGGGCACCGGCACCCGATCCCGACCGGCACCGAGGCCAAGGGCCCGATGCAGCCGGTCGCCCAGCACCGCCAGGGCGGCGTCGGTGAAGGCGGGCGCGATCAGCGTCACCCCGAAGGCCAGGCCCCCAGGCGTGAACCCGGCCGGCACCGCCACCGCCGCCAGATCCAGCAGATTCACGAAGTTGGTGTACAGGCCGAGTGTCGCGTTCAGGGCGACCGGGTCGGTCTTCACGGCCTCGACCGTGTACTGCGTCGGCGCGGTCGGCAACAGCAGGGCATCCACGGTGGTCCAGACGGCGGCGCAGGCGCGTTCATGGGCCTTCAGCGCATAGATCCCCTGGAAGGCATCCACGGCCGAGGGCGCCGGTCCGTCCAGGATGATTCCCGCCACGGTGGGGTCGCAGTCGGCCCGATGGGCGGCGATGAAGCCCCCCACTGCGGCCGCACGCTCCGCCACCCAGGGACCGGCGTACAGCAGCCGCGCGGCCTCCCGGAACGGACCGCAATCAATCTCCCGGATCGTCCAGCCCAGGCCTTCGGCGCGGGCAACGGCGTCCTCGTACAGAGCCGCCGTCGCCGCGTCACCACAGAAGTCGCGGTCGGCCGGCGCCAGCACACCCACGGCCGGCGCCTCCAGGGGCAGCGGCCGGGACCGGGCCGGACGCGACCAGGGGTCGGCGGGATCGAAGCCTTCCACGACCCGCCGCACCGCATCGCCGTCGGCGCAGGTCAGGGAAAAGATCGACACGCAGTCCAGGGACCGGCAAGCCGGCACCACGCCGGCGGTGCTGAGCAGACCCCGTGTCGGCTTGAGGCCGACGATGTTGTTGAAGGCGGCGGGCACCCGGCCGGATCCAGCCGTGTCGGTGCCCAGAGCGAAGGAGACCAGCCCCGCCGCCACGGCCACCGCCGATCCGCTGCTTGAGCCGCCGGAAATGTAGCGTTCATCGAACACGCACCGGGGCGCGCCGTAGGGGGAGCGCGTGCCCACCAGCCCGGTGGCGAACTGGTCCAGGTTGGTCTTGCCGACGAGGATGGCGCCCGCCTCAAGCAGACGGTCCACGACGAACGCGCCCCGCTCCGGGCGATAGCGGTACACCGGGCACCCCGCCGTGGTCTCGAGGCCCTCGGCATCGAGGTTGTCCTTCACGGCGAAGGGAATGCCGGCCAGGGGCGCGTCCAGGGGGACCGCCCGGGCCCGGGCCAGGGCCTCCGCGCGGGGCGTCAGGGCGATCCACACGGCCGGGTCCGGCGACCGGTCGATGCGATCATAGACGGCGTTGATCACCGCCTCGGGCGTCTGCGTGCCGGCGGCGTAGGCGGCCCTCAGCGCCAGCACACCCAGATCGAGAGCCCTCGTGTCGAACTTGGACGGCATGGCTCAGTCCTTCGTCACGATCAGCACGGCCTCGCCCGCCTGCACGGTTTGGCCCGGCTGGATGCACGCCTCGTGGATAACACCGCCCTGGGGGCTGGGAACGCGGATCTCCATCTTCATGGACTCCAGGATCGCCACGTCCTGGCCGGCCGAGACCCGGTCACCCGGCGCGACCAGCAGCTTCCACACCGATCCGGGGATCGGCGCGTCCACGGTGACCGCCCCATCGGGCAGGTCGAGCGCAACGCCGGACGCGGCCGGGCCGCCGTGCTCCTCGGCGACCTCGGCCAGCCCCAGCTCCGCCCAGCGCTGCCGCTCGGCCTGGAACGCGCGATCACGATGGGCCTGAAACGCGGCGATATCCCCCGCGTTGCGGTCCAAGAATGCGCGGTAGTCCGCCAGCCGGAACACATCCCGCTCGATGCGGAGCGGGTAGGCGCCGTGCGGGAACGCGGCCCGGGCTTCGGCCAACTCTTCCGCCGACACGGGGAAGAACCGCAGGCGGTCGAAAAAGCGCAACAACCAGGGTTTGTCCGGCTCGAACGGCGCCGGGCTCCGCCAGCGGTTCCACATCTGAATGGTGCGGCCCACGAACTGGTAGCCGCCGGGGCCCTCCATGCCGTAGACGCACAGGTACGCCCCGCCAATCCCGACCGCGTTTTCGGGAGTCCAGGTGCGGGCCGGGTTGTACTTGGTGGTCACGAGGCGGTGGCGGGGATCCACCGGCGTGGCCACCGGTGCGCCCAGGTACACGTCGCCCAGGCCGAGCACCATGTATTCAGCCCCGAAAACGATGTCCTTGACCGCCTGCTCATCCTCCAGGCCATTGATCCGGCGAATGAACTCGATGTTGGACGGGCACCAGGGCGCGTCGGGCCGGACGCTCGACTGATACTTGCGGATGGCCTCCCGCGTGCTTTCGTCGTCCCAACTCAGCGGCAGGTAGACGGTCCGGGACGGCACGGTGATGCCGTCGACCGGCGGAAGCTCCGCCTCCGCCCGTTGCAGGATATCGAGCAGCCGCGCCGTGGGCAGCGCCGCGCTGTCGTGGTGGATCTGCAACGATCGGATGCCGGGCGTGAGGTTCAGAACCCCGGGCACCCGCTCCGCCGTCAGCCACTCCATCAGGGTGTGGGCCTGGAAGCGCAGGGTGAGGTCGAGCTGGTCGGGGCCGAACTCCACCAGGGTGTAGGCATCCCCGGCCCGGCGATAGGTCAACCGGGTGCCATTGCTCTCGCCCTCGGCCAGGACGGCGCCCTCGGGGGACCGCCCCGCCGACGCCACCACCGGCGCGGACACCGGCACACCGGCGATGGTGGCCTCGGCGGCGCGGCGCAGGGACTCGGCCTTGTCCGCGGAGACGGCATGGAAGCGCACCCGGTCGCCCGGTTTGAACTGGCCGATCTTCCACAGCTCGGCCTGGATGATGGTGGCCGGGCAGACGAAGCCGCCCAGGCTGGGGCCGTCGGGTCCCAGGATGATCGGCATGTCCCCGGTGAAGTCGATGGTGCCGACGGCGTAGGCGTTGTCGTGGATGTTGGAGGGGTGCAAACCCGCCTCGCCGCCGTCCTCCCGCGCCCACTGGGGCTTGGGCGCGATCAACCGCACGCCCGTGCGGGCGCTGTTGAAGTGCACCGTGTGGGTGGTGCCAAAGAACGTGGCGATATCGTCCTCGGTAAAGAAATCAGGGGCGCCGTGGGGGCCGTAGAGGACGGCGACGTCCCAGTCATGGGTCAGGTCCGGCCGTCGCTCCTCGGGCAGGCGGTTGCCGCACGGGCGCAGACCGTCCGTGTCCTGGCGAAGGCGCAACGCGTCCCCGGCGCGCAGGGCTCCGGTG
Source organism: Roseospira goensis (assembly GCF_014197795.1). Classification (GTDB taxonomy): domain Bacteria; phylum Pseudomonadota; class Alphaproteobacteria; order Rhodospirillales; family Rhodospirillaceae; genus Rhodospira; species Rhodospira goensis. Next base: position 98,610 of record NZ_JACIGI010000010.1, read on the forward strand.
GCGTGGCCGCCGAACCCGCCGAGGGTGAAGGTGGCTGCACTGCCCAGGTACAACGGCACGTCCAGCCCGCCGCGCACCGCCAGATAGGTGCGCTGGCCCGGCCCGCTCACGGTTCCGAGGGCCAGGGTCTGTCCGGCGCGGACCGGAACGGCCTGCCACAGGGAAACCGGCGCGCCGTCCAGTGACGCCATCATGTCGGCCCCACCGAGGGCAATCACCGCGTCGCCGAGGAACCGCAGGGTCGGGCCGGACAGGGTGCACTCCAGCCCCGGCGCGCCCTCCGGATTGCCGAGCAGGCGGTTGAGCAGCCGGAAGGAGCGGGCATCCATGGGGCCGCCGGGCGGAACACCCACGTCCCAGTACCCCACGCGGCCGGGCCAGTCCTGGACCGTGGTCAGGGCGCCGGGGGCCAGAACCTCGATGCCGCGGCCTTCGGGCGGAACCTCCCCCAGCACCCGGGTGGCCACCGCACCATCGGCGAACCAGGGCGCGGCGGCGATCTGGCGCAGGTAATCCAGGTTGGTGTCGACGCCGTCGATCCGCGTCTCGCCCAGGGCCTCGCGCAACGCGGCCACCGCCCCGGCGCGATCCGGCCCGATGACGATCAGCTTGGCCAGGAGGTTGTCGTAGAACGGCGTGACCTCGGTTCCGGTCTCGATCCAGCCATCCAGCCGGACCCCCTCGGGAAAGGCGACCCGCGTCAGCGTCCCGCTGCCGGGGCGATAGTCGCGCACCGGATCCTCGGCGTTGATGCGCACCTCGATGGCCGCCCCATGGGGGGTCAGGGACAGGGTGTCCAGCGGCGGCATGTCGCCCGCCGCCTGCCGCACCATCCAGGCCACCAGATCGACGTCATACACGGCCTCGGTCACGCCGTGTTCCACCTGAAGGCGGGTGTTGACCTCCAGAAAATAGAAGCGGCCGCTTTCGGCGTCGTAGATGAACTCTACCGTGCCGGCCGATTCATAGGCCACCGCTTGCCCCAGCGCGACCGCCGCCGCGTGCAGGGCGTGGCGCATCGTGTCGGGCAGGTTCGGGGCCGGGGTCTCCTCGACCACTTTCTGATTGCGCCGCTGAAGGGAGCAATCCCGCTCGCCCAGCGCCACGACACCACCCCGGCCATCACCGAAGATCTGCACCTCGATATGGCGGGCCGTCTGGACGTACTTTTCCAGGAACACCCCGTCGTCGCCGAAGTTGCTGGCGCCGAGGCGCCGCACCACCTCGTACTCGGTGGCCAACTGGGCCGCGTCGCGGCACAGCCGCAAGCCGATGCCGCCGCCCCCGGCGGTGCTTTTCAGCATCACGGGATAGCCGATGTCGGCGGCGGCCGCCGTCGCGGCCTCCCGGCTGTCGAGCAGGCCCGACCCGGGCACCAGCGGCACGCCGGCGGACTCCGCCGCCGCCCGGGCCTCGTGCTTAAGGCCGAAGCGGCGCAGGTGCTCCGGGCGCGGGCCGATGAAGGCGATGCCCTCGGCGGCCAGACGCTCGGCAAACGCCACGGTCTCGCTCAGAAAGCCATAGCCGGGATGCACCGCCTGGGCGCCGGTCTCGCGGCAGGCGGCCAGCACGGCGTCGATGTTGAGATAGCTTTCCCCGACCGGCGGCGGGCCAAGCCGAACCGCGCGGTCGGCCTCGCGCACGTGCGGCGCATGGCGATCGGCGTCCGAATACACGGCCACCGACGTGATGCCCATCGCGGACAGAGTCCGGATGATCCGGCGGGCGATCTCCCCCCGGTTGGCGACAAGAACGGTTGTGAACACGGCTTAATCCCAGATCAGCACGTCGATGGGGGTGGGGTCGTAGGCGTTGCAGGGGTTGTTGAGCTGCGGGCAGTTGGAGATGAGAACGATCACGTTCCGCTCCGCCCGCATCTCCACGTATTTCCCCGGCGCGCTGATGCCGTCCTCGAAGGTCAGGCCCCCGTCCGGTGTGATCGGAACGTTCATGAAGAAGTTGATGTTGTGGGCAATGTCCCGCTTGGTCAGCCCGAACTCCGGATGCTCCTGCACGGCCTTCAGCCAGCTGTCCCGGCAGGCGTGCATGTGCTTTTTCTCCAGGGCATAGCGCACGGTGTTGGATTCCGTGGCGCAGGCCCCGCCCAGGGTGTCGTGGCGGCCGCAGGTGTCGGCGACGATGGTCAGCAGGGGGCGGCCCGCGTCCGAGCGCAGCACGCTGCCCGTGGTGAGATAGACGTTGCCCTGTTCGCGGATCGTATCGACCGCGCTGTAGTGTTCCGCCGGATCGTCCGCGTTGAAAAACAGGGTATCGGCGGCCTGGTTGCCGTGGGTGTCCAGGATGCGCAGGGTCTGGCCCTGGCGGACCACCTTCATCCAATAGTCCCCGGCCGGCACCGTGTCGTGCAGAACGGCGGCGGCGGTGTCGCGTGTGCTTTCGGTCAGCATGGATCGGTCCTCCCGCCTCAATGGCCCGCCGTCGGCGCGCAGACCGTGTACAGCTCTGTGTTGGCGAAGCCGCGCTGGTTTTCCGGCCGGAAGGTGCGGCAGTAGTCGTCCTGCGCGACCGGCTCGGCCCGATGGAACTGGTACGTGATGGGCCGGCGCGGATACGCGTCGGCCGTGTTCATGGGGTGCGGGCAGGTGTGGAACAGCACCAGGGTGTCCATCTCGAACCGCAGGGCCACGGAGCTCCCGGCCGGGCTGTTGCCGGGGTCGAAGGTCATCGCCCCGGCCTCGTCGGTCTGCACCCGCGAGAACAGGTTCAGCGGCGCGGGAAGATCGCGGCGCGTCAGACCGTACTTGGCGCCCTCGACCAGGAAGCTGTCGCGGCCGTTCTGGGTCCAGTCGTTGCGGGCTTCCTGATAGGTGCGGGTGCCCCATTTTTCGGCCACCATGGCGGCGGTCAGGGTGCCACCGACGGTGTCGTGCCAGCCCACGGTGTCCTCGACGATGGAGCAGAAGATGCGGCCCATGTCGGAGTACAGGCAGTGGCCCCGGGTCAGCTTGAAGGTGTGCTGGCCCTTGAGCGTGTCGGGCGCGTTGTAGCGTTCCAACGTGTTGGCCGGGTTGAAGAACACCATGCCGACGTTGGCGCCACCCTCGACGTCGATCAGACGCAGGGTGATGCCACGCCGCACCGTGAAGGACCAGTGGGCCCCGCCGGGCAGGCTGTCCTCGTACAGCGGTGTCGCGAGTGAGGAGGTCATGCGGTCTCACCGTCGCGGGAGGCCGGGTCGTCCCGGCGCGTTGTTGAACCCGGGGCCGGGTCGTCCCGGTCGGCCTGGGCGGCCATGGCCGCCAACTCCTCGCCCAGCTCATCCGTCGCGGAGCCGTGTTCGGCTTCCCGCAGGCGCTCCTTGATGGGCGCGGCCGGATCAAGGGCAATGTCAAAGGTGATGCGGGCGCCGAAGCGCGAGGCGTCTTTTTCCGTGGGGCGGTCGAAGGCCACCACGCGGGTGCCCAGATAGAACGCTTCGCGCAGATCGTGGCTGACCATGAACACGGTCATGCGGGTGTCCCACCACACCGAGAGCATCAGATCATGGATATCGGCGCGGATGCCCGGGTCCAGCGCGCCGAACGGCTCGTCCAGCAGCAGAATCCGGGGCTTGCGGGCCAGCGCCTGAGCGATGGCGAGCCTCTGTTGCATGCCGCCCGACAGTTGGGCCGGGTACTTGCCGCGCGCGTCGCCCAGGCCCACGCCCTCCAGGAGGGCGCCGGCCTCGTGCAGCGCGGCCCGCCGGGCGCGCCCGAACAGCCGCCCGGTGAAGGGCGCGCGCGCGAACTCCTGGCCCAGCGCCACGTTTTCGACCGCCGTCAGATGCGGGAACACCGAGTACTTCTGGAACACCACGCCACGATCGGGCTGGGGCTCATCGGCCAGCGGCTGGCCGTCGACGAGAATGGACCCCCGCGTGGGCTTCTCCTGACTCAGCAGCATGCGCAGGAAGGTGGACTTGCCGCAGCCGGACGGGCCGACCAGCGAGACGAAGGAATGCGGGGCGACATCCATCGTGATGCGCTCCAGCACCACCTGATCGCCGTACTCCTTCCATAGGTTGCGGACTTCGACGCGGCTCATCGGCTGCCGCCCTCCAGGGCGAACCAGGGGAACAGGCGGGTCTGAAGCGCGCGCAGCAGCCAGTCGAAGGAAAACGCCAGCACCGTGATCCAGGCCACGTAGGGCAGGATGACGTCCATCGCCAGATACCGGCGCATCAGGAAGATCCGATACCCCAGCCCGTCCTGCGAGGCCACGGCCTCGGCCGCGATCAGGAACAGCCAGGCCGCGCCCAGCGACAGCCGCACCGAGTCCATCAGGCGCGGCCACACCTGCGGCAGCACCACGCGGGTGCAGATCTGCCACGTCGACGCCCCCAGGGTCTGCGCCTTGATGATCTGCTCGGTCGGCAGTTCGGCCACGCGCATCGCGATGTCACGGGCGATGAACGGACCGATGCCCGCGAACACCAGTACGAACTTGGAGAGTTCTCCCAGGCCGAACAGGATGAACAGGATCGGCAGGATCGCCAGCGGCGGGATCATCGCGACGGCCGACAGAAAGCCGCCCAGCGTGGCCCGCGCGTACGGCAGCAGCCCCACCGACACCCCCACCAGAAGCCCGAACACGGTGGCGATGGCGACGCCCCCGCCGATGCGAGTCAGGCTCGCCACCGTGTCGACCCACAGCAGGTAATCGCCGGTGCGCTTGTCCGGGGTGAAGGCCATGCGTTCGATGGCGTCGCCCAGCGCCCTGAACGACGGCAGCAGCTTGTCGTTCGGGTTCTCCGCCAACCGAAGGTCCGAGCCGATGGCGTAGGCGGCGATCAGCAACGCAAACGGCAGCATGGCCAGAAGGAGGCGCGTGGGACGGTCCGGGTGCCTGTTCACCAGACGGGTCATGGCGGCGATCCTGTGGAGGGCGGGAACGGACGGGTGGGAACGAGGCGTGGGAACGAGGCGTGGGAACGAGGCGCGGGATTGGACCGGGGCGACGCCGGCAGGAGACGGCGCCGCCCCAGTCTCCGCCGGTCCTAGAGGTCGCCGTCCGCCGCCATATCCATGTACCGGGTGGTGAAGCGCAGCTTCACGTTGGCCGCGTCGCCCATCACCGTCCCATCTGCGAATTCGATGCCCACCACATCGGCGCTGGGGGCGCCGTCGCCCAGCAGGCCGTGGTCGAACAGGAAGGTCCGCACCGAATCCATGGTCGTCTTCAGGTCGGCTGAGGCGCCAAAGGCCGCAGCCTCGGCCGGATCGAAGAACATCTTGGTGCTGGCGAGTTGCATGTCGTAGCCGGCCAGATCCGTCCCGGACGCCTTGCCCATGGCGGCCCGGGCGGCGCGGCCCTCCTCGGTGTCGGACATCATGATGCTCATGGTCTCGTACCAGGCCCCGGCGAGCGCCTTGCCGAGGGCCGGGTTGTCGGCCAGCGTCTCCGAGTTGACCACCGTCAGGTCGATGATCTCGCCCGGAATGTCCGAGGAGTCGAACACCTTGGTGGCGTTCGGCATGGAGAGGATCTCGGCCACCAGGGGGTTCCAGGTGACGACGGCGGTCACGTCGTCGGTCTGGTAGGCGGCGATCATGTCGGCGTCGGAGGTGTTGACCACGGTGACGTCGCGCTCGGCCTTGCCGATGGTCTCCAGCGCCCGCGCCAGCAGATAATGCGAGACAGACAGTTCGACCAGATTGACGTTCCGACCGATGACGTCCTCGACCGCGTCGCCGTCCTTCAGGATCAGCGCGTCATTGCCGTTGGAGAAGTCGCCGATCAGCAGGGCGGTGGTATCCACGCCACCGACAGAAGGAATGCCCAGGGCATCCATCTGGGTGGCGGTCACACCGTCGAAGGCGCCGGCGGTGTACTGGTTGATCGACTCGATGTAGTCGTTGAACTGCACGACCTCGATGTCGATGCCGTACCTGTCGGCCCACTTGTCCACGATGCCGGTGTCGGCCGCCCATCCCCACGGCATCCAGCCGACATAGATGGACCAGGCCAGCTTGAAGCTGGTCCTTTCGGCCGCCTGGGCGGCCGGAGCGGCCGCGGTCAGCCCGATGGCGACGATGGCCACGGCCGCGATCACGGTGTTCCGGAAGACCGTCTTGAAGGGATTCGTCATGTCAAACTCCCAAGGTTCTGACCTGTCCCGAACCTTGTGGGCTTGACGATCACGGCGAAACCTGCCGGTGGCCGGCGGCCAACCCTACAAGGTCTCCCGGGATTTTGTCCCGCCGTGTACCCAAGGGCTGTTGACCCCAAGGGCTGCAGCTCTCGGACCAGCCGTTCGCCATCTCGCGCCTTCGCGCACAGTACCGAACCGGAACCCTAGCCGCTCTTGTGCTTCGTATGCCGAATTCCCGGCCGCGACGCAACCCCCAATCTGATGAAAATGAATGCAGACGGGGGACCCCCGCCCTCATATGCACAGATCCTGGGCAGGCGGGCCGCCGTGCGGACACGGCCGGACACCGACGCGCGTCCCCAGCCCATCCCGACCAGCCAATCCCGAAAGAAGTCCGCCACCCAAAAGCCAAGTGGACAGCGTCCGGTGAGAAATGCGGGCCACCATCGGCGATGGCTCCAAGCATTCAGACCTCCGTGACGGTCAGCTCATGTGACGGGTGATGAACCGCCGCAGGGTATCGGCGTTCCAGGGGCGGTTGCGCACGGTGGCAAGGCCGGCTTGATTCAGCGCGGCCGCGGCCTTGGTGGGGTGGGCCGCGCCATCGAGGCCCGCCGCTGTCAGGGTCGCGTCGACGCGCTCGGCCAGCACGCGGGCGCGGTCGGCCTCGCGCCCCGGCCCCTCCGGTCCCGTCAGCAGCGTGCGCACCGCCTTGAAGTGCCCGATGGGGTCGAACAGGCCCAGGCCCTCAACCGGCATCGGGTCGGGCGGCAGACCCAGGGAAGACACCGGCGCCATGGCGATCTGTTGCTGGATGTGGCTGTTCTGCCGCCACCCGGACGCCGACGCGAAATCCACGTACAGAAGCTGCGCATCGTTGTCCTTGGCCGTGCGCAACACCGCGACCAGGTCCGGCACGATGGCGTCACTGGGGCGGTCACCGGGCTCCAGATAGACCGCCTCGGCCAGCAGTTTGCCCTTGCACGCGGCGACATGGGCGCGGATGCGCGCGCGCTGATAGGCGATGGTCCGGCTGGCCTTTCCGCCGGCCTCCGGGTCCCGGGGCAGCGTGGTGAAGCCGAAGGCCGGCAGCGCATAGGTCCAGGCAAAGCCCACGAAGGTGCGATAGTCTCCCCAGGTCATGGCCCCTCCCGCGTGCGCTCCGGAAAACTCCGACGTCGTCAGTTTTCCGCCTCCGGTTGGCGTAGGGTGAGCCCTATCGGATGCGCCGTCCAGCGCCCAACACCCAACCGGGAGGCCCCGCCATGACGAAGACCACGCCCTGTCCCCTGCCCCTGACCGAGGCCCTGGCCGTCGCCCGCGACGCAGCGGTGCTGGCCGGCGCGCTGCTGCGCGAGAGCGTCCACCGGCCCGTCGGACCTGAAGGCGACCATGGCAGGAACGCGGCCGACACCGCGGCCGAAATCCTGATCCGGGACCGCGTGCAGGCGGCCTTCCCCGACACCACGTTCACCGGCGAGGAGACGAAGCCGGTCCCCGGCCAGCCCGGCCAGCCCGAATGGGTCGTCGATCCGCACGACGGCACGGCGACATCGGCGGAGGGTACGGACCCTTCGAATGCGCCTTCCGCTCCGGGGCTCTCGACCTGATCATGACACGGTTGGAAGAGGTGGCGGGGACGTGACCTCCCACGCTGACAGGATCCCCTCACGGCAACGCCCCCCACGCCTGCCGATGCGGGTGGACCATGGCGGTAAGTTCGGGCGGGCTGAGGACCTCGACGCGGTCGCCCCAGGTGTAGAGGTGCCAGGCCATCTCCAGCAGGCCGCCGGCGCGGAAGCGCACGATCAGGGACCCGTCCGACTGGTCCTCGGCTGTCTGGTCGGGGTGGAAGGCATAGGCGCGGGCCTCCTCGGCGACGTCCGCAGAGAACCGCCAGGCCACGTCCACCGGGTCTTCCTGGAACACGCCGAAGGCCTGTTTCGCGAAGGCGGTGATGTCGAAGCCGGGCGGGCGCTCGGCCGGCTGGTCCAGGGGTTCGATGGCGGTGATGCGCGGCAGGCTGAACAGGCGCAGGCCCTCCGGCGCGGGGTCGCTCTGGTGACCGACGAGGTAATGCCGGTGCCCGTGCAGCACGCCATAGGGATGCACCAGCCGCGCCGTCGGCGTGGGATCGCGCCGCGAGCCATAGGTCAGACGCACGGCCACCCCGGCCTTCAGGGCGTTTCGCAGGGCATCGGCGATATCCAGGTTAAGACGCGGGCGCGGGCCGGGGCGACAGGCGAGGCCCTCGGCCTCCAGCAGGGCTTCGACGTCCGGTTCGACCCGGCGGGCGTGCTCCGGCGGCATCACCGCGCGCAGCTTGGCCGACAGCCCGGCCAGGGTGGCGGCATCCAGATCGCGGCCCTGGGCCTCCAGCAGGCGCACGGCGGAGTCCAGAACGGCCAGCTCGTCCGCCGGCACCGAGGCCAGCCGGTCGAGCGTGCCGGGCGGGATGTGCCAGCGCTTCTGGCGGTCCTCGCCCTCGGTCTCGATGGCCTGGGGGAAGACGCGCAACACCGCGTCCCGCATGCGCATGGCGGTGCGCCGGCCGACGCCGAAGCGCTCCTGGATCTGGCGCAGGGTCAGGCCGGCGCGGGCCGCCTGCATCTCCAGGGCCAGGGTCAGCAGGGCCTCGCCCTTTTCATGGCGCATGGGGGACGTCTCCGGCGAAAAAAGAACAGAGAGCGAACATGGGTGACCGCTTTTGACTCGCTCCAGCGTGTATATGATGGGGATCGGAGCCGCCCGGCCCCCGCATATGGAGCCCTTGCCCATGGCCCAGCCCCTCATCCCCGGCGCCCTGCTGATGCCCTCCGGCGCGCTGCTGCTGCGGCGGCGGGACGGCCTGCTGATGCTGGCGCCCTGGGACGGGCGATTGGGTGATGGACGGCTGCGGGCCGGGTGGGTGAGCGCGCAGGGTGTGACCGAAGATGACATACCCCGGCCGTTCACGCAAAGGGTTGTTTTGTTTGATCGACGCGGGGTTTGGCTGTGGCCGGGACCGCTGCTGGAGAATGACCCAGCGGCCACCGGCCGGGCCGATTACGCCGCGGTCTTTGGCGCTATTCCGGTTGTCGAGCGGCTGCGGATGGCGGAGCGGGCGCTTGACCTGGCGCCTTTGATGGACGAAGCATGACCGCTTCTGGCCTGTCCATCAGGAAAGATGCTCCTGACCGCCGCCGTCCGGCCCCAGGAGTGCCCCCGCCATGACCGCCGATCCGATCCCCGACCAAGCCCGTGCGCCGTCGGCGGACGACCGGCCCTCCGCCGACGCGCTGTCCCGCGCGGCCCGGGAGCACCTCGCCGATCTGCTGTTCGCGCTGGCCGACCTGAAGACGCAGGCCATGCGGGCGGAGGCCCCCACCCTGGCCCACCGCCTGGAGGCCCTGATGGCCGCCATCGCCGCCGCCGAGGCCGCCTGCCTGCCGAGGCCGTCGCCCCGACCCAATCTGCTGCATTGATGCGGCGTTGATGGCGTTGCCAGCCAACCCGCCTTCGCCCCCGCTCTGCGCCGCCTGCTGCAAGGGACCACCCCCGGCGGAGCTGCGCGTCGTGCCCGGGCTGTACTGGCACCGCCTGACCGAGGACGCGGTGGTCGCCGTCACCGGGGCCGACCTGCCGCCGCAGGTGGATGGTGAGGCCCGCGAGCCCTGGACCAGCTTCGCGGTCAAGGCTGGCCAGCGCCTCACCTTCGGCCCCCTGCGCGACGGCGCCCGCGTCTACATCGCCGTGGCCGGCGGTCTCGACACCCCGCCCGCCCCGACGCCGGGCCGGCACCATCCGCCGGTCCGGCCGCGGGCGAAGAGGCAAGGCCACCGGAAACCAAGGGGCGCGGCCCGCAACGACCGCGCCCCGTTCCGTCCCCCTGCCATCAGGCCATGGAGCCGATTGTTCGAAATCGGAACCGCAGATGCGGTCCGATTTCGAACGTGAATCGGCTCTACATTATTGATTTTACAGCCGATTATCGCGACAAACCGAAGTCGTGTCGCGATTCCGGTTTGTCGCAATCGGCTGTAACCGACGCCTTGCGCCCCATCATGAGACGCAGCGGGCGGTAGACCATCACGGTCTCGCCGCGCTGGTTGCGCACCGTGTTGAGGGTGCGCACGAGACCGCGCGGCCCGGTGCTCTCCGGACGCACCTCCAGAACCTCGATCTCGACCTCGACCGTATCGCCAGCAAACACCGGTCCCTTGATGTCCAGGTCGGTGCCCAGGAAGGCCAGCCCGGTTTCCTGGGCCGTGGCATTGAGGACCAGCCCCTCCGCCACCGCGAACACCAGGGCGCCGGGGCAGACCTCGCCGCGGATGGCCGCTTGTGTGCGCCGGTACTCGGCGTTGGTGAACAGGACCTCGATCATCCCCGCGAGGCCGACGAACCGGCTGATATCGGTGCTGGAGATGGTGCGACCGTAGGTCCGGAACCGGTCTCCCGGCTGCAACTCCTGCCAGAAGAAGCCGCGGCCGAGAAGAAGGGGCTCGTCGGTCTCGGTCATGGGAAACGTCTCCCGAAAGGGCGCGTGGTCGCGCAGCGTCACAGGTCGGTGGCCAGGGACGCCGCCACCGGCGGCCGGGAAGCGGCGCCAACGGCGCCGCTGGCCGCCAGGGCCGCGATCCGGCGCGGGTCGTAGCCGATGTCCCGCAGGACCTCCTCGGTCTGCTCGCCCAGCCGCGGTGGCGGCCGGGTCAGGCCGGCAGGGGTCTGCGAGAACCGCGTCGGCACCGCCGTGGTGCGCACGGTGCCCTCGCTCGGATGGGCATACTCGACAAAGAAGCCGGTCGCCTTGAGGTGCGGATCCTCGGGCAGATCGTCGAGGGACTGCACCGGGACGCCCGGCACGTCGATCTCGTCCAGGATGCGGATCCATGCCGCCGTCGTCCGCGCCGCCACCAGTTCGGCGACCAGGCCGTACAGGGTGCCGATGTGACGGCTGCGGGTGGCGGGATCGACGACGCGGGGATCGTCGGCCATCTCCGGCCGTCCGGCGGCGCGGAAAAAGCGCTGCCAGTGCGCGGTGCTGTAGGGCATGACAGCCATGTAGCCGTCCCGGGTGGCATAGGGCCGACGGTGCGGGGCGAGCGCACGGTCGTAGCCCATGGGCCGGTCGGCGGGGGGAAACGTGCCGGCCCCGAGGTGTTCGACCAGCAGGAACGAGGCCATGGATTCGAGCATCGGAACCTCGACCTCCTGCCCCCGGCCGGTCCGCGCCTGGTGGAACAGGGCGGCCATGACCGCATAGGCCGCGGTCAGCCCGGTCGTCTTGTCGGCCACCACCGTGGGCGCATAGCGCGGCTCGCCCCCCGCCCGGCCCGCCAGGTCGGCCAGGCCGGACAGGCTCTGGATCACGTCATCGTAGGCCGGCCGGTTGCCGTACGGCCCGTCCTTCCGGAAGCCCCAGGCGTTGCAGTAGACCAGGCGCGGGTTGTGCGGCGCCAGCGCGGCGTAGTCCAGTCCGAGGCGCTGAATCGCCTGCGGCCGCATGCTGTGCAGGAAAACGTCGGCGTCGCGCACGAGGTCGACCAGGACCGCCCGCGCGTCCGGGCGTTTCAGGTCGAGCACGACGCTCCGCTTGTTGCGGTTCACGCCCAGGAAGACCGCCCCCATGCCGGGGTGGCGGGATGGTTCGATGTGACGGGTGATATCCCCCTCCGGCGCCTCCACCTTGATCACGTCCGCCCCCAGGTCGCCGAGGATCATGGTCGCATAGGGGCCAAGCACCACCGAGCTGAGGTCGATCACCCGGACCCCGTTGAGCGGCCCGTGCGGCGCCGTGACTGTTTCTGTCTGTTCCACCGTGTCCCCCCTGTCCGGCCGACCGGTTGTGAATGGTAGTTCCAAAACCCTGGCAGACCGTGATAGCCTTCGTCAACAAAATGAAAGAGTGTTTCATTATATGAAACGGAGGAGACGGCATCATGGATTTCGCGCTCAGCGAGGATCAGGTTCGGTTGCAGGAGACGGCGCAGGCATTCGCCACACGGGAGATGACGCCGGTGGCGCGCAACCTTGAACGCACCGGCGCCCCCCTCGACAGGGCCTGGCTGTCCCGCTACGCCGAGATGGGCTTTCTCGGCCTCAACATTGATCCGGCCTACGGGGGCCTGGGCCTCAGTGACCTGGACGCGGTCCTGGTGATCGAGGCATTCGCCAAGATACACCCGGCGGTGGCGTTCCCGATTTTCGAAAGCTGCGTGGGGCCGGTGAAGGCCGTCGAGCGGTTCGCGCCCGAACCCCTGAAGGCCCGCCTGCTGCCCGCCGTCTGCCGCGGCGAGCGGGTCATCGCCGTCGCCATGTCGGAGCCGGACGCCGGCAGCGCGCTGACCGACCTGCGCACCCGCGCCGTCGTAGACGGCGACCAGGTCCGCCTGTCCGGCATGAAACGCTGGTGCAGCGGCGGCGGACACGCCGACGGCTATGTGGTCTACTGTCGCCTGTCGGATGCGCCCGGGGCCAAGGGGCTCGGCGCCGTTTACGTTGATGCCGACACCGACGGCCTGTCGTTCGGCCCGCCCGAGCGCCTGATGGGCTTCCGCGGCATTGCCAGCGCAGACATCCACTTCGACGACGTTACGGTGCCGGCCGGAAACGTCATCGTCCCCGCCGGCGGCTTCGGTCGCATGATGGAAGCCTTCGACCTGGAGCGCTGCGGCAATGCCACCATGTGCCTGGGACTCGCGGCCGCCGCCCTGGAGGACGCCCTGACCTATGTCCAGGAGCGGCACCAGTTCGGCAAACCGATCGTCGACTTCCAGGCGGTCCAGCTCAAGCTGGCCGACATGGCCATGCAGGTGGAGGCCGCCCGCCTGTTGATCCACCGTGCCGTCAGCCGCGCCGAGGGTGGTTTTCCGTCGGTGGCCGACAGCTCCATCGCCAAGTGCTTCGCCAACGAGATGGTCCGCACCGTCTGCGGCACGGCGATGCAGCTCCTGGGCGGCTATGGCTATTCGACCGAGTATCCCATGGAACAGCGGTTCCGCGATGGCTGGGGTTGGGGCATCGCCGGCGGCACCATCGACATCCAGAAGGTCAACATCGCCGCCGCGCTGGTCGGTCGCCGCTTCAATCAGAGGGCGCGATAATCCGAAAGATCATCCCCCCTGTGCACAGAGCGCCGGCAGTGTACACTCAGACACTCCGGCCTCCTTCCGGAGCTGCCGTCACGACGAGACCCGAAGGCGTATGGCATCCTTCAATCCGGTAACCGCCCTGACCCGCGGGCTCGATGTCCTGCGGACCGTCAACCAGCTCGGCACAGCGTCCGTCGGCCAGGTGCACGCGGAGACCGGCCTGCACAAGGCCACCATCGTGCGCATGCTGGAGACACTGGAACACGAGGGCTACATCGCCCGCAGCCACAACGAGGCGAAGTACCACCCGACGGGCCGCGTGCTGCTGCTCGCCTCGGGCTACGACCTGCACCGGCGCGTCGCCGAGATCGCCGACCCGATCATGGGCGAGTTCCGCCGCAGCATCGGGTGGCCATCGGACGTGGGGGTGTTCGACGAGGACGCCATGATCATCGTCCTCACCAGCCGCGCCTTCGGCACGCTGTCGTTCAACCGCCAGGTGGGTGCGCGCGCCCCGCTGTTCGGCACCGCCCTGGGGCGCGCGTTCATCTGCCACGCGCCGGCCGCGGTGCGCACAGCGGCCGCGGCACGCCTGGCCGCCTCCCCCGATCCCTGGGACGCCCCGGCCCGCGACCCGGCCGTCCTGCGCGCGCTGGTGGACGACGTGGTCGGCCAGGGCTATGCGGTCATCGACGAGACCCTGTGTACCCAACGCTACGACAAGGCGATCTGGGCCGTCGCGGTACCGATCCGCGCCGGCGACCGGGTGTTCGGCTCGGTCAACGCGATGGCCCTGCGCAGCGCCATCGACCTGAACACCTTCGTTGCAGGGATCCTGCCGCCGCTGCGCGAGACGGCGGCGCGGCTGGCGGCCGGTCTGGCGGAGACCGCGCCGCGCCCCTGACGAGCCGACCCGGCCCCGGTCGTGCCAGCAGCCTTTGACAAGGTCCGGTGAAGTCCGGGGCTGGTTTCAGACGCCGAGGGCCGTCAGCAGACCATAGACCGCGGTCCCCACGGCGATACCGGCGAACGGCCCGCGCGTCCAGGCGCACAGCACACCGGTGCACAGCAGCGCGACCGCCGCCGCCGTATCGAAGGCCGCCCGCCCGGTCCCGGTGTCGAAGAAGCAGATCAGCATCACGAACGACACCACCACGGCATCGCCCGCATAGCGCAGCCAGCGGTCCACCACCGCAGGCAAGGTGAAACGCGTCAGCAGCACCACGGGCAGCGCCCGCAGGACGAAGGTCACGCCGACCAGCACGGCGGCCACGGCCAGCGGATCAGCGGCGCCGGACAGCATGGTCCACGCCGACGGCAGCGGTGGCAACAAGGGCCGGCGCGATCAGCAGCGCCGCGGAGGCCGACAGGGTCTGCGCCAGCCACAGGGTCAGCGCGGCGGCGCCGGCCACGAGCCCCAGGGTAAAGACGGCCCGGTACGGAAGGGTGGTGGCGATCATCGCCAGCAGGAAGGCCGGCAGCACAAAGCCCGTCACGCTCTGGACCGATGGCGGCAGCACCGCCCCCATCAGCGCACCGACAAGCGCCCCCAGGGCGAACACCGCATAGACGGTGGCCGCAAACCCGAGAAAGTAACCCGCGCTGCGGTCGCCGGTGACGCGCTCGTGGCGCGCCGCGGCGGCGAACGAACCGTTGGCAACGAGATGACTGGCCGCGAGTTGGCCGAGCAGCGGCAGGTCCCGGAAGCGGGCCGCCATGGACGCCGACATCAGCATGAAACGCACGTTCACCGCCAGCACCAGAAGCACGATCCAGACCAGGTTCTCGCCCGCCTGCATGGCCTTGAAGGCGGCAATCTGGGCCTGGATGCCATAGGCCAGGATGGTGGTCCCGGCCGCGTACCACGGCGGCAGGCCGAACTCGGTGACCGCGTAGTTGCCGAAGCTGGCGGCGAACACGAAGTACACCAGCGACAGCACCACGGCCTCGCGCGCCCCCCGCCGCACCCCGGTCTCCGGCCGGCGCGGGCCGCTCCCGGCCCGCGCCCGCATCCTACGCGGCTTCGCCCCGGTCACTGCATCTGCCCGGGCAGCCACAGCGTCAGGCCCGGCCACGTCACCAGGATGGCCAGCAGCACCAGTTCCACCACCAGGAACGGCAGCACGCCCTTGAATGCCTCGCCCAGCGGCACCCGGGTCACCGACGAGGTGACATACACGTTCAGACCCAGGGGCGGCGTGACCAGGCCGATCTCCACCGTCTTGGTGATGATGATTCCATACCAGATGCCGTCGAAGCCCAGCGCCGAGACGATCGGAAAGGTCAGCGGCACCGTCAGCACCAGGATGGCGATCTGATCCAGGAAACAGCCCAGCAGCAGATAGACCAGCAGCAGCAGCAGCAGGATGCCCCATGGCGGCAGGTCCGCCTCGACCACCGCACGCACCAGATCCTGGGTGACCTGGGTATAGGTCATGAAGTATCCGAACACCATCGCGCCCAGGATGATCATGATGATCATCATATAGGTGCGCAGCGTGTTCTCCATCGCCGCGCGCAGGGTGCCGCCATTCAGCCGGCGCAGCGCCAGCACGATCGCCAGCGCGAACAGCGACCCCACGGCGCCGATCTCCGTGGGCGTCGCCACCCCGCCGTACAGGCTGCCGATGACCACCACGATCAGCAGCAGGATCGGCCACACCGTCAGCATTGACCGCATCGCGGCGCGCAGGTCGAAGCTGGGCGCGCGCGGCATCATGTCGGGCCGACGCAGGGCGATCCAGACGATCACCAGGGTATAACCGGCCATGGTCAGCAGCCCGGGCACGATACCGGCGATCAGCAGCTTGCCGATGCTCTGCTCGGTCAGGATGCCGTAGATGACCAGGATGATGCTGGGCGGGATCATGATCGCCAGCGTTCCCGAGATGGCGATGATGCCGGCGGCCACCCGGGGGTGATACTGCAACCGCTTCATGTTGGGGAATGCGGCCGTGGACATGGTCGCCGCGGACGCCGTGCTGGAGCCGATCACCGCCGCCATCATGGCGCTGGCGGCAACGCAGGCAATCCCCAGGCCGCCGGGCAGGCGCCCGATCCAGCGGTAGCTGGTCTGGACGATATCGCGGGCGATGCCGCTGGCCGACAGGTATTCCGACATCAGCACGAACATCGGAATGGTCAGCAGCAGGTAGGCCGAGGAGTGCTCGAAGAACGTCTCGGCCATGAGCGGTCCGACGATGCCGGGGCCCATGTGCGCGGCCAGGCCGAGCGCACCCGACGTGGCCAGGGCAAAGCCGATGGGCATGCCCAGGATCAGGAACAGGATCAGTCCGCCGATCCCGATAACGAGGCTCATGGGGGCCTTCCTTCTCTCGAGGCAGGGGATGCCACGGGCCGCAGATGCGGCCTAGACGGCGTCCACTTCCGTGTCGGGGTCGGTTGAGGTGCCGAGCACGCGGGCGTGCTGGGGGTCGATCAGGACCATCACGCCGTCCAGCACCAGGCGCAGGCACAGCAGCCCGCAGCCCAGCGGCACCCAGATGCGGGCCAGCCAGACCGGCCAGTCGACGACGCCGAAGAAGAGATCGGCGTTGACCCAGGCGTGCCAGGCCTCGCCGGCGGCATAGACGCAGATCACGGCCATGGTGACGGCGGCGATCAGGAAGTTGATCCCGAACAGGATCCCGCGCAGCCGCTCGCCCACCACCTGGTCGATGAAGCCGATCCGGATGTGGGCGCCGCGGCGCACGCCCCAGGACAGCGCCACCAGAGAGGTCATGCCCATGATGTAGTGGCTGGTCAGCTCGTACTGGAACTGCACCGGGGCGTTGAAGAAGTAGCGCCCGAGGGCATCGGCCGAGACCAGCAGCATGATGGCCGCCAGCCCCAGCACGCCCACGGCCGCCGCCGCGTGTTCGAGCCGCAGCAGCCCGGCATCGAGGAGACGGAACACGGGGGCAGGATAGACGACGTCCTCTTCTGGATGGTGCATCCGAAACCTCCGGGACGGGGAAAATGGTGCGGTCGGGCGCGGAGCGCAGGGCAGCGCGGGGTGCGCCGCCCGGCCCCTGCGCCCGGCCAGGCGCACCCCGGTTAGGGCTGCATGCGCCGCTTGAAGTCGGCCAGAACCTCCGCCGCCGGCAGCCCGCGATCGGACATGCGCCGCACCCAGTCGGCCTCTGCCTCCGTCAGTGCCTCTTCCAGCACGGTCACCACGTCGGGCGGGAAGTCGTAGACGGTGATGCCCTGCGCCCGGAACTCCTCCAGCCGCTTGCCCACGTTCGCGTCCACATAGTTGGCCAGGTGGGTTACCGTCTCCTCGCCGGCCTGGCGCAAGGCCTCCTGCTCCGCGGGCGCGAGACCCTCGAAGGTCTCCTTGTTGATCGCGATGGTGATGACGAACGTCCCGAACGGGCCGTTGGTGCTGACCGATTCCGTCAACTCATCGACCCGATAGGGTTTGACGCTGTTGATGGCGAACAGCGTGCCGTCCACGGTGCCGCGCTCCATCGCCACGTACATGTCCGGCGCCGGCATCGCCACCGGGGTCGCGCCCAGGCTTTCCAGCGTCAGGTTCATGGCCCCGCCGCCGGAGCGGACCTTCTTGCCCACGAAGTCCTCCGGGGTGGTCAGCGGCGGGGTGGCCATGACCATCTGATAGGGGTCGAGCATCACGCCCATCATGGGCACCGCGTTGCTGTCGAGGAATTCCTGACGCAGCGGGCCGTCCGCCTTCAGCATCGCCCAGTAGCCGGGCGATCCGGCCCCCGCCGTGGGCGCCATGCCGGGCAGCATGGAGACGCTGTTCAGCGGCAGCTTGTCGGAGAAGTAGCCGATGCCGACGTAACCGGCGTCGACGCGGCCGTCGCGCACCGCCGTCAGAATCCCGCCGGCCTTGGCGATCTGCCCGGCGGGGAAGTAGGTCCAGGAAATGGCCCCGTCGGACAGCTCTTCCGCGCGCTGCATCCAGTACTTCATGCCCTCCTCGGCCAGATAGTGGCCGTCGGGGAACGAGTCCGCGAACGTCAGGACCGTCTCGGCGCGGGCCGCACCGGCCATGGAAACACCCGCTGCCACCATGGCGGCCAGCGCGGCACGCCATGCGTTTGTCTGCATGCTCATCGTAGTCTCCAGGACGTTTCAACCTGTCAGCGCTGTTTTTGTTTCACTGTTTGAAATGGCGCTTCATTTTTAGTATTGCAGCCGGCGCAGAGCGGTGCAACCCTGAACTGACTAGGGAGGCCTGACACCAAGAGGGAGACCCAGCCATGCCGGACACGCCGCCCCCCACCCCGCCCGCCGCCGGGTCGTCCCCCCCGTTCATCGTCCATCTGGACACGCTACCGACCTACGCCCCGCCGGGACATTCGGGCACCGTGAACCGGCGCCTGATCGACCCGGGCCTGACCGACACGGTGGACATGGTGCTGGGACTCATCGAGCCGGGCGGGAGCGCCGCGCCCCATCGGCACGACACGGAATTCCAGGCCATCGTCATCCTGAACGGGCGGGCGACGGTGCGCCTGGGCGAGGCCCCGGCGCAGGACTGCGGGCCCGGCCACGTCGTGCGCATTCCGCCCGGGGTGGCGCACGAAGTGATCTCCGTCGGGCCGGAGCCGCTGAAGCTGATCGTGGTCTACAGTCCGCCGCTTAGCGCGGATCGCGATCAATCGAAAACACGCCGTGGTTCGGATTGATCGCGTGAATCCGCGCTAACTATATGATTCTCAGCCGATTAGCGCCGATCGCTCGAAATCGGAACCACCGGGGTGGGGCCGATTTCGAGCGCGAATCGGCGCGATCTGTTGGTTTCAGAGCGGAACGCCCGAATTCGAAATCACCATGCGATTCCGTATTCGGGCGTTCCGCTCTATCGCGACAAACCGAAGTCGTGCCGCGATTCCGGTTTGTCGCAATCGGCTGTAGTGGCCCGCCGATCCCCGCATGAGCGGGACGCGGCCCGGCGGCGCCGCCGCCGCGTCTAGCAGGCTGCGGAAAAATGATGTGCCACCGCTTTCGCAAAAGCCGCACCCCATATGCAGGGTTTCGAGCCGCTAGCCCCTACTGCATATTGGCCCCTGCTTTCGCAAAGTGACGACAACAGGCCACGTTCGGGCTTTTCCGCAGCCTGCTAGATCAGCAGCGGCAGGTAGGCGACCAGCAGCAGCACCGCAATCAGTACCGCCAGATACGGCAGCACCGCGCGCGCGATGCGCTCCAGCGGCAGAGCGGTGATCGACGAAGCCACGAACAGGTTGATCGCCACCGGCGGGGTGACCATGCCGATGGCCAGGCCCACCACCAGGACCACCCCGAAATGCACCGGGTCGAGACCGAGCTGCAGCGCCAGCGGCAGCAGGATCGGGGTCAGGATGATCAGGGCCGAGGCGGTCTCGATGAACACGCCGGTCACCAGAATCAGCGCCAGGATCAGGAGCAGGAGCACCGCGGTGTTGGTCGACAGCGACAGCACGAAGGCGGCAATGGCCCCGGGCACCTGCCAGCTCGACAGGGTCCAGCTCAACACGGCGGAGGCGGAGATCACGAACATGATCACCGCCGTGGTCACCCCGGCGCGCACGACCAGGTGGTACAGGTCGGCCAGGGTCTGGTCCCGGTAGACGAACAGCGACACCAGGATGGCGTAGTTCACGGCCACCACGGCGGCTTCGCTGGGCGTGAAGACGCCGGAGAAGATGCCGCCCAGGATGATCACCGGCGTCACCAGCCCCCAGCTCGCGGAAACGAAGGTGCGGCCGATGGTCCGCAGGGAAAAGGCCGTGCCGTGCGGATAGGCGCGCCGATACGCCTGCAGGATGGCGATCAGCCCCAGCCCCAGCCCCATCGCCAGGCCCGGAATCACGCCGCTCAGGAACAGCGCGGCCACCGATTCCTGCGCGATCACCGCGTAGATGATCATCGGCACCGACGGCGGGATGACGACACCGATGGTACCGCTGGCCGCGATCAGGCTGGCGGCGGCGGCCGGATCATAGCCCTTGCGCTTGAGTTCAGGCACCAGGCTGGAGCCGACCGCCGCAGTGGTCGCGGCCCCGGAGCCGGAGATCGCGGCAAAGAACATACCGGCCAGGATCGAGGCGATCGACAACCCGCCCTTGAGGAAGCCGAACAGGCTGTCGGCGAACGCCACCAGCCGCCGGCTGACCTGACCCTGGGCCATCACGTCACCGGCCAGCACGAACATCGGCACGGCCACCAGGGCGAAAGAGTTGATGCCGGCGAACATCTGCTGCGGCACCGCCATCAGCGGCATGCTCTCCAGGTGCAGCGCGGCCATGGTGGCGCTCCCGATCGCCAGCGCGATCGGCAGACCGAGCAGCAGGAAAACGACGAACAGCGCGGCCAGGACCAGGCTCATGTCTCGGTCCCCCGCCGGGCCTGCGGCTGGCGTGGGTCGGCGCCGGCCAGGATGCGCAGCAGGTCCGACACGCACAGCAGCGCCATGACCGCCGAACAGGCCGGCATGACAGCGTAGACATAGGTCATCGACAGCCGCAGCGACGGCGACTTCTGGAACCCCTGCAACAGCATGTAGCGATAGCCGATGACCGCCAGCGAGACCAGGAAGGCCAGGGCCACAAGCTGCGCGGCCACGGCGACAAGGCGGTACAGACGAGGCGGCAGCAGGTCCGTGACCACGGTCACGGCGATGTGCCGCCCCTGCTGAAAGGCCAGCGCCGCCCCCAGGAAGGTGATCCAGATCAGCAGGAAGCGCGCGACCTCCTCGGTCCAGCTCACGCTGGTGAAGAAGACCCGCGAGACGATCTGTAGCGTGATCACCGCAATCAGCGCCACCATGCCCACGAACACCACGGGCTTAAGGACGGCGCCGACCGCCTGGTCGAACCGGGCCAGCCAGGTCAGCATGTCAGGTTCCCCCCCGATCAGACCTCAGTCCAACTCCGCCCGGATACGCTCCAGGTACGGGCCGAACCGCTCGCCATAGGTCTCATAGACCGGGGCCACGGCGGCACTGAAGGCGGCCAGATCGGCGTCCGCGACGATTTCCATGCCGCGGGCGCGCAGATCGGCGAGCTGCTGATCCTCCATTTCGGCATTGAGCTGGCGCTCGTAGGCGGCGGCCTCACGCGCCGACTCCACCACGATTTCCCGGGCCTCCTCGGACAGGCCCGCCCACACCGGCAGGCCCATGACAAACAGCGCCGGCGCATAGGTATGGCGTGTCATGGTCATGTGGGTCTGGGTCTCGTCGAGCTTGAAGGCATGGACGACGTTGACCGGATTTTCCTGGCCGTCGATGGTGCCCTGCTGCATGGCAGTCAGGGCCTCGGTCCAGGCCATGGGGATGGCGTCGGCCCCCAGTGCGCGGAAGGTGTCGATGTAGACCGGGTTCTCCATGACGCGGATGCGCAGGCCGTCCAGGTCGCCGGGATTGTGGATCGGACGCTGGCTGTTGGTCAGGTTGCGGAAACCGCGCTCGGCATAGGCCAGGCCCTTGAGGTTGACCTCGGACAGCCGGTCCAGCAGTTCCTGACCCACGGCACCGTCGAGCACCGCATAGGCGGCCTCGCGCGACGGGAACAGGAACGGCAGTTCGAACACCGCCATGTCTTCGAGGAAGTTGGAAACCGGCCCGTTGGTGATGACCCCCATGTCGACGGTGCCGATCTGCATGCCCTCGAGCAGCGTGCGCTCGTCGCCCAGCGTGGCGTTGGGGAAGATCTCGACGCTGATGGCGCCCCCGGACCGCTCCGCCACCAGGTCCTGGAACTTCATCGCGGCATGGTGAAAGCCATCCTGCTCGTTCACCACATGCGCCAGACGCAGCGTGGTGGGGTCGATCTCGCTGCTTTGCGCCGTGCCGGCGCCCAGGCCGACCGCCGAAACGGTCAGGGCCGCGAAAAGCATCAGGTTCTTCATGGATCTCCTCCGAAACCACGACCGAGCCGCGCCCGGTCGTGCAGCGTTACCCGAGAGACGGGCCGGCACCCTGCGGCAGCGGCCGGGCGGCCCTGTCCGGTGCATGCGCGACCGCCATGCTGTCGAATAACAGCATCCCGGGCAACGGGGTCAAGTCGAGGCGTGCGCCGACCGGCCGCCCCCCCGTCCGACCCGGCCGTCGCGGATCAGGCCGCCGGGGTCCGTTCGAAGAAATCCAGGATCCGGACCGGAGTCGCGACAATCACCGCCGCATGCAGCGCGGCCTCGCCCGGGTGTTGCAGGCCCACCGTCCGCAGTCCGGCCGACGCGGCCGACGCCAGCCCGGTGTTGCTGTCCTCGACCGCCACGATGTCGGCGGGGGGAATGCCAAGCCGCGCCGCCGCCCGTTGGTAGGGCTCGGGCGACGGCTTGCCGGCGGTCACGTCGTCCAGGGCGATCGAGAACGCGATCCGGTCGAGGACGCCGAGCGCCGCCAGGTTGGCATCGACGACGCGCCGCTCGGAGTTCGACACGCAGGCCTGGGGAATCCCCAACGCGTGCAGCCTCCGGACCGCCTCGACGGCGCCGGGAACGGGGATCACCTCGGCGCTGTGGGTAACATAGAAGGCCCCGATATGCTCCAGCCACGCCGCCTTGTCGAGCGACGCCGGGAAGCGGTCCCGGAGCGTGACCCAGACATCGTCCATGTGCACGCCCCGGAAGGCCTGGTCCGGCAGGTCGGACAGGTCGGCTCCGAAGCACACCCCGGCGCTGAGCAGCGCGCGGTGATGCAGCGGCTCGCTGTCCACGAGGGTACCGTCGACATCCCAGGCCACGGCCTTTGGCGGAGAGTCAAAGGCGGTCATGCGGAATCCGTCGCGGTTGGGGCGGTTGGGGCGGGTGTTGCGGCGGGGGGCTGATAAAGGCGGCGATACAGGTCGCGATAGTGCGCATAGCCGGGCTCGTACACGGCGGCATTGGCCGGATCCGGGTCAAGGACAGTGCCGAAGGTCACGAAGCGGGTGATCCCGGACCAGTCGTCCGACAGCCCCAGCCCCATCACCGCGGCCCAGGCTGCACCGATGCAGGACCCCGGATGACCGGTCAGGCGCTGGACCGGGGCCTGCAACACGTCGGCCACGATGCCCATCCAGACGTCGCTCTGCGAGCCGCCGTCGGAGACGATGAAGCGCTCGGCCGGATGGCCGATGTCCCGCAGCACCTCGACGTGGTGGCGCAGGGCATAGGCATAGGCCTCCAGCAGCGCCCGCCACATGTGGCCGAGGTCATGTGACAGGGTGAGGCCCTCGAACACGCCCCGCGCCGCCGGATCGTGGATCGGGGTCTTCTCGCCCAGGAAGTACGGCAGGATGGTCAGCCCGTCGGCGCCGGCCGGGCGGGCGGCCGCCAGCCCGTCCAGGACGGCGTGCACCGACCGGCCGGCCGCCTTGGCCGCCGCGGCCTCCGCCCCGGCGAAGGTGGCGATGAACCAGTTGAGCGCCGAACCGCCGGTGGACATGCACCCGTTCGGCATGAACAGGCCCGGCACCAGGTGATGGTCCAGGTACAGCCGCGGATCCGGCACCACCCGGTCGGTCGCCGTCATGATGTCGACCGCGCCGCCGAACTTGAGCAGCACGTCGCCCGGCGCGACCACACCGGCGGCCAGCGACGAGGCGACGATGTCCGCCGCCCCCCCGACCACGGGGGTCCCTTCCGCCAGCCCGGATTCGGCCGCGCCGCGCGCCGACACCCGCCCCAGGATCTCGTGCGAGACGACCCGGCGCGGGATGGCGGTGCGCGGCACATGCGCCAGCGCCACCAGGTCGTCGGCCACCGTGGCCGAGGCCACGTCGACGAACCCGGCCTCCAGCGCCCAGTTCTGCTCGATGGCGCGGTCTCCGGTGAGACGGTAATTGATGTAGTCGTACGAGCCCATGACCGTAGCGATACGCGCGAACGCGTCCGGCTCGTGCTGCTCGATCCAGCGCAGCTTGGCCGCGACGAGCTGCTGGTTGATGCCGTTGCCGGTGCGGGCGAGGAAGGCGGCCGGGTCATTGGCCGCGCGCAGGGCGGCGACCTGTTCCCCGCACCGGCCGTCGCTCTGCTGGATGCTGGGCCGGATGACCGCGCCCTCGGCATCGAGCAGCACCACCGCCGGCAGCATTCCGGTTACGCCGACCGCGGCCACCGCCGCCGGCGCCAGGCCGGCCGTGGCCAGCAGCTCGCCGATGATGGCGCCGCAGTTGTCCCACCACTGGGCGGGGTCCTCCTCTGCCCAGCCCGCATGAGGCGAGTTGAGGGAGACGGGCCGGCTGGCCATGGCCAGCACCTCCCCCTCCGGCCGGATCAGGATTCCAATGGTCGATGTGGTGCCGATATCGAGGCCAAGAACGACGGACATGACGGCCCTCCAGCAGAGGCACGGCAAATGTGGTGGCGGCCGCGGGGGCGCGGCCGCCGGCCCTCAGCGAAGGCCCTCAACGAAGACCCTCAGCGAAGACCCTCAGCGAAGACCATTGACCACGTCCATGAAGCGGGACACCCGGTCGCCGTCCACGGGCTTCCAGGTATCGCCATCGACCTTGAAGTGGGTGCCGATCACCACCCCGGAGGCCAGGCTGAGGATGTCGCCGACGTTGTTGATGTTGACGCCGGTGTTGGCGAACACGGGCACCGTGGTGACGGTCTCGCAGACCTTGCGAAGATCCGACTGGTCCGCCGCCTGACCGGTCAATGGCCCGGACACCAGGATCGCGTCGGCGAGCGACGAGAACACGGCGCTGCGGGCGCGCAGCTCGATGGGACGCTGATCCAGGGAGTGCGCGAACTCGGCATTGATGTTGAACAGCATCTTCATGTCATCGCGCCGCAGGTCGTGGCGCAGGCGCGCGGCCGTGGCGCAGTCGGGCTCCCACAGTCCCATGTCCGAGGCGAACAGTCCGGTGAAGATCTCGCGTACGAATGCCGCCCCGGTGACGGCGCCGATGGCCACGCTGGACAGCGGATCCCACAGGTAGTTGACGCCGAACGGCACCTTCAGCGCCGGCTTGACCGCCTGCACCACCGCCGTCATGCCCGCGATGGCCTCCGGCCGGCCCTTGAACACGTAGGGCCGGTCGTTCTCGTTGCCGAACATGATGGCGTCCACGCCTCCGGCCTGAAGCTTTTCGACATCGGCCAGCACGTTCTCAATCAGCTTGTCCAAGCCGCCGTCGGCGTCATACAGGGGTGCCCCAGGCAGGGCACCGATGTGCGCCATGGCGATCACGACCTTCTTGCGGTCGCCAAAGACGTCGAACACCATCCTTCGGTTCCTTTTCTACAAGCTGGGACCCGGATCTCGGGTCCCCAACGTCGTGTCCAGGGGATCCACGACCGGGGGGGCGATCCGCACATCGACCCGCGCCGCATCCAGGGCGGCGCGCAGATCGGCGGGCGGCTCTGCGTTGGTGATGAGGGTGGTCACCTCGTGGAGCTGCGCCACCTGCACCAGGGAGACACGGTGGAACTTCGAGGCGTCGCAGAGGACGACGCGACGCTGGGCCCGCTGGATGTAGACCCGCTTCACGTCCACCTCCTCAAAGGCGTAGTCGAACAGGCCGTTGGGCGTGATGCCGGCGACGCCGATGATGGCGATGTCGAACCAGAGGCGCTCGAACTGGGCAATGGCGGTGGGTCCCACAACCGCCTGTTCGATCGGCCGCACCTTGCCGCCGGCCAGATAGATTTCGGCCGAGGTCTCCACCAGGCGCCCGGCCAGCCGGACGCTGTTGGTGAACACCTTGGCGTGGCGCGGCAGGTCCATAAAATCGGCCATCCTGTAGGTCGTGGTGCCGACGTCGATGGCCGTGGCGCGACACTTGCGCACCATGCGCGCCGCCATGGCGGCGATGGCCGCCTTGGCCTCGTGCTCCCGCTGCAGCCGCGCGGCGAAGGTGGGCTCCTGCTCATCCACGACAACCGGCGTTGCCGTGGCCACGGGCAGCGCCCCGCCGTGAGTTCGCGTCAGCAGCCCGCCCCGCTCCAGCTCCACCAGGTCACGGCGAATGGTCATTTCCGACACGGCGAGTCGGGGCGCGAGCTCCGAGACGTGAACGGCCCCGTCGGCCTCCAGCGCGGCCACGATGAGACGATGGCGCTCCTGCGGCAAAGGCCGCTGCGGTCGCCGTTTTTCCGGCTGCGAGTCATGCTCTGGGACGGTCATCTGCTCCGCTTTCTCCATGGGAGCCCTCACGCTCTCCGCCATGGCCGGACCAGGGGTCAGCCGTGCGGGCGGCACCGGCCACCATGGCCACGGCCGGAACCGGATCCGCCGGTCGGCCGCCACTCTGCCACCCTCTGCGTGACAGCATAGGCCCTCACTCGAACATATTCAAACATATTTTACCGTTGTGAAGTGAGTTTGCGTTTGTTATGGTTTGTGGGTAGCATCGGACCGAAAGGCTTGACCATGCGTACCGTGTCTTCCCCCTACGCGGACCTGGATGGGCAGCGCGCCTTCATCACCGGAGGCGCAACCGGAATCGGACGCGCCATCGCGACCGCCCTCGCCGCCCGCGGCGTGCGCGTGGCTGTCGGCGACCTGAACGCCGACGGCGCCGCCGCGGTGGCGCAGGACCTGGGCGCCACGGCGACATCCGTGGCCCTCGACGTCCGCTCCCGCACCTCGGTGGACGCCGCGTTCCGCCACGTGCTCGAGACTCTGGGTGGCTGCGATATCCTGATCGCCAATGCCGGCGTCTCCTCCATGAAGTCTGCCCTCGACCTGACGGACGAGGACTGGGATTTCAACATGGAAGTCAACACCCGCGGCGTCTTCCTGTCCAATCAGATCGCCGCCCGGCATTTCCTCGCCACGGGGACAGGCTGCATCGTCAACACCGCCTCCCTGGCCTCCAAGGTTGGGGCACCGTTTCTCGCCCACTATTCCGCCAGCAAGTTCGCCGTCCTCGGCTGGACCCAGGCGCTGGCACGGGAACTCGGCCCCAAGGGCATCCGCGTCAACGCGGTCTGCCCGGGCTACGTCAAGACCGGCATGCAGGGGCGCGAGGTCCAGTGGGAAGCCGAACTGCGGGGAATCACCCCGGAGCAGGTGCTGGACGACTACGTCTCCCAGACCCCCCTCGGCCGTCTGGAGACACCCGAAGACGTGGCAGACGTGGTGGTCTTCCTGTGTTCGGATCAGGCCCGCTTTATGACCGGTCAAGGCATCAATGTCACCGGCGGTGTTTATATGACCTGATCAGAGCGGAATGCGGACGTTCAGTCAGACGCACTCATTTGTTTGCATCTGTTTGATGTTCGCAAGACCCGGAGCCACCCTCGCAGAAGCATGGGCCCATGGCATCGATTGAATTGCGAGGCGTGTCAAAGCGCTACCCCAACGGTCTGTATGGCGTGCGCGACATCGACCTCAAGATCCGGGACGGAGAATTCGTCATCTTCCTGGGGCCCTCCGGGTGCGGCAAATCCACGACGCTGCGCCTGATTGCCGGCCTGGAGTCCGTCACCTCCGGCGACCTGCTCATCGGGGACCAGAGCATGGTCGGCGTTCCCCCGCGCGACCGAGACGTGGCGGTCGTCTTCCAAAGCTATGCGCTCTATCCGCACATGACCGTCGCGGCCAACATGGCCTTCGGTCTCAAGATGCGGAAGATGCCCCGCCGGGAGATCGCCACCCGCGTCGATCGGGCGGCCGACCTGCTGGGGCTGTCGCATCTGCTGACCCGCAAGCCCGCCGCCCTGTCGGGCGGCCAGCGGCAACGGGTCGCCCTGGGGCGCGCCATCGTCCGCGAACCCAAGGTGTTCCTGTTCGACGAGCCGCTGTCCAATCTGGATGCCCAGCTGCGGGCGGAAATGCGGCTGGAACTGGTGAAGCTGCACCGCCGGCTGGGCCGTACGATCATCCATGTCACCCATGACCAGATCGAGGCCATGACCATGGGCGACCGCATCTGCATCATGCGCGAGGGGCGCCTGATCCAGAGCGGGCCGCCGCTCGAGGTGTACGCCAACCCGGTCGACACCTTCGTCGCCCGCTTCCTGTCCTCACCGCCGATGAACCTGCTGCCGGCGCACCTGGAGGTCGACGGCGACGGCCTCACCGTCAAGCTGGGCGAGGCCATCCGCCTGGCCGTGCCCGAGCGCCACGTGCCCGCCTATCGCGCGGTCGCCGGACGCCCGGTCACATTCGGCCTGCGCCCCGAGGATATCCACGAGCAGCCCCCCGCGCCGACCCAACAGGGCTTCGAGGTGCAGGTGGTCGCCCTCGAGGCCCTGGGGGCGGAGACCAACCTGGTGGCCCAGCCGACCGCCTCCGGAGCCCTGCCCGAGATCACTGCCCGACTGGGCCGGCAGGCGCGGGCCCGCACCGGCGAGACGGTCACCCTCTATCCGGATCTGCTGTCCATGCATCTCTTCGACCCCGAGACCGGGGCCGTCATTCCCCGACCGCCCCTGGACGCCCCGAGATAGGAGGGCTCGAGATGACCGATAGTGCCGGCCAAGGACGCGGATCGGGACTCCGGCTCCTTCTGACCCACGCGCTGCTCATCCTCGTCTGTCTGGTGATCCTGCTGCCGCTGCTGTGGGTGCTGCGCGTCAGCCTGCTGCCGCCCTCCCTGTCCTACAGCACCGACCTGTCGGCTCCCCTGTCCCTGGTCAATTTCGAGTCGCTGTTCTCGGGCCGGTTCCCGCGCTCCTACCTGAACAGCCTGGTGGTGGCGACGGGGTCGGTGCTGCTGGCGCTGCCCTTCGCGGCGGCCACGGGCTACGCCTTCGCCCGCTTTACCACCGGGGGTGCGGTGGCGCGTTTCAGCGTCCTGGCCACCCAGATGCTGCCGCCGGTGGTGATCGCCCTGCCGATCTTCCAGATGTTCCAGACCCTGGATCTGTCCAACACCCTGACCGGTCTGATCCTGGCCTACGCCGCGCTCAACCTGCCGTTCCTGACCTGGATCCTGATGGGGTTCTTCAAGGGAATCCCCGTCGACCTGGAATGGGCGGCCATGACCGACGGCGCGACGGCCTGGGGCGCGTTCTGGCGGGTCGTCCTGCCGGTCTCGCTGCCCGGCCTGGCCGCCGCCGGGGTCCTGGGCTTCATCCTGGCCTGGAACGAGTTCCTGTTCGCCCTGATCCTGAGCGGACCGAACACGGCGACGATCCCCGTCGCCCTGGCCGCCCTGCAAACGTCCAACGGCATCCAGATCGGCGATGTCGCCGCGGGTGTCGTCCTGGCCGTGCTGCCCCTGATGATCGCCTCGCGCTTCATCCAGCGCTTCATCGTCGAGGGCCTCACCCTGGGGAGCGTCAAGTAGCCCCCTGACCGCGCATGTCGACGGGCCACGGGCTGCCCCGTGGCGCCGTCCGCAGAGGAGAAACGGAGCATGATGAACCCGGTTTCACGCGGACTGCAGACACAAACCGCGGTCGCAGCGGTCGCCCTGGCCCTGGTCGGCCTGCCCGGCCAGGCCTTTGCGGAAGATGTCGTCCTGCGCGCCCTGATGGAAGACGTGCCGGAAACGACCATCGTCGAGAAGATGCTACCGGAATTCACGGAACAGACCGGAATCGAGGTTGAGTTTCAAAAGATCGGCTATCCGGACATGCACGACAAGCTGGTGCCGCAGCTTGTGTCCTCGAACAGCTACTATAACCTCCTGGCGGTTGACTTCCTGTGGGCCGGCTCGTTCCCGGCGGCCGGCTGGCTGACCGACCTGACGCCCTACATCGAGGCCAGCGGGTTCGACATGGAGCCCTTCATTCCCTCCATGGTCGACCTCCTCAACCCCTACGATGACGGCCTCTACGTCCTGCCCAAGTACAACTACTCCATGGGGCTGCTCTACCGCACCGACCTCATGGAAGACCCGGCGCTGCGGGCGGCGTACACGGCGCAGACCGGAAAAGACCTGGCGCCGCCCGCCACCCTGGCGGACTATGTCGCCCTGTCGAAATTCATGAAGGCCGAGGCCGGGATCGCCGGCGCCGCCATGCAGGCACAGCGCGGCGACCCCAACTCCATGGAATTCTCCAACTATCTCTTCTCCGCCGGCGGCGCCTACCTGGACAACGGCACGGTGGTCCTGGACAGCCCGGAAGCCCGCACGGCCCTGTCCCTGTACATCGACAACATCAAGAACGGGGCACAGCAGGGCGCGCTCTCGGCGACCCTGGACGACACCATGCGCCTGATGTGCGCCGGTGATGCCTTCAGCATGGTCTCCTACTGGTGGATGCTGGCCCAGATCGACGACCCCGAGGCCTGCCCGGCGGTGGCCGGCAAGGTTGGGATCGCCGTCATGCCGGGCGGCCATGGCGAGAGCGGCGGCTGGGGCTGGGGCATCCCCAAGAACGTCTCCGACGCCGAGAAGGAGGCCGCCTGGCAGTTCATCACATGGATTCAGGGCAAGGAAGCCTCGATCGCGCGCGCCCTGGACGGCCACGCCCCGGTGCGCTCCGACGTGTTCGCCGACCCCGCCGTGGTGGCCAAGTACCCCTACTACGACATCGCCGCCCAGGTGGTGGCGTCGGGCAAGGCCTTCCCGGTGTTCACCTACAGCGCCCAGTACCAGAACATCCTGGGCACGCAACTGTCCCTCGCCGCCACCGGCGAGACATCGGTTGACGACGCCATCACAACCGCGGCCGAAGGCCTCGAAAAGCTGATGGCCCGCTAAGAAGGTCGGGGACCGCAGCCGGTCGGCATCGCCACACCGGCTGCGGCACACCGGAAGAAGGACTGGGTGCCATGGAACGCTTCGGACGGGAATGGCGGATCGGCTGGGCCTTCGCCGCACCAGGCTTGTCCATGCTGACGATCGTGATGGGCTTTCCGCTGGTCTACGCGATCATCATGGCGGTCTCCTCCATGACCCTCCTGCACCCGCAGTTGACCCCGCTGACGGGTCTGGACAACTTCGCGGTGCTGCTCGCCGATCCCCTGTTCTGGGACTCGCTGGTGCTCACCATCCGGTACTCCGTCCTGACCGTGACCGGCGAGTTCGTGATCGGGCTCGGCATCGCGGTCATGCTGCAGAGCGTGGTGCGCGCCAAGCCTCTCTACTTCGCCATCATCACCATCCCCATGGCCATGTCGCCGATCAGCGTCGCGTTGATCTGGCGCATGCTGCTGCAACCCAACCTCGGCATCGCCAACCATCTCCTGGAGTCGATGGGCCTGCCCCGGCTCGACTGGCTCGGTCATCCGGACCTCGCCTTCTGGACCATGGCAACCGTGGACATCTGGCAGCAGACCTCATTCGTGGTGCTGATCCTCGCCGCCGGCCTGGCGGCCCTGCCCCGCGACGTCTACGAGGCCGCGGAGGTGGACGGCGCCGGCGCGCTGTACCGGTTCTTCTTCATCACCCTGCCGATGCTGCGACCGGTCGCGGCCATTGCCATCGTGATCCAGCTGATCAACGAATTCCGGACCTACGACCTGCCCTACGTGCTGACGCGCGGCGGCCCCGGCACCGCCACCGAGGTGTTGAGCCTGTTCGCGTACCGGCGTGCCTTCCTGGGGTTGTCGCTGAACGAGGGGGCGGCCGCCGCCTTCTTCCTCCTGGTGATCATCCTGATCCTGACGATCGCCTTCTTCGCCCTGCTGGAGCGCGGCTCGCGGCGCCCGTGACCCGCGCGGCGCCCCCGCGTCGGGTCACGCCAACCGGCCGACCCATGCCATCCGTTCACGGGTCGGCCGGTCTCCATCTAGGGCCCGTTGACAATCAGCCCGCATTTCTCTCCGGACGCCGTCCGCTTGGCTTTCGGGTGGCCGACCTCAAGACACAGGCCGTGGGCGCGGAGGCCCCCGCCCTGGCCCATCGCGTGGAGGCCCTGATCGCCGCCATCGCCGCCGCCGAGGCCGCCTGCCTGCCGGGGGCCCTGGTTTCTGGAACCGAAGACTCGACGGGATCCTGGATCAGGCCGACCTCGCGCATTGTTCATTGATTGTGTTTCCCGGGCGGGAGCGGTCAGCCATTTGGCGCAACGCCCTCAGCCCCGCTGACCGCTGGATTGTCCGCCAGACACCCTTGAATCCAGATGAGCGCCTGGAGGTCGTTGCCCGGCTCCGGCCGCTCCTCGGTCTTCCAGGCATGGGGCGCGATCAGAACCGGGATGTCGATATCCTCGTCCTCACGGTCGAGGAGGCGCACGACCGTGATCCGGCAACAGATCAGCGGCACCCCGGCCCACAACACATGGTCGACGGCCCGAACAGGCCCCTGCGCCTCGGCGTCGTCCGGAGACAGGTCATCTCGGGGAAACAGGATGGCTGCGCCCGACATGATGACGTCGATCGGCGACATATCACCCTCGTGCTCCGTTCCCTTGCGCATCGCCGCGATGGTCTCCGGGTTGTCGATCACGACCGGTTCGGGGTGAACGACCTGTGCCCAATGAGCAAACGCGGCCAGACGGAACGGCAACGTCAGGCCGGGCCGATAGCGGTCACGGTTGAGATAGAACAGAGTGTCGAAAAAGGCGATCTCGGGTCCACTGCCGCCTTCCTCCGGGAAAGTGGCACGCACCAAGCCCTCGATCCCGTTACTCCAGGGCAGGACTTCCTGAATGGTCAGAGGCTGGATCGGACCGTCCAGCACCGCCGGATACGCGGACATGAAGAGGTTTCCCGGCGTGCCGTCCTCGTTCCTGGCGTTGATTGCCACGAGAGCAAGCGTTCCTCGGTTGGCCTGTCCAGGCCACCAGATACCGGCCGTGGCCTCCCCCATGATCGGGGCGGGTTCGGCAACGCCCAAGAGACTCCCCTCGGAGACGACCTGCGGGAGGTGCGCCGTCACCGTCGTTTCGATGTCCCGGAACAGGCAGGCCCAGTGATCTCCATGGCCCTCGTTGGTAGGGATGTCCGCATCTTCATGTTCTGTCATGGTTTTCGCCTCCGGCGTAGCTGCAGTGTGCCAGCATAACGCGGCGGTGGGTCAGAACCGGTCTCATCCACCGCCGCAGCTTTGCTCACCCCTTCACGCAGACCACCTGGCGCAGGGTGTGGACCACCTCCACCAGATCGCTCTGGGCCGCCATGACGGCGTCGATGTCCTTGTAGGCCATTGGCGTCTCGTCGATCACGGCGTCATCCTTGCGGCACTCCACGCCCTCGGTCGCCGCCGTGTGGTCGGCTACGGTGAAGCGTTTGCGGGCCTCGGTGCGCGACATCGCCCGCCCGGCCCCGTGGGAGCACGAACAGTACGACGCCGGATGGCCCTTGCCGCGCACGATGAAGGACCGCGCCCCCATCGAGCCGGGGATGATGCCCAGCTCGCCCTTGCCGGCGCGCACCGCGCCCTTGCGCGTGATCCACAGGTCCCGGCCCAGGTGATGTTCGCGCGTGGCGTAGTTGTGGTGGCAGTTGACCGCCACCTCCCCCCGCGCCAGCCCCGGCAACCGCGCGGCCAGCACGTCGAACACCCGCTCCATCATCACCGCCCGGTTCAGCGCCGCGAAGGCCTGCGCCCAGGTCAGCGCCTTGACGTAGTCGATGAAGTGCTCCGTCCCCTCCGGCAGGTAGGCCAGGTTGGCGTCGGGCAGGGTGATGAACCAACGCCGCATGTCCTCCTTGGCCAGTTCAATGAAATACCGGCCGATCTGGTTGCCGATCCCGCGCGAGCCGGAATGCAGCATGATCCAGACCCGGTCCTCCTCATCGAGGCACAGCTCGATGAAGTGGTTGCCGGTGCCCAGCGTGCCCAGGTGGTGGACGCTGTTGGCGCGCTTTAGCTTGGGATGACGCTCCACGATCTCGGCCAGGCCGTCGGCCAACGTGCCCTGGCGATAGGGCGCGGCGGCGAAGGCGCGGCCGATGCCGTCGGGCACGTCACCCCAGGCGCCCCGGTCGCTGGCGGCATCGCCCCGGCCGGTGCGACCGTGGGGGACGGCGGCCTCGATGGCGGAGCGCACCGGCGCGAGGGAGTCGGGTAGGTCGGCGGCCCGCGCGGTGGTCTGGACGGCCATCATGCCGCAGCCGATGTCCACCCCGACGGCAGCCGGGATGATGGCCTTGGCGGTGGGAATGACGGAGCCGACGGTGGCCCCCATGCCCCAATGAACGTCGGGCATCAGGGCGACGGGGCCGGCCACACAGGGCAGAGCGGCGACGTTGCGCGCCTGCTCCTCGGCGGCGGCCTCGACGGGGACGCCGGTGGTCCAGGCGCGGATTCCGGCGCCGTGTTCGGAAAAGGTGATGCTGGCAGCAGTCTTGCTCATGGTCGTTCTCCCGGTCTTGGGACGGGGGAGCCGGACTCGAACCGGGACGCGCGGAGGACGGGACCGCGGCCCACCTGGGGCCCCTGAGGTGATGATTGGTTTGGGGATTGGTCGTTGCCCGGGGGCGATGCCGGGAGGACGGGGCGGGCAACGAAAAACCCCGTCCGGAGCAGCCGAACGGGGTGATCTGGCGCGGGCTCGCGCTGGTGATGGACTCTCAGCGCTAGGGTGACGCGACCTCCCCGATCGGGTGCAGGTACAGGCGTGATGACGGCAGGCCGACGGACCAGCGCGCGGGGGCGGCCGGTGTCGCGAGGCGCCGTCTGGCGCGATAGGTGCCGAATGCCTGAAGCACGGTGGGTCTCTCGTTTCCTGAAGGGGGCTGCGTGGCGCGCGCCCCGTCACCAACGCGTGAACCATAGCGGCAAGGAGCCGGGCCGCGCAACCCTGTCCTGGCGGCCCGGCGCTTGCAGCCGGGTTCAGCGCGCCCCCGTGTCCGGGTCCGTGTCTGCGGTTTCGGCCTCGGGCATCGCGGCCGGCGGCGTCCTGGTGGGAATCGTGCAGTTGTGCTCGATCGCGGCCTTTTGCAATGCCTCATGCTCGCCCTTCAGGCGGGCGTATTCGTTGGCCTCCGGACCATCGCCCTCGATGAAGAACAGCGCCGGCCAGAACAGGATCATGCCAACGCCCATGGCGACGGCATCGCCGGTGGCGTTGTCGTCCACGTCGCCGGCCAGTTGGCGGACGCGGGTGCCGACGCGCCCCTGTTCCTCTCGGATCTGGTCGCACGAATAGTTGGCATATTGGTTGGGCGAAACATAGGCGGCGGCGATGTTCTCGCTGCTGCTGGCGCAGCCGGCCAGGGCCAGCGCGGCCGACAGGGTGGCAACGGACGCAACGGAGATGAAGCGGTTCGGCATGGGGGCGGGTCCTTCCCTTGACGGCTCATCGAAGATCGGGATCGGTCGGCGGGGTCCGCCGATCCCTGGCCTGACGGTCCCATCAAGGGGTGCCACTTTCGGGCACATGCTCGCCACAGGTGACAGACCTCTACATCGAGCATCTGGGGCGGACTGGCCGGACACCCCCAGCCGGCTTTTCCCCCGGTCACCCCCGCCCCTTCCGGCTCCACGCCAGGTTGGCTGTTTCGCCGCCGTCGTCCGGGAGCAGGGCGGCGGTGATGGGGCCGGGCAGGCCGGGGTCGTCGAGCCGGACGCGCAGGTAATCGCGCGGCGGCTCGGCCTTGGACCGCGCGGCCCAGGCATCGCCGATGCGGTGGCCGGCGATCATGACGCGGAAGGCGGGCGCCCGGTCGGTCTCGCGGCTGTCGTTGGGGACGAACCGGACCCGCGCGTCCAGGGTCAGGGAGCGGATGGTGCCAACCCAGCCGCCGTCCCGAGACGGGGAGAAGGTGCCGATGACAGAGGTGGCCGGAGTCGTCGAGACAGCGGTTGGCGGATTTTAAGTGGATCGCCTGCGGTGTGTGGACCGCCCCTGGGGCTCCTGCAGGGAGGGCGGAGCCCGACCGGAAGGGGCCCCACGGGCGGGGGTGTAGGTCACACCCCCGCCCGTCGTGTTTTGCACCCTGTCCCACGCCTGATCCCGCGCGCGGGTCGTCCCCGGCGCGGCGGCTCGGTCCTCCCGGGGCAAGCCCTCCCGGGCCACGCCGTGATGGGCGCGGGGCCGGCGTTTTCGCGGCGCTCTTGAGCCGATTTCGAACGCGACTCGGCTCTACATAATGATTTTAGAGCCGAGTCACGCGCCAAAATGGGACCGCGGCGCGAATCCATTTTGGCGCGATCTGCTCTGACCGCGGTCTTGTGCGGCGTGCGGCCCCCCCCGCCAAACGAAAGGTTCATCACGGAATTCCGGGGTAAGCGGC
Organism: Roseospira goensis; assembly: GCF_014197795.1. GTDB lineage: Bacteria > Pseudomonadota > Alphaproteobacteria > Rhodospirillales > Rhodospirillaceae > Rhodospira > Rhodospira goensis. Next base: position 134,743 of record NZ_JACIGI010000010.1, read on the forward strand.
GCGGATCTTGAGAAAGAAGTAGGCGTCATCCCGGAAACCGTAGGCCATCCGCTTGATGACCTTGATGCGGTTGTTGATGCCTTCGAGGAC
>NZ_JACIGI010000011.1 GCF_014197795.1 Roseospira goensis
CCATCGCGCCTTGAACGGCCTGACCCCGCTCGCGTACCTTCAAAACGCTCTCAAGGAGCCTTCTCCAGAGTCTCAGGCAGCCTGAACCCATACACCGCAAACGCCGCGCTTGCCGTGGGCCGCGCGCCTGCGTATAAACGGGGGTCCGGCCCGGGGTCAGACCCGCCCGGTGCGCTGCGGGTGTAGTTCAGTGGTAGAACGACAGCTTCCCAAGCTGTATGTCGTGGGTTCGATTCCCATCACCCGCTCCAGACTTCTCCATACTTCTCCATACCGAATCAGACACTTACGGCCCCTCCACGGGGCCGTTTTCGTCTGCGGCCGGCGCGCCGCGGTGCGCCGCTCAACCCGCGGGGGCGGTGGGAAGGTGCGTCCAGCCGACCCCGATCATCGCGACCCCGACGACGGCGATCAGGCCGGCCGACACATAGGGGGCCCGGGCCAGCAGCCGATCGAGCCGTCGCGTCCGGCGCGACACGGTGCGGACCCCCAGCGCCGCCACCACGCCGGCAAGCACGAGGGTGACGGCGAGGCCACCGCTGAACGCCCCGACCAGGCCGACGCCGAGCCAGAAGCGGTCCAGGTGCAGGCACAGGATCAGCACCGTGATGGCGGCGGAACAGGGGATCAGGCCGCCGGTCAGGCCGAACAGCACGGTCTGGGTGTGGGTGGTGCGCCCGGGGCCGGCGGTGCCGATTCGCGCCTCGATCTCGCGGGCGTGGGCGGCGGCGTGCGCATCCTCATATGACCCCTCCCGGGGGAGGGGATGCCCCGGGCCATCCAAAGGCGCCTGCGTGTGGTCGTGTGGATGGTCATGCGTGTGCCCATGCAGGGCGGGGTGGCCCTGCGCCGGCGCCGGCACGCCCGCGACCGCCGGACCGGGCGCGGGTGCGGCCGCGGCGGCGGACGTCCGGCGGTGTATCGCGCGCCGTGCCTGCCACACCATCCAGGCGGCGATGACCAGCACGATCACGCCGGAGGCCATCAGGAACCACGGCTCCAGCGCCTCGCCGATCATCTCCTCGCCGAAGCGCAGCGCCAGCAGCGCCAGGATCCAGACGATCAGGGTGTGCGACACCGCGGCGGACAGGCCGAGCAGGACCGCCTGGCCCACGGTGCCGCGCACGGCGATGATGAAGGCCGCCATCATCGTCTTGGAGTGCCCCGGCTCCAGCCCGTGCAGCGCGCCCAGCGCCAGCGCCGTCGCGGCCAGCAGCACCGGTTGTCCGCTGCCCTCGGCAATCGCCGTCGTCAAATCCATGGCTGCCCTCCCGTGCGGCTACAGATAGCGCGAGATGTCCTTGAACTCCGCCAGGACCGCCTTGGCCTCGGGGCCGTCGCGCAGCACGCCGTCCAGGCAGTGGTCGATGTGGTCGCGGATGAACACCTGCTTGGCCTGGCGCACCGCCGCCTCGACCGCGGCGAGCTGCTGCGCCACGTCGACGCAGGGCCGCTCCTCCTCGATCATGGCGCTGATCTTGCGCAGGTGGCCCTCGGCGCGGCGCAGGCGCTTGACGATGTCGGCGTGCGTGGCGTGCACGGCCGGGGCGCTGTCTTCGCGGGGCATGGCGGCTCCGATCGGGACGGGGTCATGTCCCATGAACCTATCCCCCCGGAGGGGATGGCGTCAAACCCGAGCTCCCCGTGCTCGCGAGCCGGATGGCCGCGCCGACGCTCTATCCCGCCTGGTGACCCATTTTTCCACTCGGGTTTCGCGGGCAGGGCCGGGACTCAGCCGCTAAGTGTTTGGAACAGGAGTGAAAACCGGCGCCGGGCGGGGCCGCGGACCGGGATGCTGTTGATGTTGCGAGTAGTTCGCAATTCGAATACCGTACAAAACATAGGGCCTCCGGACTGACCGGGCCGCCCCGTGTTCCACCGTCCGCGAGATTCGCCGCATGTCTGCCGCCGCCGCCCGCCTTCCGGACTCTCCCGCCGCGCCGCCCCGGCCCCGGACGCGCCCCGCGCGCCGCGACGCCGAGGACCGGCTGGAGGCCCTGCGCTGGCCGCGGCGCGGTCCGGTCTGCCCGCACTGCGGGTCGCGCCATGCCTACCGCATGGTCTGCGTCCGGTCAGGCGGCGTCCGGTTCAAGTGCGCGCGCTGCCGCAAGCCGTTCTCGGCCCGGCGCGGCACCGTGATGGAACGCTCCAACGTCGACACCGCCACCTGGTTGCGGGTGATGGCGCTGTACCTGGACGACAGCGGGCGCGGCTTGCCCGTCCGCGTCCAGAAGCTGTGCGGCGTCAGCTACAAGACCGCCTGGTCCATGGTGCGCCGCCTGGACGCGGCCCCCGACGATCCGGTGCTGGCCGCGCTGCGCCGCGAGCGGGGATCGGCGCCGGCACCGGCTCCGGGCTGTGCGTCCCGCCCCTTCCACCACCGACTGCCGTGAGAAAAGGACAATCCCATGCTTCGATCCGCTTCCGCTTTCGCCCTCGGCACGGCCTTGCTGCTGGCGCCCGCCGGGGCCGCGATGGCCCATACTCCGCTGTTTTCCTGCTACGACAATGGCGACGGCACCGTGCTGTGCGAGGCCGGCTTCTCCGACGGTTCGTCCGCCTCCGGCGTGGCGGTGCGGGTGCTCGACGCCGATGGCGGCGTCCTCACCGACAGCCAGATGGACGCCAACAGCGAATTCACCTTCGAGATGCCGGAGGGCGACTACAGCGTGTTGTTCGATGCCGGCGAGGGTCATCAGATCACCGTCCCGGCCGCCGAGATCTTCTGAATCCCATCCTGAGTCCAATTCTGGGTCCGAGACCCGTTCGACCGAGAGAGAGGAGACCCCCGCATGTCCCGCACCGTGCTGGCGGCGGCCGCCGCCGTAATGCTGTCGGCCGCCCCCGCCCTGGCGCATTTCCAGCTCGCCTACACGCCCGACGTGAACCTCGACCGACCCGGCGAGGTGCCGATGAAGTTCTTCTTCTGGCACCCGATGGACAATGGCCATGCCATGGACATGGGGACGCCGGAGGACCTGTCGGTCTACTTCAAGGGCGAGAAGATCGACCTGACCGACGCCCTCGCGCCCGTCACGTTCCAGGCCGCCGAAAACGAGGCCCAGGGTTTCGAGGCGGCGATTCCGGTCAAGCGCAACGGCGACTACATCGTGGCCTTCACGCCGGCGCCGTACTACGAAGAGAGCGAGGACATTTACATTCAGCAGATCACCAAGAGCGTTCTCAACAAGGGCGGCATTCCCACGGGCTGGAACGAGCCGGTCGGGCTGCCGACCGAGATCGTGCCGCTCAACAAGCCGACCAACGTGATCGCCGGGTCCACCTTCTCGGGTGTCGTGCTGTCGGACGGCGAGCCGGTCGCCGGCGCCGAAATCGAGATCGAGTACATGACCGCGCCGATCGACATGGACACCAATCGCCCGACCGAGCCGACCGTTGGCGGGATGCCGGGCGGGGCGCTGGTGGCGATCACCGACGCCAACGGCGTGTTCACCTTCGGCATCCCGAAGGCCGGCTTCTGGGGCTTCGCCGCGCTCGGCTCGGGTCCCGCGACGGAGCATGACGGCAAGGAGCTGTCCCAGGACGCCGTCCTGTGGGTGCGGGCCTACGACCTGAAGTAGCCCCGGCGCCGGCGGCGGATCCCGGTCCGCCGCCGCCCGAGGGCATGATGATGATGGGGGGCGGGGTGTGGTCGCGACACCATCCCCCCATCGCGCGTCGTTTCCTGAGAGGTCCGTGATGCCCGATCCGTCCCCGTCGTCCCCGTCACCGGCCGTCGGCCCGCCGCCGACGCGCATCCGCGTGGCGCTGGCCGGGCAGCCCAACTGCGGCAAGTCCACGCTGTTCAACGCCCTGACCGGGGTGCAACAGCACATCGCCAACTACCCCGGGGTGACGGTCGACAAGAAGAGCGGGGTCTACCGCGACGACGGGCTGACGGTCGAGGTCGTCGACCTGCCCGGGACCTACAGCCTGACCGCGTTCTCGCTGGAGGAACGGGTGGCGCGCCGGTTCCTGCGCGAGGCGCAGCCGGACGTTCTGGTCAACGTGGTCGATGCCACCACGCTGCGGCGCGGCCTCTACCTGACCTTCCAGCTCCTCGAACTGGGCTTCCCGGTCGTCGTGGCCCTGACCATGACCGACGTGGCCGACCGGCGCGGCCTGACCATCGACACCGCGCTGTTGTCGCAGCGCCTCAACGCGCCGGTGGTGCCGGTGGTCGGCAACACGGGGCGCGGCCGGGAGGATCTGCGCGCCGCCATCCGCGACACCGCGCGGCGCCGCGCGGAGGCCGTCCCCGCGACCCTGAACTACGGCGATCTGGAAGAGCCGGTCGCGGACCTGCATGCCCGCCTCGCCGCGCTGCCGGGGGTCACGCAGGCCGTCTCGCCCCGTTGGCTGGCGGTCAAGCTGCTGGAGGGCGACGCGGAGGCGCCCGGGGTGCTGCGCCAGTACGCCACCAATGTGCACGGTTTGCTCGACCGCGCCGAACGTGCCGCCGCGGCCTTCGAGGCCCGTGCCGGCCTGAGCGTGTCGGACCACGTCGCCGGCTGCCGCGACCATCTGGCCGGCGACATCGTGGCGACCACCACCCGCCAGGCGGACACCGGCCGGGTGCCGCTGACCGAGCGGATCGACCGCGTGTTGCTCAACCGCTGGCTGGCGCCGGCGTTCCTGGTGCTGACGGTCTGGGTGATCTACCAGCTTTCGATCGTCCAGGGCTACGAACTGACCAAGGTGACGTGGCCTCTGCTGGCCGGATTCCGCGACCTGGCGTCGGACGCCTTGCCGGCGGCCGGCTTCCTGCACGACCCCATGCTGCGGTCGATGGGGCTGTGGATGGTGGATTCGGCCAACGCCCTGCTGAACTACGTGCCGATCTTCCTGATCCTGTTCGCGTTGATCGCGATCCTGGAAGACAGCGGCTACATGGCCCGCATTGCCTTCATCCTGGACCGCATCCTGCACCGCTTCGGGCTGCACGGACAGTCGACGCTGCCCTACATCCTGGGTGGGGTGTTCGCCGGCGGCTGCGCCGTGCCGGGGGTGATGGCGACCAAGGGCATTCCGGACCAGCGCGCCCGGATGGCCACCATCCTGACCGTGCCGTTCATGAACTGCCTGGCCAAGGTGCCGCTCTACACCCTGCTGATTTCCATCTATTTTCCGGACACTAAGGGCCTCATTCTGTTCTACCTGTCCACCATCACGGTGATCTTTGCCCTGCTGGTGGCCAAGCTGCTGTCGGTGTCGGTGCTGCGCCACATGGAGACGGCACCGTTTGTCATGGAACTGCCGCACTATCATCGGCCGACCGTGGTCGGCGTGCTGCGCCGCTCCGTCGACCGCACCTGGCTGTACATCAAGAAGGTGGGCACGGTGGTGGTGGCGGTCGCCACCGTGGTGTTCGTGCTGCTGCAGTTCCCCGGGCTGGCGCCGGACCGGCAGGCGCATTACCACGCCCGCGCCGAAGCGGCGATCACGGACTTCCGCGTCGCCCTGGCCGGCAACCCGCTGGCCGCCGCGGTGGCGGACCAGGAGGACCTGACCCGGCTGGTGAACCTGTACACCGATTACCGCAGCGACCGCATGCGGGTGACCAGCCGCGAGGCGGCCGAGGCTCTCGATGCCCGCGTCACCGAGGCCCATCCCGAGCTGGCGCCGTTCGTGGTGCGCTCGCGCGATCCCGACGCCCGCGCCGCCCAGCGCGCCCTGCGCGATCTGGCGACGACGCGCAAGGAACTGCGCCGCGAGATGAAGGACGAACGCATCGTCAACAGCGCGCTCGGCCAGTTCGGCAAGCTGCTGGAGCCGGTGACGCAGTACGCCAACTTCGACTGGAAGATCAACGTGGCGCTGTTCAGCTCCTTCGCCGCTCGCGAAAGCAGTGTCGCCACCCTGGGCGTGCTGTTCGATCAGCCGGAGGGCGAGAACGCCACCCTGGAGGAGCGCATGGGCGCCGAGCAGAAGGCGGCCGGCTACACCGCGCTGACGGCGGTGGCGCTGATGCTGTTCTTCGCGCTGTATCCACCGTGCCTGGCGACCACCATCGTGATCCGGGTGCAGACTCAGTCCTATGCCTGGATGGCCTTCGCCATCGTCTTCCCGACCACGCTGGCACTGGCGGTGGCGAGCCTGACCTACACCACGGGCACGCTCCTGAACCTGAGCGGCCTGGAGATGATGACGGCGGTCTACGTCACCGCGCTGGCCCTGCTGCTTCTGGTGGGGTTGTTCAAGCCGCCGTTCGGGCGGACGCTGCCGGTGCCGGGCTACCGGCCGGAGCCGAAGGGAGCCGCAGAATGAGCCAGGACCCCACCGTGACGGACACCGCCCCCACAACCGTGACCACACCCGTCCCCACGACCGCCGCCGATCCGGCGCCGCCGGCGGTCGACCTGAGCGAGGAGGCCGTCGCCGGCGGGCTGGAGCTGCTGCTGGTGGGGGGGCTGGTGGCGGTCGCGCTGCTGTACCTGTGGCGCACCTGGTTCGGCCGCAAGCGGTCACCCTGTTCCAGTTGCGCCTCCGGCAAGACCTGCGCGGTCGCGCGTCAGGCCGAAGCCCTCCGCCGCGACCGGGGGTAGGGCGCGGCGGCGATCGGCTCTGAAACCAGCAGATTGCGCCGATTCACGCTCGAAATCGGCCCCACCCCGGTGGTTCCGATGTCGAGCGATCGGCGCTAGCTTTCCTTGACGAACCAGCGTTTGGTGGCGCCGCAGATCGGGCAGCGCCAGGTGTCGGGCAGGTCCTCGAAGGCGGTTCCCGGCGGGATCGGGTGGTCGCCCATGATGTTGTCGGGATCGCCCTTGGCCGGGTCGTAGTAGTACGGGTCACATTCGTTGTAGGTGCACCGCCAGATCTGCGTGCGCGGATCGTACGCGGCCTCGGCGGCCTCGGCGGCCTTGGTGGCCGTGCGGGCGCGCGCCGGGCGGGGTCCGGGCAGGGTCGCGCCCACGAGGCCGAGCAGGGCGGCCGGCCCGGCCCGCAGCAGGCCGCGGCGGCTGGTCGAGGGGGCGGGCAGGGTGGTCATGATGTCCCTCCGTGCGCATCGGTCAGGATCACGGGCCGGGGTCGTATCCCGGCCCGTGATCGCTGTCAGCCGATGGCGCCGCCGCCGGTCTTGACGATCACCTGCACCGCCGGACGCGGCGGCAGGCTGTCATCGAAGTCCGGCCAGCGGGTCGAGGGATTGTCGAACGTGCTGTCCTTCTCGTCGGCCGGATGCTGGACGGCGGCGAAGTAGGCCGAGTCGTCCGGCGTGAACTCCGGTCCGCACAGCTCGGCGCCGCGCGGGCAGGCGTAGAAGCGCCGGGTCAGGGCGCGGCCCGGGCCGGACACGTCCGCCGCCCACACGCCGTCGGCGATGCCGCTCTTGGGGCCGCCGTCGGTGGCGATCCAGATGCGGCCCTTGCTGTCGAAGGCCACGTTGTCCGGGCAGGACAGCCAGCCGTCGGGGCCGACATCGCCGCCGTAGCGGGCGCCGTCCTCGGGCTTGGACGGATCGCCGGCCATCAGGAAGATATCCCAGGTGAAGGTGTCGGCGGCATGATCGGCGTTGGCGCCGTCGCCGTCGGCGGCGGTGCCCGGCGGGATGATCTCCACCACGTGGCCGTGCCGGTTGGCGGCGCGGGTGTTGACCGCGTTGAGCTGGTCGTCCTTGCGCTTGGTGTTGTTGGTCATCAGCGCATAGATGACGCCGTTGACCGGGTTCGGCTCGACGTCCTCGGGCCGGTCCATCGGGGTGGCGCCCAGCAGGTCGGCGGCCTTGCGCACGTCGATCATGACGTCGCCCTGGTCGTTGAAGCCGTTGTCCGGGGTCAGCGGCCCCTGACCGAACACCAGCGGCAGCCAGTCCAGGGTGCCGTCGTCGTTGAAGCGCGCCACCGACAGCGTGCCCTCGTCGAGCAGGTCCATGTTGGCGGCGCGGTCGTCGGGGTTGAAGGTCCCGGCGGTGACAAAGCGGTAGACGTACTCGAAGCGCTGATCGTCGCCGGCGTAGACGACGACATGGCCGTCCTTGTTGACCACGGTGGTGGCGCCTTCGTGCTTGAAGCGGCCCAGGGTGGTGCGCTTCTTCGGCACGCTGTTGGGGTCGTAGGGGTCGTACTCGACCATCCAGCCGAAGCGGTTGGCCTCGTTGGGCTCCTTCTCGACGTCGAAGCGGTCGTGGAACTTGCCCCAGGCGTAGCGGCCGCCGCCGACGCCCAGGCGCTTGTAGTTCTCGGCCTCGGCGGTCTGCTCCACGTCGCCCATGAAGTAGCCGTGGAAGTTCTCCTCGGCGAACAGGATGGTGCCCCACGGCGTCTTGCCGCCGGCGCAGTTGTTCACCGTGCCGATCACCTTGGTGCCGGTGGCGTCGGCACTGGTCTTCAGGCGGTCGGAGCCGGCGGCCGGGCCGGTGATCGCGAAGTCCGTGCTCAGCGCGGTGAAGCGGCGGTTCAGCGGGCTGTCCGGGACCACGCGCCAGGTGGTGCCGTCGCGCCGGATCTCGATCACGGCGTGGCCGTGGGCGGCCATCTCGATGTCGACCTGATCCTTGGTCAGCTTGTCGATCTCGCCGTCGCCGATGCCCGGGAACATCAGGTGCGGGTTGGTGTACTCGTGGTTGACGCACAGCAGCCCGTGGTCCGAATTGTCGGAGCCGACCGGCAGCGGCATGAAGGCCACGAAGTCGTTGTTGTAGCCGAACTGCTGGGCCTGGGCCGCGGCGCTCTGCTTGAGCGGGTCGAAGTCCGGCGCGCCGGCCACCACCGGGTCGCCCCAGCGGATCAGGGTCTGGATCTCGTAGCCGTCGGCAACGTGGCTGGTCTCGTCGTAGCCGTGCGGCAGCGGCGGGAAGGTCAGCGTGCTTGCGCTCTCGGCGGCGCGGGCGGAGGCCGGGGCCAGGGCGGTGCCGACGGCACCGGCGCCGGCGGCCAGCGCGGCGGAGGCGGCGGCGCCCTTCATCAGGCCGCGCCGGCTCAGGGTCTTGCCGCTGAACAGGCTGGCGGCCACGACGGCGGCACCGGCACCGCCCAGGGCGGTGGTGGCGGCCAGGCCGGCCGGGGTGCCGACCTGGGCCAGGCGCGCGGCCAGCAGGGCGTCGAACGACGGTGCGGTCGAGCGATTCAGGGCGACGTCGTCGTCGCCGTCCACCCGGGTGCTCCAGGCGGAGCGGGTGCTTTCGGGGGTGTGGCTCATGGGGTGTCTTCCTCCGGTACAGGTGATCCGCCCCGGGGCGTGGTCGCGGCGCGGCGCGGTTCGCTCCCAGGCGAGACCCTGGAGCCGGAGGATAGGCGACCGCCCGAAAACCCTCTATGCCTTAGAGTTGAATGTTTTTTGACGCTCTGTTTACGGTTTTCTTACCCTGCGCGGATCGCGATCCGCGCGACGACCGACAGGGTCTCGCCGCGCCGCCAGGGTCCCCCGCCCTCGCGGTCGGCGGTGTCTGGCACGCCGACGCGCCGCCATCGGCCCGCCCGGTCAGGGGGCGGGCGGCTCCCTCATGGGGAACGAGACCGTGAACACGCTGCCGACGCCCGGCGTGCTGGCGAGGCGCACCGTACCGCCGTGCATCTCCGCCAGCGAGCGCACCAGGGCGAGCCCGAGGCCGGTTCCCTCGATGCGCCGCATCTCGGCGTCGGCGGCGCGGGCGAACGGCTCGAACAGGCGGGTCTGATCGGCCGGCGCGATGCCGATGCCGGTGTCCGCGACCGCCAGGTCGATGCCGCCGTCGGCGCCCGGCCCGGCCGAGACCGTGATCTGACCCCCGCGCGGGGTGAACTTGATCGCGTTGGTCAGAAGGTTGAAGACGATCTGGCGGACCGCCAGGTCGTCAGCGACCAGCGGCGGCAGCCCGGGGGCGAGGTCGCGGTAAAGGGTCAGGCCCTGGGTGGCGGCGCGGTGCTCGACCAGGTGCAGCGTGCCCGAGATCAACTCCGCGAGGTCCAGGGTCGCCAGCGTCAGGTCGCGGCGTCCGGCCTCGATCTTGGCCAGGTCCATGAGACCGTCGATCAGGTCAATCAGATGCGTGCCGCTGGCGTGGATGTCGGCGGCGTATTCCCGATAGGTCGGTGAGCCGACCGGTCCCAGCATCTCGTCCTTCATCATCTCGGAGAAGCCGAGGATGGCGTTCAGCGGTGTCCGCAACTCGTGGCTCATGGCGGCGATGAACTGGGACTTGGCCTGGTTGGTCTGCTCGGCGGAGATGCGGGCTTCGACCAGGGACTGCTCGGCGCGCTTGCGCATGTCGATGTCGGTGACGGTGCCGATGGCGCGGGTGGCGCGGCCGGCGCCGTCCCAGGCCACCGGCTTGCCGCAGGCCTGCACCCACATCCAGGCGCCGTCGCCGCGGAGCAGGCGGTATTCGACGTCCATCGGCCGGCCCGCGCGCAACCCCTCGTGGACGATCGGCAGCACGCGCGCCCGGTCGTCCGGGTGCACCATGTCCTCCCAGAACGCCAGCGAGGGCGAGAAGGTGTCGGAGGGGTAGCCAAGCAGCGTGAAGCAGCGCGGGCTCCAGTCCAGCTCGCCGGTCACCATGTCCCAGTCCCAGATGCCGTCGTCGGCGGCCTCCAGGGCGAGACGCAGCTTCTCCTCGTTGCGGGCGAGGGCATCCTCGGCCCGCTTGATCGCCGTGATGTCCTGCATGGTGCCATGAACGACGTGTCCGGCCGGTCCGGGCACGGGCTCCGGTTCACCCTGCATGCGGACCCAGGCGTCCGGCTGGTCCGGACGGTGCAGGCGCAGCAGCAGATCGTAGGGCGTGCCGTCCCGGACGGCGGCGTCGATGACGCCCCGCAGCAGGGTCAGGTCCGTCGGGTCATACAGGCGCTCTAGGTCGCCGCGGTCCGGGGGACCCTGGTCGGGATCGCGGCCGTGAATGCGGAACACCTCCGCGGACCACACCGGCACCCCGACGGCCGGATCGAAGCTCCAGTTGCCGACCCGCGCGATGCGCTGCGCGCGTTCCAGGTCGGCCACGGTGGCGGCCAGGGACTGACGCGCCTGCACCAGGTCGGTGACGTCGCGCGCGACCTCGACGACCCCTTCCAGGGCGCCGGTCTCGTCGAACGCCGGGAAGGCCCGCAACGCGAAGGTGCGGCCACCCGGGGTGGAGATCTCCGACTCGCAGGGCTGGCGGGTGCGGAAGCTCTTCAGCACTGGGCAGTCCGGGCAGGGCGCGGTCTGCTCCTCCCAGATCTCGTAGCAGTGCCGGCCGATCATCGCCCGCGTGGTCTGGTCGGCGGCGTCCGCCGCGGCCGCGTTGGTCCACGAGATGCGCAGGTCGTCGGCGGCGAAGAAGGTGACCAGATCGGAGATGCTCGACAGGATGCGGGCCTTCTCCCGCTCGCTGGCGCGCAGCGCCCGTTCCGCCGCCATGCGGTCGGTGACGTCGTGGATGATGGAGAACAGCAGGGTGCGGCCCTCCAGCTCCAGCGGCGTCGAATTCACGCTGACGTCCCGGATCTCGCCCGAGGCGAGCCGGTGGCGGAAGCTGAAGGCGTTGCACTGCCGCAGGGCGGCGCGCTGGCAGTGGCGATCGACCTCGCCCGGCGGCAGCGTGTTCAGCGCGTGAATGCGCATGGCGCGCAGGCGGTCGTTCGGATAGCCGTAGAAGCGGCTTGCCGCCGGATTGGCCTGGACGATGGCGCCGGACGTCGGGTCGATCAGCAGCATGATGGCGCTGGAGCCGTCGAACAGGCCCTTGTACAGCCGGCGGCTGCGCCGCAGCGCCTCGCCCTCGCGCACCTGGGCGGTGACGTCGCGCGTCACCCCGATGAACCCGCTGGGCGCGCCGGTGGCCGGGTCCTTCATCGCCCGGCTGGTGGTCTCCACCCAGACGTAGCGCCCGTCGCCGTGCCGGGCCCGATAGCGGAAGGTGCCCGGCGCGCCGTCGGTCAGGATCAGGGTGCGGGCGTGGTTCAGGCACGCCGCATCGTCCGGGTGCGACAGGTCGCCCGGCGTGCGGCCCACGATGTCGGCCGGGTCGTGTCCGAGCACGGGGTGCGCCGCCGGCGAGGCGAAGGTGCACACGCCGTCCAGGTCGTGGGTGGTGATCAGATCGCTGGCGTTGGCCGCCAGGAGCCGGTAGCGCTGCTCGCTGTCGCGCAGGGCCTGGGTCGCCAGCTCCCGGTCCGTGGCGTCAACGGTGGCGACCAGAACCCCGTTCACCATCCCGCGATCGTCCCGGATCGGCTGCATCAGCACGTCCCAGTAGGTCACCTCCTGGTCGTCGTCACCGTGGGGCTGGCGCGGCCGCCCCCGCGAGCGCACCGGCACGCCGGTCTCCAGGACATCGCGCAGGGTGGCGCTCAGCGCGTGGTCGGTGTTGACATCGGCGTAGGCCTGCCCCTCGAAGGCCCAGCGGGGCAGGCCGAGCTTGCCGGCGTAGACGTCGTTGACGCGCAGGAACCGGCCCTGGCGGTCCAGGAACGCCAGGCCCACCAGTGATTGTTCGAACACCCGGTCGAGCAGGCCCGCCATCTCCGGCGACTCGGCACAGGACGCGGCGGGGTCGGCCACCTCGCGCAGCGTGGTATGGACGCCCACGCAACGGCCGTCGGCGGTGACCGGATCGGAGCAGACGGTGACGCAGGCGCCCTCGGGCCCCGGCAGCCGATGGGTGCGCGTCACCGGCCGGCCGGTGCGCAGCACCGCGCGATCGTCGGCGTGGAGGGCGTCGGCGACCGCCCCCGGGAACAGGTCATGGTCGGTCGCCCCGACCACGTCCGCGGGCGCCCACCCCACCAGGCGGGCCAGGGCGGGGTTGGCGAAGCGCACCGTCAGCGTCTCGTCCTTGATCCAGGTCGCGACCGGCGCGGTGTTCACGGCCTGCACCAGCCAGGACTCGGCGTCGCCTGGCGGGCCGGACTGGAGGGCGGGGCGGCCGTCGAGCCGCTGTGTGTCTGCGCCCAGAGATTCGTCAGGGATCGTCCGTGTCCTCCTGTGCGCGTCCGCGTCTCATACGGGCCGGCCTTAATCCTGACGGATCAGGAGCACGGCCGTACGCAGCCCCCGACGCCCTTAGCGCGCCGACCAACACAGCGGCGCCGCGCAGCGATGCCAGGGGCCCACCGGCCGGCCAGCCGGCCGAAAGGTCACGTCTTGCGCCGGCCGGTCTCATGGCGCCATCGGTCGCGAGCCGGCCCGCCTCGGGAGGAAGACATCCCGTGCCGCGGGACCGGCCCCGGCGGGAGAATTGTAATCAGATCATCATAGGGGATGGGCAAAAGGGTGTCTTTAAGGCATCGGACATACGCCTCTTGGACTGCACCCGCACCGGCTCGCGCAATAAAAGATGATTTCTTGCCGAGGGCTGTCTGGTTTCGTTGTATGCGCCCAGATCACTTGTCGCAAAGGCCGGAGCGCTTCGCCGGTTCACGAGGCGCCCGCCCTCAGCCGGCCAGCGCCGCGGCGTGATGCGCGATGTGCTCGCCGATGAACGTGGCGACGAAAAAATAGCTGTGGTCGTAGCCGGGCTGCATCCGCAGCGTGATCGGCACGCCGGCCGTCCGCGCCGCGTCCGCGAACACCTCCGGGGTGAGCTGGGTGCCCAGAAAGGTGTCCGCGTCGCCCTGGTCGATCAGGATCGGCCCGCGCCACTCGCTGCCGCCGACCAGCGCGGTGGCGTCGTAGGCGGCCCACAGCGCGCGCTCTTCGCCCAGGTAGCCGGTGAAGGCCTTCTGGCCCCACGGCACCCGCGACGGGGTGACGATCGGCGCGAAGGCCGAGACCGAGCGGTAGCGGTCCGGGTTGCGCAACGCGATCACCAGGGCGCCGTGCCCGCCCATGGAATGGCCGCTCACGCCCTGGCGCGCCGGGTCCATTGGGAAGTGCGCGGCCACCAGCGCGGGCAACTCCCCGGTCACGTAGCTGTACATGCGGTAATGCCGCGCCCAGGGCTGCACCGTGGCATCGACGTAGAAGCCGGCGCCACTGCCGAAGTCGTAGGCTGCGTGCTCCTCCGGCAGATCGAGGCCGCGCGGGCTGGTATCGGGGGCCACCAGCATCAGGCCGTGCTCGGCTGCATACCGCTGGGCGCCGGCCTTGATCGTGAAGTTCTCCTCGGTGCAGGTCAGCCCCGACAGCCACCACAGCACCGGCACGCGTGCCCCCGGCTCCAGCGCCTGGGGCGGCCGGTAGAGGGCAAAGCGCATGGGGGTGCCGGTTTCGCGCGAGGGGTGCTGGTAGATCCCCTGGATGCCGCCGAAGCACTTGTTTTCGGAAAGGGTTTCGAGAGTCACGGGATCCTCGCTTGGGTCGGCGGTGGAAGAGGGAACTCGTCTTGCGCCCTCTCTTCTTGCGCCCATGCTCCTGCGTGGGCGTCCTTTGTCTACTTGCGCCCACGCTCCTGCGTGGGCGCCTGGGGGGCAGCGCGCCGGGTCCCACGCGGGAGCGTGGGACCGAGAAGGACATTTTCTCGCGCCCCCGCTCCTGCGGGGGCGCCGGGTCCCACGCGGGAGCGTGGGACCCAGACATGGGATCTCGCGCCCCCGCTCCCGCGGGGGCGCCGGGTCCCACGCGGGAGCGTGGGACCCAGACATGGGATCTCGCGCCTCCGCTCCTGCGGGGGCGCGGGGTCCCACGCGGGAGCGTGGGACCGAGAAGGATATTTTCTTGCGCCTCCGCTCCTGCGGGGGCGCGGGGTCCCACGCGGGAGCGTGGGACTGAGAAGGATATTCTCTTGCGCCCCCGCTCCCGCGGGGGCGCGGGGTCCCACGCGGGAGCGTGGGACCCAGACATGGGATCTCGCGCCCCCGCTCCTGCGGGGGCGCCGGGCCCCACGCGGGAGCGTGGGACCCAGACATGGGATCTTGCGCCCCCGCTCCTGCGGGGGCGCCGGGCCCCACGCGGGAGCGTGGGACCCAGACATGGGATCTCTTCTTGCGCCCCCGCTCCCGCGGGGGCGCGGGGTCTAGAAACCGCCCCGGCTCAGAACGTGATGACCGTCCGGATCGACTGCCCCTCGTGCATCAGGTCGAAGGCCTCGTTGATACGCTCCAGCGGCAGCACGTGGGTGATGAGCGGGTCAATCTCGATCCTGCCCTTCATGTACCACTCGACGATCTTCGGCACGTCGGTGCGGCCGCGCGCGCCGCCGAAGGCGCTGCCCTTCCACACCCGCCCGGTGACGAGCTGGAACGGCCGGGTGGCGATCTCCTCGCCGGCGCCGGCCACGCCGATGATGGTCGAGACCCCCCAGCCCTTGTGGCAGCATTCCAGGGCGGCGCGCATCACCTGCACATTGCCGATGCACTCGAAGCTGTAGTCGGCGCCGCCCCCGGTCAGGTCGACCAGATGCGCCACCAGGTCGCCGTCGATCTCGTTCGGGTTCACGAAGTGGGTCATGCCGAAGCGTTCGGCCATCGCGCGCCGGGCCGGGTTGATGTCGACGCCCACGATCATGTCGGCGCCCACCAGGCGCGCGCCCTGGATCACGTTCAGGCCGATGCCGCCCAGGCCGAAGACCACGACGGTGGCGCCGGGCTCCACATGGGCGGTGTTGATGACTGCGCCGACCCCGGTCGTCACCCCGCAGCCGACGTAGCACACCCTGTCGAAGGGCGCGTCGGGGTCGATCTTGGCGACCGCGATCTCGGGCAGGACCGTATGATTGGCGAAGGTCGAGCAGCCCATGTAGTGGTGCAGCATGCGGCCGTTGAGCGAGAACCGGCTGGTGCCGTCGGGCATCAGGCCCTGGCCCTGGGTGGCGCGGATGGCCTGGCACAGGTTGGTCTTGCCGCTGAGGCAGTATGCGCACTGCCGGCATTCCGGCGTGTAGAGCGGGATGACGTGGTCACCCGGGACCACCGAGGTGACGCCGGCGCCCACCTCCAGCACCACCCCGGCGCCCTCGTGGCCCAGGATGGTGGGGAACAGGCCCTCCGGGTCGGCGCCCGACAGCGTGAAGGCGTCGGTGTGGCACACCCCGGTGGCCTTGATCTCCACCAGCACCTCGCCGGCCTTCGGTCCCTCCAGGTCCACCTCCTCGATCACCAGCGGCTGGCCGGCCTCCAGCGCGACGGCGGCACGTGTCTTCATGGTCCCGATCCTCCCTGGTCGTGGGTCTCCGACCTTGGCGGTCGGACTTGCCCCGGATGATCGGACGTTTGGCGGTCCGGGGCAACGGATGGCGTGATCCGCTTCCGCGCCGTGCATCGCTCAGGGACGCCAGCGCGCGAACAGGTCACGGAACACGGCGGCCGCCGGGCCGCCGCCGCCGAGCCCGTCCATGGGCCGGCCCTGGTCGTCGCCGATCCACACCCCGGCCAGCGCGACGCCCCCCGCGGCGGTCTCCACGAAGCCGACGAACCAGGCGTCGCGGAAGGCCTGGGTGGTGCCGGTCTTGCCGAAGACGCTGAGGCCGGCGCCCGGCGCTGGCTGCGCCGCCCGGCCGGTGCCCCGGGTGACCACCGCACGCAACATGCGCCGTATCGCTGCCTCGTGCGCCGCCGACACCACCCGCGGGGCCTCGCCCAGGGCGCGGCGTTGGTGCACCACGGCGCCGCTGCGGTCGCGGATCCGCACCACCCCGTGCGGCAGCACCGCCCGGCCGCCATTGGCGAACGGGGCATAGGCCGCGGTCATGTCCAGCGGCGAGACCTCGATGGTGCCGAGCGCCATCGACGGGTCGGTGGTGTCCACGGTGGTCAGGCCGAGTCGGCGCGCCACCCGGGCGACCCGGTCGCGCCCCGCGTGTTCGGCGATGCGCACGGCGACCGTGTTGACGGACTGCGCCAGCGCCGTGGTCAGGGTGACCGGCCCCCGGTAGCGGTTGTCATGGTTGCGCGGCGACCAGCCGCGCACGGTCACCGGCGCGTCCTCGATCACGCTGTCGGGCGTCAGGCCGGCCTCCAGCCCGGCCAGCCACACCACCGGCTTGAACGCCGAGCCGGGCTGGCGCCGGGCCTGGGCGGCGCGATTGAAGGGGCTGGCGGCCCAGTCCCGGCCGCCCACCATGGCGAGCACCGCGCCGCGGCGGTCCAGCACCACCACCGCGCCCTGGGTGGCGCCGCGGGCGCGCACGTCCGGATCGTCCAGCACCGCCGCCAACGCGGCCTCGGCCGCTGCCTGGGCCGCCGGCCGCAGGGTGGTCTCGACCACCAGGTCGCGGTCCACGGCGCCGACGTAGCCGTCGACCCGGCCGAGGACCCACGCCCCGAAGTAGCGCCCGCCGGCCCCGGCGCCGCGCGCCAGCGCCAGGGTCGGGCGCCCCTCGCGGGCGAGCCGGTCGGCGGTGGCGGCCTCCAGATAGCCGGCCTCGACCATGTTGCCCAGGACCTCGCGGGCGCGGGCATGGGCCAGGTCCGGATTGGCGGCCGGGTTGAGCCGCGACGGTGCCTTCATGAGGCCCGCCAGCACCGCCGCCTGGTAAGGGCCGACGGCGGTCGCCGGTCGGCGGAAGAAGCGCCGCGCGGCGGCGTCCATGCCGTAGGTGCCGGCCCCCAGGTAGACCCGGTTGAGATAGAGCCCGAGGATCTGGTCCTTGCTGAAGGTCGCCTCCAGCCACAGCGCCAGCAGCAGTTCCTGCACCTTGCGCCGCAGGGTCCGGTCGTGGCTCAGGAACAGGGTCTTGGCGACCTGCTGGGTGATGGTGCTGCCGCCCTGGACCACCGCGCCGGCGCGCAGGTTGACCACGATGGCGCGGGCGATGCCGAACGGGTCGACGCCCCAGTGATGGTAGAAGCGGCGGTCCTCGGTGGCCAGAACGGCCTGGATCAGTGCCGGCGGCAGCGTCGCCACCGTCACCGTCTCGCCGTGCACCTCGCCGGCCACCGCCAGCGGCGTGCCGTCGTCCGCCAGCACGGTGATGCCCGCCGGCCGGACCCGCGTCGCGGCCTCGCGCACGTCGGGCAGGTCGTAGGCGTACCAGCCCACCAGCAGCGCCAGCGCGACCGCCGTCCAGATCGTGCCGACCAGCGTCCATGAGGTCAGGCGCCACAGTCGTGACGGCCAGCCGCGCCGGCGGGCCGGTGCGCGGCGGCCCCGGGCGGTCCGCGCCGCCGGCTTGGCCGGCGGCGTCCGCGATCGCGCGGGCGGTGTCTTGGGCCGGGTCTTCGGGGGGCTGGCGGGTTTCCGCGCCGGGGTCTTTTTCGCGGCGGCGCGCCCGGTGGCCGCGCGGGCGGGCGCCTTGCGCGGCGATGCGGTCCGGCGCCGGCGTTGCTCGCCGCGGCGCGGTCCCCCGGACGAACCGCCTTTCGTCGTGCGTGCCATCGGGTGGTATCCAAACGGTTAGGAGCGGCCCCGCGCGTCCGCGGCCCCGACGTCCCGACGACCTGCGATTCGCTCGCATCGGTGGCGCCGCCGCGGACGGGCGCCCGACCGCGTGATGGGCCGGGTGTCCATCCGTTGTCAATATCTTGCGGCCAGCGCGCCGGACCGCGGCGCTTTCGTGTCAATATACGGGATCTGCGCCCCGATCCGCACTCCGCCTTTGCGTTCCGGGCTCAAAGGAGTCATATGCGGAAGAGGGGGCGGGGATGTCGTTCCAACCCGGACCAACCGGGGGGCTGCCAAGGGACGACGGCCAGAAGGGGGACCCGCGACCGGACGCGGGCGCCACGCGTGACGGCGCCGCGAGCCCGGGCGTTGTGCGAACCGGAGGGAGAGGACCCGCCGTGACCAAGGACGACACGCTCTCCACGTTGTTGCCGCCCGGCCTGCTGGCCCGCCTGATGGCGCTGGCCGCGCGCTCGGGCCGTCCGCCCGAGGACTGCCTGGTGCAGGCCGTGAGCGAGTATTGCGACACCTGGGAGGACTACCACCGCATGGTGGACCACCTGGTGCTGAACGAGGACGAACGGCGCACCTTGCGAGTCGTCAACGAGTAGGGCGAGTCGTCAACGAGTAGGGCGGGTCGTCGGCGATCCGGTGTCGCGTGTTCGACGCGGCGGGCGGCTCAGGCCAACAGTTGACCGCCGTTGACCTCCACCACCTGTCCGGTCACGTAGCCGCCCAGCGCCGGCGCCAGCAGCGCCAGCGCCGGACCCGCGCAATCGTCCGGCGTGCCCAACCGGCCGAGCGGGATACCCGCGCGGGTGGCCTCCAGCTTCTCGGGCGTCGAGTGCCGCTGGTGGAACGCGGTGTCGATGGTGCCGGGAGAGATGGCGTTGACCCGGATGCCCCGGGGGCCGAGTTCCTTGGCAAGCGAGCGCGTCAGCGTCGACAGGAACGCCTTGGCGGCGCTGTAGACCGAAGACCCCGGACTGCCGCCGGTGCGCGCGCTGATCGAACTGACGAACAGGATCGACGCCTGGGGGCTGGCCTCCAGGTGCGGCAGGGCGGCCTGCGTGACCTTGATCGCCTGGCGCACGTTGAGATCGAAGACGCTGTCGAGGAAGGCGTCGTCGATCGCCGCGAACGGCACCCGGTCCACCATGCCGCCGGCGTTGTTCACCACCGCATCGAGCCCGCCCAGGGCCTCCGCCGCCCAGGCCACGGTCGCGGCCGGCTCGCCCGGCGCGGTCAGGTCGGCGGGCCGGGTGACGACGGCCCCGCCGGTCTCGCGCTCCAGGGCGGCCGCCGCGTCGGCGCCGCCGTGGTATGTCGCCGCGACGCGCGCACCCGCCGCCGCCAGCCGGCGGCTGAGCGCGCCGCCGATGCCCGTCGTACCGCCGGTGACCAGAACCCGCAGGCCGCTCGCCTCCGCCATGCCGATGCCCTCCGTCCTGTGTGCGTGCCGCCGCGTGCGCCGGTCCGGCCGGTCCGGTTTCTCGCGATAATCGGCTGCGATTCATATACTTAGCGCGGATTCACGCGATCACTCGGAACGACGACGTGGTTCCGCGTGATCGCGATCCGCGCTACGGCGCCCGGGTTCGCGACCGCGCCATGATATCACCATGGTTCCGACACGGTGGAACCATCGCGCGGCTCTATCTGTTGACCTGGAACAGACGGTCGCCCGTCGGCCGTCGTTCCGAAGAGGACCCGCCGGTCACTCGGCTGCCGATCGGCGGGCTTCTGCTTCTCTCTCTCTCTCCATCACCTGGCCCGGGTCCGCCCCAGCGGAGCCGGGCCTTTTCTTGGGCGCGGAGTCTTGGGCTCTGACCGGGCCGTCACGACTGGGCCGTCACGGCTGGGCCGTCACGCGGGGGGCGGTTTTCCAGAAGACCCGACTCTGTGTATGGTGATATCGACGTCAGCCGCGACCCCAGGCGCCCGGCCTGTCACCCCCGGCCTGTCACTCGACGACCGCAAGAGGATCCCTGCCCCATGCCCGCCGCCGTCCAGCCTCCGTTCCTGCTTCTCCTGGTCGGTCCCGTGGCCGGCATCCTGACCCTGACCGGCTGGCAGGTCGGGCCGTTCTGGCTGTTCTGGACCGGAAGCACCCTGCTGCTGCTGGATCTGGCGGTCGGCGTTGCCACCGGCGCCAAGTCCCGCATTCCGGCGGTCCAGATGATCGCGGCCGGGCTGGCGATCATCACGATCAACGGACCATGGTTCGTCGCCGTCCTGGTCGGGGTGGCGATCGGCAGCCTTCTGGAGGGCCTGGGCCACATCGTCCAGCGCCTGGTGTTCCGCGGACGCGTCCCGCAGGCCCCGGACGACTCCGGCGAGGGGTGACGCCCGTCAGCGGGTGGGGATCGGGGTCTCGCCGGTGTAGTCGTAGAAGCCACGGCCGGTCTTGCGGCCCAGCCACCCGGCCTCGACGTATTTCACCAACAGCGGGCACGGCCGGTACTTGGAATCGGCGAGACCCTCGTGCAGCACCTGCATGATCGCCAGAACCGTATCCAGCCCGACGAAGTCGGCCAGTTCCAGCGGCCCCATGGGATGGTTGGCGCCCAGGCGCATGGCGGTGTCGATGGCCTCGACACCGCCCACTCCCTCGTAGAGGGTGTAGACCGCCTCGTTGATCATGGGCATCAGGATGCGGTTGACGATGAACGCCGGGAAGTCCTCGGCCGGCACCGACGTCTTGTTCAGGCGCTCGACCACGACGCGGACGAGCTGATAGGTCTCCTCGTTGGTCGCGATGCCGCGGATCAACTCGACCAGCTTCATCATCGGCACCGGGTTCATGAAGTGCATGCCGATGAACTTGCCCGGGCGGTCGGTGGAGGCGCCCAGGCGGGTGATCGAAATCGACGAGGTGTTCGACGCCAGCACGCACTCCGGCGACAGGTGCGGGCACAGGTCGCCGAGAATGCGGCGCTTGACCTGCTCGTCCTCGGTGGCGGCCTCGACCACCAGGTCGCAGTCCCCGAACTGCTCCATGCCGAGCCCGGCGACGATGTGGGCCAGGCCGGCCTCCTTGTCCGCCTCCGCGATCCAGCCCCGGCCCACCTGACGGCTCATGTTGTGGGCGATGACGCCCAGGCCGCGGTCGAGGGCCTCCTGGCTGACGTCGGTCAGCCGCACGTCGAACCCGGCCAGGGCGCACACGTGACTGATGCCGGTGCCCATCTGGCCGGCGCCGATGACGCCGATCTTTTTGATCATTGCGCGGTCCTTGTGCCTGGGGCCGGCGCGCGGGACCCGCCGGCCGTGCGGGGGGCCGTCCCCGCCCGGGCCGGATCGCCCCGCCGGGAGCGGTGCGACGGCCGTCCCGGTGCAGGGAGGGCGGGGATCGGAGAGGTCGAGGCGGGGCCGGACGCGCCTACGACGCCAGCGCGGCCTCCAGGGCCGGGACCGCCTCGAACAGGTCGGCCACCAGGCCGTAGTCCGCCACCTGGAAGATCGGGGCCTCTTCGTCCTTGTTGATGGCGACGATGACCTTGGAGTCCTTCATGCCGGCCAGGTGCTGGATGGCGCCGGAGATGCCGACCGCGATGTAGAGTTCGGGGGCGACGATCTTGCCGGTCTGGCCGACCTGGAAATCGTTGGGCGCATAGCCGGCATCGACGGCGGCGCGGCTGGCGCCGACGGCGGCGCCGAGCTGGTCGGCCAGCGTCTCGATGTGGTGGAAGTTTTCGGCCGAGCCCATGCCGCGCCCGCCGGACACGACGACGCGGGCGCTGGTCAGCTCGGGGCGTTCGGAACTGCTCAACTCCTGGCCCACGAACGACGACAGGCCGGGATCCTCGGCCGCGGCCAGATCCTCGACCGCGGCGCTGCCGTCGCCGTGGGCGGCCTTGTCGAAGGACGCGCCGCGCACGGTGATGACCTTGATGGCATCGGCGCTCTTGACCGTGGCCATGGCGTTGCCGGCGTAGATCGGGCGCACGAAGGTGTCGGCGTCCACGACCCCGGAGATGTCGGAAATCTGGGCCACGTCCAGCAGCGCGGCGACGCGGGGCAGGGTGTTCTTGCCCATGGTCACGGCCGGCGCGAGGATATGGCTGTAGTCCCGGGCGATGGTCAGGATCAGGGCCGCGAACGGCTCGGCCAGGTGGTGCGCGTACAGCGGCGAGTCGCAGCACAGCACCTTGCTCACGCCGGCGATCTTGGCGGCGTCGTCGGCGGCCGCGCGGCAGCCCTCGCCGGCCACCAGCACGGTGACGTCGCCGCCGATCTGCTGGGCGGCGGTCATGGCGGCCAGGGTGCCCTGACGGATGGCGGTGTTGTCGTGGTCGGCGATGACGAGAATGGCCATGGTCAGATCACCTTCGCTTCGTTGCGCAGCTTGTCCACCAGGGTTGCGACGTCGGGCACCATCACGCCGGCCTGGCGCGCCGGCGGTTCCTCGACCGCCACCGTGGTCAGGCGCGGCGCGACATCGACGCCGAGGTCGCCGACCTCCAGGGTCTCGATCGGCTTCTTCTTCGCCTTCATGATGTTGGGCAGCGAGGCGTAGCGCGGCGTGTTCAGGCGCAGGTCGACGGTGCCGACGCAGGGCATCTTGACCTCGACGGTCTCCAGGCCGCCGTCGATCTCGCGGGTCATGGTGGCCGACCCGTCGCCGATCGCCACCTTCGACAGGAAGGTCGCCTGCGGCCAGCCCAGCAGCCCGGCCAGCATCTGGCCGGTCTGGTTGCTGTCGTCGTCGATGGCCTGCTTGCCCATCAGCACCAGATCGGGGGATTCCTTGTCCACCAGCGCCTTGAACAGCTTGGCGACGGCCAGCGGCTGCAGGTCGTCGTCGCTCTTGACCAGGATGCCGCGGTCGGCGCCCATGGCGAGCGCGGTGCGGATGGTCTCCTGCGCCTGCTGCGGGCCCATGGAGACGGCGACCACCTCGGTGGCGGTGCCGGCTTCCTTCAGGCGCACGGCCTCCTCGACGGCGATTTCGTCGAAGGGGTTCATGGACATCTTGACGTTGGCCGTCTCGACTCCCGTCTTGTCCGCCTTTACGCGGATCTTCACGTTGTAGTCGACGACGCGCTTGACCGCGACCAGGACCTTCATGGCACTCCCTGTGCTTTCTTCTTCGCGGGGACCGGGGCGGGCGCGGCCGCGACGGCTCGCGCCGGGGCGGTCCCTCGCGGACCTGAACCAAGGGCACGCCGAAACGACCGGACCGGAGGAGGGACCCAGCCGCCGGGGCGCGTACGGATGTCTCGCCCGCCGCGCCGGGCACGTCAAGTGTGACATCCCGGAGACAGCCAACGGGCGCAAAACCGCCAACGAGCCTCGGCCGCCGCGCGGCCGCCGCCCGGATCGGGGCGAAGGGGTGCGCGACTCCGCGCCGCGCGCCCATTTTTCGCACCGCACAACGTAGGGCCAGCCGGGCCGGCCTGTCAAACGCCGCCGCCGGCGCTCAGCGGGAATCGGGGGGGAGCCTTGAGGGCCGGCGCGCCGCGGTGGCGGGGCGCCGCCATCTCCCTTAAGCTGATAGGGACGCCGATGCGGTGTGCCGGGGCAAGGGGAGGCACGGCCGATGATGGTTCAGTGGGGGTGCGGGCGATCGGGTCGGGCGGCGCGGGGGGCCGCGGCGCCGGGGGTGATGGTGCGGGTGGTTCTGGTGGCCGTGCTGGCGTCTGTTCTGACCGGCGCGGCCCTCTGGGGGGCCGCCGGTCCGGCCGGCGCCGCGCCGCCGCCCGGCGAGAACCGGGTGGCGCTGGTGATCGGCAACGGCGGCTACCCCACCGGTGCCCTGCGCAACCCGGCCCGCGACGCCCGCGCCGTCGCGCGGGCGCTGGAGGCCGTGGGCTTCACCGTCACCACCCTGACCGATGCCACGCGCCGCGACATGCGCCGGGCGGCGATCGCGTTCGGCCGCCGGCTGTCCGACGGCGGGGTCGGGCTGTTCTACTACGCCGGCCACGGCGTGCAGGTGGCGGGGGAGAACTACCTGATCCCGGTCGACGCGGTGATCGAGGACCAGGCCCACGTCGAGGTCGAGGGCATCGCCATCCGCGACGTGCTGGCCCGCATGGGCGGGGCGCACAACCGCCTCAACATCGTCATCCTCGACGCCTGCCGCGACAACCCGTTCAAATCGGTGATGCGCTCCGGCGGCGGGCGCGGGCTGGCGCGCACCAGCGCGCCCACCGGCACCTATCTCGCCTACGCCACGGCGCCGGACCAGATCGCGCTGGACGGCGAGGACACCCGTAACAGCCCCTTCACCGGCGCCCTGCTGGCGGCGCTGGACCGGCCCGGGGCCGATCTGGACGACGTGTTCCTGAGTGTGCGGCGCGACGTCATGGCCGAGACCGACGGCCGCCAGGTCCCCTGGGTCAGCAATTCGATCACCGGGCAGTTCTACTTCCGCCCGCCCGCCCCGCCCCCGGCCCCGGCGGGGACGCGGTCCATCGAGCTGCTCCAGCCGGCGCCCGTGCCCCCGCCAACCACGCCGCCGACCCTGGCCCCGGGCGGCGAGGCCGAGTTGGCGTTCTGGCAGTCGATCCTCGATCTCGACCGGGCCGACCTGTACACGGAGTACCTGCGGCGCTGGCCGGACGGCACCTACGCGCCCATCGCCCGCGCCAAGATCGAGGTGCTCCAGGCCGGCCCGGTGCGGCTGGCGCGGCCGGACCCCGACTCCGCCTTCCGGCCGCTCCCGGCCGAAAGCCCCCCGCCGGCCGACTCGCCGGCCGAAGAGACCCCGCCGACGGACCCAACGCCGGTGGCGGGCCGGCCGGCGAGCGGCGTCGCGCCGGCCGCGCCCGTCTCGGTGCCCGCCGACGCCCGCCCGCTGGGCGCCGACGGCAGCGACGACCCGGACGCGCGCGACGCCTTCGGGCGCACGGCCCTGATGATCGCGGCCCGCGACGACGACCGCGACCGCCTCCGCCGGCTGCTCGCTGCCGGAGCCGCGGTCAACCTCCGTGGTCCCGACGGCAACACGGCGCTGACCCTGGCGGCCTGGGAAGGCCATGTCGCAAGCGCCCGCCTGCTGTTCGAGGGCGGCGCCGATCCACTGGCCGAGGGGCCGGCGGGGCCCGCCTGGGAGGGCCTGGCGCGGACCCCGGACGGCGCCCCCCTGCTGGCCGACATGGCGGCCTGGGTGCCCGAACTGGGCGAGACCCTGCTGGAGCCCGACCGCGGCACATGGCGCGAGGCCCAGGCCCGCCTCAACGCCCAGGGCCACGGTGCCGGCCCGGTCGACGGCCAGCCCGGCCCGCGCACCCGCAAGGCGCTGGAAGCGTTCCAGCGGGCACAGGATCTCGCGGTCACGGGCTACCTGGACGCGGCCACCCTGGCCCGGCTCGAAGCCGTGCAGCCCACCCTGCCGCGCCCGGCCCGGGTGGCGGCCGAGGGCGGGGTGCCGACCCTGGTGCTGTGCCGGCGCGTGGGCGCGGTGGTGGGCGACGGCGATGCGGCCGACCACCGCAACCCGTTCCGTGTCACCTTGCCGTCGCCGATGGCGGTCGTGCGCGTACAGGTGGAGGCCCACGACAACATCGGGTTCCTGTCGGAGGCCGAGCTGCAACTTTATATCGACAACGTGTTCGTCGGCAGCCACGACGTCAAGTCGGAGGGCAGCACGCTCACCTATGGGCTTCAGGCGACGGGCTCACGCCTCGACCTGTTCTCGGTCGGCGGCGGCGCGCTGGCCGACGGCGACGACACCTACATCACGGCGATCCGGGTTTACGCCCTGCGGCCCGAGGGCACCGCGCCGGCCGCCTGCCGGTAAGGCCGCCAGGGCCGGGCGTGGCGATGGCTCTGGCCGCGCGCGCCCAATTGACTTATTCTGAAGCCGTGACGTCCGACGTGTCGCGCTGAGGGAGACTCGGGGGAGGCCCGGCGATGTCTGGGACGATATCTGCGGTGTCCGGAACTGCGGTGTCCGGGAACGCGCCGGCGGGCGGCCGAGCGCCCCGGTCGGTCCTGAACTGGCTGGGGGCCGCGCTCGTCGCCGGCCTCCTGATCCTGGTCGCCGCCGCGCCGGCCGCGGCCGAGGCGGCCGGCGCCGCGCCGGACCAGGAGACCCGGGTCGCCCTGGTCATCGGCAACGGCGGCTATGACAGCGGCAGCCTGTCCAACCCGACCAACGATGCCATCGCCCTGTCGCGGGCGCTGCGCGACGTCGGCTTCGACGTCACCACCCTGGTGGACGCCACCCGCCAGGACATGCGCCGCGCCTACATCGAGTTCGGCCGCCGGCTGTCCGACGGCGGGGTCGGGCTGTTCTACTACGCCGGCCACGGCGTCCAGGTGCACGGCGAGAACTACCTCATCCCGGTCGACGCGGTGATCGAGGACCAGGCCCACGTCGAGGTCGAGGGCGTCAACGTCCGCGATATCCTGGCCCGCATGGGCGGCGCCCGCAATCGGCTCAACATCGTCATCCTGGACGCCTGCCGCGACAACCCGTTCAAGTCCGTGATGCGCTCCGGCGGCGGGCGCGGGCTGGCGCGTACCAGCGCGCCGACCGGCACCTACCTGGCCTATGCGACCGCCCCGGATCAGGTCGCCCTGGACGGCGAGGACACCCGCAACAGTCCGTTCACCGGCGCCCTGCTGACGGCGCTGGAGGAGCCGGGCCAGGACCTGGACGACATCTTTCTGTCGGTGCGGCGCGACGTCATGGCGCGGACCGACGACCGCCAGGTGCCGTGGGTGAGCAACTCGATCACCGGCCAGTTCTATTTCCGGCCGCCGGCGCCGGAGCCGGCGGCGCCGGCCCAGCAGGCGACCCGGTCGATCGAGCTGGCCGCCCCGCCGATCCCGCAGTCGCCACCGGCCGGCAGCGAGGGCGAGGTCCTGTTCTGGGAATCCATCATGGACGCCAACCAGGCGGACCTGTACCGCGAGTACCTGTCGCGCTGGCCCGACGGCACCTATGCGCCGATCGCACGCCTGCGGCTGGACCGGCTGGAGAGCGCGAGCGCGCAGGCCGGGGACGGGGAGGCT
The DNA here is from genome assembly GCF_014197795.1 of Roseospira goensis. Classification (GTDB taxonomy): domain Bacteria; phylum Pseudomonadota; class Alphaproteobacteria; order Rhodospirillales; family Rhodospirillaceae; genus Rhodospira; species Rhodospira goensis. The sequence goes on from NZ_JACIGI010000011.1 coordinate 27,130, forward strand.
GACGCGGCGGCGGCGCCCGCCGCCCCCGACACCCCCGCCGCCCCCGACGCGGCAACCGTTGGCGCCGCGCCGTTGTGGCCGACCGGCCGCCCGGCGCCGGGCACGAGCGTGGCCGATGCCGCCGGCACCGCCGGCACCGCCGGAACGGGCAGCCGGGGTGGCGCCCCCCCGCGCCCCCAGAGCGCCGGCCTGCCGCCGTCGCCGGTGCCGCAGGCGCCGACCGCGCTCGGCGCCGACGGCAGCAATGATCCGGACGCCCGCGACGGCCTGGGCCGGACCGCGCTCATGATCGCGGCCCGCGACAACGACACGGCCCGCCTCCGCAAGCTGCTGGACGTCGGCGCCAGCCTGGAACTGCGCGCCCCGGACGGCAACACGGCGCTGACGCTGGCGGCCTGGGAAGGCCATGTCGAGAGCGCGCGCCTGCTGCTGGACGCCGGTGCCGATCCCACCGCGGAGGGGCCGGCGGGGGCCGCCTGGGAGGGCCTGGCCCGCACCGCGGCGGGCACGGCGCTGCTGGAAGACGTGGCCGCCCGCGTGCCCACCGTCGGCGAGACCCTGCTGGGGCCGAGCCGCCAGGACTGGCGCGAGGTCCAGGCCCGGCTGAACGCCCTCGGCTTCGGGGCCGGGGGCGTGGACGGCCGGCCCGGCCCGCGCACGCGCGGCGCCCTCCAGGCCTTCCAGGGCGCCCACGGCCTGCCGGCCACCGGCTATCTGACCACCGCCAGCCTGACCCGCCTGCGCGCGCTGCAACCGCAAGTGCGGGTGCCGCAGGCGCAGCCGCGCCGGCGCGACGAGGCCCCGGCCCCCATGGTCCCGGTGCTGGTGCATTGCGAGAGCGTCGGCGCGGTGCTGGGCGGCAGCGGCGCCGACCTGCCCAACCCCTACAACGTCACCCTGCCCGAGTCGATGCGGGTGGAGCGCGTGCAGGTGGAGGCCCACGACGACGTCGGGTTCTTCACCAACGCCGTGCTGCACATGTACCTCGACAACGGCTTCATCGGCCGGCGCGACGTCAAGGCGGCCGGCAGCACGCTGTCCTATGCGGTGGGGCGCAACGGCCGCTCGCTCCAGTTCTATTCGCGCGAGGAGGACGGCATCACCGGCGACGAGGAAACCTTCATCCACACCATCCGGGTCTTCGCGCTGCGGCCCAAGGGCACGCCGGACGCCCGCTGCCGGTGAGAGCCGGACAGAGCCGGGGAAGGGGCGGTCGGAGCGGGACCCGGGACATCGGCGGACGGCAGGTCGGCGGACGGCAGGGAGGCGGGTGATGACGGGCAGGGCGACGGGGGCGGCGGGCGTGGGGCGCCCGCCCGGCGCAGCGTGGTGGCGCGTGGCACGCGCCGCGGAACCGCGACACGCGCCAAGGAGAGGGACCCCGACGACACGGGGGCAGACGACACGGGGGCAGACGACACGGGGGCAGACGACACGGGGGCAGATCACACGGGGGCAGACGCCAAGCGGTGCGGCTGGCCCGCGGCAGCGTGGCCGTACGCTGCGGCGGTGGCGGCCGCTCGCGACGCTCCTGCTGGCGCTCGCCCTGTGGCTGCCCGCCGCCGCACCGGCGCCGGCGCAGGCCATCCCGGCCGGCTTCCAGTACAGCCACACCCTCACCTACCGCATCTACCGCGGCGACGACCCCATCGGGCAGACCGCCTTCGAGGTGCACACCCGGGGCCGCGACCGCACCGTGGTGACCCGCACCACCATCGACGTCCAGGTGCTGCTGTACTCCTACGCCAGCCAGCATGTGGCCACCGAGACCTGGGAGAACGGGCTGCTGACCGCGCTGGAGACCCGCACCAACGACGACGGCGAGCCCTACCGCGTCACCGGGCGGCGCGAGTCCGACGGTTTCCGCGTCAGCGGCGCGGCGGGCGAGCACGTCGTGCCGCCCGACACCCCGCCCAAGAGCTTCTGGAACCCGGGCATTCTGACCGCGCCGCGCGTCATCACCACCAAGCGCGGCGCCCTGGAGGCGGTCCGGGTCCAGACCCTGGGCCGCGAGCGCGTCGCCTACCGCGGCGGCAGCGCCGACGCCACGCGTTACCGGTTCGAGACCGACGACGTCATCGACTTGTGGTATACGGACGACGGGTTGCTGGTGAAGGCGTTGCGCGACTCCTTCGGCGGCGACATCCTCTATCTGCTCGACACCACCGGGTGAGCCGCGCCGCTCCGACCGTGGCCCGGCCGCCCCGTGCCAGGAAAGGAGCCCCATGACGGAGAAGAAGGATCCGGTCCTCGAACGGGCCTATGCCGTGGGCGGCCCCGATGCCGTGCGCGACCTTTACCGCGACTGGGCGGCGGACTACGACCACGACACCGTCGGCCGGCTGGGCTACGTCGCCCCGCGCATCGCCGTCGACGTCTTCGCCGACCACCTGGCGGGCCGCGAGGCCCCGATCATCGACGTCGGCTGCGGCACTGGGCTCGCGGGGGTCGCGTTGCGCACGCGCGGCTTCCGCCACGTCGACGGCCTCGACCTGTCGCCGGACATGCTGGCGGAAGCCCGGACCAAGACCCATGCCGAGGGACCGGTTTACGACGCCCTGATCGAGGGCGACCTGACCGCGCGCCTGCCCGTGGACGACGACGCCTACGCCGGCGCGGTGAGCGTCGGCACCTTCACCCACGGCCACGTCGGGCCGGCCGGCCTGGGGGAAGTATTGCGCATCGTGCGCCCGGGCGGCCTGGTCACGGTCACGGTGAACGACGGGGTCTATGACGCCGAGGGCTACGACGCGGCCCTGGCCGCACTGGCCGCCGCGGGACGGGCAACGGTCGTCGACACCCGGCGCGCCGACTACCTGGTCAAGGAGGGCATCGGCGCCCGTGTCGTCACGCTGGCGGTGGCCGCCTGAGGCAGATCGCCCCGGACCGGGATCGCGGCGCGGCCCCGGTTCGGGGCGACACGCCGCCCGAAACCCAATGATCCCGAAACCCAATGATCCCGCGGCCCAATGAGGCCGGAGAGCCGCGCCGGATCAGGCCATCTGGGATTCGCTCTCGCCGTTGCCGCCGTCGCCGGAGGGCGTGGTCCGGCGCGGCGACCGCCGCGTCCGGCGCACCGGGCGGGGGGCGTCGTCGCCGGAGGTCTCCTCGGATCCGGCGGCGGCCCCGGCCGCGGCGCCCTCGGCGGCGGGGGCGTTCGCGCCCTCGGCCTCGCCGGCTGCCGCGCGGGTCGATCGGCTGCCGGTGCGGCCGGTGCGGCGGGGGGCGCGGCGCCGCGGCGGCGCCTCCTCGGCGGGGGCCTCGCTGTCGGCGCCGACGTCGGTGGCCGCCGGGCCTTCGGCGCCGGCCGCCGCTTCCGGGGCGGTCACGCCATCGCTGTCGGGTCCGCGATCGGCCCCGTTTCCGGACCGCCCGTGATCGCGTCCGTTGCCGCGGCCGGCACCGACGGGCGCCGCCGCAGCGGCGTCCCCCTCCTCGGACTCGCGGCGCGGGCCCCCGGCCTCTCCGGCCGCCGCCTCGTCGCCGGCAACCGGCTGGGTCGCGGTCCGCACCGGCGTCGGGGCGCCGGGTCGGTTGGCATCGGTTTGACCGGTCAGCGCCATGTAGACGCGGTAGTAATGGTCGGCGTGCTGAAGATAGTTCTCGGACAACACCCGGTCGCCCTGTGACCCGGCATCACGCGCCAGGGTCGTATACTTTTCGACAAGCTGCATCGCGTTGCCGCGCAGGCGCACACTCGGCCCGTTGCTGTCGAAGGTCTGATTGCGGTTCGGTGTCCGCTTGCCGCCGCTGCCGCCGCTGCTGCCGCTCCCGCCGCCGACACGGCCGCGCGGGCGTCCCCTGGTGTTCGAGCCTTGCTTCATGAGTCCGTCTGATCAACTTGAGAAACGGTGCACGTCACGGTCCCAGACCTCCTTTGGGTTCGGGCTTCGGGACGGAGCGTGAGCGCGTGCGGGGCGCACGCCCCCGCACTGGGTCGGGCCGGCGCGCCGGCCGCCTCGGGCCACCACGCCTCGCGACGACCCCTGCGGTCGCCGGCACGCGTCGTGGCAAACCCTGTGCAAACCCTGTCGCCGGCTCCCGCCAAGCCCGCGCGCGTGCGGGCCACCCGGCCACGGCCTCACGCCGTCCGAGCGACATGGTGCCGGGCGACATGGTGTATGGCGACGAGCCCCGACGACGGGTGTGCTCTGTGGGTCCCCGGTTGCCCCCCCGGCGGCCCGACCGGGACCCCGCGACCCTCCCTCTCTCTCGCGAGAGAGCCGCGCCCCCGGCAGTCTGTTGGTCCGCTTCTGGGCCCGCGCGGGCTCCGTGTCGGACCCCACCAAGGTCCTCGGACCTGGCCCCGGGATCCGCCCATGACCACCGACCCACGGCGGCGGACCGGCCACGGCATCGCGGGCTGCCATCACCTGATCGCTCCCGTACCTGGGACCGGCGATCCCCTCCGGGACCGTTTCACCCGGGGCGGACCGCCACGCGAGCCGCATCGGTCGAACAGGTATGATGGCAAGACCGTAGGGCGCCTCCGGCCCGTTTCCAAGCATTTTTTCAGGGCACGATCCGTTTTTTTGCAGTGCAGGCGGGGGCGATGACGCAGCGCGCCCGCCCGCCCAGGTCCCGCGCCCGCGCGGGCGGCCCCAGGCCGGCCGCGTGCATCAGGTCCGCCACGGCATCGGCCTGATCGTGGCCGACCTCGACCGCCAGCCAGCCGCCCGACCGCAGCCGCGCCGCCGCCAATGGCACCAGGATCCGGTAGGCATCCAGGCCGTCGGCGCCGCCGTCCAGGGCCACCGCCGGATCGTGCCCCCGCACCTCGGGATCCAGGGCCGCCAGCTCGCCGGCGCGGATGTAGGGCGGGTTGGAAACGATCACGTCGAACGGTCCCGGCCAGTCCGGAAGGCCGTCGCGCCAGTCCGCGACCGCGACGGTGGCGCGCCCGTCCAGGCCGTGCGCGGCGGCGTTGGCGCGCGCGGCGGCGACGGCCCCGGCCGCGATGTCCAGGCCGACGCCGCGGGCATTCGGCAGGTCCGACAGCAGCGCCAGCAGGATCGCCCCGGTCCCGGTGCCCAGGTCGAGCAGCGCCAGCGGGGCGGCGCGGTCGGGAACGCGCTCCAGGACCGCCGCGACCACGGTCTCGGTGTCCGGGCGCGGTTCCAGCGTGTCCGGCCCCAGCGCCAGATCCAGGGTCCAGAAGCCGCGCCGGCCCAGGATGCGGCCGACCGGTTCGCGCGCGGCGCGGCGCGCGACCAGGGCCTCGAACCGGGTTGCCGCCGCGGCCGGCATCGGATCGCCCAGCCGCAGCCCCAGGGCCGCCGGGGAGGGAAGGCCCAGCACATGCGCCGCCAGCACCCGGGCGTCGCCGCGCGCGTCCGGCACGCCCGCGGCGGTCAGGCGCTCCGTCGCGGCAGCCAGGGCGTGGGCGAGGGTGGCGGCGGGGCCACGCCGGGACAGAGTCATGCGGCGCGGGCCTCGACCGTCAGGATCTGGGTGTCGGGGCCCGGCGCAGTTCCCGACCGGTAATCGGCCGCCACGGTCACGTCGGCAAACCCCGCCGCCCGCACCGCTAGGTCGATCTCCAGCAGCCCCCACCAGCGCAACCGGAACAGTTCCATCGCGGCCGCCGTCAGCCGGCCGTCCCGCCAGTGCTCGTAGCGCAGACCCGTCTCGGCCGTCTGGGCGAAGACATCGGTGCCCACCGGGATCTCGTGCAGTGTCAGCACATCGGCACCGTCGCGCCAGTGCCGCAGGCGCGGCGCCGACCCGGCGAGGCTGTCGCTGCGGTCCAGATCGAGGATGAGGCGTCCGCCCGGCCGCAACGCGCCGTGGAACCGGCGCAGCACGGCGCAGGCCAGCCCGGCGTCGGTGATCAACTGGAACGACCCGGCGGGGACGATGACGGCGTCGAAGCGGACATCGTAGGCGAAATCCTCGAACCGCTGTTGGCTCAGCGGCGGCGCCAGGCCCCGCGCCCGACAGGCCGCCTCGCACAGACGCAGCATCTCCGGCGAGGCGTCGCAGCCCCAGACGTCCAGCCCGGCCTCGACCAGCGGGATCAGCACACGACCGTTGCCGGCGGCGGGCTCCAGGATCGGGCCGGTCACGCCGGCCAGCCGCGCGCGATAGAACGCGACATCGCCGAAGCACCGCCCCACCGGCTTGTCGAGCTGGTACACCCATGCGGCCAGCGTGCCGTAGCGGTTGATCAGAGTCTTTTCCATGATGCCCATCGAAGCTGACCGACGCGGCCCTACCCCACCTCGGCCAGCTTGGCGGCCTGGTCCTCGGCGATCAGGGCGTCGATGACCTCGTCCAGGGCCTCGCCGGCGATCACCTTGTCGAGGTTGTAGAGCGTCAGGTTGATGCGGTGGTCGGTCACCCGGCCCTGCGGGAAGTTGTAGGTGCGGATGCGCTCCGAGCGGTCGCCGGAGCCGACCTGGCTCTTGCGTGCGTCGGCGCGCTCCTGCTCCGCCGCGCGGCGCTGCTCGTCGTACATCTTGGCCAGCAGCATCTTCATCGCCTTGTCGCGGTTCTTGTGCTGGCTCTTCTCCTCCTGGCACTGGGCCACGATCCCGGTCGGGATGTGGGTGATGCGCACCGCCGAATCGGTGGTGTTGACGTGCTGGCCGCCCGCGCCCTGGGAGCGGAAGGTGTCCACCCGCAGATCCTTGTCCTCCACCTGCACGTCGACCTCGCGCGCCTCCGGCAGCACGGCCACGGTCGCGGCCGAGGTGTGGATGCGCCCGCCGGCCTCGGTCACCGGCACGCGCTGCACCCGGTGCACCCCGCTCTCGAACTTCAGGCGGGCGAAGACGTCGCGGCCCGAGACGGTGGCGACCGCCTCCTTGATGCCGCCGATCGGCGTGTCGGTCATCTCCATGACCTCGAAGCGCCAGCCGTGGGCGGCGGCGTGGCGCTCGTACATGCGCAGCAGTTCGGCCGCGAACAGGGCGGCCTCGTCCCCGCCGGTGCCGGCGCGCACCTCCAGGATGGCGTTGCGCTCATCCGCCTCGTCCTTGGGCAGCAGCAGCACGCGCACGGCCTGCTCCCGTTCCGGGATCTCCGCGCGCAACCGGCCCACCTCCTCCTCGGCCAGCTCGCGCATGTCGGGATCGGACAGCATCGCCTCGGCGTCGGCCAGTTCGGCGCGGGCCTCGCGCAGCGCGGCGATCGCCTCCACGACGGGGGTCAGGTCGGACAGCTCCTTGGACAGGCGCGGGATGTCCTGCGCGTCCAGGTCCTGACCGGACAGCAGCGCCCCCAGTTCCTCGTGCCGCGCCACCACGCGGCTCAGTTTTTCGTCCAGGCTCATGGTCGGTCTTCGGGTTCGGGGTCTGGGATCGGGTCGGTTGACGGGTCCGGCTCGGCTGCCCCCGGCGTGTCGGCCCCGGTGAGGCGGAACAGCCGGCGGGTGACGTTCTCGGCGTGGCGCAGGTTCTCGGGCGGGCCGCAGGCGAGCCGGCGCAGCTCCTCCGACGGGGTGTGCAGCAGCCGGCCGATGAGCAGCCGGGTGGCCTTTTCGGCGTCGTCGCCGGCCTCGGCCAGCACCTGGGTGCGCTCGGCCTCGAAGCGGGCGCGCAGCAGGGCGATGGCGGGCACGGCGGCCCGCTCCACCCGGCCGCGCTGGAACCGGCCCACCTCGTCACGCACGATGCGCCACGCCGCCTCGGCCTCGGCCTCACGGTGGGCGCGGCCCTGCATGGCGATGCCCTCCAGGTCGCCGAGATCGTACAGGAAGGCATTGTCGACCTTGTTGACCGCCGGTTCGACGTCGCCCGGCACCGCCACGTCGGCGATGAACACCGGTTTCTGGCGCCGCCGCTTGGCCGACTGGCGGGCGATGTCCTCGCCCAGCACATGCTCGCGCCCGCCGGTGCAGCAGATGACGATGTCGGCGGCCACCAGGTCGTCGATCAGGGCTTCGGCGGCACTGACGTGCGCGGTCAGGCGGCGCGCCACCGCCTCCGCGCGGCCGCGCCGGCGCGCCCGCACCACCAGCCGCTCCAGGCCGTGGGCCTGGAACGCTTCGGCCAGCAGTTCGCCCATCTCGCCAGTGCCCAGCATCAGGGCGCGACAGCCGTCGAGGTCGCCGTGCAGGTCGCGCGCCACCTGGACCGCGGCGGAGGCCACCGAGACCGGCCCCTCGGCGATGCGCGTTTCCGTGCGCACCCGCTTGGCGGCGGCGAAGGCGGACTGCAACAGCCGCTCCAGTTCGGCCCCCACCAGCCCGGCCGCGCGGGCCATGGCATAGCCGGCCTTGACCTGGCGCAAAACGTGCGGTTCGCCGATCACCTGGCTGTCGAGCGACGCGGCCACCGCGAAGCAGTGCCGGGCGGCATCGGCGCCGCGGTGGACATAGCCCTCCGCCAGCAACGCCGCCGGTTCGACCCCACCCTGCGCGGCCAGGGCCTCCACGGCGGCTTCGGCGGTGGCCTCGGCGACGTCGTTGTTGGCGGCCTGGGCCAGGATCTCGACCCGGTCGCAGGTGGACAGCACCACCGCCTGGGTCACCCCGTAGGCGCGCAGCCGCCCCAGGAAGCCGGGCAGCGCCTCGTCGTCCAGTGTCACCTGGTCGCGCAGCGCCATGGAGGAGGAGTGATGGTTGACGCCCACCACCACCAGGCTGCCCAAGCCGTCCCCGGGGCCGCCGGGGCTGTCGCCCGCGGGCCCGGTCACCGGAAGCGGTCCAGCCCCGCCTCCAGCCCGTCGAGGGGAACCTGGGTCTGCTCGCCGCTGTCCAGGTCGCGCACCGTGGCGGCGCCGGCGGCGATCTCGTCCTCGCCCAGGATGACGGCGGCGCGGGCGTTGATCCTGTTGGCGCGCTTCATGCGCTTGCCCATGTTGCCGGAGAAGCCGAGGTCGACGGCGAAGCCCGCGCGCCGCAGCCGGTCGGTCAGGGGCAGGGCCAGCCTCTCCGCCTCGGCCCCGGCCGGCACCACGGCGAGCGGGCGCGGCGCCGGCGGCGGATCGGCCAGCAGCAGCGCCAGGCGCTCGACCCCGGCGGCCCAACCCACGCCCGGGGTGGGCGGCCCGCCCATCTGTTTGACCAGCCCGTCGTAGCGCCCGCCGGCCAGAACCGTGCCCTGCGCGCCCAGCGCGGTGGTGGTGAACTCGAAGGCGGTGTGGGTGTAGTAGTCCAGGCCGCGCACCAGCCGCGGGCTGATCGCCACCGGGATATCGAGCGCCGCAAGGCCCTCCTGCACACGGGCGAAGAAGGTGCGCGAGGTCTCGTTCAGGCTGTCGGCCAGCACCGGGGCCTCGGCCACCACGGCGCGGTCGCCCTCGTCCTTGGAGTCCAGGATCCGCAGCGGGTTGCGATGCAGGCGGGCGAGGCTGTCCTCGGACAGTTCGCCCCGGCGGCCCTCCAGATAGGCCACCAGGGTTTCGCGGTAGGCGGCCCGGCTCTCCAGGTCGCCCAGGGTGTTCAGCTCCACGGTCACGGTGCCGCCCAGGCCGAGCGCCTCCAGGATGCGGTAGCCGCAGGCGATGACCTCGATATCGGCGGCCGGTCCCTCGACCCCCAGAATCTCCACCCCCACCTGGTGGAACTGGCGCAGGCGGCCCTTCTGCGGCCGCTCGTAGCGGAACATGGGGCCGCGATAGAACGCCTTGACCGGGACCTGCTGGGCCAGCCCGTTGGAGATGAAGGCGCGCACGATGGCGGCCGTGCCCTCGGGGCGCAGGGTGACGCTCTCGCCGCCGCGGTCCTCGAAGGTGTACATCTCCTTGGTGACGATGTCGGAGGTATCGCCCAGGGTGCGCTTGAACACCTCGGTGAACTCGAAGATCGGGGTGACGATCTCGTCGAAACCGAAGCGCAGCGCGACCTCCTGGGCGCGCGCCTCGACGGCGCGATGGGCCCGGGCGGTGTCGGGCAGAAGGTCGTGGGTCCCGCGCACGGGTTGCAGGGCGGCCATGGGGTGACAATCCTCAGGGAAAGGTCGAAGACAAGCGATCAGCGGTGCGCGAACCAGCGGGCGCGGCCCCAACGCACGCCTGACCGCGGCGCCCGTCGACCCTCAGCCTCGCGTCGGCACGGGCGGCCAACGCCACCACAGGAAACAAACGCAAAGGCCCGCCACCCGCACCCCGGGCGGCGAGCCTTGCACAGCGGTGCGGCGCTACTCCGCGGCGGACTTGGCGGCCGCCTTCTCGGCCTCGATGGCGGCGGCCTTCTTTTCGACCAAGTCGACGATATGGTCGATCATGTCCGGGTTGTTGATGTTGTGGTCCGGCACGCCGGCGATATAGACCTTGTTGGCCGCGCCCTCGTTGGCCAGGGTGCCGCCGCCGGTCAGGCCGATGTCGGTCTCGCGCGCCTCGCCGGGGCCGTTGACGACGCAGCCGATGATCGACAGCGAGATCGGCGTGGCGATGTGGGCCAGGCGCTCCTCCAGGATCTCCACCGTCTTGATGACGTCGAAGCCCTGGCGGGCACAGGACGGACAGGAGACGATACGCACACCGCGGTGGCGCAGGTCCAGGCTCTTGAGGATGTCGAAGCCGACCTTGATCTCCTCGACCGGATCGGCCGACAGCGACACCCGGATGGTGTCGCCGATGCCCTTCTTGAGCAGCCAGCCGATGCCGATGGACGACTTGACGGTGCCGACGCGGGTTCCGCCGGCCTCGGTGATGCCCAGGTGCAGGGGGTAGTCGCAGGCGTCGGCCAGCGCCTCGTAGGCGGCGATGGCGAGGTAGACGTCGGAAGCCTTGACCGAGATCTTGAACTCCCGGAAGTCGTTATCCTCCAGGATTTTCGCGTGCTCCAGCGCGCTCTGGACCATGGCCTCGGGGCAGGGCTCGCCGAACTTTTCCAGCAGGTGGCGCTCCAGCGAGCCGGCGTTGACGCCGATGCGCATGGAACAACCGTGGTCCTTGGCGGCGCGGACCACCTCGCGCACCCGCTCGGCCGAGCCGATGTTGCCCGGGTTGATGCGCAGGCAGGCGGCGCCGGCCTTGGCGGCCTCGATGGCGCGCTTGTAGTGGAAGTGGATGTCCGCCACGATGGGCACCCCGACGCGGGGCACGATCTGCGCCAGGCCGGCGGTGGCGTCCTCGTCCGGGCAGGAGACGCGCACGATGTCGGCGCCGGCCTCTTCCAGGCGCTTGATCTGCGCCACCGTGGCCTCGACGTCGGCGGTGATCGTGTTGGTCATCGACTGGACCGAGACGGGTGCGTCGCCGCCGACCGGCACCGGGCCCACGTGGATCTGACGGCAGGCGCGGCGCGGCACGTCGCGGTAGGGTCGGGCGGACATGAAACCCCCTTGTGGCAACCGTGAAACCGGGGTCTGGACCCGGGCGCGGGCCTGCGGCGCACCGCCCCCATCGTCCGGGATGACAGGCTCTCGGTATAAGGCCATTGGCGGGTCTAGTTCAAGGCGCTGGGCGACAGGCGCACGCCGTTGCGGGGGGCGCCGACCGGCCCCAGGTTGCGCACCCGCCGGCCGTCCACATAGACCTCCAGCCCGCCGGCGTTGCTGGTGTTGAGGGTGTAGCCGCCCCCACCGGGCACCGCATAGGTATCGCCCCGGCGCAGCAGCCGGCGCACCACCAGGTCCCCGCCCTGGCGCACCTGGATCCAGGAGTCGCGGTTGGCGCGCAGCACGATGCGGGCGCCCTCGGACACCGCGCGCACGTCGCTTGGCGCCGCCCGGCCCACGTACGACGGCGCGGGGTCCTCGGCCGCCTCTTGCTCCGCCGCCGCCGTCTCGGCGTCGTCGGCCGCCGTGGCTGCGTCGGTCCCCGGCACGGGCGGCGGCACCGAGGCGTCGGCCGCCACCGGCGTGTCGGTCCCCGGTCCCGTGTCCGGTCCGTCGGCCGCCGGAGCCGCACCCGCCGCGTCGACCGTCTCGGCGGTCTGAACGGTTTCGCCGTCCTCTCCGTCGGCGGACGCCGCTGTCGCGCCGGACTCGACGCTTTCCGCCGCCTCCGGAGCGGGCGTCGGCGGCGCCGGCACGCGGCTGCCGTCCTCGGCCGTCAACAGGGCCGGGGCGACGGTCGCCGCCTGGGTCGCGCCGGTCTCGCCGGTGTCGCCGCGATCGGCGGCCGGCTCAGCGGTTCCGCCGGTGTCGGACGCCTGGACGGTATCGGCGGCAGCCCCATCAGAGGTCCCATCGGCGATCCCGTCGGCGATCCCGTCGGCGGTCCCGGCGGAGGTCCCGGCGGGGGCCCCGTCGGCGGCAAGCGCCGGCGCGTCGCCGCCGTCCCGGCCCCCCTGCGGCCGATCGCCGGGCTGGCCGTCGGGGGCCGTTTCCCCCGGGGCTGCGCCCTCCAGGACGGCCACGGCATCGGCGGCCGCCGTCCCCGTCTGGTCCCCGCCCTCGGGCGTTGCGTCCGGCGCCGGCGCGCCCGCGCCGGACTCCGCGCCCGCCGCGACCGGCGGCGCGGGCGTCGTCGCGCCCGAGGCCACGCGTGCCGGATCCGACCCCGCATCCCCGGGGCCGGCCTCACCCGACCCCTGACCGGGCGCGGCCGGGTCGTCGCCGTCCACCAGGTCCACGAGGCGGGCCGGGATCTCCGGGATCAACTCGGCCACCGAGGTCTCGCTGGACGACATCCAGTACCACACGCCGTAGGCGGCCCCGACGAGCAGCAGCGCCACCAGCAGCAGCGCGCCGGCCGGCATGCCGCTGTCGTTCGCCGGGGCCGGGAAGTCGAGCTGGTTGGTGCGCGGCTGGATCCGCGGCTCGTCCTTGTAGCGGCGCACGATCTCCTCGGCGTCCAGGCCGAGATATTCGGCATAGGCCCGGATGAAGCCGGTGACATAGGTCGGGCCCGGCAGGTCGCCGAAGCGCCCCTCCTCGATCGCCAGCAGGTGATGGTACTTGATGCGCAGGTCCTCGGCGACGATGCGCAGATCCTGCCCGACCCGCAGGCGGGCCTCCTGCAGCAGGGACCCGACGTGCGAAACCGGGATGTAGTCCGCCTGGGGCGGCAGGCGTTCCGCCGAATTGGCCAAGGTCAATGCCCTCGTCGTCTGGTCTCCGCGCCGCCGCGGGGACGGCCCGGGCCGGCCGGTCGCGCCCACCCCCCCGCGGCGCTCCGATCCGACATATACCCTACCAGATCAGACCGCGAAAAGGCTTTCGAAAGTCGAGGTCGAGCCTCGCCGGGCGCATGAAAACCTTTTAGATTCATTAATGTACTCGATCCCTGGCGGCCGTCCGGCGGGCGCGTCAGGTCACCTTGATGCCATGGTCGCGCGCGAAGGCCCGCAGCCCCCGCCGCGGGTTGGCAGCGCCCTTGTCCACCAGGGCCCCGACATAGGTCGCCACCGCGCGCGAGTCCATGGAGCGCAGCATCTGCTTGACCGGCCCGACCCCCTGCGCCGCCATCGACAGCGCCCGGAAGCCCAACCCCACCAGCGCCATGGCCTCCAGCGGACGGCCGGCCATCTCGCCGCACACCGCCACCGGCTTGCCGGCGGCCTGGCACTGATGCAGCACCTCGCGCAGCATGCGCAGCACCGGCACCGACAGGGTATCGTACCGGGCCGAGACGCGCGGATTGCCGCGGTCGGTGGCGAACAGGAACTGCAACAGGTCGTTGCTGCCGACGGAGATGAAGTCCGCCACCCGCAGCAGGGCCGGGAACTGGTACAGCAGCGCCGGCACCTCCAGCATGGTGCCCACGCAGATCTCGCGCGGCAGCACGCCGCCGCGCTGCCGCTCGCGCGCCACCTCGGCGTCGACCAGCCGGCGCGCCTGGTCGAACTCCGCCACGTCGGCGATCATCGGGAACATCACCCGCAGCTCGCGCCCGGCGCTGGCCCGCAGCAGTGCCCGCAACTGCGCGCGCAGCACCGCCGGCCGGTCCAAGGTGATGCGGATGGAGCGCCAGCCCATCGCGGGGTTGTCCTCGCCGTCGTTGCTCCAATACGGCAGCAGCTTATCGCCGCCCACGTCCAGGGTGCGGAACACCACCGGCTTGCCGCCCGCCTGTTCCAGAATTTTCTGGTACAGCAGCGTCTGGGTGGCCACGTCGGGCAGGCTGGGCCGGGTCATGAACGGCAGCTCGGTGCGGTACAGGCCGACCCCCATGGCGCCGGTGTCCTCCAGATGGCTCATGTCCATCAGCAGGCCGGCATTCATCATCACCGAGACGGCGACCCCGTCGCGGGTCTCGAACGGCAGATCGCGCTCGGCCAGGTACGCCCGTTTGCGGGCCAGCCGGGTCGCGACACTGTGGTTGAATGTGTCTCGAACGTCATCGCTGGGGCGAACGAACACCTGCCCGTTGTCGGCATCCAGGGCCAGGGCGTCGAACGGGGCGATGCGATTGAACACCCCGTGCAGGCGGCCGATGACCGGGATGTCCAGGGCACGCGCCACGATGACCGCGTGCATGGTCGGCGCGCCCTCTTCCATCAGCACGCCGCGCACGGTGCCGCGCGGGTAGTCCAGCAGTTCGGCCGGGCCGAGCGAGCGGCAGATCAGCACGGCATCGTCGGGCAACTGGCCCTGGGCGGAGGTCAGACCCTGCCCGGTGAGATGCAGCAGCAGCCGGTTGGCCAGATCCTCCAGGTCGTGCAGGCGCTCGCGGATGTAGGGGTCGCTGGCCTGCCCCAGCCGCACCTTCATGTCGTCGTCGACCTTGCGCACCGCCGCCTCGGCGGTCAGGCCGGAGCGGATGGCGTCGGAGATGCGCGACACCCAGCCGGCATCGTCGGCGAACATGCGGTAGGCTTCGAGGATCTCGCGGTAGTCGCCGGACAGGTCCACGTGGGTGCGGATCATGTCGTCGATCGACCGGCGCAGGGCCTGCAACGCCTCGCGCAGGCGGGCCAGTTCGGCGTCCGGGTCGTCGCTGATGAGGGTCTCGATGTGGACCTTGGGGCGGTGGTAGACCGCCGTGCCCAGCACCGCGCCGGCGTTCAGGCACAGGCCCTCCATGCGGAACGGCAGCACCGCATTGCCGGCCACCGGCGCCAGCTCGTCGCGCGACACCAGGTCGGTGCCGGCCAGCAGCTCCGACAGCACCATGGCCACCGTTTCCAGGGTCTCGATCTCGATGTCCTGGTATTGGCGCCGGTCGCGGTTCTGCACCACCAGCACGCCGATCACCTGACCGCCGCGGATCATCGGCACACCCATGAGGGAGGCGTACACGTCCTCGCCGGTCTCCGGCCGGTAGACGAAGCTGGGATGGTCCCAGGCGTTGGGGGTGTTGAGCGGGCGCGCCCGGGCGGCGATCTCGCCGACCAGACCCTCGCCGACCCGCAGGCGGGTCTGGTGTACGGCGTCCTGGGACAGGCCCTGGGTGGCGAACAGCTCCAGCACCTCGCCGGCCCGCAGGACGTAGCACGAGCAGACGTCGGAGCGCAGTTCCTCGGCGATCAGCCGCACGGTGCGGTCGAGGCGGTCCTGGGCGGTGCCGCCGCCCGCCATGTACTCGCGCAGGCGCCCCAGCAGGCGCCGGCCGCTGGCGTCGGGCAAGGGCATCAGGGAACCGGGTCGGCCGTCGCCGCGGGGGCAGCCGCGCCGGCCACCCCAGGGCGTGCCTCGGGGCGTGCCTCGGGGCGTGCCGCGGGGCGTGCCTCGGGGGCCGCCGCATCGGGCCGCGCAGGCTCACCCGCCACGCCGGCACGGGCGGCCAGGGTGGCCTCGGCCTGGGCGATCAGGGTATCAATGATGGCCTGGGTGGGCTGTTCCTCCTTCACCAGTCCGACGCTCTGGCCCGCCATCAGCGAGCCGCTCTCCACATCGCCGTCGATCACGGCGCGCCGCAGCGCGCCGGCCCAGAAGTGCTCGATCTCCAGTTGCGCCGCCTTCTGGTCGATCGCGCCGGCGCGGAAGCGGTCAATGGCCTCTTGCTGCGCCGCCATGAACCGTTCGGTGGCCTTGTTGCGCAGGGCGCGCACCGGAATGACGGGGAAGCGTTGATCGAGCTGCACCGACGGCACGGCGTCCCGCGCACTGGCCTTGATGAAGGCGGCCTTGAAGGCGGGGTGGGCGATGCTCTCGGTGGCGCACACGAAATGCGTGCCAAGCTGCACCCCGGACGCCCCCATCTCCAGGTAGGAGACGATGGCCTCGCCGCGCCCGATGCCGCCGGCCACGAACACCGGGATCTCGGCGCCGACGGCCGGCAGGATCTCCTGCGCCAGCACGCTGGTGGAGACCGGGCCGATATGGCCGCCGGCCTCGGCGCCTTCGATGATCAGGCCGTCCACCCCCAGGCGGATCAGCTTGCGCGCCAGGGCGGTCGCCGGCGCAAAGCACAGCACGCGCGCGCCGCCGTCCTTCAGGCGCCGGATGGTGGCCCCCGCCGGCAGCCCGCCGGCCAGCACCACGTGTCCCACCGAGCGCGCCAGACAGACGTCCACCAGCGCGTCCAGCTCAGGGTGCATGGTGATCAGGTTGACCCCGAACGGCCGGTCGGTCAGGGCCTGGGTGGCTTCGATCTCGGCCGCCAGCAGGTCCGGCCCCATGGAGCCGCAGGCCAGCACGCCGAAGCCGCCGGCGTTGGAGATGGCCGCGACGAGGGTGCGTTCAGACACCCACGACATGGCGCCGCCCATGATGGCGGTGTCGGTGCCGAGCAGGGCGCGGCCGCGCGCCCACAGGCGGTCCAGGTGCTGGCGGGGAGTCTCGTCACGGCGAGTCTCGTCACGGGGGGTCTCGTCACGGCGGGTCTCGGGGGGGCGCGTCATGGCGGTCGGTCCGGCTGGGGGTCGGCATGGCGGACCGCCGCCGCGCGGCCGGTGGCGGCCGGCGCGGCGGTCCGGGTAACGGGCGGACGCGCCGGCTCAGCCGGCGTCGAGACCGTAGGCGGTGTGCAGCGCGCGCACCGCCAGTTCGGTGTACTCCTCCGCGATCAGCACGCTGACCTTGATCTCCGAGGTCGTGATGACCTGGATGTTGATGCCGCGATCGGCCAGCGCCTTGAACATGGTCTGGGCGACGCCGGCGTGGCTGCGCATGCCGACGCCAATGACCGAGACCTTGACCACGCCATCGGTGGCGATCAGCGACTGATAGCCCAACTCCTCGCGGCGCGCCTCCAGCAGGGCCACGGCCTTGTCGCGGTCGCCGGTCGGCACCGTGAAGGTCAGGTCAGTGGCCTGGCCGTCCTCGGAGATATTCTGGACGATCATGTCCACGTTGATGTTGCCGTCGGCCAACGGGCCGAAGATGCGCGCGGCCATGCCGGGCAGGTCAGAGACCCTGGTGAGGGTCACCTTGGCCTCGTCCCGGCTGTACGTGATGCCGCTGACCAGTTCCTTTTCCACGATCTCGTCCTCGCCGCAAACCAGGGTTCCGGGCACGCTCCAGTACTCGGGCCAGCTATGGCGGACCTGGACCCGGACATTGTACTTCATCGCCATCTCGACCGACCGCGTTTGCAGCACCTTGGCGCCCAGCGAGGCCATTTCGAGCATTTCCTCGTAGGTGACGCGGGAGAGCTTGCGCGCCTTCGGCACGATGCGGGGATCGGTCGTGTAGACCCCGTCCACATCGGTGTAGATGTCGCAGCGGTCCGCCTCCAGCGCGGCCGCCAGCGCCACCGCCGAGGTGTCCGAGCCGCCGCGCCCGAGCGTGGTGATGCGACGGTCCGTATCGCCCAGGCCCTGGAAGCCGGCCACCACCGCGACCTGACCCTGCTCCATGCGGCGGATCAGTTCCTCGGTCTGGATGTCCAGGATGCGGGCGCGGCCGTGCGCGGCGTCGGTCTGCACCGGGATCTGCCAGCCGGTCCAGGAGCGCGCCTCGACACCCAGGTCCTGCAATGCCATCGCCAGCAGGCCGATGGTCACCTGCTCGCCGGTTGCCACCACCACGTCGTACTCGCGGGCGTCGTGCATCGGTGACACCGACCGGCACAGCCCGACCAGCCGGTTGGTCTCGCCCGACATGGCCGAGACCACGACGGCGACCTGGTGCCCGGCCTCGACCTCCTCGGCGATGCGCCGCGCCACCGTTCGGATGCGCTCGACGTCGCCGACCGAGGTGCCCCCGAACTTCATCACGATGCGCGCCATGGCTGGCCTGTCCCTTCTGGTCCGCGGTCGGTGGAATGCCCGCCGCCGGCGCCGGGCGACGGGTGGCGACGCGATGCGGGCGATCCGGTTGCCGCCGCCGACGTATCCCTGTAGAGGGTGGGTGCCGGGGCGCGCGGGCGCGTCCTAAATACCCGCTCGCCCCCGGCGAGGCAAGACGCGCGGCCGTCCGCGCGCCTGGTCCCGACCGTGCCCCTGCCCCCCGTCAGCCCGGAGACGCCGTCCGCCATGACCGCCGCCGCCAAACCCGCCGATACCCCCCGCGCCAGTTCCGCGCTCGACGACGAGGTGGCGAAGTTCGCCGCCATGGCGGAGAAGTGGTGGGACCCGGACGGCCCGTTCCGCCCCCTGCACAAGTTCAATCCCAAGCGGCTGGCCTACATCCGCGACCAGGCGTCGGCCCGCTTCGACCGCGACATCGACCAGCGCACACCCTTCGCCGGGCTCACCCTGCTGGACATCGGCTGCGGCGGCGGCCTGCTGTGCGAGCCGATGGCCCGCCTGGGCTTTCAGGTCACCGGTATCGACGCCACCGAGAAGAACGTGAAGACCGCCGCGGTGCACGCCGAACAGTCCGGGCTGGACATCACCTATCGTCACGCCACCCCGGAGACCCTGGTCGCCGAGGGCCTGCGCTTCGACGTGGTCCTGACCATGGAGGTGGTCGAGCACGTCGCCGACGTGGACGCCTTCCTGATGAGCTGCGGCACCCTGGTCAAGCCCGGCGGCCTGCTGGTGGGGGCGACCCTGAACCGCACGCTGAAGGCGCTGGCGCTGGCCAAGGTGGGGGCCGAGTACGTGCTGGGCTGGCTGCCGCGCGGCACCCACGACTGGCGGAAGTTCGTCAAGCCGTCCGAGTTCGCCGCCGGCCTGCGCGCCGGCGGGCTGACCGTCGACGGCTTCGCCGGCATGACCTACAGCCCGTTCGCCGACGCCTGGTCGCTGAGCCGCGATATCGACGTCAACTACATGGTCGCCGCGCACAAGGCGTAGGGCAGCGGGGACCGGGCACCCGGGCGGCGCCCCTCGTTCCGGCGTCAGCCCTCGTTCCGGCGTCAGCCCTCTTCCCGGCGTCAGAAGGGCCAGAACACCGGGATGATCAGGACGGCCACGACGCCGATCAGCACGTTGAGCGGCAGGCCGATGCGCAGGAAATCGGCGAACCGGTACCCGCCGGCGCTGTAGACCATGGTGTTGGTCTGATAGCCGATCGGGGTGGCGAAGCTGGCCGAGGCGCCGAACATCACCGCCACCACGAACGGCCGCGGGTCCAGGCCGAGTTGGGCGGCGATGCCGATCACGATCGGGGTCAGCAGCACCGCGACCGCGTTGTTGGAGATCATCTCCGTCATCAGCGAGGTCAGCGCGTAGACCACCGCCAGGATGACCAGCGGCGGCAGGCCGGCGATCACCAGCAGCACCGCGTCGACGATCAGGTGCATGGCCCCGGTCGTCTCCATGGCCCGGCTGACCGCCAGCATACCGAAGATCATCACCAGGATGCGCCAGTCCACGGCGCGATAGGCCTCGTCGCTCTCGATGCAGCCGGTCACGATCACCACCGCCACGGCGATCACCGCCAGGCTGACGATGGGCATGACATCGAGCGCCGCCAGCGCCATCACCGCCAGCACCGCCGCCAGCCCGATCGGCCACTTGCGCCGCCGCACCGCCCGGTCGCGCGGCTCGCTGAGGTTGACGATACCGGTCTCCTCCGACAGTCGCCGGATGTCGTCCGGCGCGCCCTCCAGCACCAGCGTGTCGCCGCTGCGCACCGGCACCGACTCCAGCTCGCCGCGCAGCCCGGCGCCGTGCCGGTGCAGGGCCAGCGGATACACGCCGTAGCGCCGGCGCAGCCGCAGCCGCCGCAGCGTGCGCCCGACCAGCGGACTGTCGGGCGCCACCAGGCCCTCGACCACCAGCATCTCGCGGCCGCGGACCGCCGTCACCGCGGGCGCCTGGCCCAGCGCCACCCGGGATTCCTCGCGCAGCGTCATGACCTCGGCCAGCGGGGTGCGGATCACCACCCGGTCGCCGGCCTGAAGCCGGACCGCGGCCATGTCGGCCCGCAGCGACTCGTCGCCGCGCAGCACGTCCAGCAGGCGGCGACCATGGCGGGTGAACAGGGACACCTCGCCCGGCGCGCGCCCGATCAGCGACGAGCCCTCCGGGATCACGACCTCGGCCAGGAACCGCCGCCGCGTGTGGCCGTCCAGGGTGCCGGCGGCGGTCTGGCGGTCCGGCAGCAGGACCCGGCCCGCGAGCGTGAGGTAGACCAGCCCCACCGCCGCCAGGATCAGGCCCGCCAGGGTGATCTCGAACATGCCGAACGGCGCCAGCCCCTGGGCCCGCGCCACCCCGTCCACCAGGAGGTTGGTCGAGGTGCCGATGAGCGTGCAGGTGCCGCCCAGGATGGCGGCATAGGAGAGCGGGATCAGGAACCGCGACGGGGCCAGGCCGAGGGTCTCGGCAAGCTGGATGACGACCGGGATCAGGATGATGACCACCGGCGTGTTGTTCATGAACGCCGACAGCACCACCACCGCCCCCACCAGCGCCGCCATCGCCAGGCGCGGGGCGCGCCGCGCCAGGGCGGTGACCTGCGTGCCGAACGCGGCGATGGTCCCGGTGCGCACCAGGGCGCCCGAGAGGATGAACATGGCCGCCACGGTGATCGGGCCGGCATTGGAGAAGACGGCCAGGAAGTCGTCCTTGGACAGCACGCCCCCGGCCAGCAGCGCCGCCACGCCACCGAGCACGACGGCGTCCGGGCGCAGGCGCTCGGACAGGAAGGCGGCGAAGATGGCGAGGACGACGGCCAGCGTGAAAACCGCCGGCAGATGAGTCGAAAGCCCCGACATGAGGGGATCCTCCCGCGCGACCCGAAGCGTCCCGAACGGGCAACAGAGGGACGCTGACGCGGCATCGGGGCCGCGATCCGGCGGCATGCCGCGGGTGCTGAGCCCGAGCGGTCTAGGAAAGAATCGCGCAGGAGGCAAGAACCATCACGCCCACTCGCTCAGCGCGCGCAGTCAGCGCCGCCCGCGCCGCCGGGTGCGTGTCCGGATCGAGGGTCAGGACCAGGCGCCAGCCGGGCGGCGCCGTCCAGTCCTCCAGCACGGCCAGCGCCAGGCCGACGGCCGGTCCGCAATCCAGAACCAGGACAACCGGCGGCGGCGACCGCTCCGGCGCGGCCCGGGGCCAGGCCCCGGCGAGGGCGTCCGCCAGCGCGCGCGGCCAGCCCGGCCCCAGGCTCTCCCCCGCACCGGGCGGGCCGGCCACCACCAGCGGCGCGCCGGCCGGCGCCGCCAGCGCCGCCGCCAGCAGGTCGTCCGGCCCCGCGATCGGAACCACCGGGCCGGCCTCCAGCCGCCCCCTCACAGCGACAGACTCGAGAGGGTGCGGCGCGGGCGTCGGCATTGACGGGAGTCCATGGCATGCCTATTCTCAGGTGCACTGCCAGGATGGCAGAGTAGCGCTCTGAATTCGAAAAGAAAAACCAGGAGTCTCGGGAGTGATCGCAAGCCCGTCCCCCGGCCCGGCGAACGGAACGGCGACAGCCCCGCAGGCCACACCCCCCTCATCCACAGAGGACACCACGGCCGTGCAGCGGGTCGACGGAGCCCTTCACGCCCTCGGGCAGGCCATCGAACGCCTGGAATCCGCGTTGACGGCGCAGGAGCAACGGCGCGCCCTGGGCGAGGCCGACGAGGCGCGCCGGGACCGCGACCTGGATGCGCTGCGCCGGGAATATGACAGCCTGCGCGGCGAATACGCGCAACTGCGCGACGTGGTCGAGCAGGTCAACGGGCGCCTCGACGGCACCGTCAGCCGGCTGCGCGCCCTGCTGGAGGGATAGCGGGCCATGCCCCATGTGACCGTCACCGTGAACGGCCGGGACTACCGCATCACCTGCGGCGCCGGCGAGGAGGACCATGTCCGCCACCTCAGCACGCGCCTGGACACGCTGGCGCGCGAGCTGTCCGGCCGCCTTGGGCACCTGAGCGAGGGCCTGTCGCTGGTGATGGTCGGCCTGACCCTGGCCGACGAACTGGCCGAGGCCCGGCGCGAGGGCGAGGCGCTGCGCGCGCGCCTGGCGCCGCTGGGCGAGGTGGCCGAGCAGGCCGAGGCCCGCGACCGCGCGCGCCTGGAGGCGGAGGAGCAGGCGGCCGCCGTCATCGCCACCATGGCGCAACGCATCGAGACCCTTGCCGCGCATCTGGATCAGGCCTAGGTTGGAGGGTGCGGGGCTGCCCGGTTCGTCAGGCACGCACACTCCCGGGGGCTATACGTCTGTAGAAGGGAGCTGTCCCTGTCGGGATCCTGGTCCCGGCACACGGCGCCCACGTTGTTGCCGCGGCCCATGTGGAGGTCGCATCGCCAACGGCCAGGGTGGCTCCGCAGTCCTTCCGTGCCTTCCGCGCCGCCGCGACGGACCGCCGCCGTTGGGCGGCGCCGGCGTCTGGGGTGGTCGGCGTCTGGGATGGTCGGCGTCTGGGGTGGTCTCAGGCGGGGTGGTCGCAGGGGTCCGGGATCGGGCCGCCCACCGCCCACCGCCCGTCGCCCGCCGTCCCGAACACCGCTCCGGACCCGATCGGTTGCGGGATGCCCGACCGATCCGCCCTCGACCTTCCATCGTCGGCCGACGGACGCCGCCGACACGGGCCGCAACGGTCCCCGCCGCAGCCCGGTCCTGGCTTCAACCGCGCGCCCGCGCCGCGGCGCCGCGCCAGCGAAGGGATCCGCGTGACCGAACCGCTGCCCGTCCCGTCCCGTGACCCGGCTGCCGCGCCGGCGGACGACCCCGCCGCCCGCAAGGCGATGTGGCGCACCCGCCTGCTGGCGGCCCGCCGCGCGGTTGCGCCGGCGGATGCGGCCGTCGCCGCCGAGGCCGCCCGCGACCACCTGTTGGCCGCCCTGCCGCCGGCCCCGGACGCCGTGGTCGCCGGCTACTGGCCGATGCGGGGCGAGTTGGACCCGCGCCCCGTGCTGACGGCGCTGCGGGCGCGCGGCCATCCCGTCGCCCTGCCGGTCACGCCGCCGCCGGGGGCCGCCCCGGTGCTGGAGTTCCGGCTCTGGGACGGCGATCCGGCCGGGCTCGCCGCCGGCCCGTTCAAAACCCGCCAGCCCCCGGTGACCGCCCCGGCCGCCACCCCGACCTGGATCGTCGCCCCGCTGCTGGGCTTCGACCGGCGCGGCACCCGCCTGGGCTACGGCGGCGGATACTACGACCGCCACCTGTCCGGCGCCGGCGTGGTCGCGATCGGCTACGCCTTTGCCTGCCAGGAGGTCCCGCTCGCCGCCGGCGGGCTGCCGGTCGAGCCGCACGACATCCCGCTGGCGGCCGTCGTCACCGAAACCGAGGTGATCCGGCCGCAGCAGACGCTGGCCGACCCGGGCGTCACGGGAGGCCCGGACTGATGCGCATCCTGTTCCTGGGCGACATCGTCGGCCGCACCGGCCGCGACGCGGTGTGCGCGGCGGTGCCGACGCTGCGCCGCGACCTGGACCTCGACTTCGTGATCGCCTGCGGCGAGAACGCGGCCCACGGCTTCGGCCTGTCGCCCAAGCTGTGCGACCAGATCCTGGGTGCCGGGGTGGATCTCATCACGCTTGGCAACCATGCCTGGGACCAACGCGACATCATCCCCTACATCGGCACCCAGCCGCGCCTGCTGCGCCCGGCGAACTTCCCGCCCGGCACCCCGGGCCAGGGGGCGGCGCTGCTGACCGACGGCCGGGGGCGCCGGCTGCTGGTGGTGCAGGTCATGGGGCGGCTGTTCATGGACCCGCTCGACGATCCGTTCGCGGTGGTGCTGCGCGAGATCGCGGCCGCGCCCCTGGGCGGCCCGCCGGGCCGCGGCGCCGATGCCATCCTGATCGACATGCACGCCGAGGCGACCAGCGAGAAGATGGCCATCGCCCACCATCTCGACGGGCAGGTCTCCGCCGTGATCGGCACCCATACCCATGTCCCGACGGCGGACGCCCAGATCCTGCCCGGCGGGACCGCCTACCAGTCCGACGCCGGCATGTGCGGCGACTATGATTCGGTCATCGGCATGGTCAAGCAGCCCGCGACCCAGCGGTTCGTCCGCAAGATGCCGACGGATCGCCTGACCCCGGCCGACGGCCCGGCCACCGTGTGCGGCGTCGTGGTCGAGACCGACGATGCCAGCGGTCTGGCCCGCAGCGTCACGCCGGTGCGGCTGGGCGGGCGGCTGGAGGCGACCGGTCCCGCCCGCGCCCCCAGGACCCCGGCCCCCGGTCCGGCCTGAGGCGGGAGCCGGCGGCGGCCTCGGCGACGCGTTTGGCTATACAAACCGGACGCCGGGCAGTACGGTCTTCGAATGGGGCGCCCCGCCGAAACACAAAAAAACGTGCGGGGCGGGCCGTCGTCACTGTCAGACGGCACAGGCGGCGGCATGCTGGGATCCGGCCCGAGCGTCGGCCCGATGCCGTCGGATGTTCGCCGCTCCGTTTCCGGCGAGGACGCCGGTTAAGTAAAAGTGGAACGCTACGCGATGAGCGACCAGAGACTGTCGATCGAGGATGTCCAACGCCTGCTGGCGGATCCCTCCGACCAGACCCGGGCCCGGACCGCGGAGAAGCTCGCCCGGCAGTTTGACGACAGGTCCCTGTCCCCGTCCGAGCGCCGCATGGCGGAGGATATCCTGCGTCTGATGGCGCGGGACGCCGCCGTGCGCGTGCGCCAGGCCCTGTCCGAGAACCTGAGGGACAATGCGCTGCTGCCGCACGACCTCGCGGTGACGCTGGCCCGAGACGTCGAGACGGTGGCGATTCCGGTTCTGGAGGTGTCGCAGGTCCTGACGCCCGAGGATCTGATCGAGATCGTGCGCGGCCAAGACGAGGCCAAGCAGACCGCGATCGCCCGCCGTCCGACGGTGCAGGCCGCCGTCGCCGACGCGCTGGCGCAGGAGGGGACGGAGAAGGCGGTCAGCGCGCTCGCCGGCAACCTGGGGGCGGACCTGACCGAGACCTCGATGCAGCGGATCGTCGACCGCTTCGGGGACAGCGAGTCGGTGCAGGGCGGACTCATCAGCCGCGACGTGCTGCCCATCACCATTGCCGAAAAGCTGGTCAACCAGGTCTCCGAGGCGTTCCGCGCCCGCCTGCTGGAACGCCACCCGCTGTCGCCCGACGCCGCCGCGTCGCTTCTCTTGCAGTCGCGCGAGCGCGCCACCATCGGCCTGTCGACGGGCTCGTCGGAAGAGAGCGTCATCCGGCTGGTGCACCAACTGCGGCAGCATGGGCGCCTGACGCCTTCGATCATCGTGCGCGCCGCCTGCATGGGCGACATCATCTTCCTGGAGTGCGCGATGGCCGAACTGGCCGGTGTCGCGGTGGCGAATGCGCGCATTCTGATCCACGACTCGGGCCATCTGGGTCTGCGCGGCATCTTCGAGCGGGCCGGCCTGCCGGAGAGCATCTATCCGGCCCTGCGCGCGGCGGTCGATATCTTCCGCCAGACCGACTACGACGGCTTGGAGCGGGACCGCGAACGCTACAGCCGGCGCATGATCGAGCGCATCCTGACCCAGTACGGCGACCTCGGCGTGGATTTCGAGTCGAGCGATCTGGAGTACCTGCTCGGCCGCATGAGCCAGCTTCCGGCCACGCTGCCCCCGGCCGTGCCGCCGACCGCCTAGCGCGGATCGCCGCGCGATGACCGCCGGCCCCGGGTAACGCGCCCAGGTGAGGCGCCCAGGTGAGGCGCCCCGGGTGACGCGTGATCGCGTCCGAGCCGGAGGCTGCGGCGCCAGCCTTGCGGCCCTGTGCGCGCCTGCCCCATCGTTCGGGCACCCATTCTCCGCATCGGGACCGGGGAACCGTCGCATTGTCCGCCGGCGCGCTCCGCGCCGGGGCATTATTCCGGATCCGTGTCAGGGTATTGTCAGCAAGCCTGCCCTAGGGTGCTCCCATTCAATCGGGAGGACAGGGGAGGATACAGGCCATGAGCGATGACCGGTACGAATACGGCGGTTACGACGACGATTGGTACGAGTACGGCGGCTCCGGCTACGACGATGACGACGACTGGTACGAGTACAGTGGCTCCGGCTACGATGAAGACGACCGGTACGACGACGACCGGTACGACGACGACCGGTATGACGACGACCGGTACGACGACGACCGGTACGACGACGACCGGTACGACGACGACCGGTATGACGACGACCGGTATGACGACGACCGGTATGACGACGACCGGTACGACGACAGCCCGTACGACGACAGTCCGTACGATGACGGCGGCATCTGGTCGGCGGCATCGCCCAACGCCCGCACCTACGACGGTCCCGGGATCGGCCCGCACGACACCGGGTTCCTGTCGGCCTACAGCGGGTTCATCGCCCTGAGCCACGTCGCCCTCGGGACCAGCCCCGCGATCGGCGACGCCATCCACAGCGTGGTGTCCGCGGGGGGCGGCCTGTCGTCGGCTGCCCGGGCCGTCATCACCGACACGAGCTTCAATCAGCAGTTCAACGGCGCCGCGACCCTCGACGACAAGATCGACGTCATCACCGTCGGACACCTGGGCCTGGGAGCCGGCAGCGAGGCCCACGCCGTCGCCAACGACTACTTCGAGAGCTGTCTGAACGGCGGGATGTCGGTCCCCGACCTGCTCATGTCGGTGGTCTCGTACCTGCTGGACGACGGGCGCCGGCTGTCGATGTTCGATCAGGCGGCCGAGACCGTGCTCGGCGGCGGCTCAACCGCTCTGGTCGGCGTGCTGGATGCGGACGACCTGGGCGGTGGTGCTGGGTTGACCGCCGTCTGACCCGAGCCGGTCGTCCGAAGCCGCTCAGAACCGGGAGCAAGGAGGGACGTGCCCACGCACCCCCTGTGTTGGGGCGCGTGGGCGCGCTTGACCCGTCGCGTCACTGTCGACTCGCGTGCTCCGACAACCTTGCGCGGCCGACGGCGTCGGGTTCCGGCCCCGCCACGCCGTCCCCCGGCGTCCCTCGGCATCCCTCGGTCGCCCCCCCACTCCAAGGCAGCTCGGGTCCTCGCACCCCGCCGGCTGCCCGCGCCAACGCCGCGAAGCGGCGTAGGGCTCTTGTCCTGACGAGTCAGGACAAGAGCCGGCCAGTATGACGAGCCGGAGGCCCTTCCGGCGTTTTATCTTGAGCGCGCGGGTCTCCTTGGACCCTCCATTGACTGTAATCGTTTAGTTAACGTGTGACCATTAGACTAAGCAGACCCTGCGGTTCAGGGCTCCGGCATTTTTTCGCCAATTGAGAGGGTGGGGGGCGGCCACGCCTTTCCATCGTGCGGGACCGCCAGCGACGGCGACCTGCAAACACCTTGGCGTCTTTACCAGAAAGGAGAAGGACGACATGAATCCGCTGCGCATGAGGATCGGGGGACGGCTGGCACTGATTGTCCTGGCGGCGGTTCTGGCCATCGTCGGCACCTCCGCGTCCCAGCTCATGGCCTTAAGGGATGTGATGCTGGAGGACCGCCAGGAAAAGGTGAAAAATGTCGTGGAGACCGCCCAAGGCGTCCTGGCGTATTTCGCGGCCGAGGCCGACGCGGGCCGCATGACCGAGGCGGCGGCCCAGGAGGCCGCCAAGGCTGCGATCACCGGCCTGCGCTATGCCGGTCGGGAGTATTTCTGGCTTCAGACCATGCAGGGCCTGATCCTGGCACATGGCGTCAACCCCGACCTGGTCGGTCAGGATCTTGGCGGAACTACGGACGCCAAGGGGTTCGCCTATCAAGATGCCCTGACCCGGGCGGCGCGGTCGGGGGGCGGGTTCGTCCGGTACCATTTCGCGCGGCCCGGCGCCGATGAGCCTCTGCCCAAGATCTCCTACGCGACGCGGTTCGAACCCTGGAACTGGATGATCGCGTCGGGCGTCTACGTGGACGATGTCACTGCGGCGTTCTGGCGCGCGACGGCTTTCACTGGCGTCGTGGTCCTGGCGATCGCGACGGTGTTCGTCGCGCTGGCGTGGGTCGTGGCGCGGAGCATCACCCGACCGATCCGCTCCGTCAGCGAGAACATGCTGCACTTGGCCGACGGCAAGGAGTCGATCACCATCGCGTATGCCGACCAGACAAACGAGATCGGCGACCTGTCCCGGGCCATGGCCATCTTCCGCGACAAGACGGTCGAGATGGAGCGCATGCGCGAGGAGCAGGTCCGCCGCGAGCACGAGGCCGAGGCGCACCGAAAAGCTGAGGTCGCCGAGATGGCCAATCGCTTCGAGGCGTCGGTCGGGCAGATCGTCGAGCAGGTGTCCCAGTCCGCCACGACCCTCAACGATGCCGCCGAGAGCCTGAGCGGTCTGGCGCGGACCACGAACATGCGGTCGACGGACGTCGCCGCGTCCGCCGAGGAGGCATCGGCCAATGTGGCGACGGTATCGTCCGCGGCGGAGGAACTGTCCGGGTCGATCAGCGAGATCAGCCAGCAGGTGGCGCGCGCGTCCAAGGTGGCGTCGGAGGCGGTCCAGCAGGCCGAGGGGGTAAACGGGACGATGCAGGGTCTTGCGCGCGAGGCCCAGAAGATCGGGGAGGTCCTGGACCTGATCACCGACATTGCCGACCAGACGAACCTGCTGGCCCTCAATGCCACCATTGAGGCCGCCCGGGCCGGCGATGCCGGCAAGGGGTTCGCCGTCGTCGCCAACGAAGTCAAGAGCCTGGCCCAGCAGACCGCTCGGGCGACGGAGCAGATCGGGTCTCAGATCGGCGGGGTCCAGTCCTCGACCGGCGCGGCGGTCACAGCGATCGAGACGATCACGCAGACCATTCGGTCGGTCGACGAGATCGCATCCTCGATCGCCGCGGCGATCGAAGAACAGGGCGCGGCCACCAACGAGATTGCCCGCAACGTGGAACAGGCGGCCCAGGGCACCCGGGACGTGTCGGCCAACATCGACGACGTCCGGTCCGCGGCCGTGGAGTCGGGGTCGGCAGTCGACCGCTTCCGCGACATGTCGGCGGGCCTGTCCGGGCAGGCGGACACCCTGCGCGAGGAGGTCCGGCGCTTCCTGGATACCGTGCGGACTGCCTAGGGCCGGTCGGCGGCGCCCGGCTCCGGGCCGCGCGGATCCCCGTGGTAGTCCAGGTACCAGGCCACGAACCGCGCGATCCCGGTTTCCAGCGGCGTCTGGGGCGCGCAGCCGGTGGTCGCCGTCAGGTCCGTGACGTCGGCCCAGGTCTCCGGCACGTCGCCCGGCTGCATCGGCCGCAGATCCTTGATGGCCTCGACCCCCAGCGCCCGTTCCAGCAGGGCGATGCAGTCCAGCAGTGCGACCGGGCGGCCGCTGCCGATGTTGTGCACGGCGAACGGGGCCACCGGACTGGTGGCCGGATCCAGGGGCGCGGCGCGGTCGGCCACAGCGGGGACGGGGGCCGCGACCGGGGCCGGCGGCCGGTCGGCGATCGCCAGCACCCCGGCCACGATGTCGTCGATGTAGGTGAAGTCGCGCGCCATGCGACCGGCGTTGAACACCTGGATCGGCTCCCCCGCCAGCATGGCACGGGTGAACCGGAACAGCGCCATGTCGGGGCGGCCCCAGGGGCCGTAGACGGTGAAGAACCGCAGCCCGGTACAGGGCAGGCCGTACAGGTGTGCCTGGGCGTGCGCCATCATCTCGTTGGCGCGCTTAGTGGCGGCATACAGCGTCATCGGGTGATCGGCGCCGTGGTGCGGACTGAACGGCTGCGCCGTGTTGGCGCCGTAGACGGAACTGGTGGAGGCGTACACCAGGTGCCCCGGCGGATGGGCGCGGCAGCCCTCCAGCACGTTGAAGAAGCCGATCAGGTTGCTGTCCAGGTAGGCGCGGGGATTCTCCAGGCTGTAGCGGACCCCGGCCTGAGCCGCCAGGTGGACGACCAGTCCCGGCCGGTGGGTCGCGAACAGGTCCAGCACACCCCCCGCGTCGGTCAGGTCCAGGCGCACCTCGCTGTAGCCCGCCCGGGCGCGCAGGTCGGCGGCGCGGGCCTCCTTCAGGCGCACGTCGTAGTACGGCGTGAAGTTGTCGAGCCCGATCACCGTCTCGCCGCGCGCCAGCAGGGCCCGCGCGACATGGAAGCCGATGAAGCCGGCCGCACCGGTGACCAGGGTCGTCATGGGTCGCTGCCGCCTTTCCTGCCGTAATCCGCCGGCTGCACCGTAAACCGGATGCCCCCGGATCGCCATGGCCGATCATCAGGGCCGATCATCAGGGCCGATCGCCGTCGCCCCGCACCCCTGGTGCCGGCGGGCGCGGTTCCCATCTTCAGGATCGGGGGTATGCCCGGCGCACACGGCCCCTGCGCCGCTGCCCTCCCACGATCCGGCCGGGAGCCTCGCATGACCGTCCTGACCGACATCGCCCTGGCGCCGCTGGTCCCGGTGTGGCTGCTGGCCGTGCTGGCCGGGATCATGGCCGCCCTGGCGGCCGTGTCGCTGTGGCGGCGCGCGCGCGGCGCCTGGGTCCGGCTGGTGCCCGGGGTGGCGCTCCTGATCGCGCTGGCCAACCCCCAGGGCCTGACGGAGCGGCGCACGCCCCTGGATGACGTCGCCGTCATCGCGGTGGACGAGAGCTTCTCCAACGGCCTCGGCGACCGTCCGGCCCAGACCGCCGCGGCCCTCGACGCCCTGAACCGCGCCCTCGCCACCCAGCCGACGCTCGACGTCCGCGTGGTGCCGGTGCCCGATGGCGGCGCCGACCGTGGCACCCGGCTGATGGAGGCGGTCCAGCGCGCCCTTGCCGACGTGCCGCCCGGCCGCCGCGCCGGCGTGATCGCGCTCACCGACGGGCGGGTGCACGATGCCGAGGCCGTCGGCGCCGCCGCCCTGGGCACCCCGCTGCACGTCCTGCTCACCGGTGCCCGCGACGAGCGCGACCGGCGCCTGGTGGTGGAGGCGGCGCCGGCCTACGGCCTGGTGGGCCGCACCCTGACCGCGACCGTGCGGCTGGAGGACCCGGGCCTGGCACCGGGCACGCCGGTGCCGCTGGCGGTGACGCGCGACGGCCGCCCCGCCGGCGACGTGGTGGTGCCGGCCAACCGGGCGGAGACTGTGACGCTGCCGGTGGAGCATGCCGGCGACAACGTGTTCGAGCTGACCGCCGAGGCGGTGCCGGGGGACCTGACGACGGCCAACAACGGCGCCGCCCTGACGGTCAACGGCGTGCGTGACCGGCTGCGGGTGCTGCTGATCTCGGGCGAGCCGCACGTGGGCGAGCGCGTGTGGCGCAACCTGCTGAAGGCCGACGCCAACGTCGACCTGGTGCACTTCACCATCCTGCGCCCGCCGCACAAGGACGATTCGACGCCGCTGCGCGAATTGGCGCTGATCGCCTTTCCGATCCGCGAGCTGTTCGAGGAACAGCTTGAGAACTTCGACCTGGTGGTGTTCGACCGCTACAGCCGGCGCGGGCTGGTGCCGCTGGGCTACCTCGCCAACGTCGCCGACTACGTGCGCGCGGGCGGCGCCCTGCTGCTGGCGGCCGGACCGGAGTTCACCGACCCGATCAGCCTGTACGACAGCGCGCTGGCCGATGTGCTGCCCATCACCCTGACCCGCGCCGTGGTCGAGCAGCCGTTCCGTCCACTGCCGACGACCGACGGCCGCCGCCACCCGGTCACCGCCGGCCTGCCCGGGTTGGAGGGCGGCCCCGACGGGACGCCGGACTGGGGGCCGTGGGCGCGCCTGATCGAGGTCCGGCCCACCGGCGGGCGCACCCTGCTGACCGGTCCGGGCGGCCGGCCGGTGCTGCACCTGGCGCGCAGCGGCGAGGGGCGTGTCGGGCTGCTGCTCAGCGATACCGCCTGGCTGTGGGCCAAGGGCTACGCGGGCGGCGGGCCGCAGGCGGAACTGCTGCGCCGCCTCGCGCACTGGCTGATGAAGGAGCCGGAGCTGGAGGAGGACGCCTTGCGCGCCCGCATGACCGGCGCCGGCCTGACGGTGACCCGGCGCGGCCTGGATCCGGAGACCATGCCAGAGACCGTGACGGTCACCGATCCGCTGGGCGACCGCCGGGCGCTGGCGCTGACGGACCAGGGCGACGGGCGCGCGGTGGCGACCCTGGCGGCCGACCGTCCCGGGGTCTACACCATCGACGACGGCACCCTGACCACCGTGGCGGTGGTCGGCACACCCAACCCGCGCGAGACCAGCGAGGTCAGCGCCACCGCCGACCTCCTGCGCGCCCTGGCCGAGGCCAGCGGCGGCGGCGTGCACTGGCTGGCCGAGGACGGCACGCCGGCGGTGCGGCGCGTGCTGGGGGCGCAGGCGACCCACGGGCCGGGCTGGATCGGGCTGCGCGACAACCGGGCCTTCAGTGTCGCCGGGGTCGACCAGACGCCGCTGATGCCGGCGTGGCTGGCGCTGCTGGCCATGCTGGGCGGGCTCGGCTGGGCCTGGTGGCGCGAGGGGCGGTAGGCATCCTGGCCGGCGCCCCCGCGGGAGCGGGGGCGCAAGATCCCCGTGTGTCTCGGTCCGACGCTCCGGCGTAGGACCATTTTCCTCTCGGTCCCACGCTCCCGCGTGGGACCCGGCGCGACGCCCCCGCGGGAGCGGGGGCGCGAGATCCCCGTGTGTCTCGGTCCCGCGCTCCCGCGTGGGACCATCTCCTTCTCGGTCCCACGCTCCCGCGTGGGACCCGGCGCGGCGCCCCCGCGGGAGCGGGGGCGCGAGATCCCCGTGTGTCTCGGTCCCACGCTCCCGCGTGGGACCATCTCCTTCTCGGTCCCACGCTCCCGCGTGGGACCATCTCCTTCTCGGTCCCACGCTCCCGCGTGGGACCATCTCTTTCTCGGTCCCACGCTCCCGCGTGGGACCCGGCGCGACGCCCCCGCAGGAGCGGGGGCGCAAGATCCCCGTGTGTCTCGGTCCCACGCTCCCGCGTGGGACCCGGCGCGACGCCCCCGCGGGAGCGGGGGCGCAAGACCTCCGTGTGTCTCGGTCCCGCGCTCCCGCGTGGGACCATTTCCCTCTCGGTCCCACGCTCCCGCGTGGGACCAGGCGCGACGCCCCCGCGGGAGCGGGGGCGCGAGATCCCCGTGTGTCTCGGTCCCGCGCGGGCTCACTCCACCGCGCGCTGGGCGACCGCCAGGCCGTCGGCGAGCCCGGCGGCGGGATAGAGGATCACCCGATCGCCGTCCGCCAGGCCGTCGAGAACCTGGGCCTGGACCCCGTTGTTGCGCCCGACCTCCACCGCGCGCAGCCGCGCCCGGCCGTCCGCCACCATGAACACCGCCCAACGCTCGCCGTCGCGGAACAGGGCGCTGGCGGGGACGACCAGCGCGGCCGCGTCCTCCCACACCACGATGCGGGCCTCGACGCGGTAGCCGTGGCCGAGCCGCGCCTGGTCCGTGCGCGGACCGGAAAAGCGGATCACGGTGTTGACCCGCTGCTCCTCGACGCCGAGCGCGGAATACTTGGTGAAGCCCCAGGGGTCCACCCGCTCGACCACAGCGTCCAGGGTGCCGGGACCGCCCCAGGCCTCGATCATCACCCGGTCGCCCGGCGCGACCTGGACGGCGTCGGTGGACAGCAGTTCCACCAGCACCTCCAGGTCGTGGTCGATATTGCCGATCTCCAGGATCGGGGTGCCGGCCGCCAGGGTGGTCTCGCTTTGCTGGATCACCCGCAGCACCTGGCCGTCGGTGGGCGCCCGCACCGGGATGGGGGCGCGGCCGGCGGCGGCGGCGCCGGGGGGACCGCCGGCGGGGGCGAGGGCCGGGGCGTGGCCCCCGGTATCGAACTCGATGAGTTGGGCGCGGGCCGTCTCCAGCTCGGCCTGACGCATGGCGATGGCGGCCTCGGCGGTGGCGAGGGCGGCGTCGGTGGCGCGCGCCGTGCGCAGGGCGCGATCCAGCACCGCCTGGCTGACGGTCCCGCTGGCCTGCAGGCGCCGGGTGCGGGCCAGTTCGGTGTCGGCCAGGTCCTTGTCCGCGACGGCGCGGTTCAATTCGGCCTGGGCCAACCGGACCGCCGCCTCGGCCGCCGTCACCGCCGCCCGGGCCTGCTCGCGGGTGCGCACGTCCAGCGCCGACGGGTTGCTGGGCAGCATCTGCGCCACCACCGTCTCGCCCCGGGCGACGCGGTCGCCGGGCTCCACCTCCACCCGCAGCAACCGGCCCGCGACCGGCGTCGAGACCACGTAGGCGTCGTGCACCCGGGTGCGGCCCTCCTCGTCGATGGTCACGACCATGGGCTCGACCGTCACGGTGCCGATGTCCACCCGCAGCGCGCGCGGCCAGAACGCCACGGCCAGCCCGGCGGCCACCAGCCCGACGGCGGCGACGGTGAGGAGATGGCGGGACCGTTTGCGGGCCATCGGGGTCACTCCCGGGTCTTCAGGGCGGAGACGAGGTCGACGCGGTCGAGGTCGCGCTTGACCAGCCAACCGGAGGCCAGCGCCGCCGTCAGCACCGCCAGCACGGCGACACCGCAGGCCCGGGCGCTGTACAGGGCGGGGATCTGGTACAGGTCGGTGCTGAAGCCCTCGGCCAGGCCGGTCGCCAGCAGGGCGCCCAGCGCCAGCCCCAGCGGCAGCGCGGCCAGGGTCACCACCGCCAGTTCGCCGAGCAGCACGAAGGCCGCCTCGCCGCGGGTGAAGCCGAGCACCCGCAGGCTGGCGATGTCGCGGGTGCGTTCGGCCTGGGCGATGCGGGCGGCGTTGTAGACCACGCCGAAGGTGATGACGAAGGCCAGCCCCGCCATGACGAAGCGCTGGGCGCCGGCGCCGCTGTCGATCAGGCTTTGCACGGCGTCGCGGGCCTGGGCCTTCAGGCTGACCCCGGCCACCGCCGGCATGTCCTTCAGCGTGCGGTAGATCGCGGGGCCGGAGGCGGTGTCGATGCGCAGCACCGCGCCGGAAACGCGGTGCGGCTCCCGCAGCGCGCGGTTGAGCGCCCCGATCTCCATGTAGGCCGGCGCGCCCACCAGCGTCTCGGCGATGCCGATCACGGGCAGGTCGAGCAGCGGCTGGCGGCCCTCGCGCACGTCGACGGTCAGGGCGTCGCCGGGCGCGATCTCCAGAATGTCGGCCAGCGCCACGGCCAGGATCACGCCCTCCTCGCGCAACCGGATGGGGCGGCTGTCCTGGTCCAGGGCGCGGTTCAGGCGCGGCGCCCCGACCAGGCCGTGCACCGCGCCCCGGTAGGTGTTCAGGCCGTGCCGCAGCACCGCCGGCACCACCCGCATCGGCTCCACCGCGATCACACCCGGGAGGCGCTGCAACTCCAGGATGGTCTTGTCGCCCTGGGCCTCGACGAAGGTGACGGTCACGTCGCTGCGGTCGGCAAGGTCGAAGGTGATGTCCATCACGCGGTTGAAGCTGTCCAGGATCGACAGCAGGCCGGCGCACAGCGCCAGCCCCGCGGCGATGCCGACCACCGCCCCGGCCATGCGGCCCGGCTGGCGCGTGATGCGGCGCAGCACCATGCGGCTCGGCTGGTCGAGCCAGGCGCCGAGCCCGGCGGCGATGCGGCCGGCGCGCGCGTAGTTCGGCGGGGTGGGCGGGCGCATGGCGGTCGCGGGGGTGAGCGCGAACACGCCGCGCAGCACGACCAGCCCGCCGGCCGAGGCGGCCAGCACGCTGACCAGAACGCCCAGGACAAAGGCGGCCGGGTCGGTCTGGAACACCAGGAAGGGGAACTTGAAGAACGTGAGATAGAACTCCACCATCGACCGCCCGGCGGCGACCCCCAGCAGGCAGCCCGCCAGCGCGCCGGCGGTGGCGATGGCCAGGATCATCTTGAAGTAGTGCACGGTCACGGCGAGGTTGCTGTAGCCGAACGCCTTGAGGAGGCCGATCTGTTCACGCTCGGCCTGCACCATGCGCGAGATCACGATGGTCAGCAAAAAGGCCGCCACCGCCAGGAAGATCGGCGGCACCACGGTGGTGGTGGTGCGCAGCCCGGCGATCTCCTCGCTGACGAAGCGGTTGGAGACGTGATCCTCCAGGCCGTAGGCGCCCTGGCCGCCATAGGGCGCAAGCAGGCGGTCGACGGCGGCCCGCACCGCCGCGGCGTTGGCGCGCGGCCCCAGCGACAAGAGCGCCTCGTTGAACGCGCCCTCCATGTCGTAGGCGGCGGCGAGCGCCGTGCGGCTCATCCAGATCACGCCGAAGCGGGCGTCGTCCGGCGCCAGCTCGCCCGGCGGGGTGGTGTAGAGGAACTCCGGCGACTGCGCCAGCCCCACCACCCGGAAGGTGCGCCGTGCCCCCTTCATGGTGGCCGACAGGGTGTCACCGGGGCGCAGGCCCTGGGCGCGCGCGAAGCTGGTCAGCAGCAGGATCTCGTCGGCCCGATCGGGGTCCAGGCGGCGGCCGTCGGTCAGGTAGACGTCGTTGACCCGTGGGGCGCCGAAGTCGGGCAGCGAGACCGCCTGCGCCTGCAACGGCAGATCCGCGCCGGGCAGGTCGATGAGGGCACCACCGGCGACCCGGCCCTCGGCGGCGGCGACGCCGGGAATCGCGGCCAACTCGGTCATCACCCGGTCGGGCGCCCGGGTCAGCGGCGCGAACACGTCGGCCAGGCGATAGCGCTCGTAGTAGGTGCGCCGCGTCTCGTCGAGCGAGGTGACCAGCCCGGTCATCATCACCAGCAGCAGCACGCCCACGGCGATGACCGCGCCGATGGCGATGGCCTGGCCCTTGATGCGCCACAGGTCGCGCAGCAGTTTCCGGTCCAGCGGGCGCATGCGGTCACCAGGCGATGTCGTCGGGCGACAGCTTGGTCGCGTTGGTCTCCACCGCCCGGATGCGGCCGTCGGCGAAGTGGACCACCTGGTCGGCGAGCCCGGCGGTCGCGGCGGCGTGGGTGACGATCAGCACGGTCGCGCCCAGGGTCTCGTTGACGTCGCGCAGCACCCCCAGCACGGCCCGGCCGGTGGTGCTGTCCAGGGCGCCGGTGGGCTCGTCGCAGAACAGCACCGTGGGCCGCTTGGCGACGGCGCGGGCGATGGCGACGCGCTGCTGTTCGCCGCCCGACAGCTCGGCCGGGAAATGGTCGGCGCGTGCGTGCAGGCCGACCAGCGCCAGGGCCTCGTCCGGCTCCATGGGGTCACGCGCGATCTCGGTGACCAGCTCGACGTTCTCGTGTGCCGTCAGGCTGGGCATCAGGTTGTAGAACTGGAACACGAAGCCGACGTGGTCGCGGCGATAGCGCGTCAGGTGCGCGTCCGTCATCGCGGTCAGGTCCTGGCCCTGGAACAGGGCGGTGCCCGCCGTCGGCCGATCCAGGCCGCCGATGATGTTCAGCAGGGTGGACTTGCCGCTGCCCGAGGGGCCGAGCAGCACGACCATTTCCCCCCGGGGAATCTCCAGGTCGACACCGCGCAGGGCGTGCACGGCGGCCGGCCCCTCGCCGTAGACCTTGGTCAGCCCCCGGGTGGTGAAGGCGGGGCTGTCGCGTCCGCCTGCGCTGGTCTCGCCGGGCATGCCGCCCTCGCGTGAGTCGCGACGGGCGGCGACCGCGCCCGTCTCCGGTCATCAGGATGACCCGGTGCTGCGGCGCACGCAAGCGAGGGACGTCGCCACGGAGCCCCCGACGGTGGCAAAGGCCGCACCGTGGTCCTACGTGGGGGGCAGACCGGGACCGGCGCGCGGCCGGACCGTCCGTGTCCGCGCCGCCGGCCCGCTTCCCCTGCTTCACCAATCGAGAGGCGAGATGACGACCCTGACATTTGCCAACGGCGATGCGATGCCCCAGTTCGGCCTCGGCACCTGGAAGGCCGAACCCGGCGCCGTCGGCGCCGCGGTGACCGAGGCCCTGCGGCTGGGCTACCGTCACATCGACTGCGCGCGCATCTACGGCAACGAGGCCGAGGTCGGGCAGGCCCTGGCCGAGGCCTTCAAGGGTGGCCTGCGGCGCGAGGACGTGTGGATCACCTCCAAGCTGTGGAACGATGCCCATCGGCCCGAGGACGTGCGCCCGGCCCTGGAGCAGACCCTGGCCGACCTGGGCCTGTCGTATCTGGACCTGTACCTGATGCACTGGCCGATCGCGCACAAGCCGGGTGTGACCCTGCCGCAGACGACCGACGAGATGTTCATGCCGGACGAACTGCCGCCGTCCGAGACCTGGGCCGCCATGGAGGCGCTGGTGGACGCCGGTCTGACGCGGCATATCGGGGTCAGCAACTTCAACGTGCCGCGCCTGAAGGCCCTGATGGAGAGCGCCCGTATCACGCCGGAGATGAACCAGATCGAGCTGCACCCGTACCTCCAGCAGCCCGAGATGCTGGCCTTCTGCCGGGAGGCCGGGGTGCATCTGACGGCCTACTCGCCGCTGGGCTCGCGCGACCGGCCGGCCGTTCTGCGCCAGGAGAACGAGCCGACGCTGCTGGACGACCCGACCGTGGCCGAGATCGCCGCCCGTCACGGCGCGACGCCGGCCCAGGTGCTGATCGCCTGGGCGCTGCACCGGGGCACGGCGGTGATCCCGAAGTCGGTGACCCCGGAGCGGCTGGCGCAGAACCTGGCGGCGACCGAGGTCCGGCTGTCCGACGACGACATGGCGGCGCTGGGCACGCTCGACCGTGACGCCCGCTACGTCAGCGGCAATTTCTGGTTCCTGCCCGGCAGCCCGTACACCATGGAGACCCTGTGGGCGGCGTGAGACCCCTCGGGTGCGTTCGGATGAGCGTCACCGGCCGGGTGGGCGACGACCCGCCCGGCCGGTGCGCGGTGAGCCCCATCAGGCCGAGCGGCGCCGGTCGTCGATGCGGACCGTGCGCAGTCGCAGCGCGTTGCCGATGACCGACACCGACGACAGGCTCATGGCCGCCGCCGCGAAGATCGGCGAGATCAGGATGCCGAACACCGGATACAGCACCCCGGCCGCCACCGGCACCCCGGCCGCGTTGTAGACCATCGCGAAGAACAGGTTCTGACGGATGTTGCGCATGGTGGCCTTGGCCAGCCGGCGCGCCCGCACGATGCCGTCCAGGTCACCCTTGACCAGGGTGAAGCCGGCACTTTCGATCGCCACGTCGGCGCCGGTGCCCATGGCGATGCCGACGTCGGCCTGGGCCAGGGCGGGGGCATCGTTGACGCCGTCGCCGGCCATCGCCACCCGGCGGCCCTCGGCCTGAAGGGCGCGGATCAGGTCGGCCTTGTCCTCCGGCAGCACGCCGGCGCGGATGTCGTCGATGCCGAGCCGGCCGGCCACCGCGCGCGCCGTGCGCTCGGAGTCGCCGGTCGCCATGATGATCGACAGGCCGAGCCGGTGCAGCGCCCGGATGGCGTCCGGCGTGGTCGCCTTGACCGGGTCGGCGACGCTGACCAGGCCGGCCACGGCGCCGTCCAACACCACGCTCATGACGGTCTCGCCACGGTCGCGGCGGTCGTCGGCCATCGCCTGGGTCTCCGCGTCCTCCAGGCCCAACTCGGCCAGCAGGCGGGCGTTGCCCAGGGCCACGCGCCGGCCCTCGACCACGCCGCGCACGCCGCGTCCGGTCAGGGCTTCGAAGTCCGACGCCGCGGCGGGCGCGATGCCGCGCGCCTCGGCGCCGCTCACGATGGCCTCGGCCAGCGGATGTTCCGAGCCCCGCTCCAGGCTGGCCGCCAGCCGCAGCACCTCGGCCTCGTCGTGGCCGTCACGCGGCAGCACGGCGACCAGCCGGGGCTTGCCCTCGGTCAGGGTGCCGGTCTTGTCGACCACCAGGGTATCGACCTTGGCGAAGCCCTCCAGGGCCTCGGCGTCCTTGACCAGGACGCCGGCCTGGGCGCCGCGCCCGGTGGCGGTCATGATCGACATCGGCGTCGCCAGCCCGAGCGCGCAGGGGCAGGCGATGATGAGCACGGCGATGGCGGAGACCAGGGCGTAGGCATAGGCCGGCGCCGGCCCCCAGACCGACCAGGCGATGAACGACAGCACGGCGATGGCGATCACCGCCGGCACGAACAGCCCGGCCACGGCGTCCGCCACCTTCTGGATCGGGGCGCGCGAGCGCTGCGCGGCGGCGACCATCTCGACGATCCGGCTGAGCGTGGTCTCGGCGCCGACCCGGGTGGCTTCCATGATCAGGCTGCCGCTGCCGTTCAGGGTGGCGCCGGTGACCGCGTCGCCGGTCTCCTTCTCCACCGGGATGGGCTCGCCGGAGATCATCGACTCGTCGACCGCCGAGCGGCCCTCGACCACCACGCCGTCGACCGGGATCTTCTCGCCCGGGCGCACCCGCAGGCGGTCGCCGGTCTGCACGTCGTCGACCGGGATGTCGTCCTCGCGGCCGTCGGGACGCACGATACGCGCGGTCTTGGCGGCCAGCCCCATCAGGGCGCGGATCGCCGAACCGGTGCGTTCGCGCGCCGCCAGTTCCAGGATCTGGCCCAGCAGCACCAGGACCACGATCACCGCGCCGGCTTCGAAGTAGACGCCGACGGTGCCGTCGGCGTTGCGGAAGCCGGCCGGGAACAGGCCCGGCGCGACCACGGCCACGACACTGAAGGCATAGGCGGCCGCTACCCCCATGCCGATGAGGCTGAACATGTTGAGCTTGAGGGTGCGGAACGAAACCGCGCCACGCACCAGGAACGGCCAGCCGGACCACAGGATGACGGGGGTGGCCAGCACCAGCTCGATCCACAACGCCAGGCGGTGGCCGATCCACTCGCGCACGGGCAGGCCGATGTACGGCCCCATGGCGATGACCACCAGCGGCACCGTCAGCACCGCGCCGACGGCGAAGCGGCGGCGGAAATCCACCAGTTCCGGGTTGGGACCGCTGTCCTCGGCCGGCCTCCCCTTGGGCTCCAGGGCCATGCCGCACAGCGGGCAGGAGCCGGGGCCGACCTGTTCGATCTCGGGATGCATCGGGCAGGTGTAAATGGCGTCGGCGGGCGCCTCGTCGCGGGGGCCGGCGGGCGGTGGCGCGCCCGACTCGTCCGCCACATATCGGTCGGGGTCGGCCTCGAACCGCGTGCGACACCGCTCCGAGCAGAAGTGGAAACGCTCGCCGCGATAGACAGCGGTGTGGGCGCCGCGTGTCGTATCCACCGACATGCCGCACACGGGGTCGGTGGCCGTGCCCGGCGTGTCTGCGGGGGCGGCCGCGCGGGCCGCATGGGAAGGGGCGTGGGCCATGATGACCTCCTCGTCCGGAGTCCCTTGGGGACGGTATAGCACGACGGTGGGGGTTCCCCGTGCTGGAAGGTCAAGGGCGCGTTGGGCGCGATGCGCGGCCTCTTGACCTTCCCCCTGCTGGAAGCCCCATCGTCGGAGCCATCACCGAGAACGCGGGTGCGGAGCGGGCTTGATCGCGTGGTCCGCGCCGCCCCACATCCGAGAAGGAGAGGACCAATGACACCGATCCGCAGGATCCTGACCACGACGGCCACTGCGGCGCCGCTCGTCGCCCTCGCGCCGCTGGCGGCGGCCGACACCGGCACCGGCACCGGCGGCTACGGCCACGGCAGCATGATGGACGGCATGATGGGATGGGGCGGCGGCTGGTTCGGCGGCCCGTTCATGATGGTGATCTGGGTGCTGCTGTTCATCGCCCTGGCGGTGTTCGTGGCCCGGCTGATCGGCGGCAGCGGCCCCGGCGGCGGCCGGCCCAGCGAGCGCGACCAGGCGCTGGATGCGCTGCGCACCCGGTTCGCCCGCGGCGACATCGACCGCGACGAGTACGAGACGCGCCGCAAGGCTCTCGAAAGCTGACGCGCCGCACCGCGGCGCGCCACCCCCGACCGGAGGATCTCCGCCATGAACATCGGCACCGTGGCCGAACGCAGCAGCCTGCCGGCCAAGACCATCCGCTACTACGAGGAGATCGGCCTGGTGCGGCCGGCCCGGGACTCCAACGGCTACCGGGCCTTCTCGGACACCGACCTGCACAAGCTGGCGTTCCTGGCCCGCGCCCGCTCGCTCGGGTTCACCCTGGAGGACTGCCGCTCGCTGCTGCGGCTGTACGAGGACCGCAGCCGCGCCAGCGCCGACGTGCAGGCCGTGGCCCAGGAGCATCTGGACCGCATCACCCGCAAGATCGCCGATCTGGAGCTGATGCGGGCGACCCTGCGCCACCTCGTGGACCGCTGCCAGGGCGACGAGCGCCCGGACTGTCCGATCCTGGCGGACCTGGCCGGGAGCGATGCGGCGGCGGCCGAGGCCGCACCGGCGGAGCGGCATTGAGACGACGCACCGGGACGCGTCGGCGTTGGGCGAGGAAGGCCGGGCGCCCCGCGTCGAGGCCGTCCGTCAGGTCAGCGCGGCTTCGACCGCGGCGCGGTGCGGCATCGGCGCCACCGCGCCATAGCCCTGGGTCGACAGCGCCGCCGCCACATTGGCGGTGCGCGCCGCCTCGACCGGATCGCGGCCGGCCGCGAGCGCGGCGAGGAAGGCCCCATCGAAGGTGTCGCCCGCCCCGGTGGCGTCGACGGGCGTCACCGGGTGCACGGGCAGCCGGGTGCGCGCCTGGGGTGTCGCCACCAGGGTTCCGGCCGCGCCCATGGTCAGCGCCACGATGGACGCTCCGAGGCCCAGGTAGACGTCGACGATGGCGTCGGGGTCGGACAGGCCGGTCAGGTGCTCGGCATCCTCCAGGCCGGGCAGCGCGATATCGCACAGCGCCATGGCGGCATGAATCAGCGCCCTTGCCCGCGCCAGCGGCCATAGGCCCAGGCGCAGATTGGTGTCGCAGGAGACGCGCACCCCGGCCGCGCGGGCGAGGTCGATGGCGGCGAACACGGCGTCGGCGGCGCTGTCGGAGATCGCGAGGCTGATGCCGGAGACGTGCAGGATCCCGGCCTCCCGGATCACGTCCGCGGGCAGGGTCGCGGGCGACAGGCGGCTGGCGGCGGAGCCGGCGCGGCGGTAGCTGAACCGGTGGCCGTCCGGGCCGTGGCTGACGAAGTAGAGGCCGGTCGGCGCCGTCGGATCGCGGACGACGCCGCGCGCGTCCACCCCCTCGGTGGCCCACAGGTCCAGGAACGCGTCGCCGAACGGGTCGGTGCCCAGGCGGGTGACCATGCCCACGCGCGCGCCCTGGCGCGCCGCCGCCACCGCGACGTTGGCGGTGTCGCCGCCGAAGCCGCGCAGGTAGCGGCCGTCGGGCTGTTCGTTGAACTCGATCAACGGTTCGCCCAGGCAGACCAGGTCCAGGGTCATCTCTCTCCCACCTCCATCAGCGCCGCCACCGCCTGCACCCCGGCCAGGGTGGCGCGGTCGGCCGGCACCCACACCCCGTCGAGGCCGCGGGCCGCCAGCGCCCGCTCGTAGGGCGTCCGCAGCGCCGCCCCGCCGACCAGGATCACCGGCCCGTCACGAATCGACGGATCGCGCGCCAGGGCACCGTCCAACTCGGCCCCGATCAGCACGCCCGACAGGAAGCTGGCGATGCCGGTTGCCGGCAGCGTGCCGTAGAGGTGCCGACCGCGCGCCGAGAACACATGATGGAGCACCCCGTCCGGTCCCGCAGCCTGCGTCAGCCCGGCGTCGAAGGCGGCCGGGTCGAAGGCGACGCCCGACTGCGCCGGCTGGCCCAGGATCGTGTGGCGCATGAGGACGGCGTGCATCTCGCCGGTCAGGAAGGTGGCGAAGTCTACCACCCGGTTCGCCTCGGCGCGCGCCCACTTGGCGTGGGTTCCGGGCAGGCAGAAGCGCCCGCCCGGGCGGTCCAGCAGCGCCAGCGCGCCCAGGATCTGCACCTCCTCGCCGCGCATCACGTCGACGTCGCCAGAGGCGTTGCGGCGGTGCGTGCCGGGCAGGATCCAGGCGTTGGACAGGCCCTCCGCGGCCACCGCGCCCGCGGCCAGGTCGACCGCACCGACCGGCACCGAGGGTTGCCCGGCCTTCAGCCAGCCCGACGGCGCGCCCACCATGCCGGCCATCAGCACCGGCGGCGCGCCCCGGCCCGATTCGCGCCAGGGCGCCAGGCGGGCGGCGCAGTACTCCGGGAACGACAGCCCGGCCATGGCCGTCAACCCGCGGCCCTCGGGGATGGTCTCCATAACCTGCCCACTCACCCGGTCCACCAGCCAGGCCCGGAAGCTGGTCGTGCCCCAGTCGATGACGATCAGACGCTCGCTCATCCTGCCCCCCTCCCTCGCCCGCACGGCGCCGAACGCCGCCGCGCCGCCTCACCCCGCCGTCAGGCGGCGCCACTCCGCCACCAGGTCGCGCGCGATGGCGCCCACCTCGGCGGCCGGGCGACCCGGCTTGTACAGGTTGGAGCCCATGCCCAGGCCGTCGGCCCCGGCGGCGTGGAAGGCGGCCATGCGGGAGACGTCGATGCCGCCCAGGGGGATCAGCCGGGTGCCCCGGGGCAGCACCGCCCGGATGTCCTTCAGGTAATCCGGCCCCAGCCGCGCGGCCGGGAACACCTTCAGCACGGTGGCGCCGTGGCGGGTCGCCAGCAGCGCCTCGGTCGGCGTCATGCAGCCGATCAGGGGCACCAGCCCGGCCCGCACGCCGGCGTCGATCACCCCCGGATCCGTGTTCGGGGTCACCATCAGGCCGGCGCCGAGCGCGGCCAGGCGGCCGGCGTCCTCCGGCGTCAGCACGGTGCCGGCGCCGACCATCACCCCCGGCGGACAGTGGGCCAGCAGGCGGGCGATGCTCTCGAACGGTTCGGGTGAGTTGAGCGGCACCTCCAGCAGGGTGAAGCCGGCGTCCACCAGTGCATCGGCGACCGGCAGCGCCTCGTCCGGCGTGAGGCCGCGCAGCACGGCGACCAGCGGCATGGCGGCGAACGCGGCCTCGAAGGCGGCGTCATGGGTGGGATCAGCGGTCATGTCTTCGTGGCCTTCGGCACGGGGTAGGGTCTCTTGGCGCGGCGGTCGACGGCCATCGGCACCACGCCGCGGCTGGCATCGGAGACGCCGTCCATGACATTGCAGGCGGCGATCTCCAGCCGGCGCGCCTCCATGCGGTCCCAGCGTTCGGTGAACAGGGCGGTGCGGCCGGCGTCGGTGTGCGGATCCATCGGCTCCAGGCGGCCGGCCCGGAAGGCGGCCGGCGCCAGCAGGTCGAGCCGGC
This sequence comes from Roseospira goensis, assembly GCF_014197795.1. GTDB lineage: Bacteria > Pseudomonadota > Alphaproteobacteria > Rhodospirillales > Rhodospirillaceae > Rhodospira > Rhodospira goensis. The sequence continues at coordinate 72,050 of NZ_JACIGI010000011.1, forward strand.
CGGCGCTCAGGTCCAGGCGCAGCGCGTCGCCGTCGCGCAGGTAGCCGATGCCGCCGCCCTGGTAAGCCTCGGGCACCATGTGGCCCAGGCAGGGTCCCTTGGTCACCCCGGAATAACGGCCGTCGGTCACCAGGATCGAGGACGCCTCCAGCAGGCGGTGATGGCGCAGGTTCTGCGACGGGGCGAACATCTCCGGCATGCCATAGGCCAGCGGCCCCTGGCCGGCGATGACGAAGGCGAAGGCGAGCAGCCCCTGGCCCACCAGGTCACCGAACAGGGCCGGGTCCTCGGCCGCCTGGCGGCCCTGGGCGGCGGCGCCGCCGTTGGCCGCCACCGCCGCGCCCAGCAGGGCGGCGTCCAGGCTCTCGGTCCGGCGCAGGCGCTCCATCAGGTCGGCGGCGGCGAAGTCGGCGCTGCACGCGTGCTCGTTCTCGTAATGGCGCACCAGCAGCACGCGGCCGTCGAAGTGGGCGATCTGGTCGTCGCTGAGGCCCGAGATCTTGACCACGCAGGACTCGAAGAAGCTGCCGTCCAGCACTTCGACGCCGGAGCGGGTGCGGATCGGCCGCGCCCGGATCACGGCCGACTCGCCCAGGCTCTCGTCCACCGGATGGTCGCGCAGGTCGGCGATGCGCGCGGCCCAGGTGCCGCCGGTCACCGTCGGTGCGTCCAGGTCCAGCGGCACACCCAACCGGGCCAGCACGGCGTAGAGGCTTTCCATGCCGCGGTTGGCGCCCTGGGCGAACTGCCGGGCCAGGGCGAAGGTGTCGCGGCCCTCCGTCAGGCTGTGGGCGAACACCTCGGGGACCGGGGTGGCGTCGCGGATCGCGCGGTAGGTGTCGATGGTCACGTCGAAGCCGGCATGGCGCATGATCGACGGCAGGTGCAAGAGCATGTTGGACGACGAGCCGGTGGCGCCGTGCATCCGGACCACGTTGGCGAAGTTGGCCGCCAGCAGCGAGACCACGCTGTATTCGGGCTTGTTGAACAGGGCGAACAGGCCGTCGATCCCCTTGGCCACGCCCTCCTGGGGCGGCAGCCCGGTCAGCAGCTCCAGCTCTGGCGGGGTCAGGCCGAGCGCCGCCATCATCGTCCGCGACGAGTTGCCGGTGCCGTTGAAGGCGCAGATGCCGCCGTCCTCGTGGCAGGTGGCGGCGGCGAGTTGGTCGAGCAGGCGGCGCTTGGCCACCGGCTTGATGAGGTCCAGGTTGACGGCGCGTTCGAGCTGGCCGGCGAAGGCCTCGTCGGAGGAGCATTGCAGGATGTAGCGCAGGGTCTCGCGCAGGTCGGCGCCCAGGTCGTGGTGACCGGCGGCGTCGGCGGCCTCCGCCACGTCCAGCAGGGCGCGCCGGGTGCCCTCCGGCACCGTGCCGCCGCGCAGCACGTGCTCGGGCGCGAACACCGCCCACACCGGCGCCTGGTTGCCGCGCGCGCGGCGCGCCACCTCGGCCGCCGCCAGCGCGGCGATGATGGCCGACGGCGACTTGTCGCAGCCCGCCAGCACGTAGGCGGCATGGTACGAGTGGCCCTCGAAATTGATGTTGACCGCCGCCGACGTGTGATTGCGCGAGGCCAGCGAATAGCTCTGGCCGATGTTGCTCTGCGCCGTGCCGTCGCAGATCACCGGCACCGAGAAGTGGAACGGCACGCCGCCGTTCTGCCACACCCGCGCCGCCGCCATCAGGGCATGGGCGCGGTCCAGCAGGTGCGCCGGGTGGTCGGGTGAGCCGGCGATGATGGCCACGCGCGGCCGGTTGGCGACCAGGCGGCTGACCACCTCGGGCAGGGTGACGGTTTCCAGCCGGGTCAGCGGCGAGCCGGGGGGCAGCGCCTCGACCGCGTCGCGCAGCAGGCGCACCACGGTGATGGGTTCGTTGGCGAGCCCCTGGATGCAGTCGCGATAGGGGTTGTGGGCTTCGTCGATGACGATCGGGGTGTTGTGACCGGGCGGGGGTGTGCCCGGCCCGGTGGGGGACGCCTCGTCTACCATTCCGACACACTCCCGTCCTCGTGGCGCCACACCGGGTTGCGCCAGCGATGGCCCTCGGCGGCGCGTTCGATCACCACCGCCTCGTTGATCTCCACCCCCAGCCCCGGCCCCTCCGGCACCGGCAGGAACCCGTCCGCGCCCACGGTCAGGGGGGCCGGGTCCACCAGGTAGTCGAGGATGTCGGAGTTGACGTTGTAGTGGATGCCGAGGCTGAACTCCTGGATGAAGGCGTTGTAGGCCACCGCGTCAAGCTGGAGCGAGGCCGCCAGGGTCAGCGGTCCGAGCGGGCAGTGCGGCGCCACCGCGATGTCGTAGGTCTCGGCCAGGGCGGCGATCTTGCGCCCTTCGGTCAGGCCGCCGCAGTGCGACAGGTCGGGCTGGATGATGTCCACGGCACCGGAGTCCAGCACCGGCTTGACCTGGGTGCGGTGGTACAGGCGCTCGCCGGTGGCGATGGGGTAGCCCAGGCCCTGGGTGATCGCCGGCAACTGGTCCAGGTGGTCGGGCAGCACCGGTTCCTCGACGAACAGCGGGTGGAACGGCGCCAGCTCGCGCAGCAGCACCTTCGCCATCGGCCGGTGCACGCGGCCATGGAAGTCGATGGCGATGCCGATGTCCGGTCCCACGGCCGCGCGCGCCTCGGCCACGCGGGCGACGGCGGCGTCGATCCTGGCGTGGCTGTCGACGATGGCCAGTTCGGCGGTGCCGTTCATCTTGAAGGCGGTGAAGCCCTGCGCGACCACGGCCCGGGCCTGGGCGCCGACGTCGGCCGGGCGGTCGCCGCCGATCCACGCGTACATGCGCACGCGGTCGCGCACCCGCCCGCCCATCAGGGCGTGCACCGGCGCGCCCAGGGCCTTGCCGGTGATGTCCCACAGCGCCTGGTCGATGCCGGCCATGGCGCTCATCAGCACCGGTCCGCCCCGGTAGAAGCCGCCCCGGTACAGGGTCTGCCAGATGTCCTCGATGCGGCGCGGGTCGCGCCCAATCAGGTAGTCCGACAGCTCCTCCACCGCGGCCGCGACGGTGGCGGCGCGGCCCTCGATGACGGGTTCGCCCCAGCCGACGAGGCCGGCGTCGGTCTCCACCTTCAGGAACAGCCAGCGCGGCGGCACGGGGTAGGTCTTCAGGGCGGTAATGCGCATGATGTCACGTCCCAGGAGGGCCGGCGCGCCGTGGGTCCGGCGCGCCGCCCGACTCAATCCACCAGCCACATCGCGATCTGCGGCTGGAACAGCAGCAGGGCCAGAACGACGATCTGGATCGCCATGAACGGCAGCACGGAGCGGTAGATATCCACGAGGGTGATGTTCGGCGGCGCCACGCCCTTCAGGTAGAACGCGGCGGGTCCGAACGGCGGCGACAGGAACGACACCTGCATGTTCACGGCGAACAGGATGCCGAACCAGATCGGGTCGTAGCCCAGTTGCTCGACGATCGGCACGAAGATCGGCAGACACAGCATGGCGATGCCGATCCAGTCCAGGAACAGGCCCAGGATCAGCAGGATCAGCATCATCACCATCAGGATCAGCACCGGGGCCATGTCCAGGCCCAGAATGGTGCCGGAGACGAAGCGGTTGCCGCCCATCAGGTTGTAGACACCCACCAGGGTGGCGGCGCCGACGCCGATCCAGATGATCATGCCGCAGGTGTTGATGGTCTGGGTGACGGCCTGCTGCATCAGGGCGAACGAGAACTCGCGCCGCAGCACGATGCCCACCAGCACACCGAACACCCCCATCGCCGCCGCTTCGGTCACCGAGGCCACGCCGCCGTAGATCGACCCCAGCACCATGAAGGCGATGATCGCCGGCAGCACGATGTGGCGCATCTCGCGCAGCTTCTCGCGCCACGGCATGTGCGCTTCCTCTTCCGGCACCGGCGGCCCCATGGCCGGGTTCCAGAAGCAGCGGCTCAGCACGTAGGCCATGTAGCACAGCATCAGGATCACCGCCGGGGTGATCGCGGCCGTGAACAGGTCGGCGATGGAGACGCTGGCGATCAGGCCGTAGATGATCAGCACGATCGACGGCGGCATCATGGTGCCGAGCGAGCCGCCGGCGCAGACCACGCCGATCGACAGGTGCTTGTTGTAGCCCAGGCGCAGCATCTGCGGCAGCGCCAGCAGGCCGAGCAGCACGATCTCGCCGCCGATGATGCCGGACATGGCGGCCAGGAAGAAGGCCACCACCAGCGTCTGCACGGCCACGCCGCCGGGCACGCGCCCGGCCAGCACGCGCATGCCGTTGAACAGGTCGCGGGCGATGCCGGAGCGGTCCAGCAGCGAAGCCATGAAGACGAACATGGGCACGGCCACCAGCGAGTATTCGGTGATGAAGCCGTAGACCCGGCTCGTGACCAGCGGCAGCGCGTTGGGGCCGAACCAGCCGAAGGTGAAGACCAGCGCCACCATGCCGGTGGTGAAGGCCAGGGGGAGCCCGGTCAGCAGCAACAGGAAGATGCTGCCCACCAGAATATAGGTGCCGAGCTCGATGCCCATGTCGCTCATGCCGAGGCCGCCCATGTCACCGTTCCTCCCCGTCGCGCGGCATGCTGTGGCCGCGCAGGCTCTGGATCAGGTGCAACGCGGCCTGGAGCGTCATCAGGGCCACCGCGAACAGGATGAAGCCCTTGGTGAAGGCCGGGAACGGCGGGTTCCACGAGGTGCCCGAGCGTTCGAGCTGGATCGCGCCGGTCGGGCTGTGGCTGGCGCGGTAGAACAGCTGCCAGGCGGCATAGGTCATGCCGATGCAGAACGCCAGGATCACGCTGTTGTTGAACACGTCCAGCCAGCGCCGCACGCGGGGGGGCACCGCGTCGTAGATCACCCGCACCCGGATGTGCTTGTCGCGGGCCAGCGCCACCGGTCCACCCAGGGCGAACAGCGCCGCGATCAGCATGACCGTGCTCTCGTGCACCCACGACGTGGGGGCGTGGAACACATAGCGCATGATGACCTCGAAGACGCTGATCGCCATGGCGATGAAGACCAGCCAGGCCACGCCGTCGGCGCTGCGCGCGATGAGGCGGTCGAGGGGCGTGCGGATGATCCCCTCGGCGGCGCGATGCGGGTCGGGCTCCGGGGTTTCCGGGATGTGGACGGATTTGGGCGGGAACGACGATGGGTCGGACATGACCGAGCCCCCGTGACAAAGGTGGGGCGCGCACCGACGCGGCACGGCATCCGGCGCGCGGGTCGGACCCCGGGCGGCGCGCGACGGGCCACCCGGGACCGGCCGGAGGATCGCGCCGCGCGCCGAACGACACCCTTCGTTCGGTCGGCCACCGGCGCGACCGCGCCGGCGCCACGCCGCGGCGGAGGCCCTGATCCGGACTCGGTCCGGGTCAGGGCCGATGGGGTCTACAGAAGGTTACGGGCCTTCAGGAAGGCGACCACGGACTCGTAGACCTTGCCGGTCAGCTCGTTGCGCTCGGCCCAGTTGGCCCATTCCTGCTGAGCGATAGCGCGGAACTTCTTGCGCTCCTCGGCCGGCAGGTCGACCACCGTGATCTCGGGATCGGCGCGGGCTTCCTGCACCGCCTCCAGGTCCAGGGCCTTCAGGTTGAACACCAGGTCATAGGCCAGGGCGTCCGTGGCGGTCTCCAGGATCGCCTTCAGGTCGTCGGGCAGGCCGTCCCAGATGTCCTTGTTGATCGACACCGCCACCATCGGCAGCGAGTGGAAGCCCGGATAGCTGGGATACTGCGCGAAGCTGTGCAGGCCCTGACTGTGGTTGGTGGAGAACACGGTGTAGTCGGCGGCGTCGATGACGCCCTTTTCCAGGCCGGTATAGACCTCGGAGCCGGGCAGGTTCACCGGGGTGGCGCCGGCCTTGGAGAAGATGTCGTAGACCATGCCCTCGGGCGCGCGCAGCTTGAGGCCCTCCAGGTCCTCGACCGAGCGGATCGGCTTCTTGGAGACGAACGCCTCCAGGCCCGTCGCGGCGGCGCCGATGAGCTGCACGTTGTAGGGGTTGACCAGCTCGTTATACAGCTCTTCCCCGCCGCCGTACTGCATGTACTCCAGGAACTCCAGCGGATCGCCCCAGGCGCCCACCAGGTTGCCCAGCATGGAGAAGGCCGGGTTCAGGCCGGAGAAGTAGCTCGGGTCGGTCAGGTGGCCCTGCAGGATGCCGCTGCCGACGGCGTCCAGGGTCTGGTTGTGCGGCACCACCGCGCCGGTGGGCAGGATCTCGATCTTGATGCGACCGCCGGACATCACGCCGACGTTTTCGGCCCACTGCTGCTTGATCTTGTACTGCGGCTCGCCGGCGGTCTCGGAGGTCTGGAAGGTCCACTCGTAGTCGGCGGCGCCGGCCGGGGCGGCCAGCAGCGCCGCGCCCAGGACGGCGCCGGCGGCGCCCTTCAGGAGCGGGGTCACGGTGCGCACGGTCATCATGTCCTCCCATGGAGATGGTGCACGGTTCGGGACCCGGGGCGCGACCACCGGCCGGCGGTCGCGGTCCGGCTCCCTTATGCCTCGGGCCTGTCGGCGCCGGGGGCCGGGCTCGCCCAGGCGCGGGCGAGCAGGGCGGCGTCCGCGGTCGTGCCCCCGTCCTCCAGGCCCAGATCCTGTCCGGTCCGGGCCATGACGTGGACGGCCGCCGTGAAGGCGGCCTCGGGCTGACGCAGGCGGATGCATTCCAGCAGGCGGCGGTGGCGCTCCAGGCTGTCGCGCAGTTCCGCCGCGGTGTCGTTGGTCTTGCGGATGACGATCAGGATGGTCGGACGCAGGATGTGGGCGAGCTGCGACCAGACCAGGTTGTGCGTGGCGCGGTAGATGGCCGCGTGAAACCCCACGTCGTGCTCGGTGAAGGCGCGCGACAGCGGCTGGCCCGGCGCGGCCTCGGCCAGGGCGCGCTCCATGCCCAGGAACTCTTCCTCGATCGCGGCCAGGTCGCGCGCGCTCGCCCGTTCGGCCGCCTGGGCCGAGATGAAGGGCTCGGTGGCGCGGCGGAACTCGAAGATCTGGCGCAGGATCTCGGGGTTGGGGGCGGCGTAGTCCGCCATCCAGCGGGTCACCAGCGGGTCCAGGATGTTCCAGTCGCCGTACTCGCGCACCACCGTGCCGAGGCCGGCGTGGCGGCTGATGATGCCCAGCGCGGTCAGGCTTTGCAGACCGGCGCGCACGCTGGCGCGGCTGACGCCGAAGCTCTCGGCCAGATCCACTTCGCGCGGCAGCAGGTCGCCCGGGTGCAGCGCCCCGCTGAACAGCTCGCGGGCCAGATGCTCGGCCACGCGGCTGCCCTGGTTGCGGGCGGCGGGCCCGGTCTCGGTGGGATCGGTGGCGCTGGACTCGGGGCGGGCCATGACCGCGTCTCCCCGTTCGGCCGGCCCCCCTGCGGGGCGGCGCCGCGCGGATCGCGGCGGGCCGGCCATGAACCATGGCAGAAACGGTACCCCATGTCTGACATGGCCGCAATCAGCTCATACTTATGAACCATGCAAGTCTATCTTGCACTGCAACATGTCTGCTCTAATGGGATCCGGGTCCGTGACGACCCGCCCAATGCGCGCGCGGCCGCCCGCCCCATGGCGGGCCGACGGGGCGCGGGCGCGACCAAGCCGGGCTGCGACTCGGATCGCCGATGGCATCGAAGGAAGGAGAGGGCCGCCGGCCGGGGCGGTCAGGCGATCGGGGCCGCCGTGTCGCCGCCGGGGTGGCCGTAGAGCGCCGCCGCGCGCACGATGTCGCGCCCCTCGGCGGCCGTCACCAGGCTGCTGCGGACGCGACCGCCGGTGCCGGCGTCGCGCCGGGCCTCGATGACGCCGTGGGGCGGGCATTCGCCCCGGAAGGCAATGATCAGCTCGTCCGGCTGGAACGGCGCCGCGGTCACCGCGCCGGCCTCGCCCAGGGCCCAGGCGACCAGATGGGTGTGGTTGACGTGACCGTAGACGTCGACCTGCGCCGGGTGCACCGGATAACGCGCGGTCGCCGCCACGGCGTCGGCCGGCAGCGGGGCCGGCACGGCCGGTGCCGGCAGCAGTGCGGGACCCGGCGCGGGCAGCGCGCGCAGCACGGCGTCGGGATGGGCCAGCGGCCGGCGCGTGGCCAGATCGAACAGCGACCACACGGAGACCGCCGCGCCCACCACGCCACCGCCCTCGACGGCGAGACGGTAGTGGCGCACCGCGCCGCGCCGTTCCACCGCCCCGGGCCAGGTCTCCACGCTCACGGTCTCGCCCAGGCGCGGGTAGCGCCGCAGCGCATAGCGGGCGCGGTTGAGCACCCAGACCCCGCCGCGCGCCATCGTGTCGGCCAGGCCTTCGCCGAACCGGTCGGCATTGGCGGCGGCGGCCTCCTGGCACAGGTCGGCCAGCGCCGGCAGGCCGATACGGCCGTCGGGCGTGGCCTCGCGCACGCGCACAGGAAAGCGAAGCCGGCTTGCCAGCGCGGGCGCGGCGGCGTCGGTGATCGTGGTCCAGACGGGGGGCTGGAGGGAGTCCGCCATCGGTCGGCCGTCTCCGGGGCAGAGGATGGGTGTCGGAGCGCCGTCATACAGCGTCCGCGCCGGCGGGGCCAGAGGCGCGCCTGTTTCGGTCGGCACCCGGATTGCACCGTCCGTATCATCCGAACGGCATAGCCTCTCCCCTGACCTTCGTGTGGCTATCCTTCCGGGGGCAGATACACTAATAATAGCGAATGCGGTTTGAGACTGCGCTACGTTAGTTATACGTGTGGTCTCGGGCCGCACTCGCGACAGGACGCCGCGCGCCATGGACAGGATGATTGCGGACGAGGCCTCGGCAGGCGGCGCCGACGGGACGCTGGCAGCGGTGTTCCGACAGAGCCGATGGCCGGTGGCGGAGGTGGACGACAGGCTGGTCTTGCGGCGGGCGAACTCCGCGTTCGCGGCCCTGGCGGCCGGCACGCCGCCGCGCGTCGCCGGCTGCCGCCTGTCCGACCTCGCCCTGCCCGAGGCCGTGGTCACGATGGCCCGCGACGTGGTGCGCACCGGCCTGTCGGGCGAGGTCGTGACCGGGCGCGGGGACGTCGCGGGGACCGACGGCGGCTCGGGTGGGGAGACCTTCCTTCTGGAGCCGATCGTTGGGACCGACGGGACCACCAGCGGGGTGCTCCTGTTGGGCGACGGTGCGCCGCAGCACGGGCGCAGCGCCTCGCCGCGACGTCCCGGCGAGACCGACTACCGGCTGATCGCGGAGAACCAGGCCGCCCTGATCGTCAAGGTCGATGCCGAGAACCGCTTCCTGTACGTCAACCCGGCCTACTGCGCGCTGTTCGGCCGCAGCGCCGGCGAGTTGACAGGTGAGACCTTCATGCCGCTGGTGCACGAGGCCGACCGGGCCGCCACGGCGGCGGCGATGGACCGCCTGCGCGAACCGCCCCACACCGCTTACCTGGAGCAGCGCGCCCTCACCGTGCGGGGCTGGCGCTGGCTGGCGTGGCAGGACACCGCGGTGCTGGACGATCAGGGGCGCATCACCGCCATCATCGGCGTCGGGCACGACATCACCGAGCGCCGCACCGCGCAGATGCGGCAGCGCCGCACCCTGGAGAACCTCAAGGCGTTCTTCGAACTCTCCCAGGATCTGCTGCTCGTGCTCGACGAGCGCGGCCGCATCCGCGAGATCAACGCCGCGGTCACCGGCCGCCTGGGGTGGACGCGGCCCCAGTTGATCGGGCGCAGCGTCATCCGGCTGCTGTCGCGCCATCATCGGTATCAGCAGCGCCACCGCATTCGCGCCATCCTGGATGGGCGCTCGCAGTCGGAGCCGTTCACACTCGGCGATCGGGCCGGCCGACCGGTGCCGGTGGAGACCCGGGTCGTACGGGGCACCTGGGACGATGCGCCGGCGCTGTTCACCTCCAGCCGGGATCTCTCCGAACTGTCCCTGCTGCGCGAGAAGTTCGAGCGCGTGTTCCTCGACAACGCCACGCTGATGGCCATCACCGAGCCGGAGACCGGGCGCTTCATCGACGTGAATATGGCGTTCCTGCGCGCGCTGGGCCTGGAGCGCGCGCAGGTCATCGGCCGCAACACCGTCGACCTGGGGTTCTTCCAGACCCAGGAGGCGCGCCGCCAGGTCCTCGCCGACGTGGAGGCGCGCTCCCCCGGCGAGCCGACCGAGATGGGCTTCCGGCTGACGGACGGGCGCACCCTGGTCTGCCAGTGGACCAGCACCCGCTTCACCAGCGGCGGCGCCGAGTACATGCTGACGATGCTGACCGATATCACCCGCCAGCACGAACTGATGGCCGAACTCGAACGCAAGGCCAATCACGATGCCCTGACCGGCGCGCTCAGCCGGCAGAAGGGCGCCGAGGAGCTGGAGCGGGAGATCCTGCGGTGCCGCCGGCACACCGGGCCGCTGTCCCTGATCCTCGCCGACGTGGACGACTTCAAGCGGGTCAACGACCGCCACGGCCACATCGCCGGAGACCGCGTCCTCCAGGCTCTGGCCACCCGGCTGCGCGATCGTATCCGCCAGACCGACCGGCTGGTGCGCTGGGGCGGCGAGGAGTTCCTGGTCATCCTGCCCAGCACCGACCTGGACGGCGCTCTCCGCCTGGCGGAGGCGTTGCGCGGTACCGTGGGCGATGCCCTGTTCGACGGCGTCGGACGGGTGACCATGAGCATGGGCGTGGCGCGCTGGCGGGTGGGCGATTCGCTGGAGACGTGGATCAACCGGGCCGACGAGGCGCTGTACCGGGCCAAGCGGACCGGCCGCAACCGGGTGATCCCCGACTGATCCCGGCCGGCTCGTGCCGCGCCGCGGCGCCGGTGGGGTCGCATCGGCCGGCCGACGGAGAAAGCGCGTTCGTCGGTCGGGATGGCGCGGGCGCGGATGCCTCCGGGGGGCGATGCCGCGCGTGTCGACCCAGCATACAGCCGATTGCGACAAGCCGGAATCGCGGCGCGATTTCGGTTTGTGGCGATAATCGGCTGTAAAATCAATAATGTAGAGCCGATTCACGTTCGAAATCGGCTCTAATATATAGTCTTGATTGTAAATACACAGTAAGGCACGCAGAAGAGCAGAGCGCGTCCAAGACCGATCGGAGATGGTGCAAACAGGCGGTGATTGTGAGACGCGATCTTCCCGTGTCTCAATTTGCCTGTCATGATCCGGCCCTGGACGGCAACGGAGCGAAGCCTGCGGCGGAGCGCCGGATACCGCGTGAGGGGCGCCCCGCCATCTCCCGGGACCCGCCGTGTTCTTCTTCGGAGACCCGGTATGAGTACCTATGTCCAGATTCACGCGCTCACCTTCTACCCGGCCGCCAATCTGAGCAGCGACCACACCGGACGGCCGGCCCGCATGATGATGGGCGGGGTGCCGCGGCTGCGCATCTCCAGCCAGTGCCTGACGCGGGCGTGGCGCACGTCGCCGACCTTCGCCGAGACCCTGGCGGGGCACCTGGAGGAGCGGCGCGAGCGCCTGGGCGAGGAGGTGCATGCCTACCTGACGGCCAAGAACATGGCCGAGGACCGGGCGCATGAGGTCACGCGGGCCATCGTCAACGTCTTCGGACGCATGGAGGCCGGCGACAACGGCACCGCGCCGAGCGTGCGCCGGCTGTCCTCGATCAGTTCCCAGGAGACGGCCGGGGCGTTCGCGCTGGCCGATCGGGCGCTGGCCGGCGAGACCATCGACGCCTCGGCCGCGTCCGCGCTGCGTCGCACCGACGTGGCCGCCGACATGGCGGTGTTCGGGCGCATGAAGGAGGACGACCCCGCCTACACCCGCGAGCCGGCCGCCCAGGTGGCCCATGCCGTGACCACCCACCGGGCACTGGTGGAACGCGACCTGACGTCCGCGCCCGAGGAGCCCGACGCGCCCGACGCGCCGCCGGGCGACGCCGCCGCCCATCCCCAGGTGCTGCCCGAGACGGCGTTCGGCGCCGGGGTCTACTACCTCTATGTCTGCCTCAACCGCGACCAGCTCCGCGACAACCTGAAGGGGCACGACGGCATCGCCCAGGCCGCCAGCGCGGCCCTTGTGCGGGCCGTCGCCACCGTGGCGCCGCGCGGTCACATCGCGTCCTTCGCCCACCACGCCCTGGCCGGCTTCGTGCTGGTGGAGCGCGGCCCCGCCCCGCCGCGCGGCCTGTCGCTGGCGTTCCTGCGGCCGGTGCCGCCCGGCAACTACCTGGCGCAGTCGGTGCGGGCGCTGGCCACCACCCGGGATGCCCTCTCGGCGGCCTACAACGATACCCCGGACGCACTGGCGCTGGACATCACCGGAACCTGGCGTGGTCGCAAGGGCTGTCTGGACGAGCTGGCCGCCTTCGCCGCCGGGTAGCGCCGACCCCGAGACCCCGCCGATACACGACGTCAGCGAGACGGGTCGGGAGGGCCCGATGCGGCCGTCTCGCCGGGGCGGCGGCGTGGCCCCAGGATCCGGGTCTCGATCCGCTTTTCCACCTCCACGATGCCGAACACCGCCACCCCGGCCAACGCGGTCGCGCCCCAGGCCGCCGCACTCAGCGGTTGGGTATCGAACAGCAGGTCCAGGCCCGGCAGATAGGTGAAGGCGACCTGTAAGCCGAGCACCGTGGCCACGGCGGCGCCGACGGGCAGGGTGATCGGCGGCACGCCGCGTCCCGGCCCGGCGCGTCCGAAGCGCCGCACGTTGAACAGGTAGGCGATCTCGAACACCACCAGGGTATTGGTCGCCAGGGTGCGCGCCTCTGGAATGGTCGCGCCCAGGCCGCGCGCGATCCGATAGATCGCCAGAACGCCGATCAGGAACAGGACCGAGACGAAGGCGATGCGCCAGACCAGGCGGCCCGGCAGGATCGGCTCCTTCATCGGGCGCGGCGGGCGCGCCATGATGGTCTGTTCGCCCGGCTCGAAGGCCAGGGTCAGCGCCAGCGTGACGGCGGTCACCAGGTTGACCCACAGGATCTGCACCGGCGTGATCGGCATCGAGAAGCCCATCAGGACCGAGGCGATCAGCACCAGCGCCTCGCCGCCGTTGGTGGGGAGCATGAACTGGATGGTCTTGATGAGGTTGTCGTAGACCCGCCGGCCCTCGCGCACCGCCGCCGCGATGGTGGCGAAGTTGTCGTCGGCGAGGACGAGATCGGACGCCTCCTTGGCCGCCTCGCTGCCCTTGCAGCCCATCGCCACCCCGATGTCGGCGCGCTTCAGCGCCGGCGAGTCGTTGACGCCATCGCCGGTCATGGCGATGACGGCGCCGTCGGCCTGCAACGCCTCCACCAGCCGCAGCTTGTTTTCCGGGCTGGTGCGGGCGAACACGTCGACGTCGGCGACCGCGCGCCGCAGCGCATCGGGGCTCATGGCGTCCAGCTCGGCGCCGGTCAGCGCGCGGTCCACCGCGACAAGGCCCAGCTCGCGGGCGATGGCGCGGGCGGTCACGGCGTGGTCGCCGGTGATCATCTTGACGCGGATGCCGGCGCGCTGGCACTCGGCGATGGCCGCCACCGCCTCCGGCCGCGGCGGGTCCTGCAACCCCACCAGGCCCAGCAGCACCAAGTCCCGTTCGGCGTCGGCCTCGGTCAGGTGCGTGCGGTGGCCGTCCAGCCGGCGCAGGGCGACGGCGAGCACCCGCTGGCCCTCGGCCGCGATGGCCTCGATGCGCGCGGTCCAGCGGTCACGGTCGAGCGGCCGGTCCCCGGTCGCGGTGCGTTCGGCGTGGCACAGATCCAGCAGGCGGTCGGGCGCGCCCTTGACCAGCACCTCGCTGTCGCCGTCGTGATGGTCGTGCAGGCTGGCCATGTAGCGCCGTTCGCTGGTGAAGGGGATGCCGTCCACGCGCGGCTCGGCCCGGCGCAGCGCCGCCACGTCGATGCCGGCCTTGCGCGCCAGCACCACCAGGGCGCCCTCCATGGGGTCGCCGTGCACGCGCCAGCCGTCGCCGTCCGGATGCACGCCGGCATCGCTGGCCAGCACGCCGGCGCGGGCCAGCGCCTCCAGGATCGGCAGGGTCTTGGCGTGGCTCTCGACACCGTCCACGTAAAAGGTGCCGGCGTGGTCGTAGCCGGCCCCGGTGACGGCGATGTCGTGGTCGGCGGTGGCGACATGGGCCACCATCATCTCGTTCTTGGTCAGGGTGCCGGTCTTGTCGGTGCAGATGACGGAAACCGAGCCCAGGGTCTCGATCGCGGGCAGGCGCCGGGCGATGGCGTTGCGCCGGGCCATCACCTGCGCCCCCAGGGCCAGGGTGATGGTCAGCACCGCCGGTAGGCCCTCGGGGATGGCCGCGACCGCCATCCCGACCACGGCCATGAAGATGTCGACGAAGGCGTAGTCGCGCACCAGCCAGCCGAACAGGAACATGGCGACGGCGATGGCCAGGATGGCGATGGTCAGGCGCACGCCGAAGCGGTCGATGGTGCGCAGCAGGGGCGAGGTCAGCGTGCGCACGCCCGAGACCAGGTCGCTGATGCGGCCGATCTCGGTGGCCGCGCCGGTGGCGACGACCACCCCGCGCGCCGTGCCGGCGGTGACATAGGTGCCGGAGAACGCCATGCTGGTGCGGTCGCCCAGGGACGCACCCGGGGCCACCGGGGCGGGGGCCTTGGCGGTGGCCACACTCTCACCGGTCAACACCGCTTCCTGCATCCGCGGCTCGCGCCCGCCCACGATGCGCAGGTCGGCCGGGACGCGGTCGCCGCCCTCCAGGTGCACGATATCGCCGGGCACCAGATCCTCGGCCGGCATGGTCAGGCGCTCGCCGTCGCGCACCACGGTGCACGACGGCGCCAGCATGGTGCGGATGGCGTCCAGCGCCTGTTCGGCCTTGCCCTCCTGGATGAAGCCGATGATGGCGTTGCCGACCACCACGGCCAGGATGACGCCGGCGTCGATCCAGTGCTGCAACAGCAGCGTGACCGCGGCCGCGACCAGCAAGACGTAGATCAGGACGTTGTTGAACTGGGCCAGGAAGCGCATCAGCGCCGTGCGGCGCCGCGGTTCCGGCAGCGCGTTGCGACCATAGCGGGCGCGCCGGGTCTCGACCTCCGCGGGCGACAGGCCGGTGGCGGGGTCCGTGTTCAGGCGGGCGAGCACGGCGGCCGTGTCCAGGGCGGCCCAGTCGGGCGTCTCGGGTCGTTCGGAGGACTCCGCCGCGACGGCGCGTCGGGGCGATGAGGTGTCCATGTCCGCTCTCCCTCGCGGCGGCGCCGCCAACCAGAGCCCTGACGGGACCCCAGGGGCCGCCACCCTCCACGGTACCACCGGTCTGGGCGCGGGCGAAGGACATCCTGAGCCGTTCCACCGCCGGTCCAAGATCCTGGCGGCGCCCTGGCGCCGGGTGCCGTGCCGGCGGCGCGGGGGGCCGATGGGTGCGACTCCAAGGCGATCCGACGGCCGGGACTGGGCCTATTGGATGAACGGGCCGGCGGTCGCACCCAGGGCGTCAAAGTCACCGCGGTGTCGGGACCGATCGCATCCGGGTCGCGCCGGACCATGGGGCCTGGGGCCGCCTAGATCTTCGCCGCCCGCGCAAGGCGGCGGCGCGTGAAGAACCCATTTCAACTTGTTAATCAACAAGGTGTTTCGTACGATTATGGCTGATTGTATGGGGTCGTTTTCTCGTCGCTCGGGGTTCAGCGATGACCGTCCGATTTGATCGCCGGGCGTTTCTGGTCGGCGGCACCATCGGTGTCGCGGCGAGTGCGTGCCCCTGGTCGGGGCTCCGACCGGGACCGGCCGCGATGTCTGCGGCCGCCGCCGCGCCGGACGGCGAGGGCGGGCGCTGGGTGGTCTACTACGGGGCCGAGGCGCCGATGTCAGCCTTCGCGCCCTATGATCTGGTGGTGCTCGACAGCGCGGTGACCGAGATCGTCCGGCCGCTGCGCAAGCGCGACAAGGACGTGCTCGGCTACCTGTCGCTGGGCGAGGTCGATCGCTACCGACCCTGGGCCGACGACCTGGAGGCCGCCGGCCTGCTCGGGCCGGTGAATCCCAACTGGCCCGACAGCCGCCTGATCGACCTGCGCGATCCCGCCTGGACCCGCATGGTGGTCGAGCGACTGGTGCCGCGCATCCTGCGGCACGGCTTCAGTGGCGTGTTCCTGGACACGCTCGATACGGCCATTCACCGCGAGGAGACCGACCCCGCCCGCCACGCCGGCATGATCGACGCCGCCGCGGGGCTGGTGCGCACGCTGCGCCGGCACTATCCCGCCATGCGCATCGCCGTGAACCGGGCCTACACGCTGTTGCCCCGCATCGTCGATCAGATCGACATCCTGCTGGGCGAGGCGGTGGTGGCCTCGTTCGACTTCGAGTCCCGCACCTACCGCCGGGTGGACGACGACGCCTACCGCTGGCAGGTGGAGCGCCTGGTGGCCGCCCGCCGGGCCAATCCCGCCCTGCGCGTGCTGACGCTGGACTACTGGCCGTCCGGCGAGGCCGAGGTGATCGCGAAGATCTACCAGGCCCAGCGGCGCAACGGCTTCGATCCCTACGTGGCGACCATCGCGCTCGACACCATCGTGCCGGAACCGGGGAGGTCGCCATGACCGCGCCGCCCGCCGCGATGCCCCGGACCGTCCTGGCCCTGTACCATCCGGCGGGCAACGAGATCCGCTATCACTTGCTGCATGCCGTCGCCGAGTTTCCCATGAATCACCTCGGCATGGTGGTGCGCTATCACAACGTGCTGGAGCCGTTGCCCGATCCCGACACGCTGCCCGGCCTGCGGGCGGTCGTCACCTGGTTCCGCGGTGCGCGTCTGGACGATCCGGCGGCATTTCTGGCCTGGGCGGGGGGCCTCCAGGCGCGCGGCGTGCGGTTCGTGGTCCTGGGCGATCTTCTGTTCGCCGGGTCACCGGACGACCCCGCGATCCGGGCGCCGCTGGCGGGTTTCCTTGCCGGCCTCGGCCTGCGCTACGGCGACCGCTGGATCTCCGCCAGTTACGGCGTAACCTTTCCGGTGCGCGATGCGCGCATGATGGACTACGAACGCGCGCTCGGCGGCATGCTCCAGGAGTATCCGGTGGTGCGGCCGACCGATCCGACCGATCCGGCCGTGCGGTCGTGGCTGGTGGCGCGCTACGACGACGACCCCGACCTGGACAGCCACCTGGTGGTCACCGGCCCGGCGGGCGGGTTCGCGGCCGCCGGCTACGAGGTGTTCACCGAGGATTCCGGCTACAACCCGGCGTCGGAGGACCTGGACCCGGACGGCCTGCGCGCCTGGCTGCTGGATCCGTTCCTGTTCTTCGGTCAGGCGTTGGGCCTGGACGGTCTGCCGCGCCCGGACATCACCACCCTGACCGGACGGCGGATGTACTTCAGCCATATCGACGGCGACGGCTGGAACAGCAAGGCTGAACTGCCGGGCTACGAGGAGCGCGGCGCCATCGCGTCCGAGGTCGTGATGCGCGAGGCCATCGAGCCGTTCCCCGATCTGCCGGTGACGGTGGCGCCGATCGCGGCGGAACTGGATCCGGATTGGCGGGCCGTGCCGCAGTCGCAGGACATGGCCCGGGCGCTGTTCGCGCTGCCGCAGGTCGAGACCGCCAGCCACACCTATACCCACCCGTTCCACTGGGACTTCTTCGCCGACTACACGCCGGAGAAGGAGGCGCCGTTCGTCGCCGCCCTGGAGGCGAGTGGACAACTCAACACCTACGGCAGCGCCGCGCTCGATCAGGAGATCCTGGACATCGGCGAGGCGGACCTCAGCAAGAAGTACTCGCGCCCGCGGGCCTTCCTGGACCAGCCGTTCGATCTCGACCGGGAGATGGGCGGCGCCGCCGCCTTCATCGACCGGTTCGCGCCGGCGGACAAGCCCGTGCGGCTGGTGCAGTGGTCCGGCGACACCAAGCCCTATCCGGAGGCGCTGACCGCCGCCCGCGAGGCGGGCCTGCTGAACATCAACGGCGGCGACACCCGCTTCGACGGGGCGTTTCCGTCCGTGGCCTGGGTCTCCCCGAACGGCCGGCTGGTCGGGCCGCCCGACCAGGAAGAGCGCCAGATCTACACCGCCGCCAGCAACGAGAACACCTACACCGACCTGTGGCGCGGGCGCTTCTTCGGGTTCCGGTTCCTCACCGAGACGCTGGACCGCTGCGAGTCGCCGATGCGTCTCAAGCCGATCAACGTCTACTACCACATGTATTCGGGCAGCAAGGTGGCGAGCCTCAACGCGCTGCTGCATAACCTCTACTATGCCCGCGCCCACCCCGTTTGCCCGGTCACCACGACGCACTTCGTCACCATCGTCGACGGCTTCTACGATACCCTCTTGATCCCGCTCGGACCGGACCGCTGGCGCGTCTCCGGCCGGGGTGCCCTCCAGACCATCCGCTTCGACGCGGCCACCCATCGGGCGGTCGACATGGTGGCCTCCGAGGGCGTGCTCGGCCAGCGGCATTACCAGGGCAGCCTGTACGTGGCGTTGGACCCGGCGGTCGCGGCGCCCGAGATCGCGCTCATGGACTGGCCGACCCCGGACCGGGCGCCACCCGGGACGCCGCGGCCGTACCTGATCGAAAGCCGCTGGCCGCTGCGCGCGCTGCGCCGCGACGGTGACGGCGACGGCCTGACGGTGCAGGCGCAGGGCTTCGGCGACGGCGCGATGGCCTGGCAGGTGCCACCCGAGGCCGAGGCGCGCGTCACCGCCCGGGATGCCGGTGGCGCGGCGGTGGCGCGCCTGTCGGCCCGGGCCGACCGCACCGGCCGCCTCGCCTATGCGCTGCCGCCGGTCGGTCTCGACGCGGTGGAGGTGCATCTCGCCCTGGCGAGGCCGTCATGAAACTGCACGTCGTCTTCGTCTTTCTGCTGGTCTCGCTGATCACCGCCGCCGCGCTGCTGCTGGTGCCGGGCGAGGACGATCTCGGGCAGATGTACTTCCGCGACAAGCAGTACGCCGAGGCCGAGGCGGCGCTGGAGGCCCAACTCGCCGAGGGCAACTGGACCTCGTTCGTGGTCACCCCGCTGGTCAAGCTGCATCTCCAGGCCGGCGATGTCGACGCCGCCATTGCCGTGATGGAGCGCTACACCGACCGGCGCCCGCGCGACGTGGCGGCGCTGGAGCGGCTGGCGACCTACTACCGCTACGCCCAGCGTTACACCGACTTCCGCCTGACACTGGAGCGGGTGCGGGCCATCGACAGCACCCCGCCCCTCTTGCGGACGCTGTCCGCGCTGTACAACCGCGCCGGCCGGCTCGACGCCCAGGTGGACGCGATGGCGGAACTGGTGGCGCGGGGCTGGGCGACGAAACAGGAGGCGCTCGGCCTGTCCTACATCCAGGTGGCGCTGGGCCGCTTCGATGCCGCCGTCGAGACCCTGGACCGCCTGGCCAGGCTGTCGCCCCGCGCGGTGAACGCGGATGTCACCAATCTGCGCGTGTTCGCGCTGGCCGCCGGCGGGGATACAGCCGTGGCGGCGCGCACGGCGCGGGCGTGGATCGCCGGCGGGGGCACGCTGAAGACGGCGATGCAGCACGCCATCTACCTGGAGCAGTTCGGGCGTCCCGATCTGGCCCTCGATGTGCTGGCGCGCTTCGACGCGCTGGCCGGGGTGAGTCCGGACCTGCTCAGTCAGGTGGCGCGCCTGCTGCGGGCGACGGGGGCGCCGGAGGCGGCGCGCCTGCGGTTGACCCGCCTGTACGACCAGGGCCGCCTGGAGCCCTGGATGGTCGAGACCCTGATGGATCTGGCGCTGACCACGGGCCATCTCGATCAGGCGCTGTCGATTCTCGCGGGCGCCGCGCCGCCGGCCCTGATCCCCGACTGGATGGTCGCCTCCCTGATCGAGAAGGCGTTGCTCGACGGTCGGCCGGCGTTCCTGGAGCGGCTGCTGGCGCACCTTGACGCCGCGGATCTGGAGCCCGTGCCGCTGCTGGCCGCGCGCCTGATGCACGCCGTCGGGCGCCCGGCGATGGCGCGCCAGTGGGCGATGACGGCGCATGCCCATTGGCGCGACCTGTCGGGGGACCAGCAACTCGCGCTGGCGTCGCTGCTCGGCGCCATCGGGGATGACGCGGCCTCGCTGGCCATGTTCCGTCAGGTTGCGGCCCAGCCGTCGCCACCGCCGGACGTCTGGCCCGGCCTGTCCTGGGCCTACGTCCGCCAGGGCCGGGTTGCGGAGGGACTTGCCGACTTCCGTCAGCGTGGTGCCGCCACCGGCGCCGATCCGGACATGACGCTCGGGTGGCTGGTACTGGCGGTCAACGCCGGCCGCACCGACGTGGTGGCGGACTGGGTGCAGAGCGACGCCTTCGGTCGCCTCGACGTTGCCACCCTGGAGCGGATCCGGACGCTGGGCGGCGAGGCCGGGTCCTGGCGGCTTCATCTGGCGGCCGGCGAACGCCTGGTGGCGGTGCGCGATTCGCCCGAGGACCGCGCTGAACTGACCGTCGCGATGGCGATGGCGGCGGTGACACGGCCGGACCTGGCGGCGCTGCGGCCCTTCATCCTGGCCCGGCCCGACACCGCCGCCGGCCTGGCCGCCCTGGCCGATCCCGCACCCCGCCTGGCGGCGACGCTGGCGCGCACCCTGGGGGTGGCGGTGCCGGCGCCGGCCGCGCGCGGCCTGTCGCCCGAGGCCCGGGAGGCGGTCGCCGCCGCCGAGGCGGCGGTGCTCGGCGATCCGTCGGCGGCGGCGGAGGCGGCCGCGGCGGTGCTGGGCGGTCTGCGGCCGCTGCTGCCGAACGCCGAGCCGGCCCTGGCGGCCGCCTACGCGAGCGCGGTCGTGGTGGCGACGCGGGCCGACCAGCCGCCGGCGGTGGTGGCCCGCCGCACCGCGGAGCGGCGCGTCGCGGCCGACGACCCGGCCCGGGCCGAGCAGTGGCTGGCGACGCTGGCGCGGCTGGGCGGTCTGGAGACGGCCGCCCCCCGGCTGGAACGGCTGGCCCGGCGCGAGCCCGACCGCTGGCTCTATCCCTATCTGGAGATCCTGGCCGAACTGGGCCGCTCGGAGGAAATCACGCGCTTCCTGCTGGCCGAGCTGGAGCGGCCGGACCTGTCCACCGAACAACGCGAGGCGCGGCTGTACGCGCTGCTCGACAAGGGCGATCCGGCGGCGGCCGGGTCGCGGCTGCGCGACATGGCGGTGCGCCAGGGACCGCCATGGTCGGACATCTACGCCGAGCAGTTGCGCCGCAGCGGTCAGACCCAGGCCCTGGCCCGGTTCTGGCGGGCGCGCGCGGCGCGGCCGGATCTGGGGGCGCCGGAGCGCGCGCAACTGGCCTACAAGCTGCTGGAGATCGGCGACAAGGCGGCCGCGGAACCGCTGTTCCGGCGCCTCGCCGAGGGGGCGCCACCGACCGCCGATGCGGTCTCGAACCTGCTGTACCTGTGGGGGCCGCGCCCCCGTGCCGACGAACTGGCGTGGCTGGAGCAGCGCGCCCGTGCCGCCGGCGCCGACGATCTGGGCGGCTGGTTGGCGCACCTCGTGGACCGGGGCGCGGCGGGCCGGGCGCTCGCCCTGCTGGACGACCGCCCCGACGCGCTGGCCGACCCGGCGGTGTTGGACGTGGCGGTGCGGGCGGCCGAGCGCGACGGCGACGGCATGGCCCTGCGCCGCTTCCTGGCGCTGTCGCTGGATCCGTCGCAGCCCGTGGCGCTGGACGCCGATGCGCTCCTCGGCCACGCCCGCATCGCCCTGTGGCGCGGACTGCCGCGGCTGGCGCAGGCCGGGTTCCAGACCGTGCTGAACCGCCGGCCCAACGACGCCGAGGCCCTGGCGGGTCTGGGCAAGGCCGCCTACGCGGCCGAGGACTGGCGGGCGGCCCAGGCGGCGCTGGGTCAGGTCATGCGGGGCGGGGGGGCCGACTGGGAGAGCACGCTGTATTATGCCGACGTGTTGCGCCGGAGCGGCGGCGAGCGGGCCGCCCGCGCCTACGACGCGCGCGCCCTGGCCGCCCTGGACCGCGTCGAGGATGGCGACAGCCTCGCCATCCAGCGCACCCGGGCCATGCTGCTGGCCCGGCTCGGCCGCACCGAGGAGGCGGAACGCCTCTATACCCGCCTGATCGCCCTGCATCCGGGCGATGTGACGCTGCGCACGGCATACGCCAACAGCCTGCTCGACCGGGGCGAGATCGCCCGCGCCGAGGCGGTGCTGGACGGCCCGCGCCTGCGCACCTCGCAGGTGGCGCGATGAGGGTCCGCCGCGTCCGGCCACCGGTCAGCGTCCTCCTGGGGCTCGTCTGTGCGGGGCTGCTGGCCGCCGGCGCCACGCCGCCGGCCCGGGCCGAGGCTCCACCGCCGGGACCGAAGCCGGCGGCCCCCGGGGTCGTGGGCGCGCCGGCCCGGCCCGCCGCGGGCTCCCTCAACCGGTTCGGGGTGCTGATGCGGCGGACCGCCGCGACGGCGCCGCTGCTGGCCCAGGCCGATGTCGACGCGGGCGGCGGGGGCGGCGGGCCGGCGGGCCGCGTCACGGTACTGCGGGGCGACGACGAGACCCGCGTGGACCTGCGCTTCCCGCGCCCGGTCACCGTCACCTGGACCTACGAGAACCGCGATTTGGTGCTGCGCCTCGACCAGCCGGTTGGCAGGCTGGACGTCGCGGACCTGCCGGCCCGCGCCCCCGATGTCATCGCCGGGGCGCAGGCGGGCTATGACAGCGTCCTGATCGAGACGGTGACGCCGCGGGTGGTCGCGGTGACCAGCGACGGCGCCCAGGTGACGGTGCGCTTCGGGCCGCCGACGGTCGCCACGGGCGCAGCCGGCGGCGGGGACGCGCAGGCCGCGCCGGACGGCGCCGCCACCGCCTCCGCCGCGGCCCTGCGGCGCGCCGCCATCCTGCGGGCGCGGGCGCAGGTGGAGTCCGGGGACCTGGAAGCGGCCCGCGCGAGCCTCCAGGACCTGCTGGCCCAGGCCCCCGACAACGCGGAGATCCTGGCCCTGCTGGGGTCGGTGGAAGAGCGCCTGAACCGCCCGCGGCGCGCGCTGGCCTTCTACGAGCGAGCGCTGGCGCAGACGCCCGATGACCGCTTCCTGCACCAGGATCGCCGCCGCCTGGCCCGCCAGGTGCAGCCCGGTGTCGAGGTCGGCTTCAGCGTCATCCAGGTCGAGGACGGCGAGACTCAGGTCGTGGTCCCGGTCACCGCCGGCCCGCTGTTCTGGCGCGACGTCAAGATCACCACCGGGCTGGAGACGCGCCTCGTCGACGCGCCGGACGCCCGCCGCACCGACGGCCGCATCGAGGACTTCTCGGACACCCTGAACCGGCTGGACGTCGACGCCGCGTTCCCGGTCACCGGCCGGCTCCTGGGCCCGGTCCTGGGCCGGGTCGGCCTCAGCGGCACGCGCCGCGGCACCGTCGGCCTGGAGCTGGGCGCCAGCGCCGACACGCCGATCGGCCGTCTGGCCGCCACGCTCGCCCTGCACGAGCCCTACTGGGGCTTCGTCGAGGCGCTGGTGGGTGATGGCTGGCGCGACCGCGTCGCCGTGACCGCCACCCACGAGCTGACCCCCGACACGATCCTGCGCGCCGGTGCCGGCTACAATCGGTACGGGCTCGGTGGTGACTCGTACGAGGTCCTGACCGAGACCGCGACCGCCACGCTCGGCGTGACACAAGTGCTGGTGCGGCGCTACGGGGCCTGGGCCATCGAGTACACCATGGACGCCGAGTATGCGCTGTCCCGGGCGGAAAAGCCGATCCGCGGGCTGCCGGGCGCGGTCTTCGAGCCGATCCCCATCGAGACGCGCGAGAACCACACCGTGCTCGCGACCTGGAACAAGACCTGGCCGGAGGCCACCGAGGCCAGCGCCTATGCCGGCTACACGCTGGACCGCTTCGGCGACAACGGGGTCGTGTTCGGCGGCCGCGTCGCGGTGCCGCTCACCGAGCGGATCGACATCACCGGCGAGGCCGCGCGCAGCATGGTGAACACCACCAGCACGTCGGGGGGGGTGACGGACCGGTTCGGCGTGGCGGTGCGGGTGCGCTGGTAGCGCCCGCGCCACGCCGGCGCACGGGGCGCCAGCACGGCGCGGGCCGACCACGCCACC
This sequence comes from Roseospira goensis, assembly GCF_014197795.1. Classification (GTDB taxonomy): domain Bacteria; phylum Pseudomonadota; class Alphaproteobacteria; order Rhodospirillales; family Rhodospirillaceae; genus Rhodospira; species Rhodospira goensis. Next base: position 95,950 of record NZ_JACIGI010000011.1, read on the forward strand.
GGCCCGGCGCATCCAGGGGGGAGTCATGCGGGACGGCGACAGGGGCACGGACAGGGCCATGGACAGGGCCAGGGCCACGGACAGGGACAGGACCGCGACGCCGCCGGGCGGCGACGATGCGGTGCTGCCCCGGCTCGGCCGTCGCTTCGACGTGCTGCCGGACCTGCGTCACATGATGCGTTGGGTGGCGGTGCTGGAGACGGGCCTGTTCCTGGGGGTGGTGCTGGCGCTGGATCTGCTGGTGTTCGACGGCACGCGCTTCCGCGATGTGGCGCCGCATCCGTTCTGGCTGCCGGTGCTGTTCATCGCGCTGCGCTACGGCTCCACAGAGGCGCTGGTGACGGTGGCCGCCTGCACGGCCGCCCTGCTGATCGGCAACATGCCGCCGCAGCACATCGACCAGGACGTGTTCGCCTATACCTTCGCGGTGGCGCGGCTGCCGTTGCTGTGGCTGGTGGTCGGCGTGCTGGTGGGCGAGTTACGCAACCGCCAGATCGCGGAGCGCGACCAGCTGCGCGATCGGGTGCGCGCCCTGGAAACCCAGGCCGCCACGCTGACCGATGCCTACGAGGCGCAAAGCCGCGTCAATGAGGCCCTCGAAGTGCGGGTCGCGGGCCAGTTGCGGACCGTCTTGTCCACCTACGAGGCGGCCCGCGCCATGGAGCGCCTGGGCCGCCAGGACGTGCTCGAGGGCATCGCGGCCCTGGTGCAGACCCTGCTGGCGCCGGAAAAGTTCTCGGTCTTCCTCCTGGAGGAGGGCGGCGGGCTGCGCGCCGCGGTCACCGAGGGCTGGGCCGAGGGCGACCGCTACCCGCGCGCCTACGGGCTGGAAAGCCTGCTGTATCAGGACATCGTGGGGCGGCGCCGGGTGCTGTGCGCGGCTGACCGCGACGACGCGTCGGTCTCCCAGCACGGACTCCTGGCCGGCCCCCTGGTCAACGCCCGCAGCGGCGAGACCGTCGGCATGCTGAAGATCGAGGCCATGCCCTTCCTCGACTTCAACCCCGGGCTGGTCGACAACTTCCGCGCCGTCTGCGACTGGATCGGCACCGCCTACGCCAATGCCAGCCTGTACGAGGCGGCCCGCGACCAGAGCGTGCTGAACCCGGAGGTCAACCTGCTGACCGCCAGCTTCCTGGAGCGGCAGAGCCGCTTCCTGGTCACCCTGGCCGACCGGATCGGCTTTCCGGTCACCGAGATCACCCTGCGGGTGGAGGGCCGCAAGGCCGCCGCACCGGCGGAGGCGGCGCGGATCGGCCGGGCGCTGTCGGCGTGCGTCGAGGAGGCCCTGCGCACCACCGACCTGGCCTTCGACCGGCGCAACGCCGACGACAGCTATGTGCTGCTGTTGCCCAACACGCCGCTCGACGGGGCCGAGGTCGTGGCCGGCAAGCTGCGCGAGAGCCTGGCGCCGCAGCTGGCCGACCTCGATCCCGACCTGCGGTTGTCGATCGCCGTCGTCTCCCTCCACGACCCCGGGACGGATCCGGCATGACCGCCGCCGCCGAGACCGCACCGACGCCGGCGCCGACGCCGGCGCGCCGGGCGACGGCGGACCCCGAGGCCGCCGGCCCGCTGCTGCGCCGGGTGGCCGCGGTCGAACTGGCGCTGACCGCGGTGGCGCTGCTGATGCCGGCGACCCTGCCGGCCGTGCTGTTGATGCATGCCGCGGTCGCGGCGGGGGTGGTGGCCTGGCTGTCCTGGCGCTGGCGCCAGGGCCGCGTGACGGCGGTCGGGCTGCTGCTGGGCGTGCTGCTGCCGGTGCTCGGTCCGGTGGCGGCGGTCGGGGCGCTGGCGACCATGGCCCTGGCCGCGCGCTGGCGCCGCGACGCGCTGACCGTCGACGAGTGGTACGTCGCCCTGTTCCCGGACGAGGACCGCAGCCGCGCCGAGGCCCTGTACGAGGCCATCGTCAGCGGCCGCGAGACGGTGGGCACCGACAGCGTGGTGTCGTTCATGGACGTGCTGGACCACGGTGCGCTGGCCCAGAAACAGGCCATGCTGTCGCTGCTGACGACCCACTTCCGGCCGCCGTTCGCGCCCGTCCTGCGGCGCGCCCTCGACGACGACCTGGCCGCCATCCGGGTCCAGGCGGCCTCGGCGGTGGCCGAGATCGAGGGCCGCTTCCAGGACCGCCTGATGGCCCTGCAGGACGCCGTCGAGGCAGCGCCGGAGGCCGCCGACCGCTGGACGGCGCTGGCCCGCCACCTTGACGACTACGCCTATACCGGGCTGCTCGACCCCGGCCGCGAGGCCGACAACCGCGAGCGGGCCTTGGACGCCTACCTCAAGGCCATCGACCTGGACCCGGGCGCCCCCGGCCCGCGCATCGCCGTGGCCCGGCTGCTGATGCGCCAGCACCGACCGGCGGAGGCGCGGGTGTGGATCACGACCTTCCGCGAGACGGCCGGGGTCCGGGCGCCCGAACTGGACGACTGGTACGCGGAATGCCTGTACGCCCTGCGGGAGTACGACACGCTGCGGGACGTGGCGGCGCTGCGCCTGACCGAGGCCGCCCACGGCACGCCGGTGCGGGCGGCGGTCCTGCCCGCGCTGGGGCTGTGGTCGGGCCGGCCGGATTGGGACCGGCTGCCGGTGGCGGACCCGGCGGCGGTGGCGGCGGTGGAGTCGGCCTGGGCGGGCACGCCGGCCGAGGGGGCCGCGCGATGATGATCGGGCGCCGCCAGCGGGTCCCCGAGGCCGACGTCTGCCTGATGCTGGAGGGCACGTATCCGTTCGTGGCCGGGGGCGTGTCGACCTGGGTGCACGACCTGATCCGGGCCCAGTCCCCTCTGACCTTCCACCTGGTCAGCGTGCTGGCCAAGGGGCCGGCGCCGGCGGCCCGCTACGACCTGCCGGACAACGTGGTCGGGCACACCCTGGTGTTCCTGCACGAGATGCCGGGCGGCCCGCGCCAGGCGCCGACCCGGCTGGATCCCCTCATGCGGCGTCTCGGCGTCACCCTGGAGCGCCTGTTCACCGGGGCCGACCTGTCCGATCTGGCGCGCTTTCAGGCCCTGATCGCGCCGTGGCGCCGGCGTCTCGGACGGCGCCAGCTCATGGACAGCAAGGCGGCGTGGGCGGTCATCCTGGACATGTACGAACGCGCCATGCCGGCGGCCTCGTTCTCGGACTACTTCTGGACCTGGCGCAGCCTGTGCGGCAGCATCTTCGCCTGCATGCTGGCGGAGCTGCCGCCGGCGCGGGTCTATCATGCGCTGTCGACCGGCTACGGCGGCCTGCTGGCGGCGCGCGCCGGCCTGGAGACCGGGCGTCCGGTGCTGCTGACCGAGCACGGCATCTACACCAACGAACGCCGCATCGAGGTGGCCGCCGCCGACTGGCTGTACGAGACCCGGCGCGGCAGCCTGAGCCTGGAGCAGACCGGCCACGACCTGCGCGAGGTCTGGATCCGGACCTTCGTGAGCCTGTCGCGCCTCTGCTACGACGCCTGCGATCAGATCATCACGCTGTACGCCGGCAACCAGGTGCTGCAACGCGAGGACGGCGCCGCGCCGGAGCGTCAGCGCATCATCCCGAACGGCATCGACTACGCCCGCCTGTCCGCGCTGCCACGCGAGACCGACCCTGGCCGGCGGCCGACCATCGCGCTCATCGGCCGGGTGGTGCCGATCAAGGACGTCAAGACCTACATCCGCGCCGCCGCCATGCTGCGCGAGCACATCGCCGACGTCGAGGCGCTGGTGCTGGGACCCTACGACGAGGATCCGGACTATCACGCCGAGTGCCTGGCGATGGTGCGGCACCTGCGGCTGGAGGAGACGGTGCGCTTCACCGGCCGGGTGCCGATGCATACGTGGTTGCCGCGCATCGACGTGGTGGTGCTGACCAGCATTTCCGAGGCCCAGCCGCTGGTGATCCTGGAGGCCGGCGCCGCCGGCATTCCCACGGTCGCGACCAATGTCGGCGCGTGCAGCGAGATGATCCTGGGGCGTCCGGAGGAGGACCCGCCGCTGGGGCCGGGCGGGGCCATCACGCCGCTGGCCAACCCGGCGGCGACGTCGCGGGCGCTGCTGGGCCTGCTGGCCGATCCGGACTGGCGCGCGGCCTGCGGGGCGGCGATCCGCCGACGGGTCGAGCGGCTGTACAACAAGACCGACATCGACCGGGCCTACGCCGACCTCTACGCCGGCATGATCGCGCAACCCGATCGGCCGTCCGTTCGGGCCTCGGCCTGAGGGGCGGCGGCCGGCGGCGAGACGAGGGAGAACGCAGGCATGGCGGGGATCGGATTCACCCTGCGGCACCTGACCGAGCAGGACAACCTGCTGGGCATCGTGCAGGGTTACGTCTATGCCGCCTTCATCACGGTGGGGCCGTGGCTGTTCACCATCCTGTGCCTGGCGACCGTCAACGCGCTGGCGCAGGTGTTCGTGGACATGCGGGCGCTGTCGCTGTTCCGGCTGGTGGTGATCTACAACTTCTCGTTCTCGCTGGTGCTGTGCGGGCCGATCACCATCATCGTCACCCGCTACCTGGCCGACCGCACCTACGACAGGCAGCCCGAGACTGCGCCGGGCGCCCTGCTGGGCGGGCTGGCGCTGATCGTGGCCAGTCAGACGCCGCTGGCCGTGCTGCTGTACGGCTGGTACGCCGACCTGACGCTGCTGGAGCGGGTGGCGGCGATCTGGAACTACGTGCTGGTGGCGGGAATCTGGCTGGTCGGCGTGTTCCTGACCGCGCTCAAGGACTACAAGGCGGTCTCCCTGGCCTTCGCCGGCGGCATGGCGGTGGCGGCCGGGGCGGCGTGGCTGCTGGTGCAGCCGCTCGGCATGGCCGGCCTGCTGCTCGGCTTCGACGTCGGGCTGGCGGTGATCCTGTTCGTCCTGGTGGCCCGGGTCTTCGGCGAGTACCCCTATCCGCCGGTGCGGCCGTTCGCCTTCCTGCCGTACTTCCGGCTCTACCCCACGCTGGCCTTCAGCGGCCTGATCGGCAACGCCGCCCTGTGGGTCGACAAGTGGGTGATGTGGCTGGCGCCGAACGGCGTCACCCTGGCCGGGCTGCGCTACAATCCGATCTACGACAGCGGCATGTTCCTGGCCTACCTGACCGTCATCCCGGCCATGGCGCTGTTCGTGCTGCACGTGGAGACGCGGTTCTTCAGCGCCTACCAGGCGTTCTTCAGCGGCATCCGCCATCATGCACCCTACCGCCGCATCGCCCGCGACCACCGCACGATGGTGGCCGAAGCGATGGTCGGCCTGCGCAACGTCGCCATCCTCCAGGGGGCGCTGGCGGCGGCGGTGGTCATGCTGGCGCCCAAGATCTTCGACCTGCTCGGGCTGCCCTACCTGATGATCGGCATCTTCCGCTTCGGGGTGATCGCCGCGCTGTTGCAGGTGCTGATGCTGTTCATGGCCACGGTGCTGACCTACCTCGACCTGCGCCGCCACACCCTGACCCTGCACATCCTGTTCTTCCTGCTCAACGGGGTGCTGACCTGGTGGACCATGGGCCTGGGGCTGCCGTACTACGGACTGGGCGCGCTGATCGCGGCGGCGGTGATGCTGGTGATCGCCTACACCGTGACGTTCGGCAACCTGATCCAGGTGCCCTATCTGGTGTTCATCGCCAACAACCCGTCGGTGCGCGGATCGCCGTAGCGCCCGACCCGCCGGACGCGCGCGGAGATGGTTGACTCCGGCGCGGCGGCGGGCGTACAAGGCACGCTTCCGGCGGGGCGCGCCCGCGCCGGACCGTTCATGCACCGCATTCGGTTGCCTGTCCCGCCGCCACGGCGGCCCGCCAGTCCGCGAGGGTTCGCGCACTGGCGCCAGACGCGTTGGCGTGACGTGGGGGCGAGGGCAGGGCAGGCCGGACGCGCGACGCGCGTGGGGTTTGGGATGTTCGAAGGGCTGTCCGGTCGTCTCGGCGACGTTCTCGAGAAGCTGCGCGGCAAGGGCAGTCTCTCCCAGGACGACGTGAACGAGGCCATGCGCGAGGTGCGCGTGGCGCTGCTGGAGGCCGACGTTGCCCTGCCGGTGGTCAAGGACTTCATCGCCAAGGTGAAGACCCGCGCCGTCGGTCAGGAGGTCATCCAGTCGGTGACCCCGGGGCAGATGGTCATCAAGATCGTCCACGACGCCCTGGTGGAGATGCTGGCCGGACAGGTCGGGACGCCCGACGAGGGCGAGGCCGACCGCGACCGCACCGCCGAGATTCTCAACCTGAACGTCACGCCGCCGGTGCCGATCCTGATGGTCGGCCTGCAGGGGTCGGGCAAGACCACCACCTCGGCCAAGATCGCGCTGCGCCTGAAGACCACCCAGCGCAAGAAGGTGCTGATGGCCTCGCTGGACGTGCAGCGCCCGGCCGCCCAGCACCAGCTCGCCGTCCTGGGCGAGCAGACCGGCGTCGACACCCTGCCCATCATCATGGGCCAGAAGCCGGTCCAGATCGCCAAGCGCGCGATGGACGAGGGCCGCAAGGGCGGCTACGACGTCGTGATTCTGGACACCGCCGGCCGCCTCGCCATCGACGAAGAGCTGATGGTCGAGGTCGCCGAGGTGCGCAAGGTCACCAACCCGGCCGAGACCCTGCTGGTCACCGATGCGATGATCGGCCAGGACGCCGTGACGGTGGCCACCGAGTTCAACGACCGCGTCGGCATCACCGGCATCGTGCTGACCCGTGTCGACGGCGACGCCCGCGGCGGGGCCGCCCTGTCCATGCGCGCCATCACCGGGCGGCCCATCAAGCTGATGGGTGTCGGCGAGAAGATGGATGCCCTGGAGGACTTCCAGGCCGAGCGCATCGCCGGGCGCATCCTGGGCATGGGCGACGTCGTCAGTCTGGTCGAGAAGGCCGCCCGCACCATCGAGATGGACGAGGCGGAGAAAATCGCCCGCCGCATGGAGAAGGGCAAATTCGACCTGGAGGACATGCTCAGCCAGCTCAAGCAGGTGCGCCGCATGGGCGACATCAAGGGCCTGCTGGGGCTGATGCCGGGTGTCGCCAAGATGAAGAAGCAGATCGAGGCGGCCAACATCGACGATTCCCTGATCAAGCGTCAGGAAGCCATCATCCTGTCCATGACGCCGCGCGAGCGGCGCCACCCCGAGATCATCAAGGCGTCGCGCAAGAAGCGCATCGCCGCCGGCTCGGGCACCGCCGTGCCGGAGGTCAACAAGCTGCTGAAACAGCATCAGCAGATGGGCCAGATGATGAAGCAGATGAAGAAGATGGGCGGCATGAAGGGCATGGCCGAGCGCATGGGCGGCCTGTTCGGCGGCGGGGGCGGGATGCCCGACGGCCTCGGCGACATGGATCCGAAGATGCTGGCCGAGATGGCCAAGAAGGGCGAGCTGCCGCCCGAACTGTCCAAGGGCCTGTCCAAGGGGTCGGGAGACGGCGCGCTGCCGCCGGGCCTGGGCGCGCCCGGCGGCGCCCCGGGCGGGGGCAGTCCGGCCCTGCCGCCGGGGCTCGGCGCCCCGGGGGGCGGTGGGCCCGGCCGCTCCGGCTTGCCGGCCAACCTCATGACCCAGCGACCCAAGGGCCGCAAACGTTAGGACCCGCGGCCCAAGGGCCGCAAACGCTGACCCGCGGCCGAAGGGCCGCAAACGCTGACCCGCGGCCGAAGGGCCGCAAACGCAGAGGGGCTGCCCCCGGGCCGCCCCCACCCATCACCGACGAAGAACACCAAAAGGAGAGACCCCGGTCATGTCCCTGAAAATCCGTCTGGCGCGCGGCGGCGCCAAGAAGCGGCCGGTCTACCGCATCGTTCTGGCCGATTCGCGTTCGCCCCGTGACGGCCGGTTCATCGAAAAGCTGGGCACCTACAACCCGCTGCTGCCGCGCGAGCACGAGGAGCGCGTGCGCCTCAAGGAGGAGCGCATCCGGCACTGGATGTCCAATGGCGCCCAGCCGACCGACCGAGTGGCGAAGTTCCTGGCCGAGGCCGGCCTGATGGACGCGCGCCCGCGCACCGAGCAGACCAAGAAGAGCCAGCCCAAGGCCAAGGCCCAGGAGCGCCTGCGCGAGGCCCAGGAGCGGGCGGCGGCGGCCGCCGAGGCGGCCGAGGCCGAGTCCGCCGAGTAGCGGCGGCGGCGCGGCGCCAGCCGGAGGAACGGGCATGGCCGGGCACGAGGGCCGTCACGTCTGTCTGGGCGTCGTGGTCGGCGCCCACGGGGTGCGCGGGGCGGTGCGGGTGAAGAGCTTCACCGCCGATCCCGCCGACGTGGCCGCCTACGGTCCGGTCTCGACCGAGGACGGCGCGCGCACCTGGCCGATCCGGCGGATCGGGACGGCCAAGGGCGTGGTGCTCTGCCACCTCGACGGTGTCACCGACCGCGACACCGCCGAGGCCCTGAAAGGGGTGCGGTTGTGCGTGCCGCGCGCGGCGTTGCCGCAAAGCGATGGTGAGGACGGTGAATTCTACCATGCCGACCTCATCGGCCTGCGGGTGGAGCGCGAAGACGGGACACCGGTCGGCACCGTGCGCGCGGTCTACGACTTCGGGGCCGGCGACATGCTGGAGGTGAGCCCGCAGGATGGCGGGCGGGGGGCCCTGGTGCCCTTCACCCGGGCCGCGGTGCCGGTCGTGGACCTGGACGGTGCCCGGGTCGTGGTGGCCGACGGTCCCGGCCTGCTGGACGCGGACGCGTCGGCCGCGGGCGACACTGAGGCTGCTCCCGAGCATGCCAATGGCTGAGGGCGCGACGGTCGGTGTGGACGCGGACGCCGGCACGGTCTGGACGGCGGTGGTGCTGACCCTGTTCCCGGCCATGTTCCCGGGGCCGCTCGGGTTGTCGCTGGCCGGCAAGGCGCTGGCCGAGGGGCGTTGGGCGCTGCGGTCCGTGGACATCCGGGACTTCGCCCGCGACCGCCACCGCACCGTCGACGACAGCCCGTTCGGCGGCGGCGCCGGCATGGTGATGCGGCCGGACGTGGTGAGCGACGCCCTGGAGGCGAGCCATGATCCGGCGAGCGGGCGGCGGCTGATCTACCTGTCCCCGCGCGGGCGGGTGCTGGACCAGCCGCTGGTGCGCGACCTGGCGGCCGGGCCGGGGGTGACCCTGGTGTGCGGCCGCTACGAGGGCCTGGACCAGCGCGTGATCGACGCCTGGGCCATGGACGAGGTCAGCGTCGGCGACGTCATCCTGTCCGGGGGCGAGCCGGCGGCGCTGGTGCTGCTGGACGCGGTGGCGCGGCTGCTGCCCGGGGTCACGGGCAAGGCCGAGTCGCTGGCGGAGGAGAGTTTCGAGACCGGGCTGCTGGAGTATCCCCATTACACCCGGCCGCAGGACTGGAACGGCATGACGGTGCCGGAGGTGCTGGTGTCCGGCCATCACGCCCGCGTCGCCCAGTGGCGGCGGGATCAGGCGGAGGCCCTCACCCGCGAACGCCGGCCCGACCTGTGGGCGCGTCATGTGCAATCCCACTGTGAGGCCCCGGAGTCCCTGGATCCCCCGAACGGCGGCGCCAAGACCGTCGGACAACACCCTGAGCCAATGAAGACCAACCAAGATTGACGCGAAAGGACATCCGACCATGAACATCATCGAACAGCTCGAAAAAGAGCAGATCGACAAGGCGCTGGCCCAGCGCGGCGTGCCCGAGTTCACCCCCGGCGATACGGTCAAGGTCCACCTCAAGGTGGTCGAGGGCACCCGCAGCCGAATCCAGGTGTTCGAGGGCGTGGTGATCGGGCGCCGCAACGCCGGCATCAACAGCACCTTCACCGTGCGCAAGATCTCCTTCGGCGAGGGCGTGGAGCGCGTGTTCCCGCTCTATGCGCCGACCATCGACCGCATCGAGGTGGTCCGCCGCGGCAAGGTCCGCCGCGCCAAGCTGTACTACCTGCGCGGCCGTCGCGGCCGTTCGGCCCGCATCGTCGAGGACGGCACCGCGACCCAGAAGGCGCTCAGCCACGAGCGCGAGGTCTCCAAGGCCCGCAAGGCTGCCGCCGAGGCCGCCAAGGGCGAGTAGCCGGGCGGTCCCGCAGTACGCCGACAGCGCGCATGGGCGCGGCGTCCCGAGGGAAGCCGCGCCCGGTCGCGTTTTGGGGGCTGAGAGCCGAGTGTTCGAAATCGGAACCGCAGATGCGGTCCGATTTCGAACGTGAATCGGCTCTACCGTCCGTCGATCAGCCGAGCGCCGAGTCTCAGGCCGGGAGCGGAGGAATGTCGCCCCCGGCCATCCCGGCCAGCACGGCGGCGGCATGGTCCTGCACCCGGCCCTCGGCGATGGCGGCGCGTAGGCCGGCCATCAGGTCCTGATAGTGCTGCAGGTTGTGCCAGGTGAGCAGCATCGGCCCCAGCATCTCGCCCGCCCGCACCAGGTGGTGCAGGTAGGCCCGGGAATAATCGCGGCAGCACGGACAGCCGCAGCTCTCGTCGAGCGGGTGCGGATCCTCGGCATGACGGGCGTTGCGCAGATTCACCGTGCCGCGCCGGGTGAACGCCTGGGCGGTGCGGCCGGAGCGGGTGGGCATGACGCAGTCGAACAGATCCACGCCGCGCAGCACGGCGGCGATGATGTCCTGCGGCCGCCCCACCCCCATCAGGTAGCGCGGCCGGTCCGCCGGCAGCAGCGGGGTGACGCCGTCCAGCACCCGCAGCATCTCGTCGTGCGGCTCGCCCACCGCAAGGCCACCGATGGCGTAGCCGTCGAAGCCGACGGCCTGCAACGCCGCCGCCGACTCGCGCCGCAGGTCGTCGTACACGCCCCCCTGCACGATGCCGAACAGGGCATATCCCGGCCGGTCCACGAAGGCGGCGCGCGAGCGCGCCGCCCAGCGCATCGACAGCCGCATGGACGCCGCCGCCGTGGCGTGGTCGGCGGGGTAGGGGGTGCACTCGTCGAAGGCCATGGTGATGGTCGAGCCCAGCAGGTGCTGGATCTCCATCGAGCGTTCCGGCGACAGGTGATGACGCGAGCCGTCGATATGCGACTGGAAGGTCACCCCGTCCTCGTCCAGGGTGCGCAACTGGGCCAGGCTCATGACCTGAAAGCCGCCGGAATCGGTCAGGATCGGGCCGGACCAGTGCATGAACCGGCGCAGGCCGCCCAACCGCGCGATGCGCTCTGCCCCCGGGCGCAGCATCAGGTGATAGGTGTTGCCCAGCACGATCTGGGCCCCGGTTTCGGCCACGTCCTCGGGCCGCATGGCCTTGACCGTCCCGGCGGTGCCGACGGGCATGAAGGCCGGCGTGTCGACGGGGCCGTGCGCGGTCTCCAGCCGGCCGCGGCGGGCGGCGCCGTCGGTGGCGGACAGGGCGAAGCGAAAGGCGGGGGCGGTGTCTGTCATGGTCCGGGGGTGATAGACCGGGGGCGCGCCGGCCTCAAGCGAAAGCCGGTCCCGCCGCCCGCCCCCGGACCCGTCGCCCCGGCCCGCTGTTGCCCCGGGAGGCGCGCTATTATAAGGAAGAGAGCCCGCGTCTTCGCCGCCACGCGCACCGTGGCGGCCGCCGGTCCGCGGGACGGGGCGCGCGGGGTCCATCGAGCGGGCGAGGAAAGGGAGACCATGAAAGCTGTCTGCGCGGCCGTGGCGGCGGCCCTTCTTCTGTCGGCCTGCCAGTATGCGGACCCGATCTATCCGGATCGGCCGCCCGGGTCCACGGAGACCGTGCGGCGCGACCTCAGCAAACCCTACGAGCGCGACACCGTGTTCGGCCCCGGCGGCCTCGACCTGTTCGGATCCGGCAGCGACCGCCCGTCCGAGGGCGGCGGCGGCATCGGCGTCAACAGCTTCCTGTGGCGCGCCTCCCTGGACACCATCGCCTTCATGCCGCTGGCCTCCGCCGATCCGTTCGGCGGCGTCATCATCACCGACTGGTACACGCCGCCGGAGACCCAGGGCGAGCGGTTCAAGGTCAATGTCTACATCCTATCCAAGGCGTTGCGGGCCGACGGCATCGAGGTCTCGGTGTTCAAGCAGCAGCGCGGCGGCGCCGACGCGGCCGCGACCGATGCGGCGGCCGGTGGGCCGTGGGCCGATGCCCCGGTGGACGACCAGATCGGCACCGACCTTGAGGACGCCATCCTGACCCGCGCCCGGCAGCTCCGCATGGCGGCCCTGCGGGACCGTTAGGGGCCGCCCGGCGCGCCCGCCCGTTCCCCTCCCGCCCGTCACACCGTTTCCCCCCCCCTGACCCCGCCGGTCGCCGGCCGGCGGGCCGACCGCAGACGAAGGACATGAGGCCGATGGCCGCCGCCGAGCGTTACAACGTCAAGGATACCGAAGCCCACTGGCAGCGCGTGTGGGCGGAGCGCGACTGCTTCCGCGCCACCGAGGACCCGGACCGCCCGAAGTACTACGTGCTGGAGATGTTCCCCTATCCGTCGGGGCGCATCCACATGGGCCACCTGCGCAACTACACCATGGGTGATCTGGTGGCGCGCTATCGGCGGGCGCGCGGCTTCAACGTGCTGCATCCGATGGGCTGGGACGCCTTCGGCCTGCCGGCGGAGAACGCGGCGATCCAGCGCGGTGTCCATCCAGCCAAGTGGACGCGCGAGAACATCGCCGCCATGCGCGCGCAGTTCCAGCCCATGGGCCTGTCCATCGACTGGTCGCGCGAGATCTCGACCTGCGAGCCGGACTACTACCGCCACGAACAGAAGATGTTCCTGGACTTCCTCAAGGCCGGGCTGGCCACCCGCACCGAAGCCTGGGTCAACTGGGATCCGGTCGAGCATACCGTTCTGGCCAACGAACAGGTGATCGACGGCAAGGGCTGGCGCTCGGGCGCGCCGGTGGAACGGCGCAAGTTGGCGCAGTGGTCGTTCCGCATCACCCGCTACGCCGACGACCTGCTGGCCGCCATCAAGGACCTGGAACGCTGGCCCGACAAGGTGCGGCTGATGCAGACCAACTGGATCGGCCGGTCGGAGGGGGCGCGGTTGCGCTGGGATATCGCCGGCCGCGACGACACCCTGGAGGTGTTCACCACCCGGCCCGATACGCTTTACGGTGCCTCGTTCTGTGCCCTGTCGCCGAACCATCCGCTGGCCGCCGAGCTGGCCGAGTCCAGTCCCGACCTGGCCGCCTTCATCGCAGACTGCGCCCGCATCGGCACCAGTGAAGAGGCCATCGAGACCGCCGAGAAGAAGGGCTTCGACACCGGCCTGCGGGCCGTGCACCCGTTCGATCCCGACTGGACGGTGCCGGTCTACGTCGCCAACTTCGTGCTGATGGAATACGGCACCGGCGCCATCTTCGGCTGCCCGGCCCACGATCAGCGCGACTTCGACTTCGCTAAGAAGTACGGCCTGCCGATCATGCCCGTGGTGGCACCGAAGGACGCCGACGTCGAAGCCTTCTCCGCCGAGCTGGTGGCCGGAGACGAGGCGTTCGTGGGCGACGGTGTCGCGGTGCACTCGGATTTCCTGAACGGGCTCGCCGTCACCGAGGCCAAGCGCGCCGCCATCGACCGCATCGAGGCCCTGGGCAAGGGCGAGGGCACGGTGCAGTTCCGCCTGCGCGACTGGGGTGTTTCGCGGCAACGCTACTGGGGCTGCCCGATCCCGGTGATCCACTGCGACGCCTGCGGTATCGTGCTGGTGCCGGAGGACCAGCTTCCGGTGGTGCTGCCGGAGGACGTCGACTTCTCCGTGGCCGGCAATCCGCTGGACCATCACCCGACCTGGAAGCACGTGGACTGTCCGTCCTGTGGCAAACCGGCGCGGCGCGAGACCGACACCTTCGACACCTTCGTGGAGTCGTCGTGGTACTTCGCGCGCTTCTGCGCGCCGTGGAGCGAAACCGAGGCGTTCGACCGCGCGGCGGTGGACTACTGGCTGCCGGTCGATCAGTACATCGGCGGTGTCGAACACGCCGTGCTCCACCTGCTGTATTCGCGCTTCTTCACCCGCGCCCTGCGCGACTGCGGCTATCTGGGGGTGGCCGAGCCGTTCGCCGGTCTGTTCACCCAGGGCATGGTGCTGCACGAGACCTACAAGGCGCCGGACGGATCCTGGGTCGAGCCGGCCGAGGTGGAGATCGCCGAGGACGGCAGCGCCCGGCGCCGCGGCGACGGCGCGTCGGTGACCGTCGGCCGGCCCGAGAAGATGTCCAAATCGAAGCGCAACACGGTCGACCCGGAGCAGATCCTGGACACCTACGGCGCCGATGCGGCGCGGCTGTTCATCGTCTCCGACAACCCGCCCGACGGCGACATGGAGTGGTCCGAAGCCGGACTGGAAGGCGCCTGGCGCTACGTCAACCGGGTCTGGCGCCTGATCGCCGACCCGCCGGTGGCGCTGCCCGCCGCCGGCGCGGCGGTGCCGGTGGGCGACCTGGACAAGCCGACCCTGACCCTGTTCCGGGAGGTGCACAAGACCATCGCCGGGGTGACCGAGGATCTGGAGCGGTTCCGCTTCAACACCGCGGTGGCGCGCATCCGCGCGCTGACCAATGCGCTGGCGGACCTCGATTGCGACGCGCCGGGCGCCGGCGCGGTCTGCCGCTTTGCGCTGGAGACCACGGTGCGGCTGCTCAACCCGATGGTGCCGCACGTCACCGAAGCCTGCTGGGCGCGGCTGGGGCATGCGACCATCCTGGCCGAGAGCCCCTGGCCGGAGGCCGACCCGGCCCATGTCGTGGACGACACCGTGACGCTGGCGGTCCAGGTCAACGGCAAGCTGCGCGGCAACATCGAGGTGCCCAAGGACTGCCCGCGCGAGGACGCCGAGAAGGCGGCCCTGGCGGTGGAGAACGTGCGCGCGCACACCGACGGCAAGACCATCCGCAAGGTGGTCGTGGTGCCGAACCGCATCGTCAATATCGTCGTCGCGGCGTGACGGGGGCGGTGTGAGCAGGCGTCGGACCATCGGCGGCGGGTCCATGCGGGAGCGTGACCCCGAGGGGATGGCTCTCGCGCCCGCACTCCCGCGGGGGCGCGGCCGGTCGGTGGCCCGCCGCGCCGTTCTGGTGTCGGCCGCCGTCGGGCTGCTGGCGGCCTGCGGGTTCCGGCCCATGTACGGCCGCGGCGGCGCCGGCGGCCCGGCGCTGTCGTCGGTGGCGGTGGCCCCGATCCCGGAGCGGTTCGGCCAGCTCTTGCGCAACGCCCTGCTGGACCGCCTGCGGCCGGGGCCGGAGCCGCGCCATGAGCTCCAGGTCTCGCTGTCGCTCCTGGATCAGGACCTCGGGGTGCAGCGGGACGACCGCGCCACCCTCGCCAACCTCCAGGCGACGGCGACCTGGCGGCTGCTGACCCGGGTCGACGACGGCCGCCAGCGTCTGGACGCCGAGGGTACGGCGCGCGCCGCCGTCACCTACAACATCCTCGACAATCAGTACGCCACCGAGGCCAGCCGTCGCGCCGCGCAGCGCGACATGGCGGAGCACCTCGCCGCCGATATCGAGACCCGCCTGGCCGCCCTGTTCGCCGGCCGTCGCGGCCTCTGATCCGGGCGGCCGCGCGGCGCCGCGCGGTGCCGCGCCCGTTCGCCCGCAAGGATCCCGCCCGTGCCCGACTCCGGTCCCGTTTCCGCTGCTCCGGCCCCGCCGGCGGCGCCCTCCGGCCCCCGGGCACCGTCCCAGGGAGACGCCGCCCGCCGCCGCGCCGGCCTGTCGGCGGCCATCGGCGCCTACGTGTTCTGGGGCCTGTCGCCGATCCTGTACCACCTGCTGGGCCACGTGCCGCCGCTGGAGGTGATGGCCCATCGCATCGTCTGGGCGCTGCTGTTCGCGCTGCCGCTGGTGGTGGCGTTCGGCCAGTGGACCACCCTGCTGTCGGTGCTGGCGCGGCCGCGCCAGTTGGCGGTGTTCCTGGGCAGCGCGCTGGCGATCTCGATCAACTGGTTGACCTTCATTCACGCCACCGGCAGCGGCCAGAAGCTGGACGCCAGCATGGGCTATTACATCTTCCCGCTGGCGACGGTGCTGCTGGGGGCGCTGGTGCTGCGCGAGCGGCCCAGCCGCCGGCAGTGGCTGGCGGTCGGGCTGGCGGCGCTGGGCGTGGTGGTGATGGTGATCGGGCTGGGCCAACTGCCCTGGATCGCTTTGGTGATCGCCGTCAGCTTCGGGCTCTACGGCCTGCTGCGCAAAATCGCGCCGGCCGAGTCCCTGGTCGGCTTCACCCTGGAGGTGCTGGTGCTGGCCCCGATCGCGGCCGCCGGCCTGCTGTGGTGGGCCTGGGCCGGCGCCGGGGCGATGCCGTTCGGCAGCGGCGTGGACATGGCCCTGCTGGTGATCGCCGGGCCGGCGACGGCGGTCCCGCTGCTGTTGTTCGCGATGGGGGCGCGGCGGCTGACGCTGGGCACGCTGGGCATGCTCCAGTACATCAACCCGACGATCCAGTTCGGGATGGCGGTGCTGGTCTACGGCGAATCGTTCACCGCCGGTCATGCGCTCAGCTTCGGACTGATCTGGACCGCCGTGGCCCTGTACGCCATCGAGCCCGGCCGCTGGCGCCGCCGCGGCGCCGGCCCCACCGCCACCTGATGCCGGGCCCCCGCGCGCGGTCGGGGGCTACTCGTCCAGGCGGCCCAGGGCCTTGGCCAGCACCATGTAGACCTTGCCCAGGTCGGAGCCGATGAACAGCGCCGTGAGGATGTCGGCGCGGGCGGTCTGGCGCACCTGCTCCAGCAGGCTCTCGTAGTCGGTGACGAACTGGGTCACGTAGCCGCGGAACTCGCGGTCGCTGTCGAACACCTCGCGCACGGCGCCGTGCTGCTTGACCGTCATGACGCGGGCGAGGTGGCGCAGGAACACGCCGTGGTCGCCCTTCTGGTAGCGCCGCCACAGCTCCTCGTCGCGCACCGGGTTGAAGATGCGCGCGATGTCCACGGCCGCGCTCTCCAGGCGTTCGATCATGAAACTGGCCTGGTGCAGGAAGGTGGTGACGTCGGTGCGTTCCATCTCGACGCGCAGCGAGCCGGCACGCTCCTCCGCCTTGTCGGCGGCGGCCACCAGGGTATCCGTGTGGCGGCCGAACTCGACCCCCAGGCGCTTGGTGGTCTCGGACAGCTTCTCGCCCGACAGCGCCATGCCGTCCACCTCCTGGCGGATGGCGGCGGCGGTCTTCTCCAGCAGTGGCACCAGGGCGCGGGCGCGCTCGTCGGCGTCCTCCAGCGACCCGCCGAGCAGGCTGGCGGCGCCGCGCACCGTCTCGGCGGCCTTCTCGGCGGCGGCCTGGATGCCGTCGGTGGATTGGCGCAGCCGGTTGCCGGCCACCGTGGCCTGCGACAGGCCGCGCCCGGTGATCTCCTCGAACTGGCGGGCGTGCTGGTCGAGCGCGCTGCCGACCTCGCCGAGTCGGCCGAGGGCGCGGCTGACCACCGCCTCCATGTGACCGGTGCGGTCGTCCAGCAGCCCGGCCGTGCCGGTCAGTGCCTGGTCGGCCTGCTCCGCGCTGTCGGAGATGACCCGGGCCTTGCCTTCGATCACCTGGGCGGTTTCGGTCAGGCGGGCGTCGGCGCTCTCGGCGGCGCGGCTGATGGCGAGGTTGCGCGCCGCCAGGGTCTCCTCCAGGCCCTCGAGCGCGCCATGCACCTTGCCGACCAGGCGTTGCAGGTTCTCGGTCTCGGCGCGCACCGACTCGGCGGCGGCGCGGGTGTGCTCCACGGTGCGGGCCCCGGTGGATTCCAGGGACGCGGCCTGATCGGTGAGCTTCTGGCCGACCGAGTCCAGCTCCGCGTTCACCTGGCTGGAGACCCCGGACAGCTCGCTCAGGCGCTGGCGCAGCGAGTCCACGGTGTCCTCGATGCGGCCGACGGCGCCGTTGGCGGCGTCGCCCAGGTGGCGGGCCTGCTGGGCCAGGGCGCTTTGCACCAGTTCGAGCTGGTGGCCGATGAGGCGGGCGCCGTCCGCCAGTTCCTGGGTCTGGGCGGCGATCTGCTCGCGGATGAAGCCGGCCTGGCGGCTGGCCTCGGTGGTGTGGTCCTCCAGGCCCTCGGCCTGTTCCTTGACCGCGGCGCCGGCATCGCGGGCGCGCTGTTCGGCCCGCTGCACGGCGCTGGAGAGGGTGCGCAGCATGTCGTCCAGGGTGCCGGCGGCGCGCTCCAGGGTTTCGGTGGCGGAGCCGGTGGCGGCGGCCGCCTCCTGGCCGCGCTGCGCCACCATCAGCGAGGCATCGGACAGCTTGCCGGTGGCCTCGTCGACGGCGCTGTTCATGGTCTGCACGCGCCGGGTGAACAGGCCCTCCATCTCCTTCAGCCGGGCCATCGACTGGTCCGAGGCGCTCATCAGCGCGTCGGTCTGGCGGCCGATGGTGCCCTCGATCACCTGGGTGCGGCTGAGCAGGCGTTCGCTGACCTGGTCGATGCTCTGGGCGCGCTGGCCCATGCCCTCCATGACGGTGTGGCTGGTCTTCTCCCAGCGGCCGCGCAGGTCGTCGAGGTGCTCCTGCTGGCCGCCGAGGTGGTCGTCCACCTCGCGCAACAGCGCCGACAGCTCCTCGCCCAGCGAGCGGCCCTCCAGCAGCGACTTGGCGATGCTGTCGTTGACGGCGCGGATGCCGGATCCGTGCTCGCGCGCCTGCTGGCCCACCAGGGTCAGGTCCTGGACGTGCTTGCGCAGGCTGTCGTCGAGGGTGCGGGTCTGCGCCAGCATGGTCTCGGCGGCCTGGCTCAGCGTGCTGCTCTGCCGTTCCAGGGTGGTGCCGGCGTCGCGGGCGCGGCTGACGGCGCGCTCGGTGGCGTCCTCCAGGCCGTAGACCTGGCTCTCGGTGTCACGGATGACCTGGGCGATGTCCTCGCGGAACTTGTCGGCGAGGGCGCTCAGCGCCACCACCTCGTTGCGCAGGCCGTCGCGCACCTCGCGGGCCTCGGACAGGGCCTGGCGCGAGGCATCGGTCAGCAGCCGCGCCTGTTCGGTCAGCGAGCGGGCGACGTCGCTCATCTGGCCGCGCGCGGTGTCGGTCGGGTACGACAGCTTGCGCAACTGGTCGCGCAGCACCAGGGCCTCGCGGCCGTAGCGGCCGTCGCGCGAGAACACCGCCACCAGCGCCCAGGCCAGCGCCACCGGGATGAGGGCGCCGGCGGCGAAGCCGGCGAACTCGTGCGGCAGCAGCATGAACAGGTTGCCCCAACCCACGCTCTGCTGGATGTAGAAGGCGAAGAAGGCAAGCCAGAACAGCGACACCCCGGCCGCGATCCACGCCGGCCAATTGAGGCTGCGCGGCACCGACAGGGGGGGATCGGGGGGCAGGGGCGGCAGCGGCGGGGCGTCGTCGTCCGGGCCGGCCGCGCCGGTATGGTCGGGGGTATCGGTCATGGTGTTGGTCCGCCGTCGGGCCTGGGCCGACGCGGGCGCGGGCCGCAACCCGGCACGGCGGGCCGGTGCAGACGCCGGCTCGGCGGCGCGGCCGAATCCCCGGGGGCGGGGGGCGGCCGCGTCGGCGTCCCCGGTGGCGTCGTCCGCCGCGGGCGGCGCGGCGGCGGCGGTGTCCTCGGTGGACCCGGCGGCGGCGGATGACGCGGCGTTATCCGCCACCAGCCACGGGGCACGCGGCCGGCGCGGACGCTCCCCCGCGGCGCCAGACGGGCCGCCACGGGTGGTGTCGTCATCCGGGTCGATCTCTCGGGTAGCCATGGCGACTCGCCCCTGCTGTCAAGGCCATCTCGACAGAAGGGTACTTTCTTTGAGTCAAGATTCCAACAGCTTGATGGCTAGTCTTCAGTCTTGAGTCCAAAAGTCGCCGATATCCTCGAAAGTCAAGCCTCTTACGCCTGGCGCCGCGCCACGACCTTCTGATACAGGCCGCCGAAATAGGTCTCCTTGTGCCAGGAGAACTGCCCGGCAAGCTCGCTCGGGGCGTAGCTGGCGATCTCGTGATCGCTCAGGGCCAGGGCGTAGGGTTCCAGGAGGCGCCAGACCAGGATCATGATGGGCCGCAGCGGATGCGCCCAATGCGGCCCGTGGTAGTCCACGAACACGGCTTTGCCGCCGGGGCGGGTGGCCTCCAGCAGGTTGCGGACGATGCGGCGCTTGTAGTCCTCGGGCACTTCGTGCAGCAGGAAGAAGCAGCACACGCCGTCGTACTGGCGGTCGCGCGGGTCGGCGGCGTCGGCCAGGCCGACGCGGGCCGAGGGGAACCCGGCCAGCTTGTCGCGGCAGGCGTCGACCTGATTCGGCGCCACGTCGGTGACATGCAGCGCGCCCTTGGGTCCCAGCACCTCCGCCAGCTTGCGCGAGAACTGGCCGTAGACACAGGCCGGCTGCAACACGGTCTGGCCCGCCGCGAATTCCGAGAATCCGGCCCGCATCAGGCGGTTGGCGTTGCCCCACAGGATGGCCGAGACGACCAGCGAGGTATCCAGATAGCGGCTGTAGGCCGGCGTCAGATAGGCCCAGGTGTAGACCCGTTTCAGGTAGTCGGGCACCACCGGCGGGCGGGCCGGCGCGGCCGCCTCGGCCTTCAGCGGGGTGACCGTCGGGGCTGCCGCGGACACGGGCACGGGACGCGACGCCGGCAGGCCTGCATCGTCGTCCGACAGGGGATCAAGACGGAGCTTGGGCGCAACCGCATGGGGTTTGTTCATGGACCTGTCCTAAGACTGTTGACGCGGAGGAAGGGCACGGCGAGACGCCAGGGGCCACGAAGGAAGGAAGACGGGGCTTAACGAGGCCGCTCCTGCGCCCGCCGGGGCGGTGCGCCAGGACACCCGGGGGAGGAGGCGGCTGGGCCAGCCGCCGCGCCGGCACCCGGCTCCGCCCCGGGCCAGGCCGAGGGCGGGGGCGGGATCTCCCCGCGGGCGACGGCGCGGGCCCGGGCCTCGAACGACGAGATCAGCTTGGGGGCCATCTCGCCGTAGGCGGCCATCAGCAGCTTCTGCAGCATCTTGGAATGCACCTCAACGACCAGGTCCAGGGCCACCTTGCACCGGTTCGGTCCCCGGTCCTCGAATTCCCAGAGCATGCGAAGCTGGCGGACCGGGCCGTCCTCCGCATTGACAATGATGCGGTCGGGGTAGTGCAGGGCCGTGCTCGACGTGAACTCGAGCTTGGCCGGGCCGATGCCCAGCCCCTGGCGGGTCCGGTAGCCGGTGGCGTCGCGCTCGAGGACGCGCGCGGCGCTCCACAGCGGCAGAAAGGACGGGTAGCGCTCCACATCCGCCACCAGGTCGAAGACCCGCTCCCGATCATGGGGAACGACCCGTTGTACGGACTGTCTCATCGGCCGGCTCCACAACACTGCCCGGTCAGGCCGAAGAGCCTGGACCGCGCGCCGCATGATGCCTCTTCGCAATCGCACGGTAAACCGCCCCATGGCCCGAAAAACGACGATTCCGGCCGGGGGAGGGTGGAAACGGGGGGCGGCGCCCGACGCGACACACGCGACCCTGGGCAAACGGGATAGACGCGGCGGCCGAAAGCCGACGCCCGGGGCCGGCCGGAGCGGCGCCGATCGGGATCGCGGGGCCGGTCCCGGCGCACGCGGCGGGGGGCGCGGCGGCGAATCGGGGCGGCGGCCGGAGGGGCGCGGGCCGCCGCCCCGGCCGCCGTCCCGGCCGCCGTGCTGACCAGGGTCCCCGGCGGTCTACGCGCGTGCCTGGCGGGCGCGAACGAACGCTTCGAGGGCCTGCATCTGTTCGTCCGTGGCGTCGATGCGGATGTGGGTGGTGGTGTCGGTGCGGGCCACGATGTTGGCGGCCAACGCGTCCCCCTCGCCCATGTCGGGAAGGCGCAGCGTGATCGCCTGACCCCGGGTGCCCTCCACCGAGCGGTCGATGGTGGCCACGCCGCTGTAGGCCATGCGGTGCAGCGTGCAGGTCCGCTCGGTGCCGTCGCCCAGGTCGACGGTGACCGTCATGTCGATCGGTCGCAGCGCATGGGACTCGCGCTCGGCCGCGCTGCCGGCCTGGATGATCGCCTCCAACTCGTTCAGCATGTGTTCGACGCGCTGGTGCACCTCCTCGGCGGACTGTTGCACCTCGCGGGCATGGCGCCCCGTGACCTCGGTGCTCTGCGACAGGTCCTCGATGTTGCGCGAGGCATCCTGCGTGCTGTGGGCCGCCTGTTGGGCGTTCTGGCTGATCTCGCCGGTGGCGGCCGACTGCTCCTCGACGGCGGCCGAGACGGCGGTGGTGATCTGGTTGATCTCGTCGATCACGCCGACGATGCCCTTGATGGCGGCGACCGCGTCATTGGTGGCGCCCTGGATGCCGCCGATCTGGGAGGCGATGTCCTCGGTGGCCTTGGCGGTCTGGTTGGCCAGGGTCTTGACCTCGTTGGCGACCACCGCGAATCCCTTGCCGGCGTCGCCGGCGCGCGCCGCCTCGATCGTCGCGTTCAGGGCCAGCAGGTTGGTCTGCTTGGCGATGTCGCTGATAAGGTCGACCACCTCGCCGATCTGGCTGGCCGCGTTGGCCAGGCCCTGGATGCGGTCGTTGGTGGATTCGGCCTCGCGCGCCGCGCGGTGGGCGATGTCGGAGGCCCCGTTCACCTGGCGGCTGATCTCGGCGATCGACGAGGCCATCTCCTCCGCGGCCGCCGCCACCGCTTCCACGCTGCTCGCGGAGTCCTGCGAGGCCCCCGAGGCGGCATCGGCCCCGTGTTCGGTCTGCCCGACCGCCTGGGTCATTTCGACGGCGGCGTCGTGCATGACCTTGGACTGCTGCTGCACGATCCCGATGGCGGCCCGCACCTCCTCGTCGAGCGCGTTGGTCAGCGCGAACATCTCGCTGGTCACGCGCCGCGCGTTGCGCCGGTGCTGGGCCTCCTGCTCGGCCTGCATGGTCTCGATCTTCTGGCTGTTCTCCTTGAACACCTCGACGGTCGTCGCGATGGCGCCGATTTCGTCGCGCCGCGCCCGCCCCGGGACCTCCACCGTCAAATCGTTGTTGGCCAGGCGCTGCATCGCCGTGGTGATGGCGGTCAGCGGGCGGGTGATGGAGCGACCGATCAGGAGCGCCACGCCGACCCCCAGGACCAGCGCCAGGAAGGCGCCCCAGACCAGCAGGTCCTGCGCGAACAGGCGATCGGCGTCGGCCTGCGCCAGGGCGGCGGCGTGGGCGTCGTGCAGGGCGTCCTCCAGCGCCGCCCGGGCCTCCTCCATGCCGGCGGTGGCGCTCTCGATGGCGCGGGTGTTGCGCACCAGATCCTCGAAGGTGCCGGCCAGGGCTTGCAGCGTGTCACCGAACGCGGCCTTGAGGCCGTCCACGTTCCAGGGGTCGGTCTCGGCGACCCGCGCGACCAGGGCGTCGCGCGCGGCGGCGAGGGCGTCCAGGGCCGCCCGCACGCGGTCGGGGGAGACCGCCTGCGGATCGTCGATGAAGCCGAGGATGCCGTCCTTGGCGCTCTCGGCGGCGCCGCGCAGGTCGTCGGCCGCGTTGATGGTGCGTTGCGCGACGTCGAGGGTCCGGAAGGCGCGCGTGGTGGCCGTCAGCGCCTGATCGGCCATCACGTTGGCGGCCTCGACCGCCAGATCGGCGGTGGCGTCCAGCTCGCCCAGGGCCGCGTGCAACTGCTGCTCGGCGGCAAGGCCGGTCGTGTCCGCGTCCGCCTCCTTGGCGGCCAGGTCGAACAGGTGTTCCAGTGCGCGGCGATAGTCCTGCGTGGCCTGCGAGACCTGCCCGACCAGCGTGGCGGTGGGGCCACCGTCGGCCGCCCGACGCAGCGACAGCGTGGTCATGAACAGGCCCCGGGTGGCGGTTCCGGCGGCCTCGGCATCGGCGGCATCGCCGGTGCGCAGGAAGCGCTGCTCCAGGGCGCGGACCCGGGCCGCCGTGGTGTCCAGGTCCGCCAGCATCAGTTGGAGGTCGGTCAGGGTGTTCAGGACGGCGCGGCTGACCACGTTCTCGCGCGCCGCCGCCAGACGCGCGCGCTGATAGCGCATCAGCCGCTCCACCCTGCCGGCCAGGGCCTCCGAGGCCGTGGCCATCTCGGCGCGGGTGTCGGCCCTCTGGGCGGCCAGGGCGCGCTGGTCGGAGCGGGCGGTGTCGTAGAGCGCGAAGGCCGCCTCCAGCGAGGCCATGGTCATCACCAGGGTTTCCCGCTCGATGGCGTCGATCTGGTTGACCGCGGCAAGCAGGGGGCGCAGGCCCGCCGCCAGGCTCTGGATGGCGGCGCGGGCCTCCTCGGCACGCGCATCGGTGTTGGTCCGTCGATAGCCCTCGACGGCGAGCATGACCGCATGCACCGTGTCGCCGACGTTGCGGGCGGTCCCCAGAAGGGCGTCGGCCTGGTCGCGGTCGGCGACGGCCTCGTTGGCGTTCTCGCGGGCCTCGACCAGACGCTGGGCGCGCTCGGCCACCACGTCGTCGATGATCGCGCGCACCTCGTCGTCGACGCGAATCACGGCCGTGGTGGCCGCCGCCACGGCCGTCTGGTTGTCGACATAGCTCCGGTGGTTCTCCGCGTAAGCGGTGGTGGCGGCGCGCGCGGCCTCGACCTGGTCGCGCAGTTCCGGCCGGAGCGCCAGCACGTCCAGGTGCTCCTCGATGGCGGCGAGCCCCTGGGCCACCTCGGCGGCGGCCGCGTCGGTTTGTCCCAGGCGGCCGCGCAGCTCGTGCTTGACGGTCACGCCCAGGCGGACCAGCGCCGTCAGGCTGGCGCGTTCGGTGTCGAACCCGGCGTTGCTCTGTTCCAGGGCGCGCCAGCCGACAACCGCAACCGCGATGGTCAACAGGAGGACGACGACGAATCCGGTCAGGATGCGGAATGAAACGGTCACGGGAAAGACGTCCTGTCTGGTCGGTCGGATCGAAGACGTGGGGTCTCCCGTCCGCCCGCGTCACGCGCGGCCGACGCGGCCCGCGCGCGCTGGCGCGGGCGGTCGAGTGAGCCGTCGCATCGGCCTTGGCGGAGGGAGACCAGGTGGGCGGCGGGGCGGTCTCAGAACAGGTTCTCGACGTTCACCCCGACGGTGATGGCGCCGATCGGCTCGCCGGTCTCCGGATCGACGAGGGTACGGCTGACCTGCGACAGGAAGGCTTCGCTGCTGTCGTCGAACTCGACCGCGTCGACGAACAAGGCGTCCGGGCCGGCCTGGAAGGTCTTCTGCCATTTGTCCTCGTCCCCCTGCCAATAGTCAGAGGTGACGTCGGACTGGCCCACGTTGAGCCCCCGATTGTCCATCACGAACATCTCGGAGACGAGGCCCTCCATGGCCGCCTTCTTCTCGCCGAGGTAGGCCGACAGCGGCGTCGCCATCACCCGCTCGATCAGCGGACCACCCCCGGCCTCCGCCTCGCGTCGCCACTGCTGGTCAAGGCTTTCGATGGCGGCCGCGTCGAGGTCGGCATGCTCGGTGTTCTGCGCCTTCACGGCGGCGACGACCGTGTCGTCCGACAGCCAGGGCGTGACCTGCTCGGCCATCAGGCGCTCAAGCTGGGGCCGGAATTCGTTCTCGGCCGCCTGGGTGGCGGGAGCGGTGGCCAGGGCCAGGCCCAGGGCCGCGACGGAGGCCAGCGCGCCGGCCGACAGGAGTGTCCGCATGGTCAGTTTTCCCCCTCTGAGCCGCGGTGACGCCTGTGGACGTCGATGGTGCGGGCCGCGCCGACCGGGAAGGTCGGACGGGGCCGCCCGGGGCGTCACCGCCTGTTATTGCCGTGACACGAGCACAGGGTCCCGGCGTTGTAAAGACGCCCATCGGTAGATATAACTGCGTAGAAGTTGAGAGAGCCGGAAGGGTCGCGTTTTGGAGATTGTTGGGTACGGTGCTGGACCCGGTCGGGTCGGCGCCGGTCCGGCCCCGCCCGGTCGGTCTGAAGGCGAAACGAGGGGGAGGGGCGGTGAGGGGCGGCGAGGCGTGCCGAACCACCCGGTCCGATCAGCCCGCGGGGCCGTTCGGCCCGGTGTCCGGGGCGGGCGCCCGCTCATCCGACGTCGCCGCGCCGCCGGTCGCGGGCGGGGTCATGATCGGCGCCGGCGGCCGGGCAGTGAAGGCGACCTCGATGGCCACCGCCTCGGGCAGGCGGTTGCGCAGGGTCATGCGGAAGTTGGTGGTCTCGGCCGGGGCCAGCGTGTCGGTGGGCGGCGGCGCGGTCATCTGCTGGACCATGTCGCCGTCGGCGTCGTTGAGCGTCAGGCGCAGGGCCGGCACCGGCCGCGCGATCTCGCTGACGTTGGTGATGAAGCCGCGCACCACTAGGACTTCGGCATCCTCGACGATCTCGCGCGTCGGCACCACGTTCTCCAGCTTGAGGCCCAGCCCCGGCCGGCTCAGCGGAATGCCGAGCGCCCGGTAGGCCGTCTCGGCCTCGGGGACGACCCCGACAACACTGTCGCGCAGGAAGTAGAGGCCACCGGTCACGCCCGCCAGAAGCACCACCACGGCCATCAGCCAGGAGGCCCAGGCCGGTGGCCGGCGCCGCCCGCGACCGGCATCAAGCCGGTTGCGCAGGACGCCGGGCAGGTCGTCGTCGTCGCCGAAGTCGTCGGGCTCCGCCGTGCCCCGGTTTCGGCCGGAGCGCTCGCGCTCCTGACTCTCCAGTCGGGCCAGGATGTCGTCGAAGTCCGGGCCGTCGTCGTCGTCGCCGTCGCCGTCGCTGTCCCAGCCCGGCGCCGCGCCGCCGCCCGCCGGGGCCTTGTCCATCGGCACCAGATCGCCGGGGCCGCCATCCAGAAGGGTGCGGCCACGTCCCGGTGCCAGGGTCTCCTGGACCGGAGTCTCCTTTACCGGAGTCTCCTTTACCGGACTCTGGGGCTGAGTCGCCTCGGTGCCGTCGGTCGCGTCGTCCGTCGCCCGAGCCTGGAGATGCTCGGCCAGCGGTCCGTGGTCGCGCGCCGCTCCGGGCGCGCGTGCCGGGGCTGTCGCGTCGGCCGCCGGGGCCTCGGGCGGGGCCTGATGCCAGCGGTGGCCACAGCGGGCGCACTTCAGGGTGCGTCCGGTCGGGCCGAGCGCCTCGTCCGGGACGCTGAACCGGGTGGCGCAATGCGGACAGGAGATTTTCATGCGGCCATCGGTTGGCGTCGAAAGCTATGATCGTTATAGAACCTGCCGGGAACGGGCACAAGCAAGCGGGCGCGGGGACCGGCCCGCGGCGGCCCTGACGGCGGGACCCGGCACCCGGCGCCCAGCAGAGCGGGGGACCCATCACCTGCCATGACCCCAGCCATGCGTGACGACACCGACCCCTGGTGGGATCACGACGACCCCGGCGTCGAGACCGTGGTGCG
Source organism: Roseospira goensis (assembly GCF_014197795.1). Taxonomy (GTDB): domain Bacteria; phylum Pseudomonadota; class Alphaproteobacteria; order Rhodospirillales; family Rhodospirillaceae; genus Rhodospira; species Rhodospira goensis. The sequence continues at coordinate 122,978 of NZ_JACIGI010000011.1, forward strand.
GTTCGACCACGTGGGCCTGCGCTACGACCTTGGGCCGGAGGTGTTCCGCGACATCACCTTCGCGTTGCCCACCGGCTCGTTCCATTTCCTCACCGGCGGCTCGGGGGCCGGAAAGTCGTCTGTGCTCGGGTTGTGCTACCTGGCGTTGCGCCCGACCCGCGGGGCCGTGACCCTGTTCGGCCACGAGGTCACGCGCGCGCCGCGGTCGGTGCTGCCGCGGCTGCGCCGCCGCATGGGGGTGGTGTTCCAGGACTTTCGCTTGATCAACCACCTCTCGGCCATGGACAATGTGGCCCTGCCCCTGCGCGTGGCGGGAGTCGGCGAGGGCGCCATCCGCCGCCACGTGCCGGAGCTGTTGGCCTGGGTCGGGCTGGCCGATCACCTGGACGCGCGCCCGCCCACCCTGTCCGGCGGCCAGAAGCAGCGGGTCGCCATTGCCCGCGCGGTCATCAACCGGCCCGACCTGCTGCTGGCGGACGAGCCGACGGGCAACGTCGACGACCGCATCGCCATGCGGCTGCTGCACCTGTTCGAGGAGCTGAACAAGATGGGCACTACGGTGCTGATCGCCACCCACAACGAGCAGCTCGTGGGCCGCTTTCCCTATCCCCGCCTGCACCTGGAGGACGGCCGTCTGACCTGGCACGCTCCCGAGGCGGCGCCCCTGGCGCCGCCGCCGGCGGGGTGAGGCGCGCCGATCGGAGGCCGGCCCCGTGATGCGCACCGACCTGCCCCTGGCCCGCGACCGCGCCGCCGTCCTGGTTCCCGTGCTGGTCGGGATCATGGTGTTCCTGGCCGTGCTGGCCGGGGCCGGGGCGCTGGCCCTGGACAACGTGCTGGACCGCTGGAAGCGGGACGTTTCCGGCAGCCTGACCGCCCAGGTGCCGCCGGTGCCCGGGATCGGCGAGGCGGCGCGCGCCGCCACCGACGACCGGGTGGCGCGGGCCGTGGCGGCGCTGCGCGCCCAGCCGGGCGTGGCGGCGGTGCGGGCGCTGGACCGGGGGGAACTGACGGCCCTGGTGGAACCCTGGATCGGCAGCGGGGCGCTGTTGCAGGACCTGCCGATGCCGCGCCTGATCGACATCACCCTGCGTCCCGGGGCCGTCGATCGCGTCGATCCGGCGGCGATGGCGGCGGCGCTGCGGGCGGCCGTGCCGGAGGCGACGCTGGACGAGCACCGGCTGTGGCTGGCGCGGCTGATGGACCTCGGCGAGGCCATCGGCGGGCTGGCGCTGGCGGTGGTGCTGGTGGTGGGCGCGGCGACGGCGGTCGCGGTGGTGCACGCCACCCGGGCCGGCCTGGCGGTGCACCGGCCGGTGATCGAGATCCTGCACATGATCGGGGCCCAGGACGAATACATCGCGCGCCAGTTCGCGGGCCATGCGCTGCTTCAGGGGTTGAAAGGCGGGCTGGGCGGATTCATGCTGGCCATCCCGGCGCTGGCCGGGGTCGGCCTGCTGGCGGACCGCATCGAGGGCGGTCTGGTGCCGCGCGTGGGGCTGTCGCCGCTCGACTGGGCCGTCCTGATGCTGCTCCCGCTGGGGGCCGCCGCGCTGGCCATGCTGACCGCCCGCCTGACGGTGCTGCACACCCTGGCCCGCATGCCGTGACGCCGCTCATGACAGGGTCCGCCGTGGCACGCCCGATCTTTCGCTCCCTGACTGTCCGGGTCGTCCTGGTCCTGGCGCCGCCGCTGCTGCTGGCGGTCGCCTGGGTGGGGGGGCTGGTGTGGTACGCGGCGGCCATCCCGGTGCCCGAGACCGACGCGGCCGGCCGCCGGGCCGACGCCATCGTGGTCCTGACCGGGGGCAGCGAGCGGCTGCGGGCCGGGCTGGAGCTGCTGGAGCGGGGCTTGGGTGGGGTCCTGTTCATCAGTGGCGTGCCGGCCGCGGTGGCCCCGGACGACCTGTGGCGGGCGCTGGCGCGGGCGCCGTCCCCGGCCGTGGCCGGGCGCGTCGAACTGGGCCACGCCGCCGCCGACACCCTGGGCAACGCCGAGGAGACGGCGGCCTGGGTGCGCCGCCACGGGGTCCGCACCGTGCGGCTGGTGACGGCGGCCTATCACATGCGCCGCGCGCTGCTGGAGTTCCGGCCGCTGATGCCGGAGGTCCGGCTCATTCCCCATCCGGTCTATCCCCCGCACGTCAAGCAGGAGGAGTGGTGGCGCTTCCCCGGCACCGCCAGCCTGCTGGCGAGCGAGTACTCGAAGTATCTGGTGGCGTGGTTGCGCCTGAACCTGGGGCTGTCCCTGCGCGCGCGCGCCCCTGCCACGGTGGAGTCGTCATGACGCTGGTCCGATCGGTGCTGTTCAACGTCCTCTATGTCATCTGGACGGCGGTCCTGGGCGTCCTCTACCTGCCGCTTCTGGCGGCGCCGCGGCGGGTGCTGGTGGCGGCGACCAAGGCGTGGCTGGCCGGTATGCGATGGATGGCCTGGCACGTCGCCGGGGTCCGCACGCGGATCGAGGGACGCGAGAACCTCCCGCCAGGGCCGGTGATCGTCGCCGCCAAGCACCAGAGCGCGCTCGACACGTTCCTGTTCCACGGCCTGCTGGACGATCCGGCCTACGTGCTCAAGCGCGAGCTGTTCCGCATTCCCCTGGTCGGCTGGTACATGAAGGCGACCGGCATGATCGGCATCGACCGCGCGGCCGGCGCCCAGGCGCTGCGCGCCATGCTCAAGGCCTGCGGTGAGACCCTGGCCGAGGGTCGGCAGATCATCATCTTCCCGGAGGGCACCCGGGTGGCGCCGGGGCGCAGCCTGCCCTACCACCCGGGGGTGGCCGCCCTGTACGCCCGCTTTCCGGACGTGCCGCTGGTGCCGGTGACGCTCAACACCGGCCTGCTGTGGGGACGCAAGGCGTTCCTCAAGCGTCCGGGCACCGCCACCCTCAAGATCCTGCCGCCGGTGGAGCCGGGACTCGACCGGCGGGCGTTCCTGGCGGCCCTGCACGATCGCATCGAAACGGCCGGGGCGGCGTTGCCGGCCCCGACCGGCGGGGAGGATCGGCCTGTGGATAAGTCCGTGGATCATGCGGCATAACCGTGGCGGACCCTGGCCTGCGCGACCGCCCGGCGGCGTCCCGAGGCATGGCGCAATCCGAACATAAAGAGAACATTGCTTGACGTCGGATCGTCCCCCCCGTATCTGTCGAGGGTGCCCGCGCACCCGGGGGATGGCTGCATAAGTAGTATCGCGGCCGATCCTGTTCCCCATTGGTTTTCAGTTCGACGCCTGACGTGAGGGGCTCCGCCCGTGTCTGACTCGGTATCGGCGCCGATCGCGCCCATCGCAACCCAGATTTGGGACATGAAGTACCGGCTCAAGACGTCGGCGGGCGAGCCTGTGGATAAGTCGGTGGAAGACACCTGGCGCCGGGTCGCGACCGCCCTGGCCGCGGTGGAGCGCGACCCGGAACCATGGGCGGCCCGGTTCATGGCTGCGCTGGAGGGCTTCCAGGTGCTGCCGGCCGGGCGCATCCTGGCTGGGGCCGGCACCGACCGCGCCGTGACCCTGTTCAACTGCTTCGTCATGGGCACCATCCCCGACGACATGGGCGGCATCTTCAGCCACCTGCGGGAAGCGGCGCTGACGATGCAGCAGGGGGGCGGCATCGGCTACGACTTCTCCACCCTGCGCCCCCGGGGCGCGCCGGTGCACGGGGTCGGCGCCGACGCCTCCGGGCCGCTGTCGTTCATGGACGTGTGGGACGCCATGTGCCGCACCATCATGAGCGCGGGCTCGCGGCGCGGCGCCATGATGGCGACGCTGCGCTGCGACCACCCGGACATCGAGGCCTTCATCGACGCCAAGCGCGAGCCGGGCCGGCTGCGCATGTTCAATCTGTCGGTTCTGGTGACCGATGCCTTCATGGCGGCGGTGGAGTCGGATTCGGCCTGGGACCTGGTGTTCGAGGGCACGGTGCACCGCACGGTGCGGGCGCGCGACCTGTGGGGCCGCATCATGCAGGCCACCTACGACCAGGCCGAGCCGGGCGTGATCTTCATCGACCGCATCAACCGGCGCAACAATCTCTGGTACTGCGAAGAGATCAGGGCCACGAACCCCTGCGGGGAACAGCCGCTGCCGCCTTATGGCACCTGTCTGCTGGGGTCGATCAACCTGGCCCGGCTGGTGCGCGAGCCGTTTACCGCGGCGGCCCGACTCGATCTCGATGCCCTGGCCGACCTCACGGCCACCGCCGTGCGCATGCTCGACAACGTGATCGAGGTGTCGCGCTATCCGTTGCCCGAACAGCGCCACGAGGCCCTGACCAAGCGCCGCATCGGTCTGGGGGTCACCGGCCTGGCGGATGCCCTCATCCTGTGCGGCGCCCGCTACGGCTCGGAAGCGGCGGTGGCGCTGACCGAGGAGTGGATGGCGGCGCTGCGCCGGGCGGCCTACGCTGCCTCCATCGAGCTGGCGCGCGAGAAGGGGCCGTTCCCGCTGTTCGACCGCGACCAGTACCTGCAGGGCGAGACCATCCGGGACCTCGACGACGACCTGCGCGCCGGCATCGCCGCCCACGGCATCCGCAATGCCCTGGTGACCTCGGTGGCGCCGACCGGCACCATCTCGCTGCTCGCCGACAATGTTTCGTCCGGCCTGGAGCCGGTGTTCAGCTTCACCTTCACCCGCGCGGTGCTGCAACCGGACGGCAGCCGGCGCGAGGAGACCGTCTCCGACTACGCCTGGCGCCTGTACCACGCCGTCAAGGGCGAGGACGCCCCCCCGACCGACGCCTTCGTCGATGCCCAGGCGCTGTCGCCGCGCGACCACCTGGTGATGCAGGCGGCGGTGCAGCGCTACATCGACAGCGCCGTCTCCAAGACCATCAACGTGCCCGAAGACCTGCCGTTCGCGGCCTTCAAGGACGTCTACTGGCAGGCCTGGCGCAGCGGCTGCAAGGGCTGCACCACCTACCGGCCGAATCCGGTCACTGGGGCCGTGCTGTCGGTGGCGGCGCCGCCGGCCCGCCCCGAGGCGCCGGCCGCCGAGGGCGCGCCGTCGCCCGAGCGGCCGCCGGTCAGCGCAGCCGACGACCGCACCGACCTCGCGACGGTGGGGGCCGCCGGCCCACAGGCGGCCGACGACGACCTCGGCCCGCCGGCCGACGACAACCTCGGCCCGCCGGCCGACGACGATCATGGCGCCCTGCGGCCGGGCACCCCTGGCGGCAGCCATGGCGGCCCCCGGACCGACGATGGCCGCGTGGTGCACCTGACGCGCCCCCTGGATCGGCCCGAGGTGCTGCCGGGCCGCACCTACAAGGTGCGCTGGCCGGAGAGCGACCACGCCATCTACATCACGGTCAACGACGTCGTCGGCCCGGAGGGGCGGCGGCGGCCGTTCGAGGTGTTCATCAACTCCAAGAACATGGAGCACTACGCCTGGACCGTGGCGCTGACCCGCATGATCTCGGCCGTGTTCCGGCGCGGTGGCGATGTGCGTTTCGTGGTCGAGGAGCTGAAGGCGGTGTTCGACCCAAGGGGCGGCCAGTGGATGGGCGGGCGCTACGTGCCGTCGCTGCTGGCGGCGATCGGCGAGGTCATCGAGCAGCACATGGTCGAGACCGGGTTCCTGGCGGAGGAGACCTCCGACGGCCTGGTTCCCGGGACCGCCCCCGGGGTGTCCCCGGCGACCTCCCGGGCGCCCTCGCCGGGGCGCGGCGGGGGCGCCGCCGCCGTCGATCGGGCGGTGGCGCCACGCCCGGCCGGGATGCGGTTCTGCCCCAAATGCAACCAGCCTACCCTGATGCGCCAGGAAGGCTGCGACACCTGCGCGAGCTGCGGCTACTCCAAGTGCAGTTGAGGCCCAGCGCCGGACGGGCGGCACGAAAAACCGCCCCGGCCGGGGGCGCGGGGCGGTTCGAGTCGGGCGTGGCGGGGGCGTCCGGCCCGGCTACTCCGGGGTCTGGGTCCGGGCCGCGCTGGCGATCTCGGTCGGGGCCCGCAGGCTGGCGTACAGGCGATCGACCTCGGCCCGGTGGGCCTGGAAGCGCTTCAGGTCCGCGCCGGCCAGCTTGACGGCCGGCTGGAACCGCACACCCATCGGGTTCACCTTGTCGCCGTTGCGCAGGATTTCGTAGTGCAGGTGCGGACCGGTGGAACGGCCGGTGGACCCGACCCGGCCGATGACCTCGCCCTGCTCGACGCGCTGGCCGTTGCGCACCAGGATGGCGCTCATGTGGGCGTAGGCGGTGGAGAACTCGCCGGTGTGGCGGATCTGCACGTACTTGCCGTATCCCCCCTTGCGCCCGGCATAACGCACCACGCCGTCGCCGGCCGCATAGATGGGGGTCCCGGTGGGCGCGGCGAAATCGACGCCGGTGTGCATCTTGGAGTAGCCCAGGATCGGGTGCTTGCGCATCCCGAAGCTGGAGGACAACCGGGCGCCGTCGATCGGGGTGCGCATCAGCGGCTTGCGCACGCCCTCGCCGTTCTCGTCGAAATAGTCGATGCGGCCGTCTTCGGTCTCGTAGGCATAGGCCGTCAGGCGCTTGCCGGCGTTGGTCAGGGCGGTGAACAGAATGCGGCCGTCGCGGACATGGCGGCCGTCCCGCGTGGAGAAACGCTCGTACAGGACCTCGAAGGCATCGTCCTTCTGGATATCGCGCTGGAAGTCCACGTCGTAGGACAGCACACGGATCATCTCGGCGAGGGCCTGTTCGGAGACGCCCGCGTCCACCGCGGCCTGGTACAGGCTCAGGGTGATCGGGCCGCCGAACCGCACCACGTCGCGCACCAGTTGCTCCTGGGTCTCCTGGGCGCTGAAGCCGAACTCGGCCCCGTCGTCGGGCAGGACGGCCACCTGGGTGCCGGTGGTGGGTTCGAAATCGAAGCCGCGGAAGGCGAGGGTGTCGGTCTCGGGCTCGTCGAAACGGATGTTGACCACATGGCCGGGGCGCATGCGGCGCGGATCGTAGACCGCTTCCAGGGCCTTGATCGCCTTGTGGGCTTCGACGCGCTCCACCCCGGCCTCGATCAGAAGCCCGATGAGGGTGTCGCCGCGGTCGACGCGGGCTTCGACGGCGATCGGCGCCACGACGGGTGGAGAGGCGGCCGCCTGCATGGCGACATCCGCCGTGGCCGTGGCCGTGGCCGTGGCCGCCGGCGGTCGGGCGGGGCCGCCCACGGGCGGGACGGGCCGGGCGGCTGGGTCCACGGCCGCCGCCTGGGCGCGACCGGCGGCGGCCTCCGCCGTGGCCTGATCCCCCTTGGCCTGATCCGTCGCGGAGCCCGGTTTGCGGCCCGGGATCGGCGCGCCCTCCAGAGCCGCCACCAGGGCGACGTCGGCCGCGGCGGCGGCCGCCATGCGGTCGCTGCCCGCGCCGGCCGGCCCGGTCACGACAAGGCTCGCCACCAGTCCGATGGCGAGCCCTGCGACGAGGCCGGTGCTCTGGAAGCATCGCGCGGCGCGGCGACGGGTGGGCATGGCGCCGCGGCGCGCACCCAGGTCCTGCGTCCGGTCGATGAGCGGACTCCTCATCCCCTACTCTCCATACTGTTTGTTGGCTGGCTCTTCGTTGGCTGGCCGACCGCCCGGGACGCGGTCCGCCGCGGCCGCGGCGCGGTGCGCTGACACGTTCCCCTATGGTTTCAGGGGGTCCTCTCGCTTCGCGCGCGCTGGCCAGAGGTTTCCGACCGACTAAAGCATGCCGACCCCGATTCGACATGTCAATGGAAGACGCTTTGAAAACAGGCGTCTCGACCGTGTTCTTTGAGTCACATATTACCCACAGCGGCTAACTCAATGTTGCCGATATGCAGCAGTCGATGGTCTGTGACAGGGGCCATGGGGACCCCGCGGCGGCAGCCCAATCCTGGCGGCGGGCGTATCGGATGCCGGGAGGGTGGCCTTGGCCATGGTCCGATCATGGTCCGGCTCATGGTCCGGCCTATCGTCCGGCACGGGCGCCGGGCTGCGCGACCGGCGCGGCCGCGACCACGCTCCGGACGGAGCGGGCGCCCTTTTCTTACAAAGGCCGCGCGCTCCGGCAAGCGGAAAAACCCGTCCGACAGGGAACGCCGGGCCGCCTGAGTCGGCCCCCGGCGCCCTCCCGAGGCCACCCGGGCCCGGCGGAGACGGCCGTCCGGCCGCCGTGCCGCCCCGACGGCCGCCCGCGAGAGCGGACCGCCCGAATACGGACTCGCATGGTGATTTCGAGCTCGGGCGTTCCGCTCTGAAACCAACAGATCGCGCCGATCGCTCGAAATCGGCCCCACCCCGGTGGTTCCGATTTCGAGCGATCGGCGCTAGGCCCATGAAAAGCCCCTCCTTTTGCCCGCGCGCCGGAGGTCCGCCAAAAAACTGAAATTTTCTGATTGACTGGGTTTGGCTGGATGCGTAGAAACCGGGCTCCCGACGCGGCGGGGCTGGCCTTGAGGGGCTGGCGGGCCGGATTG
>NZ_JACIGI010000012.1 GCF_014197795.1 Roseospira goensis
CATCGCGCCTTGAACGGCCTGACCCCGCTCGCGTACCTTCAAAACGCTCTCAAGGAGCCTTCTCCAGAGTCTCAGGCAGCCTGAACCCATACACCCCGTCTCCACCTGTCGCCGCGGTCGGCAAAGCCGGCTATGATGACGGCCTTGTGACTCTGCCAAGGCGCGGTCGCGGCATTCTTCTCGAGACCAGGGCGGACGGTGACTCTGGATTCAGCGCACGACCAGGCCCCGCCGGGGCTCGGGCCGGGATCCGGAGGGGCGGCGGACCCTGCGGGGACAGAACCGGCGGCCGGGGTCGGGCTCGACAGCCTGCTGGCCTACGACGGTCCGGCGGCCGTGGTGACGGCGGCGGGTGAGATCGTGGCCGGCAACGCCCTGGCCGCCTGCCTGGGGGCGGTGTTGGCGTCCGGCGTGGCGAACGGCCTGCTGTCCGCGGTACGCAGCGTGCTCCAGACCCGCGTTCCCACCCAGCGGACCGTGACGGCGGACGCGACCGATGGCGCTTCTGATTCGGGCGGGGTGCGCAGTCTGGCCGTCACCCTGCTGCCGGTCCAGGGGGCGGCGCGCGTCGCCCTCCTGGCCCAGGATACCTCCCTGGAGACCTCGTTGCGCGATGCCCTGGTGGAGAGCCGGGCGCGCTACAAGGACTTCGCCGAGTTGGCCTGTGATTTCGCGTGGGAGACGGCGGCGGACGGGCGGTTCGTCTTCGTCTCGCCCGAAGGGGCGCTGGGCCGACCCGGGCGCGCCCTGATCGGCACCGATCCGCGCGCGCTTCTGGACCCGATCGAGGCCGACGCGGCCGGCCGGGTCTTCGGCGCGCGTGTCCCGATCCGAGAGGCCGAGGTGTGGGCGCGTGATTCGGGCGGCCGCCCCGCCTGCCTTCTGGTTTCGGCGCTGCCGGTGCTGGGGCCGGAGGGGGCCTGGCTGGGCGCGCGCGGCGTCTGCCGCGACGTCACCCGTCAACGCGCCGAGGATCTGGCGATGCGCCGCGCCCACACCCGGGATCGGGTGCGGGCGCACGTGATCCGTACTTTCCGCGATCAGCTCGACGTCGAGGTCATGCTGGCGGCGGCCGCCGAGGCGCTGGCCCATGGTGTGGGCGCGTCCGGATGCCGGGTGCTGCGGTGTCCGCGGGTCGGGGAGTCGGGGTGCGGCGACTGGCGACCCTGTGCCATGGGCGACCTGATCGTTGGCGGCGCCTTCGGACCCGAGGACGGCGGTCCGCCGGCGTCGGCGCTGCCCGAGACCGTGCCGGATCCGACCAGCCCCTGGCAGGCCGTGGACGACGGTCACCGGATCCTGGTGATGGGGACCGGGCACGATGGGTGCCTGAATGGGGCGGTGGTGGTCTGGCGGACGGCCCGCCGGGGGCCCTGGAGCGAGGACGAACACCTGTTGATCCGCGACGTGGCCGGGCAGGTGGGCATCGCCAACGCCCAGATCGCCCGGTACGAGGCCATCATGGCGATGTCGCGGACGGACCCTCTGACCGGGGTGCTCAACCGCCGGGCTTTCCTGGAGGACCTGGAGCGGCGGGTGCGCCGGCTGACGCGCGCGGGGCGACGCGGCGCCCTGTTCTATCTGGACCTCGACAACTTCAAGAAGGTCAACGACCGCTTCGGGCATGCCCAGGGCGACGAAGTGCTGGTCACGGTGGCCGACATGCTGGGGCAGAGGACCCGGCCGACCGACCTCGTGGCCCGGTTCGGGGGGGACGAGTTCGCGGTCTGGCTGGAGGACAGCGATGCCGCGGTGGCCGAACGCAAGGCGCGCGAGTTCCTGGCGGCGTCGGCCATGCTGCACTCCCTGAGCGCCGATCCGGCGGCGCCGCTGGCGGTGTCGATCGGTGTGGCGGTGTATGATCCGGGCCGGCCCGAGGATCTGGGCGCGCTGACCGCGCGGGCCGACGCCGCCATGTATGCGGCCAAGCGGGCCGGCAAGGGCCGGTTCGAGTTGGCCGCGCCGGCCGCGCTGCCGGGCGGGCCACCATGACGGAGTTGCTGCGCCGTCTGTTCGACGAGGCCGACGAACGCCCGCTGTCGTACGAGGAATCGCGGTCCCTGGCCGCGCACGCGGACGTGACCGTGCGCCGAACCCTGGCGCGGCGCACGGACGTTCGGCCCGAGGTGCTGTACTACCTGGCCGAGGACGCCGACGCCGGCGTGCGGCGCAACATCGCGGACAACGTGGCGGCGCCGCTCAAGGCCTACCTCCTGCTGACCGAGGACAGCGATCCGGACGTGCGCCTGACCCTGGTGCAGCGCATCACGGCCCTGGCCCCGGGCCTGTCGGAGGACGAGAAGGACCGGGTGCGCCAGCACGTGCACACCGCCCTGGGCCGCCTGGCCCGCGATCAGATCCCCAAGGTCAGGGCGCTGCTGTCGGAGGCCGTCAAGGACCTCGCCGCGGCACCGCCGGAGGTCATCAAACGCCTGGCCCGCGACGCCGAGGTGGCGGTGGCGGCGCCGGTGCTGACGTTCAGTCCGGTGCTGTCGGATGGTGACCTGCTGGACATCATCCATGATGGCCCGACGAGCGGCCATCTGTCCGCCATCGCGCGCCGCAGCGCCGGCCTGGCGGCGCCGGTCTCCGATGCCCTGGTCGCCACCGACGACACCGCCGCCATCGCCGATCTGCTGGCCAACCGTGGCGCCCAGATCCGGGAGGAAACGCTGGACGCCCTGATCGACCGGGCCGCCACGGTGCCGGAGTGGCACGCCCCGCTGGTGCATCGGCCCAGCCTGCCCGCCGATGCCGGGCGCCGGCTGGCCCTGTACGTCTCCGACACCCTGGTGCAGGCGCTGATGCTGCGCCGCGACCTGACCCCCGGGGACGCCCTCGCGGTGGCCGCCGAGGTGCGCCGCCGCCTGAGCAAGGGCTGGGACCCCGAGATGCTGATGGACTACGGTCCCGACTGGCGCGAGGCCCTGCGGGCCGCGCATGCGCGCGCGCGCCAGGACATCGCCGAGGGCGTGCCGGGCGAGGCGCTGCTGCACGCGGCCATGGCCAGCAACGAACGTACCGAGGCGATCGCGGCCCTCGCCGCCATGGCCGGCATTGACCCGCTGGCGGCGGCGGCGACGGTGCGCGCCGCCAGTCCGAAGGGGATCATCTCCGTTGCGTGGAAGGCGGGCGTGTCGGCCGCGGTGGCGGCCGAGTTGCAGCGCTGGCTGGGAGCCATCCCACCGCAGGAGGTTCTGGGTCCCGATCCCGAGGGCGGTGGCTATCCGCTGGCGGAGGCCGAGATGGACTGGCAGGTGACCATGTTCTGCGACACCGAAGCGGAGTCCGGTGCGGTCGACCAGGAAACCGGCGCCTAGCCCGGATCGCGATCAATCGGAACCATGTCGGGGTTCCGATTGATCGCACGAATCCGCGCCAAATGTATGAGGCTCAGCCGATAAGCGCCGATCGCTCGAAAACACCACGCGAGTCCGGTTTGTCGCCATCGGCTGGAAGGCGATCGACGCCCCCCGCCTGTCCGTGCCGTGTGACGAAGTTACAGTTCCGGCGCCGGCGCTGCGTTAGGCTCCGCCGTCAAGCCTCTCCGAACGGACACCCCGATGACCGACACACCCTCCGACTCCCGCGCGCTGGCCGTGCCCGGCGGCCGCCTGACACGCCTCGCCCGCTTCAGCGGGCTGGCCTCGACCATCGCCGGGACGGCGGCGCTCAACGGCGCCCGCCAGATCGTCCAGGGCCGCCGCCCGCAGGCGCGCGACCTGCTGCTGACCCCGGCAAACGCCCGCACGGTGGCCGACCAACTCGCCCACCTGCGCGGTGCGGCCATGAAGGTGGGCCAGCTCATTTCCATGGACGCCGGCGACATGATGCCGCCCGAGCTGGCCGAGGTCCTGGCGCGGCTGCGCGCCGACGCGCATTTCATGCCGCACGGCCAGCTCAAGCGCGTCCTGGCCCGCACCTGGGGCGCCGACTGGCAGACCCGGTTCGCCACCTTCCAGCGGCGCCCCATCGCCGCGGCCTCCATCGGGCAGGTGCACCGGGCGCGCACGACGGATGGACGCGACCTCGCGATCAAGGTGCAGTACCCGGGGGTGCGTCGCAGCATCGACAGCGACGTCTCCAACGTCGCCGCGCTGATGCGCCTGTCCGGCGTGCTGCCGCGGGACCTCGACATCGCGCCGATGCTGGCGGAGGCCCGGCGGCAACTGCACGAGGAGGCCGACTATGCCCGCGAGGGCGACCACCTCAGCCGCTTCGCCGCGCTGCTGGCCGACGCGCCCGCGTTCGTGGTTCCGGGCCTGCATGCCGATCTGACCACGCCGGACGTGCTGGCGATGGACTACGTCGAGGGTGTGCCCATCGACGCGCTGACAACGGCCCCCCAGGCGACGCGCGACCGTGTGATGACGCTGCTGATCGGGCTGCTGTTCCGTGAGCTGTTCGAGTTCCACCTGATGCAGACCGACCCGAACTTCGCGAACTACCGCTACCAGCCGGACACGGGCCGCGTGGTGCTGCTGGATTTCGGGGCGACGCGCGCGTTCCGCCCGGAGATGGCCGCGCAGTTCCGGCGCCTGATGGCGGCGGGCCTGGACGGCGACCGGGCGGCGGTGCGCCAGGCCATCCTCGACATCGGCTTTTTCGCGGAGGAGACGGCGCCGCACCACCAGGCCATGATGATCGACATGGTCGCCATGTCCATGGAGCCGCTGCGCCGGCCGGGTGCGTTCGACTTCGCCCACAACGACCTGGCGCTGCGGATGCGGGACACGGGCATGGCACTGGGGACCGACCGTAGCTTCTGGCACATCCCGCCGATGGACACGCTGTTCATGCAGCGCAAGTTCGCCGGCCTCTACATGCTCGCCACGCGGCTGAAGGCGCGCGTCGATCTGCGCGCCATCATCACCCCCTATCTTTGATCTCCGACCCGGGGCGGCGCGCGCGGTCTATCCCGCGCCGTCCGCGATGGCACGCAGCGCCTCCGGCTGGCGGATGGCGACCTGACTCGGGCTCGGCAGATCCAGCAGCCCCTCGCGCTTGAACCAGGTCATGGCGCGGCTGACCGTCTCCACAGTCAGGCCGATGTGGTCGGCGATGTCGGCGCGGCCCATGGGCAGCGACAGCGGCGACGGCGGGTCGCCGCGCCGGCGCGCCCGGTCGGACAGGGTGAGCAGGAACGTCGCCACCCGCTCGCGCGCCGTCTTGCGCCCCAGCAGCAGCACGTGGTCGTGGAACTGGGCCAGCTTCGCCGTCATGCGCAGGACGATCCGATACTGAATTTCCGGCGCGGTCTCGGCCAGTTCGCCGAGCCGCTGCATCGGCAGCCGGCACACCCCGACCGGCGTGATGGCCTCGGCGGTGTAGGCGTAGGTGCCGTCCAGGCAGAACCCGAACATGTCGCCGCGAAAGAAGAACCCGGTGATCTGGCGGCGGCCGTCCGGCATCAGCTTGTAGACCTTCACCGCGCCCGACACGACGCTGTAGACGGCCAAGCCTTGATCCCCTTCGCGGAACAGGGTGTCGTGGGGCTCGAAGCGCAAGGTGCACTGCACCCGCGACAGGCTGGAGATGGTGCGGGCCGCGAAGCCGTCGCAGAACGCCAGCGTGCCGAGGTCGCATTGCCCGCAGGGGCCCTGGGACTCCGCCGGGGTCGCCGGGCCGACGCCGCCGGTGGTCCCGTCGCAGACCGGATCATGGCGTAGGGCCGTAACGGTGGAACGGGTCATGACCGGACCTCCCTGACGCCCCGTGGGCGTTCTCGCTCATCGGCCGTCTCTTGATCTGGATCAACGTATATCAAAAGACACTGATATGCCATAGGACTCTCTCGGACGATGCGGCAGGATGGTGGCGACGGCGGCGCTCAGTCGCGCCGCGGACGCGGTCCCTTCCAGTCGTCTTCGTCGTCGTCGAACAGGATGCGGTGGGCGGCGCCGTCCATGTCATCGAACTGGCCGCTGCGCAGCGCCCACAGGAACGCGGCCAGCCCGCCCAGGCCGAGCAGAAGCGCCAGCGGAATGAGGAACAGCAGCGCGTTCATGCCGGTGCCTCCCGAGGGGCGGCCGGGGGCGTCGCAGCGGCGGCGGGGCGGGGCGGGGCGCCCCGGGTCAGGCGCAGGGCATTGGTGATGACCACAAGAGACGAGGTGCTCATGGCGACGGCCGCGATCAAGGGGGTGACCAGTCCCGCCAGGGCCAGCGGGATGGTGACGGCATTGTAGGCGAAGGCCAGCGCGAAGTTCTGCTTCACCAGCCGATCGGCGCGGCGGGCAACGCCGAGCGCGGACAGCAGCGGCGCCAGCCGGTCCCCCTGGAACACCAGATCCGCGGCCGTCTGGCTCACGTCCACCGCGCTTGCGGGCGAGGCCGAGACATGGGCGGCGGCCAGCGCCGGGGCATCATTGAGGCCGTCGCCCACCATCAGCACGCGCCGGCCGCGGGCGGCCAGGGCCTGGATGTGCGCCACCTTGTCGGCGGGGCTGCGGCCGGCCTGCCAGGTTTCGATGCCGGCGGCGCGGGCCACGGTCTCGACGGTGGCCGGCCGGTCGCCCGACAGCAGTTCGACCGCCAGGCCCCGCGCCCGCAGCGCCGTGACCACGGCGGCGGCATCCGGCCGCAGTGGATCGCGGAACCGGAATCGCACCGGCCGCGCCGATCCGTGCCGCAGCCACAGCTCGGGACCCGCGGCCACGGTGTCCGCCGGCGCCTTGCAGAACGAGGCGGAGCCGAGCCGCACGGTCTCCCCCGCTGGCCCGGCCCAGGACAGCCCCGCGCCGGGGTGTTCGCGCACGCCGACCAGAGCCGGGGTGCCCGGCCGGGCCGCGGCCAGCGCCCGCGCCAGCGGATGGCGGCTGCTCGCGGCCAGCGCGGCGCCCAGGCGCAGGTCATCGGGGGACCAGCCCCAGGGGTCGGCCGGGGCGTCCGGTCCCCCCGGTTGCACCGTGGGTGTCCCGAGGGTCAGCGTGCCGGTCTTGTCGAACACCACGGTATCGGCCTCGCGCAGCCGTTCCAGCGCGGTGGCCGTCTTCAGGAAGGTGCCCTCGCGCAGCAGCCGGCCGCTGGCGATGACCTGCACCACCGGCACCGCCAGGGCGAGCGCGCACGGGCAGGTGATGATGAGCACCGCGGCCGCGATCAACAACGCCTCCTGCCACGGCAGCCCGCCCGCCAGCCACCAGCCCAGGAAGGCCGCCAGCGCCAGCGCGTGCACCACCGGGGCGTACAGACGCGACACCCGGTCGGCCAGCGCCACGTAGCGGGCGCGGCCCTGCTCGGCGGCCTCCATCATGCGCACGATTTCGGCCAGCAGGGTCCCGTCGCCCACCGCGTCCACCCGCACCCGCAGCGGCGCCGACAGGTTCAGGGTGCCGGCGAACACCCGGTCGCCGGGGCCGGCGCGCGCCGGCACCGTCTCGCCGGTGATGAGGCTACCGTCCAGGTCGCTGATCCCCTGGGCCACCGTGCCGTCGACGCCGACGCGCTCGCCCACCGCGACCAGCACGGTGGCGCCCACCGGCACCGCCTCTGGTCGCAGGGTGCGGGTGCCGCCGCCGGCCTCGACCACCGTGACCGCGTGCCCGCCCAGGGCGAGGAGGTGCTCGGCGGCGGACCGCGCCCGGCCGCGCGCCCGGCTGTCCAGGTAGCGGCCAATGAGCAGGAAGAACAGCAGCATGACGGCGGCGTCGAAATAGGCGTGCGGGCCGCCGCGCGCGGTTTCCCACAGGCTCATGCCGGCGGCCAGCAGCACGGCCAGGGTGATCGGCACGTCCATGTTGGCGCGCCCGGCCCGCAGCGCGGTCACCGCCGAGCGTGCGAACGGCCGGATGCCATAGGCGATGGCCGGCACCGCGATCAGGGCCGACAGCCAGTGCATCAGGTCCCGCGTGGTGGGGCTCATGTCGGTGCCGAACCAGACCGACACCGAGAACAGCATGATGTTGCCGGCCGCGAATCCGCTCACCGCCATGGCCCGCAACAGGGCGCGTTCGGTGCGGTCGGTGTCGCGGCCGAGCGCCGCCGGATCGAAGGGCACCAGGCGGTAGCCGACGCGCAGCACGGGGTCGAGGACCCGCCGCGCCCCCTGGTCGGGCGCCGCCGTGTCGCCCTGGTCGGCCTGGGGTATCCAGCGCACCGTCAGCCGCCGGGTGGTCATGTTGACGCGGGCGTGGTCGACACCCGGCTGCATCGCCAGCAGGCGCTCGATCAGCCACACGCAGGCGGCACAGTGCAGGCCTTCGACCAGCAGGGGCAGCGAGGCCGTGCCGTCCTCCATCGCCGTCACGTGCGGGGCGTAATCGGGGATGGCGTCGGCGTCGGTCTCGGGCTTGAGCGGCCGGGTTTCCGGGTCCAGGCAGCGGCGGGCGTAATAGCCGTCGAGGCCAAGGCCGTTGACCAGCCGGAAGGCGCCCTCGCAGCCGGCGCAGCAGAACCCGGGGTGCCCCGCGGCGCAGCAGTCGCCGGCGATGGCGTCGCCGCAGTGCCGGCAGTGCGTCCAGCCCTCCGGCGGCATCGGCGTGCCATCGAAGCTGGCGGTCGCGGGATCGGATCCGGCGCCAGATCCGGGGTCGGGGCGGGTGACGGCGGCCACCACCTCAGTCCGTCCGCAGGCGTCGGCGCAGCTTGTAGGTGTCGTCGCCGCGCTGCGCCGTGAACATCACGTCCCACTGTCCGGGCTTGGGCAACAGGACGGTGACCTCGTAAGCGCCCGGGCCGACCGGCGCCAGCGCAACGCTTTGGTCCAGGCCCGGCTCGGTGGGGCGGCGGATGTCGGCGTGCAGGTCAAGACCGTCCAGCGGCGTTCCCGCCGCGTCCCGGGCCTCGGCGCGCACGGTCGCGCGCCGTCGCGGATCATCGGGGGCCACGGCACCGGTCGAGACCAGGTCGATGGACCAGATCCATCCGAGGGCCTCCTGGGCCTGCTCCTCGGCCACCTTGTCGTTGTAGGCCAGGCCCTCGACGTAGGCTTGACGGGTCGTGAGCCCGGAGAAGGTGGTGGTGGCGAAGTACAACAGAGTGCCGTTGGCCACCAGCACCACACCGAAGGCGAGCACGAAGGTGTAGGGGATCCACCAGCCGCGCGGGCGGATTTTTCCGGGGTTGCCGCTCATTGATCGACCGGCTCCTCACTGGTCCTTTGGGCTGGTCGGTCTCGACACGGCGCCCCATCGACCCGGACGCCGGCCCGCGGGCGCCCGACCAGGCCGGCGGTCCCGCTGTCGTGTTCCGGCCTTCATACCGCGCCGCCGCCGTCGGGCCAAGAGGAACCGGGCCGGATCGTCTGCCAGGGGGGCGGGCGGCCCGGCGTCGGTCACGACAAAAAGCCCGCCGCCCCGGCGTATGGGCCGGGGGACGGGCCGGATCGTGCCAGCACCGAGGCGGAGGGCCTATCGCCCCGGGGGCGCGTTACGCGTCCAGCGCCTTCACGCGTGCGGCCAGGCGGGAGATCTTGCGCGACGCGGTGTTGCGGTGCAGGACGCCCTTGGTCACGCCGCGGTGGATCTCCGGCTGGGCCGCGCGGAACGCCGACCGGGCCTGCTCGGCATCACCGGCGGCCAGGGCCGTCTCGACCTTCTTGATGAAGGTGCGGATGCGGCTGAGGCGCGAATGCTTGACCTCGAAACGCCGTGCGTTGCGGCGGATGCGCGTTTTCGCCGACTGATGGTTCGCCATGGACGCTTGTTTTCCCTCGGCTTGTGGCGGTGTGGAAACGGATGCAGGGGAGTGCGAAACCCCGCACACCCCACCGCGGGCCACGGCCGCGCGGCCCGGTCTGAATTCGGAAAGAGCGGTGTATACGCGGGCCGGCGGGGCACGTCAACCGGGAACGCGCGCCGCCGGACCGGACACGGACCCCTAACGGTTCTTGAAATCGGGCTGACGCTTCTCGACGAAGGCGGCCATGCCTTCCTTCTGATCGGCGGTGGCGAAGGTGGCGTGGAACAGCCGGCGCTCGAACCGCACACCCTCGGTCAGCGTGGTCTCGTAGGCGCGGTTCACCGACTCCTTGGTCATCATGACCAGCGGCAGCGACAGGTCCGCGATCTTGGTGGCCGTCTTGATGGCCTCGTCCTTGAGGTCGTCCACCGGCACGACGCGGCTCACGAGCCCGGCGCGCTCGGCCTCGGCGGCGTCCATCATGCGACCGGTCAGGCACATTTCCATGGCCTTGGACTTGCCGACGAAGCGGGTCAGGCGCTGGGTGCCGCCGGCGCCCGGCATGGTGCCGATGGTGATCTCCGGCTGACCGAACTTGGCGTTCTCGCCCGCCAGGATGAAGTCGCACATCATCGCCAGTTCGCAGCCGCCGCCCAGCGCGTAGCCCGACACCGCCGCGATCACCGGCTTGCGGCAGGTGCTCACGCGCTCCCAGTCGACGGTGATGAAGTCCTCGCGGTAGACGTCCATGTAGGACTTGGTCGCCATCTCCTTGATATCGGCGCCGGCGGCGAACGCCTTCTCGCTCCCGGTCAGCACGATGGCGCCGATCTCCTCGTTGGCCTCGAAGGCGTCCAGCGCCTGCGCCAGTTCGCGCATCAGGGTCTTGGACAGGGCGTTGAGGGCCTTGGGGCGGTTGAGGATGATGACACCCACCTTGCCGTGGGTTTCCACCAGGATGGTTTCATAAGCCATGAGGTTCGCGCTCCGCTCTGGTCCCCGCCGCATGGCCGCGGCGGAAAAGGGCTCGGGACGAGACGTCAAAATGGGGGCGAATGCAAGAGGCAGACGGGGCAGGGACGGGCGGGGGCCGGTGTCGGCCGGCGCCCCAACGGAGAGGGCGGCCCGCCGATCAGCCCCCCGGCACGATCCGGAACCGTACCGTCAGGGGCTCCGCCCGGGAGGGGAATGACAGCGTAAGGATTTCACCTTCCCGGTGGAAGCGCAGATCGGGGCCGCCCGCGATCCGGCGCCACCCCAGTTGCGGGAGGGTCTGGCGATAGAAGGCGCTCACCCGCTCGGCCGTCAGGTAGCCGACCGCATAGACCTCGACAATGCGGCCCTGCGCGGTTTCGAACACCACGCCCCGCTCCGCCACCTGCCGCAGACCGGCCATCAGGGGCAGATCCTCGGTGCCGGCCAGGAAGGCGCCCGCCTCGGTGCGGGTGTTCGCCGTCGTGTCGGCCGCGCCCGGGCCGGCGGACCCGAGTCCCAGGACGACCCCAACCAGCGCACCGGCCAGTATCTGGACCCCGTATCGCATGGCTCCGCACGCTACATCAGCGCTGACGGCGGGCACAGAAAAATGTCGACCGCCCGGTCTGCACCACCCGGCGGATGCCGCCGGTGCGGGCGACGTCGCAGGTGCACCCGGGGCAGGGCCGGCCTTCCCTGTCATAAACCGAGAAGGTGTGCTGGAAGTAGCCCAGGTCGCCGTTGGGCTGGCGGTGATCGCGCAGGGTCGAGCCCCCCGACTCCAGCGCGGCGCTCAGGACCCTCTTGATGGCCGCCGCGAGGCGCTGCGCCCGCTGTCCGCCGACGCTGCCGGCCAGCCGGCGCGGCGACAGGCCGGCGTGGAACAGGCTCTCGCAGACGTAGATGTTGCCCAGACCGGCGACGACGCGCTGATCCAGCAGTGCTGCCTTGATCGTGCACCGCTTGCCGGCCAGACGGGCCGCCAGCGCCGGGCCGTCGAAGGCATCGTCGAGGGGCTCGGGCCCCAGGTGGACCAGCAGCGGGTGATGGTCCACGTCCGTCCGGCTCGTCAGCAGCAGGGCGCCGAATCGGCGCGGGTCGTGGAAGGTCACCCGCACGCCCGCGTCGGTGTCGAACAGCACGTGGTCGTGCGGGTTCTGGGGCGGTGTCCCGGGTGTGCTGCCCGCGCGCACCGCCAGCGAGCCGGACATGCCGAGGTGGGCGATCACGACCCGGTCGTCGTCGAGCTGGATCAGCAGGTACTTGCCGCGTCGGCCCAGGGCAACCACACGCCGGCCGGTTACGGCGCGGACGAAGTCCGCCGGCACGGGCCAGCGCAGCAGGGGTTGGCGGACCATCACACGGACCAGGGTGCGACCCAGCAGGACCGGGCCCAGGCCGCGGCGGACGGTCTCCACCTCGGGCAGTTCGGGCATAGGGGCCGGGGCCTCCGGAAGTGGCGGGAAACAGGGGGATATGGCACGCTCTCGCAGGCGCGACAATTCTGGCACGGCGCTGCGCGATCCGCTAAGGTGCCGGCCATGATACAGCAAGACCCCGACGCCCCGGGGTCCGGATCCGCCGGTGCGGTCGATCCGGACACCACCCATTTCGGATATCGGACCGTGCGTGCCGTCGAGAAGGCGGGCATGGTGCGCGGTGTGTTTGATTCCGTGGCCACGCGCTACGATCTGATGAACGATCTGATGAGCGGCGGCATCCATCGCCTGTGGAAGGATACGTTCGTCGATCAGGTCTCGCCGCGGCCCGGCATGACCTGCCTGGATGTGGGCGGCGGCACCGGCGACATCGCCTTCCGCCTGATCGAGCGCATGACGCGCCGCGCCGCCGGGCGCCAGCGCCGGGCGGTGCACGAGGCCGATGTGCCGGAGCCGGACGAGGCCCTGGCCCAGGCGCCCCCGGCCGGCGGCGGTCGGGTGCTGGTCTGCGACATCAATGAGAGCATGATTCGCGTCGGGCGCGACCGCGCCATGGACCGGGGGCTGGTCGCCGGCCTCGACTGGCTGGTGGGCGACGCCGAGCGGCTGCCGGTCGCCGACGCCAGCGTTGACGTCTACACCATCGCCTTCTGCCTGCGGAACGTCACTCACATCGACGCGGCCCTCGCCGAGGCGCGCCGCGTTCTCAAGCCGGGCGGCCGGTTCTTCTGTCTGGAGTTCAGCAAGGTGGTGGTGCCGGGGCTGGATCGCCTGTATGACCGGTACTCCTTCACGGTGTTGCCGACGCTGGGCCAGATGGTGGCGGGGGACCGGGAGTCCTACGCGTATCTGGCGGAAAGCATCCGGCGCTTTCCGCCCCAGGACGCGCTGTGTCGCCGTATGTCCGCCGCCGGCCTGCGCCGGGTCCGCTATCGTAACCTGTCGGCCGGAATCGCCGCGATCCATTCGGGCTGGCGCCTTTAGGCGCGGCCCGGGACCCGTTCGATGCTACGCCTCACCCGCAATCTGACTCGCCTGTGGGTCATCGCCCGCGTGATGGCGCGACACGACGCCCTGTTCCTCCTGGAGCGGCTGGGTGTCGCCGCGCCGGTGGTCACGGCCGCCCGCGTGTTCGCGCGGCGCAATGTCCCGGGGCGCCCGGGCCAGCGCCTGGCGGCAGCCCTGGCCGAGCTGGGGCCGACAGCCATCAAGTTCGGCCAGGCCCTGTCCATCCGCTCCGACCTGCTGGGCGAGGAGATCGCCCGCGATCTGGCCGAGTTGCAGGACCGCTTGCCGCCGTTCCCGTTCGCCCAGGTTCGGACCATCATCGAATCCGAACTGGACCGGCCGCTGGAGGACATTTTCGCCGAGTTCGACCCGGAGCCGGTGGCCGCCGCCTCCATCGCCCAGGTGCATTTCGCCATCACCCCGCCGACGCCCGAGTATCCGAGTGGGCGCCGGGTTGCGGTCAAGGTGCTGCGTCCCGGCCTGGCCGAGGTGTTCCGCCGCGACATCGCCCTGCTGTACTGGCTGGCCGAACTGGTGGAGTTCGCTCAGCCGGCGTTGCGCCGGCTGAAGCCGACCGAAACCATCCGCATGTTCGAAGACTCCGTGACCATGGAAATGGATCTGCGGTTCGAGGCGGCCGCGGCCAGCGAGATGGCGGAGAACTTCGAGTCCGATCCCACCTTCCGCGTGCCCGAGGTGGACTGGATGCGCACCGGTCAGCGGGTCATGACGCTGGAGCGTATCGTCGGCCTGCCTGTGGACGAGGTGGACCGCATTGTCGCCGCCGGTCTGGACCCGCTGGACACCATTCGCAACGCCGCCAATGCCTTTTTCAACATGGTGTTCCGCGACGGCTTCTTTCATGCCGACATGCACCCCGGGAACCTGTTCGTGGAGCCGGACGGCACCCTGGTGGCGGTCGACTTTGGCATCATGGGGCGGCTGGACCGCGCGACGCGGCGCTACCTGGGCGAGATGCTGCTGGGCTTCCTGAACGGCGACTACCGACGCGTGGCGGAGGCTCATTTCACGGCCGGCTGGGTGCCGGCCGACAAGTCCGTGGAGGGCTTCACCCAGGCCTGCCGGTCCATCGCCGAGCCGATCATGGGCAAGCCGCTGGCCGACATCTCCATCGCCCGCCTGCTGGGGCAGCTGTTCCAGGTCACCGAAACTTTCCAGATGGAGGCCCAGCCGCAGCTCCTGATGCTGCAGAAGAGCATGCTGGTGACCGAAGGCGTGGGACGCACGGTGGCGCCCACCGTCAACATGTGGGAGCTGGCGCGGCCGATGATCGAGACCTGGATGGCCCAGAACCTGGGCCCCATGGGCCGGTTGCGCGACGGCATGGACACCGTGACCAGTGCGGCCGAGCGGCTGCCGCGCATCCTGGAACATGCCGACCGCGCCGCCTCGCTGATGAGCGCCGACGGCCTGCGGCTGCATCCCGATACGCTGAAGGCCATGCGCCCGCGCCGCAATCCAGTGCTCCAGGTGCTGCCGTGGGCGCTGGTGGCGGTGCTGGCGACACTGCTGGTGGTGGACTGACCGTCGGTCCGCGGGACGGGCCCGCCCGTACCAGGAGACCTGTGGGAGCCGAGCCGGAATTTGCTCTAGGCCCGGCCCGGTGGCCCGCGCTATAAGGCCGCGTCGCAAGGATGGTGGGCGAGCGATGACCAGTGCACTGAACACGTACCGCGCCGGTGCCGACGAGCGCGGGCATTTCGGCCTCTTCGGCGGCCGCTATGTCGCCGAGACGCTGATGCCGCTGATCCTGGAGGTCGAGCAGGCGTACCGCGCGGCGCGCGCCGACCCGGCCTTCCAGGCCGAACTGGACGGCTATCTGACGCATTACGTCGGCCGGCCGAGCCCGCTCTACCACGCGCGGCGCCTGACCGAGCACCTGGGCGGGGCCAAGATCTACTTCAAACGCGAGGATCTGAACCACACCGGCGCCCACAAGGTGAACTCCTGCATGGGCCAGATCCTGCTGGCCCAGCGCATGGGCAAGAGGCGCATCATCGCCGAGACCGGCGCCGGTCAGCACGGCGTGGCGACGGCGACGGTGTGCGCGCTGTTCGG
The DNA here is from genome assembly GCF_014197795.1 of Roseospira goensis. Classification (GTDB taxonomy): domain Bacteria; phylum Pseudomonadota; class Alphaproteobacteria; order Rhodospirillales; family Rhodospirillaceae; genus Rhodospira; species Rhodospira goensis. The sequence continues at coordinate 15,122 of NZ_JACIGI010000012.1, forward strand.
GTTGCAGTGCGTGATCTACATGGGGCAGACCGACATCGAGCGGCAGGCCCCCAACGTGTTCCGGATGAAGCTTCTCGGTGCCGAGGTGAAGCCGGTGACCAGCGGCTCGGCGACCCTCAAGGACGCCATGAACGACGCCCTGCGGGACTGGGTCACGAACGTCGAGGACACCTACTATCTCATCGGCACGGTGGCGGGGCCGCACCCCTTCCCGACCATGGTGCGCGACTTTCAGAGCGTGATCGGCGAGGAGACGCGGACGCAGTGTCTGGCGCAGGAAGGCCGCCTGCCCGACAGCATCGTCGCCTGCATCGGCGGCGGCTCCAACGCCATGGGCATTTTCCATCCGTTCCTGGACGAGCCGGGCGTGCGCCTGATCGGCACCGAGGCCGCCGGCGACGGCGTCGACACGGATCGCCACGCGGCCTCCATGACCGGCGGCCGCCCGGGCGTGCTGCACGGCAACCGCACCTACCTGTTGCAGACCGAGGACGGCCAGATCACCGAGGCACACTCCATCTCCGCCGGCCTGGACTATCCCGGTGTGGGGCCGGAGCACGCCTGGCTCAAGGACAGCGGCCGGGTGCAGTACGTCCCGGTCACCGACCGCGCGGCGCTGGACGCGTTCCAGATGACGACCCGGCTGGAGGGTATCATCCCCGCCCTGGAGAGCGCGCATGCCGTGGCCCACGCCATGGAGCTGGCGCCGACGCTGCCGGCCGATCACCTGATGGTCATCAACATGTCCGGGCGCGGCGACAAGGACGTCAACACCGTCGCCGAGGCGCTCGGGGCCGACATGGGGGAGACCCTGGTATGACCACCCCCGGAGCGCCCTCCGCAACGACCCCCGCCATGACCCCCGCTATGACGGCCGCCCCGACCGCGCCGCTGTCCGCCGGCACCACCCCGTCGACCGGCCGCCTCCAGGCGCGTTTCGCCGCGCTGCGCGCCGCCGGCCGCGCCGGCCTGGTGACCTACCTGATGGCGGGGGACCCGGACCGCGAGACGGGCCAGGCGGTGCTCGACGGCCTGCCCGCGGCGGGCGCCGACATCATCGAGCTGGGTATGCCGTTCTCCGATCCCATGGCGGACGGGCCGACCATCCAGGCCGCCGGCCAGCGTGCGCTGAAGGCCGGGCAGACCCTGAAAGACACGCTCGCCATGCTGGCCCGCTTCCGCGAGACCGACACCGAGACGCCGGTGGTGCTGATGGGTTACTACAACCCCATCTACAGCTATGGGGCGGACCGCTTCGCGGCCGACGCCGCCGCCGCCGGGGCCGACGGGTGCATCATCGTCGACCTGCCCCCGGAAGAGGCGCCCGAGCTGACCGGACCGCTGGCGGAGCACGGGCTGCACCTCATCATGCTGACAGCGCCCACGACAGACGAGGCGCGATTGCCCGCCGTGCTGGCGCATGCGGGCGGCTTCCTGTATTACGCCTCCATCACCGGCATCACCGGGACGCGGGCGGCGGACGAGGCGCAGGTGGCCGCGGCGGTCACGCGGCTGCGTGCCCACACCAGCCTGCCGATCGCCGTTGGCTTCGGCATCCGGACGCCCGCGCAGGCGGCCGCCATCGCGCGCAACGCCGACGCCGCCGTGGTCGGCTCGGCCCTGGTCGACCGCATCGCCACCGGCGACGACCCGCTCGGGTTCGTGGCCGCGCTCGCCGAGGGGGTGCGTGGTGCCCGTCTCTGATTCGTACCTGCGGGAGCATCCATGAACTGGCTCTCCGACTACGTCCGCCCCAAGTTTCGCAGCCTGGTCGGCAGTCCCCGGGAGGTCCCGGACAACCTGTGGCACAAGTGCCCCGAATGCGGGCACATGATTTTCCACAAGGAGTTGGACAAGTCCCGCCGGGTCTGTGTGCAGTGCGGCCATCACATGCGGCTGCCGGTCAAGCACCGGCTGGCCATGATGTTCGATGACGGCGTCTACGATCGTCAGCCGCTGCCCAAGGTGGCGGTCGATCCGCTCAAGTTCCGCGACGTCAAGCGCTACACCGAGCGCCTCAAGGAGGCACAGGCCAAGAGCGGCGAGACCGACGCGCTGATCGTCGCCAAGGGTCCCATCGAGGGGCGCACGGCGGTGGTGGCGGCGTTCGACTTCGGCTTCATGGGCGGCTCGATGGGCATGGCCGTGGGCGAGGGGTTCGTGGCCGCCGCCGAACTGGCCGTGGCCGAGCGGGCGCCGCTGGTGGCCGTGCCGGCCTCGGGCGGCGCGCGCATGCAGGAAGGCATCCTGTCCCTGATGCAGATGGCGCGGGTGACCGTGGCCGTGGACATGGTCAAGGACGCCGGGCTGCCCTACATCGTGGTGCTGACCGACCCGACGACCGGCGGGGTGACGGCGTCGCTGGCCATGCTGGGCGACATCGCCATCGCCGAGCCGGGCTCCGTCATCGGGTTTGCCGGCGCGCGGGTGATCGAACAGACCATCCATGAGAAGCTGCCGAAGGGCTTTCAGCGGGCCGAGTACCTGCTGGAACACGGCATGGTCGACATGGTGGTGCCGCGCGACGAGCTGAAGGCGACGCTGGCCCGGGTGATCCGCCTGCTGACCGTGCCGGTCGCGCCGGTGGCCCATCCGAACCTGCCGGCGGTGTTCGACACCGACCACGCGGAAGGCCATCGCGAGACCGAGCCGACCGGGCCGGTCGACGACTCCGAGGATCCGCATCCCGACGTCGAGGCCCTGCCGGCGCCCGAACCGGCCGAGAAGCGCAAGGGCGGCCGGACCAAGGCGGAGGCGGCCGACACCGCCGAGCCGGCGGCGTCCACCGCCGCCGACCAGCCGCCGGGACCGTGAGGACGGGCGCGCCGGCGATGCCGTGTGACCGGTCCCGTCCCTGCCGTCACCGCCGATGATGACCGCGCCTCCGCTGCCGGCGATGCCGTCGGACCGCGTGCTGGCGCGGCTGATGGCGCTGCATCCGAAGGTCATCGACCTGGTGCTGGACCGGGTGTGGCGGCTGCTGGCGCGTCTGGACCATCCCGAACGGCGGCTGCCGCCGGTCGTGCACGTGGCCGGCACCAACGGCAAGGGCTCGGTGGTGGCGCTGCTGCGCGCCATGCTGGAGGCCGACGGGCGGCGGGTGCACGTCTACACCTCGCCCCACCTGGTGCGGTTCGCCGAGCGCATCCGGCTGGCCGGGCGGCTGATCGCGGAGGACCACCTCACCGCGCTGCTGGAGGACTGCGAGCGCGTCAACGGTCCGGCGCCCATCACCTTCTTCGAGATCACGACGGTCGCCGCCCTGCTGGCCTTCGCCCGCACCCCGGCGGATGTGGTGCTGCTGGAGACCGGCCTGGGCGGGCGGCTGGATGCGACCAACGTCGTGGCGCGGCCGGTGCTGACGGCGATCACGCCGATTTCCATGGACCATGAACAGTACCTGGGCGATACGCTGGGGAAGATCGCGGCCGAGAAGGCCGGCATCCTGAAGCCGGGCGTGCCCTGCATCGCCGCCGCGCAGGCACCGGCAGCGGCGGCGGTGCTGGCGCGGCGGGCGCAGGAGGTGGGCGCGCCGCTGGACCTGGGGGGCCGGGACTGGACCTGGGCGCCGGCCCCGGGCGGCGGGCTGACGATGGACGGGACCGTGTGGCCGGACCCCGCGCTGCCGGGCGATCACCAGCGCGCCAACGCCGCCCAGGCGGTGCGGCTGGCGCGGGCGCTGCCGCCGGACCTGCGGCCGTCCGATCCGGCGATCCGGGCGGGCCTGGAGCGGATGGACTGGCCCGCGCGGCTCCAGCGTCTACCCGCCGGGCCGCTGGTGGCCCGCCTGCCAGCGGGGACCGAGGTCTGGCTGGACGGCGGCCACAACCCGGGGGCCGGCGCGGCGCTGGCGGCGGTGTTGGCGGACTGGCCGGCGCGGACGCTCGATCTGGTCGTGGGCATGCTGGACACCAAGGACACTGCGGGCTTCCTCGGGCCGCTTCTGGCCCGGGCGCGCGCCGTGCGGGTGGTGCCGGTGCCCGGATCCGCGGCGGCGCTGCCGGTGGACGTGCTGGCCGCGCGGGCGCAGGCGGCGGGTGCGGCCATTGTCACGACGCACGACTCGGTGGCGGCGGCCCTGGAGACGAGCGCGGAGGCGGATCCCGCGCCGGGGCGGGTGCTGATCTGCGGGTCGCTCTACCTGGCCGGGGCGGTGCTGGCGGAGAACGGCCCGCTGCCGTCGTGAGGCCCGGCCGCGTCGCACCGGCCGGTCTCAACCCGGTCGGCCGGCCGCCTCCAGCTCCTCCCGCAGGATCTCCAACTCCAGGTATTCGTCCTCGGCGCTGGCCAACGCGGCGCGGGCCGCCTCCAGGCGGTCGGTGCGGGCCTGGAAGCCCGCCGGGTCGCGGGAGAACAGGGTGGCGTCGGCCAGTTCGCCCTCCAGGCGGGCCACCTCGCCCTGCAGGGTCTCGATCCGGCCCGGCAACTGGTCCAAAGCCCGGCTCTGCTTGTAGGACAGCTTGCCCGGCTTGGGGGCCGCCGGTGCCGCCGGTTTGGCCTTGGGCTTGCCGGCGGCGGGCGCCGTCTCGCCCTGCGGCGAGGCGCCCAGCATGCCCGGGAACAGCGCCGCCAGAGAACCGCCGGCCTGGGCCAGGGCATCCGAGAACCCGCCGGCGTACTCGACCGCGCGGCCGTCGCCGGGCAGCACGATCGTCGCGGTCACCACCCGGTCCAGAAAATCGCGGTCGTGGCTGACCAGCAGCAGGGTGCCGTCGTAGTCCGCCAGCATCTCTTCCAGCAGGTCCAGCGTCTCCATGTCCAGGTCGTTGGTCGGTTCGTCCAGAATCAGCAGGTTGGTCGGCCGGGCCAGCGCCTTGGCCAGCACCAGCCGGTTGCGCTCGCCGCCGGACAGGCTGCGGATGGGGCTGCGGGCCTGGCGGTCGTCGAACAGGAAGTCGCGCAGGTAGCTGACCACGTGCCGCGAGGTGCCGCGCACGTTGATGCGATCGGCGCCGGTGTCGGCCAGCAGGTCCCAGACCGTCGTGTCGCCGTCCAGCATGGAGCGGTGCTGGTCCAGCGTCGTGGGGGTCAGGTTGGTGCCCAGGCGCACCCGGCCGGCGTCGGGCGCCAGCGCGCCGGTCAGCAGCTTCAGCAGGGTGGTCTTGCCGGCGCCGTTGGGGCCGACGACGCCGACCCGGTCGCCGCGCAGGATGCGGGTGGAGAAGGGCGCCAGCACCGTCCGACCGTCGTAGCTCTTGGTGATGGCCTCGGCCTCGATCACCAGCTTGCCGGAGGCCGATCCGGTCTCGGCCTCGATCTTGGCGCCGCCGGCGCGCTGGATGCGCCGGGCGCGCTCCTCGCGCATCGCATAGAGGCTCCTCAGGCGGCCCTGGTTGCGCTTGCGCCGGGCCGTGATGCCCTGGCGCGACCACACCGTCTCCTGGGCGATGCGTTTGTCCTGCTTGGCCCATTCGGTTTCTTCCTGGGCGACGATGGCGTCGGCCCAGGCGTCGAAGGCGGCGAAGCCCTCCTCCAGCCGGCGCAGGCGGCCGCGGTCCAGCCACAGCGTCGCCTGGGTCAGCCGGCGCAGGAAGGCGCGGTCGTGGCTGATGGTGACGACGGCGCCGCGGAACGCCGCCAGCGTTTCCTCCAGCCAGGCGATGGTGGGCAGATCCAGGTGGTTGGTGGGCTCATCCAGCAGCAGGATGTCGGCCTCGGCCACCAGCGCCCGGGCCAGCGCCAGCCGGCGGGCCTCGCCGCCGGACAGGGTGGCGGGGTCGCGGTCGTAGGGCAGGCGCAGGGCGTCGAGCAGGATCTCGGCGCGGTGGACCTCGCCGGCGTGGCTGGGGGGCAGGGCGGCCGCCACGCTGTCGCGTGCGGTGGCGTAGCCGGACAGGTCGGGCTCCTGCGGCAGATAGGCCACGGCGACGTCGGGCTGCAGGGCGCGGGTGCCGGCGTCGGGCTCCACCAGCCCGGCGATCAGCTTGAGCAGGGTGGACTTGCCCGAGCCGTTGCGGCCCACCAGGCACAGTCGTTCGCCGCGGCCGATGGTCAGCGAGAGGCCGTCCAGCAGCGGCGGTCCCCCGAAGCCGAGGGTGATGTCCTGAAGCGTGAGCAGCGGCGGGGGTGGGGCCATGGGCAGCGGGTCTCCGACGGAACGAGACCCCTGCTGTAGGCGGGGCGGCGCCGCCGGGTCAAGGCGGCGGTCCCGATAGGCGGCCGATCAGCGCCGCGCCGGTAGCATCAGGGGATGGCCGTCCGGCGGATTGACGAGCCATCCGCCGCTGTCGAGGGCGCGCACGAACCAGCCGCGCCGCCCGGCCTCTGCGGCCAGATCGGCCGGCACGGGCGCCCGGAAGCCGTCGGGATGTTGGGGCAGGTCGCCCCCGTCCGCCCAGAAGCGGACCTCGGCGGACAGCGCGGCGTCGTCCAGCGCCCCAACGGTCCGCTGGCGCCAGACCTCGGCCAGGCGTTGCATGCCGGTGGCGCCGAGACGGCGGGTGAGCCCCACCGCCTCCAGGGCGTCGCGCAGCCTGGGCCAGCTCTCGGCGGTCTCCATCAGGCCCATCGCCTCACGGACCGCCTCCAGCATGGTGCGCTCGGCCGCCGCGTCATCCGGACCGGTCCGGCGCGGGGTCGTGTCTTCCGTCATGGGTGGGCCGCCTCCTGTCGTCCTGTTGGCGATGGGCTGGCGATGGGCTGGCGATGGGGTCTCCGGGGGCCGGCTCGGGCGTGGCGGGCGCGTCAGTGCGACAGCAGCACCGGAAGGGTGGCGTGGTCCAGCACGTGACGGGTCACGCCGCCCAGGATGAGTTGGCGCAGTCGGCTGTGGGTGTAGGCCCCCATGACCAGCAGGTCAGCGGCGCGGTGGTCGCAATGGGTCAGCAGGGTCTTGCCGACGTCGTCCCCGTGATGCCCGCGGACGTCGAGGATCGTGGTTTCCACGCCGTGCCACGCCAGGTACTGCGCCAACTCGTCGGCACCGCAGGGGGCATCGGACTCCGCGGCGGCCAGGATGGTGACGGTATCGGCGCGCTCCAGGAAGGTCATCGCCGCCTGCACCGCGCGCGCCGCCTCCGGCGAGCCGTTCCAGGCGATGGCAACGGAACTGCCCACGGTCGGTACCGGCGTCGGCGGCGCCACCAGAACCGGCCGGCCGGCTTCCATCAGGGCGGCGTTCAGGGTGATGAGGGAGGGCAGCTCGCGGTCCGGCATCGGGCGCCCGGCCACGATCAGGTCGGACACCCGCCCGAGCGCCGCCACCTCCTCCGGCTCGCCGCCGTCGCGCAGCAGCCAGCCCGCCGACAGCGTGTCCAGCGGCGGCGGTCCCTCGCGCAGGGGGGCATCGCGCGCGGCCACCAGGGCGTCGAAGGCGCTCTTGGTGGCGTCGGCGCGGGCCTGGGCGTCGCGTTCGGCGGCCGCCATCATCTCCTCGACCAGGGCGCCGGCCATGGCCTCGCCGACATAGGGCACGGCCGAGGCCGGGTCCGGCCGGACGTGCAGCACCGTCACGTGGGCACCCAGGGTGGCGCCGACCGTGAAGGCCGTCTCCATGGCCGACTGGCCACTTTCGACGCTGCTGGCGATGGCGAGGATGGTCTTGATGCCGGGCATTGTACGCTCCTTCGTGGGGCCCCGCGGCGGCCACCGGAGCCGCCCGGCCACCGGCGGGACCGGATCTCACTCATGCCACTATGAATCTCCACGGCCGCGCGGAAAAGCGATTTTCCGTGGCAACGCGGCGCGGCGGTCCCATCTGAAGGCGGAAACCCCTTGTTGGACCACGGGTGATGAGGCCCATCACGTGACAACCGTACTGACCATCGTGGTCGTCCTCGTGGCGGTCGCGCTGTTCCTGGATCTTGCGCTGCATCGGGCGTTGCGGGCGCCGCGCCTGCCCGGCACGACCGAGCCCGCCGACGTGGGGGTGCATGCCATCGCGGTGCGCCTGCTCACCGCCAACGACCGGCGCCTGTTCGCCTGGTACTGCCCGCCGCCGGCCGCGGACCGGCGGCGCCCGGCCCCGGCGCTGGCGGCCGTGCACGGCTGGGGCGGCACCGCGGACGGGCTGCTGCCGCTGGCCCGGGTGCTGCAAGCCGAGGGCTACGGCGTGCTGCTGATCGACACCCGCTGCCACGGCCGCAGCGAGGACGATACCTTCGCCTCGCTGCCGCGCTTCGCCGAGGATCTGTCGCATGGTGTCGACTGGCTGCGCGCCCGGCCCGAGATCGACGCCGGCCGCATCGCGGTGATGGGGCATTCGGTGGGCGCCGGCGCCGCCCTGCTGACGGGCAGCCGCCGCCGCGATCTGGTCGGCGTGGTCAGTCTGGCGGCGTTCGCCCATCCCGAAGAGGTGATGCGGGCGTTCGTGCGCACCTGGGGCGTGCCCTATCGGCCCATCGGATGGGCCATCAACCGCTATGTAGAGCGGGTGATCGGGCATCGCTTCCGTGACATCGCGCCGCTGTCCACGGTCGCCCGTCAGCACGCGCCGGTGCTGCTGCTGCACGGCGGCCGCGACCGGGTGGTGCCGGTGCGGGATATGGAGCGCCTGCGCGACGCCGCCCGGGCGGCGGGGTGCGCAGTGCAGGCCGTGACGGTGCCCGGGGTCGATCACGAGGGGGTCGATCCGGAGACCGGCACCTCGGTGATCGACCGCGGCGCGGACCACCTGCGCGCCTTCCTGGCCGGGGTAGCGCCGGTGCGGGCGATGACGGCGGCGCCGGACGATCTGGCCGCGCCGGCCGCTGCGCGTGCGGGCCGCGCCGGCCCGGTGATCGACGAACCCGGCCGCGCCCCGGTGCGGGCCTGACAGGAGAGGACAGGGAGTGTGGGACCCGTGAGCGAGCAAGGCGATCCGGCCGTCCTGACCGTGCTGGAGGCCGGCGACCCGGAGCAAGGGCTGTGCCCTCCGCCGCGTTGGCGCCTCGTCACCGACGGCGTGATGGGCGGGCTGTCGCAGGGGCAGGTGGTGGCCGAGCCCGTGCGGGGGCGGTCCGCCCTGGTGCTGACGGGCACGGTCAGCCTGGAGAACAACGGCGGCTTCATCCAGATGGCTTGCGACCTGCGGCCGGATGGGGCGGTGGTCGACGCGCGCGGCTTTGCGGCAGTCGAACTGGACGTGTGCGGTGACGGCGAGACTTATGGCCTGCACCTGCGCACCACGGACATCACCCGGCCGTGGCAGTCCTACCGGCTGGCGTTCGTGGCGCCGCCGGCCTGGACCACGGTGACGCTGCCGCTGGCCGAGGCGGTGGCGCACCGCACAGACGCGCCGTTCCGGCCGGAGCGGCTGCGACGGCTGGGCCTGGTGGCGATCGGGCGGGCGTTCCAGCCCTGGCTGGCGGTGGCGCGGATCGCCTTGCGCGGGCCGTGACCCACACCGGCCGGACACGACGGGGCGCCGCGAGCGGGCACACGCGAGCCTTCAAGAAAAGAGGCTCAATTCGCTTTGGGTATACATATCCAGGATCAGCAATATGCTTCGCGAGATTGAATGCCCTGTGGTTTCAGCGCCTTACGCTGTTCCTGTATACCCAATGCGATTTGAGCAAAAAAAAAGCGTCCCCGTGACGGGCCGATGGCCGGTGGGGGGACGCGGGACGAACGGGCTCTGGCCCTCGTCAAGGTCGGTGTCCGTGAGAGGAGTTCGGACCGCCGCGTCATCGGATACATCCGGCGGAGTTATCCGATGTCAGGTTGTATAGTAACTTACATAGAGCCCCGCGGCAAGACTCGCGTGGGCGACGATGGGGTCAGCAGACACCCCTCATGCCTTTCGCGTGCTGGTCTGTGCATCCCCAGGTGTGTTGTTTCGGTGCAACAGTGCGCGGCATTATCGCGCCTCTTGTGAGGCGGCCGGCCCGGGTGCTAACGTCGCCCCCAGTTGGTTCCACCGAAAATCCTGGCGAGGCAAGGCGTTCGTCCGGACGGCCGACCGCGTGACGACAGCGAAGCGTGGAGTGCGAGATCCGGACCTCCTAGCCGCGCCGGGCAAGCCGTGACGGGGTGAGTCTTGCGCGCGAATGCCATCAAGCCGGGCGACCGCTTTAGAAAAGCCGACTCGGTGTACCCGACCGTCTGGGTCGTGACCCGGGTGATCCGGTCGCCGGGTGTGCCGACGCACTACATGCTCACGGATACGGACGGCCGCAACGAAGTCCGGACCATCTCCGAGCCGACCCTTGTCGATACCGCCTACTACTTTCCCATCGACCCGCCGGCCGCGCCCGACCCGGTGCCGGCCGAGGGCGGCGGGCCGGCGCGGACCCAGTTCCAAGGGCGCGGGGAGACGTCGCGTACCGACACGGCCCGTGCCGACTGCGGCGACGGCGAGACGCGGGGGTGGCTGAACGATCTGGGGCTGGATGGGGCGCGCGCCCCGGGAGCCTCGCGAGCGCGCTGACCCGGCATGCCCCGTGCCGCGACCGGTGACCGGTGGGGTGTGCCGCGCGGGCCGGGACGGGATCCGCTCGGCGCCTGGGTGGGCTGACGAGGAGACAGCGACGGATGATCGCGGATTACGGGGTCCCGGCCGACTCCGGCCAGGACACGGCCCTGGCGTACGTCGCCAGCGCGGCGGCGGGCCGGGCCGACGTGTTGCGCGCCGTCGACCACTGGGTCTATGTGATCGGCGCCGAACTCGATGCCAGCCTGACCACGCGGATCGTGGACTCGGACCACGACATGGTGGTCATCGACGTCGTCACCACCGTGCGGGGCAGTGAGGGGTTCCCCCTGGCCTCGACCGTCCAGACCCTGAAACAGCGTCCCGGCAGCGCCGGGGATGCCGGCGCCGACGACAGGCTGGTGCTGGCCTACATCGACATCGGTCAGGCCGAGGACTATCGCACCTACTGGCAGGACGGCTGGGGGATCGGCAATCCGGACTGGATCACCGCGCTTGATCCCGACGGCTGGGAGGGCAACTTCCCGGTGGCGTACTGGACCGAGGCCTGGCAGGACATCTGGGTGCGTCCGGGCGGCTACCTCGACCGCATCGTCGACGCCGGCTTCGACGGTGTCTATCTGGACTGGGTCGAGGGCTACAGCGACGAGAACGTGGCGGCGGCGGCCGCCGCCGCCGGGGTCGATCCGGTGCAGGCCATGGTCGACTGGGTGGGCACGATCGGCGACCACCTGCGGGCCCGCGACGACGACCTGCTGGTCATCGGCCAAAACGCGGCCGACCTGCTCGTGATGAGCGACTACCGCGCGGCCATCGACGGCATCGCCCAGGAGCACGTGTGGTACGACGGCGGCGCCGACAACGAGCCCCCCGGCGACTGTCCGCTGCCGCGCACCCATGCCGACGTTGACACACACGCCTATTTCAATGCGCTCTCGCCGGCGTGCCAGGCGGTCTACCTGGCCTATCCGTACGGTCCATTGCATGTCAGCAGCGAGTACTACCTGGAGCGGCTGGCGGTGGCCGACGCCCATGGTATTCCGGTGTTCACCATCGACTATGCCACCGAACCGGACACCATCCGCTGGATCGCCGACACGGCGCGGGCGTTGGGATACACGCCCTTCGTCACCACCCGAAACGTGGACGTGTTCCAGGACGTGGTGGAGCGCAGCGACGCCGGCGATGGCAACACCCCGGGGTCGGACCTGGCCGATGTCCCGCTGCCGCCGCCGGGCGTCGATCCCCTGACCTGGGCCTTCGATGCGGCCTGGTACCTGGCAGCGGAACGCGACGTCGCCGCCGCCGGCGTCGACCCGTTCGGGCACTACATGGCCTACGGCTGGCGGGAGGGTCGGGATCCCGCCCCGTGGTTCGACAGCGACGCCTATCTGACCGCCTACCCGGACGTGGCCGCGGCCGGGCTCAACCCGTTCCTTCACTTCGTTCAGTGGGGCTACACCGAGGGGCGCGATCCCGCGCCCGATTTCTGAGGCCGCACCGGCCCGTGCCGGATGCCGTCGTGCCGGATGCCGCCCGCCCGGGCCGGGCGCCCAGCGGGGCCTCGCCGTGCCGCAGATCCATCGTGCCGGAGCCATGATCCCCGACCAGCAACGCGATACCTTCGCTTTCCTCGCCCGTCCCGGCTCCCACGGATCCGATGTCGGCCGCGTGGATCAGGTGCATACCCACATCTCCGCCATCTTCCTGGCGGGAGACCGCGCCATCAAGCTGAAGCGGGCGGTGCGGCTGCCGTTCGTGGATTTCACCGACCCACAAATCCGCAAGCGCGCCTGCGAGGCCGAGGTGGCCCTCAACGGCCGCTGCGCGCCGGACCTCTATCTTGGCGTCGCCGCCGTCACCCGCGACCCGGAGGGCCGCCTGGCCCTCGACGGCGCCGGGGAGCCGGTGGACTGGGTGGTGCTGATGCGGCGCTTCGACGAGCAGAGCCTGTTCTCTCGCCTGCTGGGCCGTGGCGAGCTGACACGGGAGCGGGCCACGGCGCTGGCGCGGGCCATCGCGGACTATCACGCCGGCGCGGAGGTCGTCCGGCGCGACGACAACGCCGCCCGCATGATCGCTGTCGCCCAGGGCAACCGGCGCAGCATGCTGGACTCCGTGCCCGAGGTGCTGACGCGGGAGGCGGTGGACACCCTGACCGCCCGCACCGTCGCCGCGCTCAACGCTCACGCCGACCTGATCGACCGGCGCGGGCGCGAGGGATGGGTGCGGCGCTGTCACGGCGACCTGCACCTGCGCAACATCTGCCTCTGGAACGACCGGCCGACGCTGTTCGACGCCATCGAGTTTAACGATACCTTCGCCGTCATCGACACCCTGTACGATCTCGCGTTCCTGCTCATGGACCTGGACCAGCGCGGTTTTCGGCGGCTGGCCTCGATCATCATGAACCACGTGATGGAGCACGAGCCGGACGTGGAGGGGCTGGCGCTGCTGCCGGTGTTCCTGTCGATGCGGGCCGCCATCCGGGCCCACATCAGCGCCACCATGGCCCTGGGCAGCGACGATCCGGCGCACGCCCAGGAGTTGCGCCGGCGCGCCCACGCCTACATGGACCGCGCGTTCGCCTATCTTGCGCCGCCGCCGCCTCGCCTCGTGGCGGTGGGCGGCCTCTCGGGCAGCGGCAAGTCCCGCATGGCGCGCGAGTTGGCCCCGCTGCTGGGGGCCTGCCCCGGGGCGCTGGTCAGTCGCTCGGACGTGCTGCGCAAACGGCTCGCCGGCGTCGGACCCTACGAGACCCTCGGGGAGGGCGGCTATACGCCGGAGATGAGCCGGGCCACCTACCAGGCGCTGTGCGAGGAGACGGCGGCGGCGCTCCGCCAGGGGCACGCGGCCGTGGCCGATGCCGTGTTTGCCCGGCCAGAGGAGCGTGCCGCCATCGAGGCGGTCGCGCGCGAGGTCGGCGTGCCGTTCCACGGCCTGTGGCTGGAGGCCGATCCCGATGTGGCGGCGCGCCGCATTGGCACCCGCCGCCACAACGCGTCGGAAGCCACGGTGGCGGTGCTGGAGCGCCAACGCACCTACGACCTGGGTCCGATGACGTGGTCGCGGGTCGACAGCAGCGGGCCGCGGCGCACCACCCTGGCCGAGGGCCGGCGCCTCCTGGGGGTGTGACCCAGGCTCACCGCCGCGGGATGTGGCGCCACCACCGGTCGCCCGAGAGCGAGTACACCGGCCGGTAGTGCCGGATGCGGTCGTGCCGCACAAGCTGGTTGCGGGCCTGATTGTCGAGGATATAGGTCGTACCGTCGAGCGTGGCGGCAAGGACCATGTGGCCGATCTGGAGGTTCAGGTCCTGGACGTAGACGATGCGCAGGTCCGACAGCGACCAGCCCAGATGCCGCAGGGTGGCGTACTTGGAGATGGCGAAATCCTCGCAGTCTCCGTTCCGGCTGATGAACTGCCCGGGTGTGGCCCAGTAGTCGTTCTGCCCCCAATTGGGCATGTCCTCGATGTAGCGCAGCCGGTCGAAGTACCGTGCCACCTCTTGAAGCTGCGAAAGCTTGTCGAGCCGGGACGTGCGCTCGATGAACCCCACCCAGTCGGGGTATGGACAGGCGTCGTAACCCCGGCCGCGGCACGGCGGCGGGACCACGGTCTGCTCCGTACCGTAGCGGTCTAGGACGCCGTCCCACTTGCGGAAGGTGGCGAGAGCGCCGGTGCGCTCGACCTCGCGGCTGCCGAACAGGCCGGCGCGCGCGTCCGGCGCCATCGGCCCTGCCAGCAGGAAGAGACAGAGCAGCGCCAGGAGCGCCAGGACATGGCGGGTGTGGATCGGCCAACCCGGGGAGGCCGCCGCGCGGAACTGAACCGACAGGCGTGACATGGGCGGTTGCGACTCCGTGACCTGAGCCCGAGGGCTGTGGTTGCGCCGTGATGCCCCGCCCCTGTGATCCCGACCCTCATATGATACGCGAGCGCGAGCCGCTGTGCATCCCGACCGAATGATATAAGAGACGGGGACGGGGACGGAGGACGCCAGCCCGGGCCGGGCGCTGTCGGCTTGCGGCGCCGCGGGGATCGCGGCACGGTGGGCGAGGGCGCCGCAGCAAGGCCGGCGGCCCGGTCGAAGCCGGTTCGGGAGGAGAAGCCGCCCATGAACGCCGACAGCCGCGGATACAGGTCCGCCCCGCTGCCCAGCGACGAGCGCGAGCGGCTGCAATCGCTGCATCGCTACGCCCTGCTGGACAGCGAGCCCGAACCCGCCCTGGATCGGCTGGCGATGCTGACGGCCCGCCTGCTGGGTGTGCCGATCGCCCTGGTGTCGCTGGTGGACGCGGAGCGTCAGGTCCTGATGGCGCGCTGCGGCCTGGAGACCCGCGAGACCAGCCGCGACGTGGCGTTCTGCGCCCACGCCATCCACAGCGACGACATCCTGGAGATCCCCGACACCCACGCCGACCCCCGATTCGCCGGTAATCCGCTGGTCGTCGGCCCGCCGTTCATCCGCTCCTACGCCGGCAAGCCCCTGGTCGACCGCCACGGCCACCGGTTGGGGACGCTGTGCGCGATCGACTGCGTGGCGCGGCCGCCGCTGGACGCCGGTGCGCGGGCGACCCTCACCGATCTGGCGGCCACGGTGATGGACCTGATCGAGATGCGGGCCGCAGCCCTGGACGCAGAGACCGAGCGCCAGCGGGCCCAGCGCATGGCGGAACTCAAGGACGACTACCTGTCGGCGATGGCGCATGAACTGCGTACGCCGGTGACGGCGTTGACGGGGTTCGGGCAACTGCTGAAGGCCAGCGGTGCGGCCGCCACGCTGACCGAGACCCAGCGCGGGTATCTGGAAACCATCGTGGAATCCGCGGAGTACCTGGGCCTGCTGGTGCGTGAGACGCTGGACACGCAGGCCGAGGCCGCACACGCCGGAGGGCCGAGCGCCGAGGTGGTCGACCTGGGGGCCGCCATGACGGCGGTCGGGGAGCTGATCGCGCCCCTGGCGGCCCGGCAGTCCCTGACGGTTGCGGTGCGGCCGCCCCCCGCGGAGGTGCGGGTCTGGGGCGATGCCCTGCGGCTGCGACAGGTGCTCGTCAACCTGATGTCCAACGCCGTCAAGTACAACCGGCCCGAGGGGTCTGTCCGGCTGTCCGCCAGTGTGGAGGCGGACGCGGTCCACATCGTGTGTGCCGATACCGGCTGTGGTATCCCGGCGGAGGAACTGCCGCGTCTGTTCCGGCGCTATCACCGAGTGGCCGCCACCAGCGACGGCATCGAGGGCAGCGGCCTGGGCCTGCGTATCACGCGGCGCCTGGTGCAGATGATGGGCGGACGGATCGTGGTGGAGAGCCAGGAGGGCGAGGGCACGACCTTCACGGTAACGCTGCTGCGGGCCTCGTGTTGAGGGCGGCGGTCTCGACGGGGAAGACGATCCGCACCGCTCGCGGTCCGGACCCAAACGTGCGCCCTGTCCGGAGACCACCGAGTCCTGGAACAGCCGGGGCCCGAAACGACAGAGGGGACCGAAACGACACAGGGGACCGAAACGACACAGGGGCCAGCCACGCCTGGCTCGCCCCCGTCTCGACAGGGCCCGATCACGACTGTGATGGCCCGCTGCCCGGTGTCTTTCCTTCCGGTCTTGCCCCGCCCCTTCTGTTCGGTGGCGACCAGATTATTGACTTGATCCCCGTGGATTGTTTTTTGGGATTGTTTTTTGTCCGAGGATCAAACCCCGTTGGTCGGGGCGTCCTCCCTAAACCTGGGCCGGGTGCGGCGCAATGGCCGTCTCCCGATGCTCAAAGTATCAGGGAATGTACGGAAATCAGGATCTTGAGTCACGCCTTTTTTTGGTCACGAGGGCGCCCAGTTTTTGTTCAATGGCGGGCCAATGGGGCCATGGTCGCCCAAATTGCGGGCGATTGCCGGAGGGCGCGCAAACAGAGCGTGCCTTGCCCGGGGTCTAAACAGCCCAGACGGGCAGCCCTCGCGGGTCGGCGCAACACAATGGCCCGGTCCGGTCGACCGGTCTCAAGTTGTCAGGAGGAGGGTGGCGCGGTGTTGTCTGCAAGCGACTTGGGTCCGTGCGCGGGAGGCGGATCATGACGCCGGCACGATGTTCGTTGGGAGCGGGAGAGCGCAAATGGTGCTCTTGGCTGAGTCGCTCTCGGTTTTGTGGCGTGCGTCCGCGTCGGAGGGCGGCCGCGCGCGGCCTGCTGGTGGCGGCCCTCGCGGCGGCGGTTATGCCGGCGGCCGTGTCCCGGGCGGCCGAGACAGGTCAGGCGGGACCGGCCGTCGTGGACATCGACGCCGAGACCTGCCGCCGCCTGGTGCGCCATGTCCCGGATCCGGACGTCACCTATCGGCCCGGCGTGGATGTGCGCGGCCGGCCCGTGCCTTCGGCCGACCTGCACGACTATTCGGCGTTCGAGGCCCTGGTGCCCGACACCGTCACGTTCCACGTGGTCCTCGACCCCTTCGAGGCGACCGACGCGGTGCCCCCCCGTGGCATTGAGAGCCCGGGCATGGTTCTCGGCACGGTCAGCTACGACATCAGCCGCGACGCCTTCACCGTGAACGGTCGGCCGGTCACCAGCGGGGAAGAGGCGACGCTGCGGTCCGCCTGTCGGCGCGGGCTGCGGGGGCAGGTCGCGCCCGGTGCCGTGGTCTACCCGGAGGGCTACGACGGACCGCGGTTGCCAGGACGGAAGCCGGTGCCCTAAAGTCCGCGCCATCGCGGACAATCCCACCGACCGAGGGCTCCCATGCGTCTGTCGCGCTACTTCCTGCCCACCCTCAAGGAAACGCCCGCCGAGGCGCAGATCGTCTCCCACCGGCTGATGCTGCGCGCCGGCCTGATGCGCCAGCACGCGGCCGGCATCTACACGTGGCTGCCGCTCGGCTTCGCGGTGCTCAAGCGCATCGAGCAGATCGTGCGCGAGGAACAGAACCGCGCCGGCGCCCAGGAGCTGCTGATGTCGACCATCCAGTCGGCGGACCTGTGGCGGGAAAGCGGCCGCTACGACGATTACGGCAAGGAGATGCTGCGCATCCGGGACCGGCACGAGCGCGATCTGCTCTACGGCCCGACCAACGAGGAGGTCATCACCGACGTCTTCCGCGGCTGCGTGCGCAGCTACAAGGACCTGCCGCTGAACCTCTACCATATCCAGTGGAAGTTCCGCGACGAGGTGCGGCCGCGCTTCGGCGTCATGCGCGGGCGCGAGTTCCTGATGAAGGACGCCTACTCCTTCGACCTGGATCTGGACAGCGCCCGCCACTCCTATAACCAGATGTTCGTGGCCTATCTGCGCACCTTCGCGCGCCTGGGCCTGAAGGCGATTCCGCTGCGCGCCGAGACCGGCCCCATCGGCGGCGACCTGAGCCACGAGTTCATCGTCCTGGCCGACACCGGCGAGAGCGAGGTGGAATGCCACGGCGCGCTGCTGGAGAAGGCGGTGCCCGAGGGCGTGGACTACGACGGCGACCTGCAACCGGTCGTGGACGCCTGGACCGGGCTGTACGCCGCCGCCGATGAGATGCGCGATGCGGCGGCGGCGGACGCGCTCGGCGACACCCTGGTGCGGGCGCGCGGCATCGAGGTCGGCCATATCTTCCATCTCGGCAAGAAATACTCCGAGGCCATGGGCGCCACCGTCACCGGGCCGGACGGCGAGCCGGTCACGGTGACCATGGGCTGCTATGGCATCGGGGTCTCGCGGCTGGTCGGTGCCATCATCGAGGCCAGCCATGACGAGCACGGCATCATCTGGCCGGCGTCCGTGGCGCCGTTCCATGTCGGGCTCATCAACCTGAAGACCGGCGACGCCGCCACCGACGCGGCCTGTGCCACGCTGTACGAGCGCCTGGGGCCGGACCGGGTGCTGTACGACGACCGCGACGAGCGTGCCGGGGCCAAGTTCGCCGACATGGACCTGATCGGGTTGCCGTGGCAGGTGATCGTGGGTCCTAAGGGCCTCGCCAAGGGCGTGGTCGAGCTGAAGGACCGCGCCAGCGGGGCGCGCGAGGAGGTCTCGACCGAAAGCGCGCTGGCCCGGCTGGTGGGGTAGGGCCGGTGCCCGCGGCCGACTCTCGTCCCGGCGCGGGGGGCGGCGCCCTGTGCCCGGGATGGCGCCGGCGCCGGGCCGAATTCCGCCATCTTCCGGTGATGGCCTGACGCGCGCCTCGCCGCGCGTCCCGTCACCGCCACCCGGAAAGACCCGCCGATGTTCAATGCCTTCGAGCGCATGATGGCGCTCCGCTACCTGCGCGCCCGCCGCAAGGAGGGCTTCGTCTCCGTGATCGCCGGCTTCTCGCTGGCCGGCATCGCGCTGGGCGTGGCCACGCTCATCATCGTCATGGCGGTGATGAACGGCTTCCGACAGGACCTGATGGGCCGGATTCTGGGCTTCAACGGTCACCTCTACGTCTACGGGGCGGAGGAGACCCTGGCCGACTACCGGGACCTGGCCGGGCAGGTCCGCGCCGTCGACGGCGTGGTCTCGGTGTTGCCGACCATCGAGGGTCAGGTGATGGTGACCGCCGGCGGCGAGAGCCGGGGCGCCATGGTGCGGGGCGTGCCGGCGGACCGCCTGGCCGAGCGCCCCATGCTGGCCGGCAGCATCGTGCAAGGGTCGCTGCCCGACCTGACCGGGCGCGACCGGGCGATGATCGGCGCCCGACTGGCCGAGCGGCTGGGGCTGCGCCTGGGCGACGACCTTACGCTGATCTCGCCCAAGGGCAAGGTGACCGCCTTCGGTTCGGTGCCGCGCATCAAGACCTACGAGATCGCGGCGATCTACGAGGTCGGCATGTTCGAGTTCGACTCGGCCTTCGTGTTTCTGCCGCTGGAGGCGGCCCAGGTCTACTTCCAGATGCCGGAGCAGGTCAGCCACCTGGACGTGACGGTCCAGAACCCGGACGCCGTGCGCGCGGTCACCGGCAACATCGCCGCCGCGCCCCTGAACCAGGGGGTGCGGCTGCGCGACTGGAGGCACACCAACGCCACCTTCTTCAACGCGCTCCAGGTGGAGCGCAACGTGATGTTCCTGATCCTCACCCTCATCATCCTGGTGGCGGCGTTCAACATCATCTCCGGCCTCATCATGCTGGTGAAGGACAAGGGCCGCGACATCGCCATCCTGCGCACCATGGGGGCGACGCGCGGCGCCGTCATGCGGGTGTTCTTCCTGGCCGGGGCCAGCGTCGGTGTGGTGGGGACCACGGTCGGGGTGGTCCTGGGGGTGGTGTTCTGCTGGAACATCGAGAGCATCCGCCAGGCGCTCCAGACGCTGACCGGGACCGAGCTGTTTTCGCCCGAGATCTACTTCCTGTCGCAGATGCCGGCGGAGATGGACCCGGCCGAGGTGGTCTCGGTGGCGCTGATGGCGCTGGGGCTCAGCCTGGCCGCCACCCTGTACCCGTCGTGGCGGGCGGCGCGCACCGACCCGGTGGAGGCGCTGCGCTATGAGTAAGGCGACGACCAGGGGCAACGGCGTGGCTGACGGGACCGAGGCGCTCACCCTGCGCGGCATCCGGCGGGCGTTCAAACAGGCCGACGCGCCGCCGCTGACGGTTCTGGACGGCGCCGACCTGGAGGTTCGCGCCGGCGAGATCGTGGCCCTGGTGGGGCCGTCCGGGTCCGGCAAGTCGACGCTGTTGCAGATCGCCGGCCTGCTGGAACGGCCCGACGCGGGCGAGGTGCTGCTGGCGGGCGAGCCCGCCTCCGGCCTGGGCGACGGCGGCCGCACCCTGATGCGGCGCAAGTATCTGGGGTTCGTCTACCAGTACCACCACCTGCTGCCGGAGTTCTCGGCCGAGGAGAACATCGTCGTGCCGCAGATGGTGGCGGGCGTGCGCAAGGGTGCCGCGCGGGTCCGGGCGCGGACGCTGCTGGAGCGCATGGGGCTGGCGCGGCGCGGACACCACCGCCCGGGGCAGCTCTCCGGCGGCGAGCAGCAGCGCGTCGCCATCGCCCGCGCGCTGGCGAACGGACCCCGGGTGCTGCTGGCCGACGAGCCCACCGGCAACCTGGACCCGCACACGGCGGACGGCGTGTTCGCGGAGCTGCTGCGGCTGGTGCGGGAGGAGGGGCTGGCCGCCCTCATCGCCACCCACAACCCGGACCTCGCGGCCCGCATGGACCGGGTGGTCACCCTGCGGGAGGGGAAGGTGGCAGCGGTGGCGCGATAGGCGGCGTCCGCTCAGCCCCGCGTCAGGCGCACCAGGGTTTCGGCGGCGATCAGGTCGCGGCGCACCGCCTCGCGCGCCCTGAGGGCCTCGCGGTCCGCGCCCCACTGTTCCATCTGCCAGGTCTCGTCGAGGCGGGAGAGGGCGAATCCGGTCTCGCCGTCCACGCGGCCGTGCGCCAACGCCAGCGCCAGCACCAGCGATCCCGACGCCGCCGCCGCGCTCTGCGCGGCCGTCAGCGCCCAGTCGTCCAGGGCGTCGAACGCCGCGTCGAGGGCCGCCGCCGCCTCGGTGGTCTGGCGCAGCGGCATCACGCCGGCGGTCACCGCCAGCCGGGCCGACAGCGCGGATTCGGCCCAGTCCAGCAGCGGCTGCCACTGGGCCGCCTGGCGCGCCGCCAGTTCCGCCGGGCTGTCGGCGCGGTAGCACAGCAGATCGGCGTCCACGTAGCGCAGCAACTCCGCCCGCAGGCCGGCGCGGTCCGGTGCCACCCGCTCCAGGGTCGTGTTGGCGAGCTGGGTCAGCGGCATGGCGTGCGGGTTGATGGTGTCATCCTGGGCCTGCCATTCGTCCGCCACCGCCGCCGCCAGCGCGGCCGTGGGCAGGCAGAGAACCGCCCGTGATGGGGTGCGCACCGGCCGTCCGTCCAGGAACACGCCATGGCCGCCGTCGACCGGGCCGGGCGCGGCGCTGGCATAGAACCGGTGCGGGCCGGCGGCGGGTGCGGGGGCGGCTGTCTGGGTCATGGCACGGTTGGATCACTGTAGAATGGGGGCCGGGGGTCGCTTAGCATACGGCCCGGGGCCGGGGCCAGACGTGCGGCCGGCCTACAGCCGATTGCGACAAACCGGAATCGCGGCACGACGTCGGTTTGCCGCGATAATCGGCTGTAAAATCAATAATATAGAGCCGATTTACGTTCGAAATCGGACCGCATCTGCGGTTCCGATTTCGAACAATCGGCCCTAGTTCCCCAGCAGGCCGCCCAGCCCTTCGCGGATGGCGTCCCCGATCGCCTCCTCGGGCGTGGCCGGCTGCTGCGGCTGTGGCTCGGACGGCGCCGGCTGCTGCGAGCCGTCGGGCTGTACCACGGTCCGGCTCTCGGTGGGCGGGGCCGGTTGCTCCGGCTGCGCCGGCTGCTCGGGCTCAGGCGCCGTCTGGGGCGCGGCCGCCGGTGCCGTGGCGGCGCCGCCGCTGTCACCGCCGCCGCCGCCCAGCACGCCTTGCAGCGCGCCGCCCAGGGCCTCGTTCAAGCGGTCGCCGGTGCCCTCGGGCAACCCCTCGGTCAGCCCTTCGGTGACGCCCCGGATCTGCTGCTGGATCTGCTCCTCGACGGCCTCGGCCGGGGCGGCGGTTCCGGGCGCGGCCGACTCGGCGGGGGCGGCACCGATCTCGCCGGGGTCCTTTTGGCCCAGTGCCACCAGGCAGGGCTCCATCTCGCCGTCCGTGCTGCTGCCCAGCAGGCTGCCGGCCAGGTTCTCGCCCAGCAGGGACAGTCCGCCGGTCGCCACCGCGCCGGCCGCACTGGCGGCCGTCTTCAGGCCGGTTTCGACCGCCTTCTGCGCGTCCAGCTCCAGCGCCGGGCTGGCGAACGGTCCGGTGACGGCGAACAGCTCGACGATCTTGCCGAACCCGGTCTCCAGGCCGATGCCCGGCCGCGGTCGGGGCGCGATCTTCACGTTCAGGCGCTCGGCGCCCAGGTCGAAGGCGCCGCCGCCGCCGACCACCATCTTGTCGGTCTCCAGCGCGATGCCGTGGTCGTTCGACAGGACGCCCTGGGTCGCGGTCATGTTGAACACCAGGCACTGGATCGGGGTCGTCGGCTCGCGCTGGCCGAACGGGTTGATGAGTTCGCCGAGCTGGGTGAAGACGTCGCCGCCGGCCCAGTTGACGGCGCCGTTGTTCATGCGGGCATCCACGGTGTGCACCAGCACGGCGCCGGTGAGCGTGCCCGCGATCTGGTGCGGCGTCGCCCCCTGGCCCGAGAGCGAGACCGTCAGGGTCGTCGGGCCGCCCTCCAGGGCGTCGGTGCCGCCGAAGGTGCGGGCCAGGGTGCCGAGCGCGACCCGCTCGCCGGTGAGGTCGACGCTGGCGCGGGCGCCGCCGCCTTCGGTGGGGGTCAGGGCCACGGTGCCGGCGATCTGACCGCCGGCGATGCCGGCCTGCACCGGATCGAGGGCCAGGGCGCCGCCGGCCAGCGTCAGGCCCAGGGTGACGTTGGCCATCTCGGCGCCGCCGGGCAGCACCGCGCGATCGGCGGTCAGGGTCAGCGTGGCGTCGGCGGCGCGCAGCGCGTCTAGGGGCAGCGGCGTGTCCGGGATCATCGGTCCGCCGCTGGCGCCGCCGCCGCTGCCGTCCGCGGGGGCGGCCGGGGCCGGGGCCGCGCCGGCGGGGCCGCCCGCCAGTTCGTTCAGGTCCAGCAGCGGGGCGTTGATCCGGCCCGCAACGGCCGGCCGGGGGCCGTCCAGCACGGCGTCGATGGCGCCGGACAGGGTGCTGCGGCCCACGGTGGCCTGGATGTCCCGGAGCCGATAGCCGCCGGTGATGTCGGAGAGGCTGGCGCGGGCGTTCAGGGGCACCGGCACCGGGGCGCCGAGGTCGGCCAGCACGGCCGGGTCCGGTGCGTCCACACCGACGGTCAGGTCGAGGCCGGATTGCGCCAGGGCATCGGCAATGGCGCCCGTGGCGGTGGCGCGGAAGCGGCCGGCCTCGCCCACGGCGGCGTCGAGGCCGGAGACGGCCAGGGCGTCCGGCGATCCGGTGACGGTGGCGGTGACGGCGAAGGGGCCGAGCGCCGGGACGTCCACCGGCTGTCCGACCTGCGCGGCCAGATCGGCCAGGGCGCCCACCTCGGCGCCCTCGGCGCTGATGGCGAGGTCGAGACCCTGGACGGCGGTGACGTTTTCCACCGCGCCGGTGGCCGTCACCTTCAGTCGCGGCATCGCGCCCAGGCTGGCGTCGAGCCCGGACAGCGCCAGCGCGTCGGCGTCGCCCTGCACCCGGGCCGCGACGCGATACGGGCCGAGGGCCGGGACGGGTTGGGTCTGGCCGAGCGCCGCCAGCAGCGCCCCCAGATCCCCGAGCTGCGCGCCTTCGGCGGAGACCGCGAGGTCGAGGCCCCGGGCCTTGGCCGGGACGGCGATGTCGCCGGCGACGGTGACGGTGGCGCCGCCGGCGGTGGCCGTGACGTCCAGCGGCCACGGCGCCGCGGACGAGGCGGTCAGGCCGGCCAGCGGTCCCAGTGTGCCGGCGAGCGTGAAGGCGGCGTCGTTGTAGGCGCCGGCGATATCGACCTCGAGGGGGGCATCCAGGCCCGCGCCGGTCAGCGAGACCCGCTCCAGGGTAACCCGCATCGTCTGGCCGCTGACGCCGTCGCGATAGGTCAGGGCGCCGTCGCGCAGGCGCACCTCCTGGATTTCGAGCTGGGCCGCGCCGCCGCCGGCCTCCCCGTCGGCGCCGGCCGGGGCCGTCTCGCCGGCGGGCGCAGCCGCGTCGGGGGTGCCGAAGGTCCAGTTGCCGGTGCCCTCGGCGTTGGTCTCCAGCGACACCACCGGTTCGACCAGGATCAACCGGTTGACGCGGATCTGGCCGGACAGCAGGGGCAGAACCTCCACCTGCGCCTCCAGGCGTTGCACCGAGACCATGGTGGGATCGCTGGCCCAGTCGGTGTTGCCGATGCTGACACCCTCGACCACCAGGGCCGGCGACAGTCCGATGGCGAGGTCCATCTCGCCGTCGATGGCGACGCGGCGACCGGTGGCGTCTTCGATCGCCCCGGCGATCTGACCGCGATACTGGCTGACGTCGAGCGTGGCGATGAACACGCCGACGCCGATGATCAGCAGCACGAGCAGGCCCCCGATCACCTTGAGGATGGTCGACAGTCGCATGGCAACAGTTCCCTATGTCGTCCGCCCTTGGGTCGTCCGCCCCTGAATCGTCCGCCCCTGGGTCATCCGCCCCCGGGTCGTCCGCTGGAGTGGTTGGAGCCGGGGCCGCCCCGCCACGGTCCCGGCCGGGCGCCGCGTGGTGGTCCCCGATCCCCCACCACAGGACGGAATTGTGGCCGTCCTTGGGCGCAGCGGCTTGGCGGCGGCGCCCGACCGCGTGCCGAGAGCAGATCGCGCCAAAACGGACTCGCGCCGCGGTCCCATTTCGGCGCGTGAATCTGGCCTAGAATCAATAATTTCGAGCCGATTCACGTTCGAAATCGGACCGCATGTGCGGTTGCGATTTCGACCAATCGGCTCGAGGTCAAAAAAAACCCCGGAAAGCGAGCGCTTTCCGGGGCAAGTGGAACAGGGAGGTTTCACGTCTGGGAGACGTCGGGAACCTGTCAGAGACAGGACCCGCACCGGGCGACACACCCGATGTTCCGTCGCCTCGCCGACCCGCACGGCATCGGATGTCGCCGGGGCGGTGAGGCAAACCGCATGTGACCAACGTCACGGCCAGGAACTTAGGGCCCGGCGCCGACGGCCACCATCTCCATTTCCGAAAAGTTGGTATGCGGAAGGGTCATGACTGGCGTTGCGTCGGCCGCGTGGACAACGCGGGGACAAAAAGAAGACCCCCGGAAGGCCGACGCCGTCCGGGGGCAAGGGGAACAGGGAGGTTTACATCACGAGGAGACGTCCGATGCGGACGATGAACTCCGCTGCGGAGGCATGCCGTCCCGGCGCGTCTTTGTCTGAACCACCGCAATGCGGGTCCCGGTCAGACAAAACCGCTCCGGGCGTGCCGGGCGCGGACACGTGGTCCACACCGTCACCGTGCCTTGACACTACGGGGATACCACCGCCAACACTATGGTTTTATTCACAATTGAGCCCTGAGGGGGGTGCATGGCTGGACGCGGGCGGCGGGTGGTGGCTCAGGGCGCCCGCTCGGCGCCGGGATCCGCGAGCGCGGCGGCGAGCACCGCCGGGTCATGGCCCCAGTCCGCATAGCCGCGGGCGATGTGCGCATAGTAGGCCTCGGTCGGTGGTCCGCGGCGGGCGTCCACCTTGATGTAGGTCAGGACCGCGCGCGACCGTCCCTTGGCGTCGGCGACCGTCAGGTGCGCCCGGCGGTAGCGTCCCTCGGCGACCCCCTCGACCGCGTCGAGGGTGCGCTCGCATGCGGGCGTCAGGCGGTAGAGCGCGGCGGGCACGGTCCCGCCCGGCGCCGGCTGGATGGTCGCCACCCGCTCGAAGCACAGCCGCCAGTCCGGCAGGATCACGGGATCGAGCGGCGTCGCCCGCGGGCACCGCTCGGCCATGCGCGAACGGCTGAGGTTCGATCCATAGGCCAGGTACAGCATCGCTCTCCATGGGGTGGCTGGGGGGCGGTGGGAGGTCGGTGGCGCGGGGGCGTGCGGCGCCGCGGTCGTGTCGCGTCTGGTCTCGCGACCGCGCCGCAGTATAGTGGCCGCCGTCCGCCCCGTGAACGCCCGGAGGTCTCCATGACAGCCGTTCCGCCGTCCCGCTTCCCGGCCGCGCTGACCCGGCGCCGGCTTGTCGCCGGCCTGCTGGCCGCTCCCGCGGTGGTCCGGTTCGGCCCGGCCGCAACGCCGGCCGCCGCCGCCGCGCCGGCGGTCACCTTCGCGCGCAGCGCCGTCGCCGTCGTGACCCATGACGGCCGCCGTTACACATTCTCTGTCGAGGTCGCGCGCACGCCGGCCCAGCGCGCCCGCGGCCTGATGTACCGGCGGCGGCTGGCGCCGGATCACGGCATGCTGTTCGACTTCGGCGGCACCGGCCCGCGCGCGATGTGGATGAAGAACACCTATGTCGCGCTCGATATCCTGTTCCTGGAGGCGGACGGGCGCATCTGGAAAATCGCCGCCGATACCACGCCGCTGTCGGAGGCCACCATCGTCGCCGAGGGGCCGATCCGGGCTGCCCTGGAGCTGCGCGCCGGCACCAGCCGGCTGCTCGGGATCGAGGTCGGCGACGACGTGCGCCATCCGATGTTCGGGGACCCGCCCGTGCGGGTGCAGGGCGCCGAGTGAGCCCGCGGCCCGCCGGCCGCGTGGCGGTCGTCCTTGACTTGGCGCAATGCCTCTGACTCACTGGCGCCATGGCCAGTCTTCCCGCCCTGCGTCGCCGCTTCGGCCCCGTCCTCCCGCCCGTGCTCGGGCTGGGGGCCCTGGTCTATTTCGGCTACCACGCGGTGAACGGCGACCGCGGCCTGCTGGCCTGGTGGCAGTTGCGCCAGGACATTCGCGTCGCGACCCAGGAGCGCGCGGCGCTGGCCGAGGAACGCCGGCTGCTGGAGCACCGGGTGCGGCTGTTGCGGCGCGATCAGTTGCATCCCGACATGCTCGACGAGCGCGCCCGGGCCATGCTGAACCTGGTGGGGCCGGACGAGATCGTGATCGTCCCGCCGCGGCCCGCCTCGGGGCGCGATCCGGGAGCGTTCTCAACCGATTAACCGCATTCTGGTTAATCGCCTTTTGTGCGTTGCCACACAAAGACTTAGCAGCCTTTTCCCTTGAATTCCGGCGCCGAACGGTTACCTCTGGGGCGTTCCAGCCGGGGGCGTCCCGGCGACGGGGGTTTGGTGACCTGTCGCGCGGCGTCGGTCCGGCCGTCCGCAGTCCGAGGGGAGATCAAGGCATGGCGGCGACACGGCGTTCGCGCGCATCGTCCGGGTCCGGCAAGGGGGCGGCCGACGCCGCCCAGACCCGGGGGTTCGAGCCCGACCAACTCGAGCACCTGTACCGCTCGATGCTGGTGATCCGTCGGTTCGAGGAAAAGGCCGGCCAACTCTACGGCATGGGTCTGATCGGCGGCTTCTGTCACTTGTACATCGGCCAGGAGGCGGTGGTCGTCGGCCTGCAATGCCTGGCCCGGCCGGGCGACTCCATCATCACCAGCTACCGCGACCACGGCCACATGCTCGCGACCGGCATGGATCCCAAGGGGGTGATGGCCGAGCTGACGGGGCGTGCCACCGGGTACTCCAAGGGCAAGGGTGGCTCGATGCACATGTTCAGCCGCGAGAAGGGATTCTTCGGCGGCCACGGCATCGTCGGCGCCCAGGTGCCGCTGGGGACCGGCCTGGGGTTCGCCCACAAGTACACCGAGGACGGCGGCATCTGCTTCTGCTACCTGGGCGACGGAGCGGTCAACCAGGGCCAGGTCTACGAGAGCTTCAACATGGCCGCGCTGTGGTCGCTGCCGGTCGTCTATGTGATCGAGAACAACAAGTACGGCATGGGCACGTCGGTGGAGCGTGCCTCCGCCCCCGGCGACCTGTCGCAGAGGGGCGCGTCCTACGGCATCCCGGGCAAGGCCATCAACGGCATGAACGTGCTGGAGGTGATCGAGGGCGCCGGCGAGGCCGTCGAGCACGTCCGCGCCGGCAACGGGCCGTACCTGCTGGATCTCAAGACCTACCGCTACCGCGGTCATTCGATGTCCGACCCGGCCAAGTACCGCACCAAGGAGGAGGTCTCCAAGATCCGCTCGGAGAGCGATCCGATCGACCAGCTCAAGAAGCGGTTGCTCGACGACGGGGTGTTCGACGAGGACCACCTCAAGGAGATCGACAAGCAGGTCAAGGGGATCATCGGCGAGGCCGCCGAGTTCGCCCAGAACAGCCCCGAGCCCGATCCCGCCGAGCTGTGGACCGACGTGTTGGTGGATGCCTGAGGCCGGGAGACGGACGCGATGACAACCCAGATTCTTATGCCCGCCCTGTCGCCGACGATGGAGGAGGGCACCCTGGCCCGCTGGCTCAAGCAGGAGGGCGATACGGTGGCCGCCGGCGATGTGCTCGCCGAGATCGAGACCGACAAGGCCACCATGGAGTTCGAGGCCGTCGACGAGGGCACGCTGGGCAAGATCCTGGTGGCCGCCGGTACCGAGGGCGTGAAGGTCAACCAGCCCATCGGCATCCTGCTCGACGAGGGCGAGGACGAGAGCGCGCTGGACGCCGCGGTCCAGGAGGCCGAGACCGCGTCCGGCAGCGGTGGCGGCGGCGGCGGCGGTAACGGCTCCGGTCCGGCGGCGGCGTCCGACTCCGGGACGGCGGCTCCCGCTTCGGCCGCCACTCCGGCCCCGAGGGCGCCCGACAAGAGTCGCGAGGGGGCCCCCGAGGACGCCCCCGAAGACGCCCCCGAGGAGGTCTACGACTCCACCAAGCGCCAGACCGTGCGCGAGGCACTGCGCGATGCCATGGCCGAGGAGATGCGCGCAGACCCGGCGGTGTTCGTCATGGGCGAGGAGGTGGCCCAGTACGAGGGCGCCTATAAGATCACCCAGGGTCTGCTGGCCGAGTTTGGCGACAAGCGGGTGGTGGACACGCCGATCACCGAGATGGGGTTCGCCGGCCTGGGTGTGGGCGCGGCCTTCGCGCGCCTGAAGCCGATCGTCGAGTTCATGACCTTTAACTTCTCGATGCAGGCCATCGACCAGATCATCAACTCGGCCGCCAAGACGCTGTACATGGCCGGCGGTCAGATGGGCTGCCCGATCGTGTTCCGGGGGCCGAACGGCGCGGCCGCCCGCGTCGCCGCCCAGCACAGTCAGTGCTACGCCTCGTGGTATGCCCATGTGCCGGGCCTGAAGGTGATCGCGCCGTGGTCGGCCGCCGACGCCAAGGGCCTGCTCAAGGCCGCCATCCGCGATCCCAACCCGGTGGTGTTCCTGGAGCACGAGATCCTCTACGGCCAGACCTTCGATGTGCCGGACGTGGAGGACTTCGTGCTGCCCATCGGCAAGGCCAAGGTCGAGCGGCGCGGCACCGACGTGACCCTGGTCGCGTTCTCGCGCATGGTGAGCCACTGCCTGGAGGCGGCCGAGACCCTGGCCGGCGAGGGCATCGAGGCCGAGGTCATCAACCTGCGCACCCTGCGGCCGCTCGATACCGCCACCATCCTGGCGTCGGTGCGCAGGACCAACCGCGTGGTGACGGTCGAGGAGGGCTGGCCCTTCGCCGGCATCGGCGCCGAGATCGGGCAGCTCTGCATGGAAGAGGCGTTCGACTGGCTCGACGCGCCGGTCACCCGCGTGACCGGCAAGGACGTGCCGATGCCCTATGCCGCCAACCTGGAGAAGCTGGCACTGCCCCAACCCGATCAGGTGGTCGAGGCGGTGCGCGGCGTGTGCTACCGGTCGCAGGCGTAAGGGGGGCGTGGACCATGCCGACACAGATCCTGATGCCCGCCCTGTCGCCCACCATGGAGGAGGGCACGCTGGCGCGCTGGCTGAAGAAGGAAGGCGATCCGATCGCGGCCGGGGACGTCATCGCCGAGATCGAGACCGACAAGGCGACGATGGACTTCGAGGCCGTGGACGAGGGCCGGCTGGGCAAGATCCTGGTCGGCGACGGCACCGACGGGGTCAAGGTCAACCAGCCCATTGCGATCCTGCTGGGCGAGGACGAGGACGACAGCGCCCTCGACGCCGCGGTCAAGGAGGCCGAAGGCGGCCCGGAGGCTGCCCCGGGCGCGGGGAACGGGGGCGGCGGCAACGGGGCCGCGCCGGCCGGCGCCGGGGCGCCCGCGCCGCGCCCTGCGGAGCGGTCCGCGGCGGCGCCCTCCGGCCCGGTACAGCCGGCCCCGCCGGCGCCCAAGGACGCCGAGGGCGCGCGCATCTTCGCCAGCCCACTGGCCCGGCGCCTGGCGGCGGAGGCCGGCCTGGACCTGAGCGCGGTCAAGGGGACCGGCCCGCACGGCCGCATCGTCCGCGCCGACGTGGAGGAGGCCCAGGCGGCGGGCACGGCGGCCCCGGCCAAGGCGGAGGAACCCGCGCCGGCCGCCGCGACCCCGGACGCCGCGCAGGCCCCGGCGGCGCCGGCCGCGCCGGCGGCCCCGGCCCGGGCGGTCAAGGCGCAGCTCCAGCCCTGGCAGACCTACACCGAGGTCCCGAACTCGCAGATGCGCAAGGTCATCGGCCGCCGCCTGGTGGAGGCCAAGCAGACCATTCCGCATTTCTACCTGACCATCGACTGCGCCCTGGATCCGCTGCTGGACCTGCGCACGCAACTGAACGCCCGGGCCGCCGAGGGCGGCGTCAAGCTGTCGGTCAACGACCTGCTCATCAAGGCGGCGGCGGCGGCCCTGCGGCGCGTGCCGGCGGCCAACGCGGTGTGGACCGACGAGGCCATCCTGCGGCTGGAGACGGTCGACATCTCCGTGGCCGTCGCCACCGACCGCGGGCTCATCACGCCGGTGATCCGTGACGTCGACACCAAGGGGCTGGCCGCCATCGCCACCGAGATGAAGGACCTGGCGGCGCGCGCCCGGGACGGCAAGCTCAAGCCGGAGGAGTACCAGGGCGGCGGCTTCTCCATCTCCAACCTGGGCATGTATGGCATCCGCGAGTTCTCCGCCATCATCAACCCGCCGCAGAGCTGCATCCTGGCGGTGGGGCAGGGCGAACAGCGCCCGGTGGTGAAGGCCGGCGCCCTGACGGTGGCGACCATGATGAGTTGCACCCTGTCGGTCGACCATCGCTCGGTGGATGGTGCCGTGGGGGCGGACTACCTGGCGGCGTTCAAGGCGATCGTCGAGGACCCGTTGACGCTGCTGCTGTAGGGAGCGGGAAAGACCCATGCCGGCGCCCGCCTGTGCGCCCGACCGCCCCGTGCCCGCCACCATCGCCGCCCTGGTGCACGACGGGCGGGTGCTTCTGGTGCGCCGTGCCAACCCGCCGGACGCCGGGCGCTGGGGCTTCCCGGGCGGCAAGATCGACCACGGCGAGACCATCGCCGCGGCGGCGGTCCGGGAGTTGCACGAGGAAACCGGTGTCGTCGGCGCCGCGGGCGACGTGTTCACCGCGGTCGACGTCATCGACCGCGACGGCGCCGGGGTGGTGCACCATCATTACATCCTGGTGGCGGTGCTGTGCCGCTGGGTCGCGGGGGATCCGGTTGCCGGTGACGACGCGCTGGAGGCGCGCTGGTTCACGCCGGAGGAGCTGGAGCGTGCGGCCGTGGCCCTGAGCTTCGGCGTCGCCGACGTCGCCCGACAGGCCGTGGCGCGACAGGCCGTGGCGCTGGCGGCGGCGGCCGAGGGGCCGCCTGAAAAGGCGTGACCGGGTCGCCACTCTTCAACCAAAGGCGTCTTTGTGGCTGGCGATCTCCGCATTGTGTGCCGATGCGGTCTGGACTATCCTGATCCCTGCGTGTCGTGTCGCCCCGTGCGATGGCCCTCCGCCAGAGTCCGGGGCGGAGCGATGCGGGCTCTGTGGGCTCTGTGGGAACGGGGGCCAGCCATGTACACGATCACCGAGCTGACGGCCGCGACGGCGCCGAAACGCCAAGACAAGACCAAATACGTCTTCTTCGCGCTGTACTATACGGTCGCCGACAATGCCTTTCAATACGCGGCCCGGACCTGGCTGGATGCGGTCAAGACTCAGCGGAGCTTCAAGGCGGGCACCGACGTTGAGGTCATGACCGCCTTCAAGACCGAGAAGGACTTCAAACAGGGCTGGGAGCAGGTCGACAAGACGTGCAAGACCGCCGCCGCCACGGTGGCCGCCGGCGCGGTGTTCTCCCACGCGTCCAAGCAGGAGGGTGGGGGCGATGGCCTGGAGTTCATTCCCGAGGGTTCGGACGGCACCCTGATCAAGACCGAGATCGCCGTTCTGCCCAAGCTGTCCTGGGCGGACGGGGCCTACCTCCTGCTGGCGAGCTGCAACTCCGGCCTGTCGGGCCAGCGCGGCTGGTCGCTGTCGAACCAGTTCGCCAAGCGGCAGGGTGTCGTCACCCTGGGACAGACGGGCTACGCCTATTTCTCGAAGAAGTGGGCCTCCTACGAAGAGAAGGGGACGAGCGACACCAAGATTGCCCTATGGGCCTATGCGCGCGGCAAGAACAGCCCCCTGGGGGGCGGCGGCCGCATGCTGGCGCAGGTCTCCAAGCCATGACGGCCGTCCGCCTCGGGGCGGGGCTGTTGTGGCTGGCGGTGCTCGCCCTGGCGGCGGCGGAGCTGCTGCTGCTGGCCTGGTTCGGCTATCGCCTGGCGAGCTATCCCGAGAACCATCTCGGGTTCAGCCCGTACCTCGGCCTGGGGCTGGCCCTGCCCGGACTCGGTGCCGGTCTCCTCGGCCTGTTCGGTGCCCGCCTGGGCGCGCCGCGGTTGCGCCGCGTGGGGGCGGGCCTCGTGATCCTGTCCTTGGGTCTGGTGGCGGTGCTGGCTGCGTTCGACCGCTTCAACATCCTCATCGACTACGAAACCTGGCTTCAGCGTGGGATGCCGCCGCGGCCCTTCTGAGCGACCGGGCGGCGGGTCGCGGCCCCTCTTGGGCTTGCCGAGCGGCATGCAAGAGGCTAGGTAGGTCGGGGTCCACCATTGAGGCCCGTGACGGCCACGCCGGGGCGTAGCTCAGCCTGGTAGAGCGCTAGCTTTGGGAGCTAGATGCCGGAGGTTCGAATCCTCTCGCCCCGACCAGTCGGCCCGCGCCGCCCTGACGGCGGGCCGGTGCCGCGCGCAGGATCGAGGCAGACCATGAGCAAGACCGTCCGTATCTTTCAGCCGGCCAAGTCCGCGATGCAGTCCGGGCGCGGCACCAGCCGCCAGTGGGTCCTGGAGTTCGAGCCCGACCAGCCGCAACGCAACGATGCCCTCATGGGCTGGGTCGGGCGCGGGGATACCGTCAATC
Organism: Roseospira goensis; assembly: GCF_014197795.1. Lineage (GTDB taxonomy): Bacteria > Pseudomonadota > Alphaproteobacteria > Rhodospirillales > Rhodospirillaceae > Rhodospira > Rhodospira goensis. The sequence goes on from NZ_JACIGI010000012.1 coordinate 48,215, forward strand.
AGCTTCGGCTGTACTTCCCGACCAAGCGCGAGGCCATCGCCCATGCCCAGCGCAACGGCTGGGCGGTGCGGGTGCACGAGCCGGCGAAACGGCGCTGGCGGCCGAAGAGCTACGCCGAGAACTTCGCCTACAACAAGGTGACCTGAACCGCGTTGGCGCGGACGCCGGGAGCGCGCGCCTGCGGCACCCGCGCGAACGCGCCGGGCGTCGGCCCGGGCCGGGTCACGACCAGATCATCTTGCCCGACATGTACTTGATGGTCTTCTCCTTCTTCAGGAGAAGCTCCTGCGGCGGCTTGCGACGGCCCGGATCCTGCAAGCGCGTCATCATGACCCATTCGTCGACCGGCATGTAGCGCGGGGCCAGGAACCGGTAGGTCTCACCCATGAGGTCCTCGGTCGGGCGGCCGGGTTTCATCGGGTGGTTCATCCACTTCATCAGCAGGTCGTCCCAGGCCACCAGCCGCACCCGCAGTTCGTTGCGGTGTTCGCGCACGTACGCCTTGACGGTGTCCAGGTTCTTCAGTGCCGACATCACCTCGCCGGTCTGGGCGTCCACGGTCTCGAACTGCCCGCTGAAGTCCTCCACGGCCAGATTGACCAGCCGGTTCAGCGAGTTTCCGGTCTCCAGCAGGGAGTGTTCGTTGGCGTACAGGCGGGGCAGGATCTGGACCTTGCGCTGCATGCGCTTGATCATGCCGAACTCGTCCCGCAGCGCCTCGATGTACGCCAACTCCTTCGACAGGTCCTGGATCAGGCCGGTGACCTCGTCCTTGCTGGCGAGGTGCAGGTTGCGCGCCGCCTCCGAGAAGGCGTCGTTGACCTGCCGGCGGAAGGTGGGATCGCCGGCCACCTGCATCAGTTCGTCCGGGTTGGTGATGACGTGCTCGTCGCCGGACAGCCATCCCAGGAGCTGGATGGCGAGTCGGTGGTAGGCGATCTGCCGGTGCTTTTCCTTCGGGGTCCAGGAGGCATCCCCCGTCAGCACCTCCTTGGGCACCGGATCGCCGGGCCGCAGCGCCTTGACGAACTTCAGCCCCTTGGACAGCAGCCCCAGCATCACGCCGTCCGGGCTGTCCGGTTCGATCTCGAATTCGCGCCGGATGCCGGGGAAGGGCAGGCTGATATCCTCGTCCCCCAGGCGGACGACCGCGAGGGGTTGCTTGGTGGCCGGGTCGAGCCGGAAGTGGATGTCGTCCACCTTGTTGAAGAAATAATGCTCGAACGCCACCGTGTCCGGGAGGCGGGCGCCGGCTGCGGGCGCGGGCGGGGCGGAGGGCGGCTCCGTCATGGCGCTGATCCTGCGATCCGGATGTGGGGGGCGACCGCGAGGCCGCGTCCCTTCGCCAGCCGCGACAGACCCTGCGGGCGCAGCGTCTCCGGCGCGGCGGCGCGCGGATACGGGTCATCCCGTCCGCCTCGGTGGGACGGCGGCCGACCCCGGGAGACGAGGCGCCATAATGCCACAGCGGTCCGGCACCGCAACCGGCCGTTCGGCATGTCCGGTCGGCGTTAGCCCGCCGCCGCCGCGTCCCCACGGTGTGTCGCCGGATCCCGCGCCAACGCGAGGGCGCGGTCAAGTACCGCGGGATCGCCGATATGGTTGGCCAGCAGCAGAATGAGGCGTGCGTTCACGACCGCGCTCTGGTCGGCATCGAGGCCGCGATGCAGCGCCACCAGGCGTTCGTAGAACCCGTCCGGGTCGGGAAGGTTGGGCTGGACGTTCAGGGTCATGGTCAGGGGTGTTCCTGTCATTCGCGAGGGGGAGGCGGGGGGCGCCGGGGCGGGGGCTCGGCTCAGGTCCGCGCCACCGCCCGGTCGCGGGCCGCCGCGATGCGGGCCGGATCGAAGGTCCGCCAGCGCGCGGCCACGTACTGGTCGGGCCGGATCAGGTAGGTGGTCCCGGCGGCCGCGTCGTAACGCGCGTGGGCCAGCCCCTCCGCGTCGACCAGATCGCCGCCGCGCCGTCCCACCGTGACCGTCGTCACCGGGATGTCGGCGTCGGCGAGCCCGTCGGAGGCCGGCGCCGCGCCGTCGTCGCCGAGGAAGTGCAACGCGACGAACCGGTCCCCGAGGGCGTCGAGCAGCCAACCGGCGGTGCCGTCGCGGGTCACCGGGGCGTCGGCGCAGTTGGTGCCCGGCGCCATGGCATCGGCGAACGCGTCGGCGTCGGCATCGGGTGTGTTGAGCGGCGAGTCCCGGTACGGGGTCGGGCGCGACAGCCGGCCGGAGTTGACCAGGGTGCGTGCGAACGGCAGGTGCTCGGCCAGATCCAGGGTGGCGTCGCGGAACGCCCGAGAGGCGGCCGTCTTGGGGGTGATGAAGTCGGTCGAGCGGGTCGAGGTGCGCAGGTTGTCGCGGGCGGCGGCCACCCGCTCCGTGCTGTAGCTGTCGAGCAGGGCGTCGGGGGCATGGCCGTCCAGCACCAGCTTCAGCTTCCAGACCAGATTGTCGGTGTCCTGCACGCCGCTGTTGGCGCCACGGGCGCCGAAGGGCGACACCTGATGGGCGGCGTCGCCGGCGAACAGCACGCGGCCATGGCGGAAGTCGTCGAGCTGGCGGCAGGCGAACTGGTAGACCGAGACCCATTCCAGATCGAACGGCGTGTCCGCGCCCAGCATGCGCTTCAGCCGCGGGATCACACGCTCCGGCGTCTTCTCCTCCTCCGGGTCGGCGTCCCAGCCAAGCTGGAAGTCGATGCGCCAGACGTTATCGGCCTGCATGTGCAGCAGGACGGACTGGTTGCGGTGGAACGGGGGGTCGAACCAGAACCACCGCTCGGCCGGGAAGTCGGCCTGCATGACCACGTCCGCGATCAGGAACCGGTCCTGGAACGCCTGGCCCTCGAACGGCAGCCCGAGGGCCTCGCGCAGGCCGGAGCGGGCGCCGTCGCAGGCGATCACCCAGTCCGCCTCGATCGGGAACACGCCGTCCGGGGTCTCGACCTCAAGCAGCACATGATCCGCCGCGGGGGCGATGCCGACGACCCGGTGCTTCCAGCGCAGGTCGATCCGGTTGCCCAGGGCGGCGGCGCGGCCGATCAGCGTCTCTTCCAGGTGGTATTGCTGGAGGTTGATGAAGGCCGGCCTCTTGTGGCCGGGCTCCGGCAGCAGGTCGAACTGATAGACCAGGCGCTCATCCCGGAACACCTTGCCGATCTTCCACACCACCCCCTTGTCGACCATCGGGCCGGCGCAACCCAGGCGGTCCCAGATCTCCAGCGCCCGCTTGGCATAGCACACGGCGCGGGAGCCGACCGAGACGGTGTCGTTGTCGTCGAGGACCACGACGGGGAGGCCATGGTGGGCGCAGTCCAGGGCCGCGGTCAGGCCGACCGGCCCGGCGCCGACGACGATCACCGGCTTGCGCACCCTCTGTCCGGTCCGCTGCTCCTCCGACTGCACATAGGGAAACGTGGGGAACTGGTAGGTGTTGAGCATGGCGGACGGCCCTCCCCGGCGCGGGTGCCCGGGGCGGCCCCGGTCCCGACGGCAATTAGTTTCAAATGATACTGTTTCATCTGATACTATTTTGCCGCCGGTCCGGCAAGGCCGGACCATTTTGCCGCCGGTCCGGCAAGGCCGGACCATGACCGTCCGCGCGGTCCAGCCCCGCGGTCCAGCATGGCACGCGGGCGCGGGTGTCGGGGTGGGCGGAAGGGCGGGCGGAAGGGCGGCTGTCGGGGCGGTCGGACGGGTGCGGCGGCTCAGTAGCTGCCGACGCGGGCCTCGATCGCCAGGCGGAGCTGTTCGTAGGCCTCGCGGAGCTGTCCGGCGGCTTCGGCCACCTCGGGCTCGTGGTAGGCGTCGGTCAGGGCAAGCTGATCGAGAACCTCGCCGAGCCAGGGCGACTCCAGCTCGAACAGCACGGTTTCGAGCAGGTCGGGCGGGGGCGCCAGCGTGGGGCGCTGACCGGGCCGGAACCGGATGCCGAGTTCGACCCCGGCGGACCGGATGATGTCGGCTTCGAGCTTCTCGCCGTCGCCGAAGGCCAGCGACAGCGAGCCGGCGAGCTGCGTCACATCGGGCAGCTTGATGCGCGCCCCGGTCGCGGAGATGTCCTTGACGATGCAGTCGACGGAGGACAGGCCGCCGCCGAGGATCAATCGCGCCCCCTTGAACACCTTCTTGCGCCGGGCCTTGCGGCGTTTGGGAGGCACGTTCGCCGGGCCGCCGGCGTCTTCCGTCTCGCTCATCGGTCGCTCCCTCCGGCTGGCCCCTGGCGGGCCAGCGCATCCAGCGCCCCTTGCAGGATGTACGCGGCGGCGGCCGCATCCACACGGGCCGCGCGCTTCTGCCGGCTCATGTCGAACTCGCGCACCATCATGCGCTCCACCGCACTGGTGGACAAGCGTTCATCCCACAACAGTAGGGGAACGTCTCGGCTTTTCAACAAATTGTTGGCGAAACTTCGGGTCGCCTGGCAACGCCGCCCTTCGGTGCCGTCCATTTCGCGCGGCCAGCCCAGGACGAGCCCGACGGCGGCGCGCGCGTCCATGAGCGCGAACAGGTCGGCGGCGTCGCGGGTGAACTTGGTCCGCGTCAGTGTCTGTAGCGGCGAGGCGATGTGCCAGCCCGGGTCGCAGACCGCGATCCCCAGCGTCTTGGTGCCCAGGTCGAGCCCGAACAGCGCCCCGCGCGCGGGCAGGGCCGCCGCCATCGCGCCGGCGTCGCGCAGGATCATGGCGATCCGCGCCCCGCCGGCGGGCCGGTGCCGGTTGCCAACCCGCGAGCCTTCCGAGTACACATGAGCCGCCCGACCGATGGTCCGAAAGCGGAGAGATCTACTCCATGTCCCTGGACAAAGAAACCGTCCACCGCATCGCCTTCCTGGCCCGCGTCGCCGTGCCGGACGATCAACTCGATCCGCTGTCGCGCGAGCTGTCCGGAATCCTGCACTGGATCGAGCAACTCGGGGAGGTGGACACCACCAGCGTGGAGCCCATGACCAGCGTCGCCGAGATGACGCTGCCGTGGCGCGACGACGTGGTGACCGACGGCGGCTATCCGGAGCGGGTGACCGCGAACGCACCGGAGAGCCAGGACGGATTCTATCTGGTGCCCAAGGTGGTGGAGTAGGAGCCCGCGCGATGACCGCATTGACCGACCTGACCATCGCCGAGGCCCGCGCCGGGCTGGCGGCCGGCGACTTCACGGCCACCGAGCTGACCGAGGCGCATCTGGCCGCCATGGAGGCCCGCGCCGGCCTCAACGCCTACATCACGCCGACCGCCGAGCGCGCGCTGGCGATGGCCAAGACCAGCGATGCCCGCATCCATGCCGGCCAGGCCGGGACGATGGAGGGCATCCCCATCGCCATGAAGGACCTGTTCTGCACCAACGGGGTGCGCACCACCGCCGGCTCCACCATCCTCGGCACCTTCGTGCCGCCCTACGAGAGCACGGTCTCCGCCAAGCTGTGGGACGCCGGCGCCGTGCTGCTGGGCAAGGCCAACCAGGACGAGTTCGCCATGGGCTCGTCGAACGAGACCAGCGCCTTCGGCAACGCGGTCAACCCCTGGACCCGGGCGGGTGATCCGGACACCACGCTGGTGCCGGGCGGCTCGTCCGGCGGATCGGCGGCCGCCGTGGCCGGGCGCATCGCCATGGCCGCCACCGGCACCGACACCGGCGGCTCGATCCGCCAGCCGGCCAGCTTCTGCGGCATCGTCGGCCTGAAGCCGACCTATGGCCGCTGTTCGCGCTGGGGCATCGTCGCCTTCGCCTCGTCCCTGGACCAGGCCGGGCCGATGGCTCGCACGGTCACCGATACCGCCATCATGATGGGCGCCATGGCCGGGCACGACCCGCAGGATTCCACGTCCGCCCCGGTCGCGGTGCCGGACTTCGCGGCCGCCGTGGAGCAGGGCGTCAAGGGGCTGAAGGTCGGCATCCCGAAAGAGTATCGCCCCGAGCAGGGCCTGTCGCCGGAGATCGACGCCATCTGGGCGCAGGGCATGGCGATGCTCCGCGATGCCGGCGCCGAGACCGTCGACATCAGCCTGCCGCACACCAAGTACGCGCTGCCGACCTACTACATCATCGCCCCGGCGGAGGCGTCGTCGAACCTGGCCCGCTACGACGGGGTGCGCTACGGCCTGCGGGTGCTGGAGGAGGGCGACAGCCTCAACGACATGTACTGCAAGACCCGCGCCGCCGGCTTCGGCGCCGAGGTCAAGCGCCGCATCCTGATCGGCACCTACGCCCTGTCGGCCGGCTACTACGACGCCTATTACCTCAAGGCCCAGAAGGTGCGGACACTGATCGCCCAGGACTTCAAGGCCGCCTTCGACGGCGGGGTGGACGTGATCCTGACCCCGACCACGCCGTCGGCGGCGTTCCCGATCGGGGCCGAGATCGACGATCCGGTGACCATGTATCTGAACGACGTCTTCACCGTGCCGACCTCCCTGGCCGGACTGCCCGGCCTGTCGGTGCCGGTGGCGCTGACATCCGAGGGGCTGCCGCAGGGCCTGCAACTGATCGGCCGGCCGTTCGACGAGGAAACCGTGCTGCGCGCCGGGCGCGCGCTGGAGAAGGCCGCCGGCTTCACCGCCAAGCCGCGCCTGCTGGAGGGCTGAGACCATGGACGCAACGCCCGAAACGAGCTATCGCCTGCGCGGCGAGACCGGCGACTGGGAGGTGGTGATCGGCCTGGAGGTGCACGCCCAGGTGATTTCCACGGCCAAGCTGTTCTCCGGTGCCTCCACCACCTTCGGCGCCGCGCCCAACAGCCAGGTCTCGCTGGTCGATGCCGCCATGCCGGGCATGCTGCCGGTGATCAACCGCGCCTGCGTCGAGCAGGCGGTGCGCACCGGCCTGGGCCTGCGCGCGCACATCAACACGACCAGCGTGTTCGCGCGCAAGAACTACTTCTACGCCGACCTGCCGCAGGGCTACCAGATCAGCCAGTACGAACAGCCGATCGTCGGCGAGGGCTCGCTGGTGCTGGACATGCCGGACGGCGCGTCGCGCACCGTCGGCATCGAGCGCCTGCACCTGGAGCAGGACGCCGGCAAGTCGCTGCACGACCAGCACCCGAGCCGGTCGTTCATCGACCTCAACCGCTCCGGCGTCGCGCTGATGGAGATCGTCTCCAAGCCCGACATGCGCAGCCCGGAGGAGGCCGGCGCCTACCTGCGCAAGCTGCGCTCCATCCTGCGCTACCTGGGGACCTGCGACGGCAACATGGAGGAGGGCTCCATGCGCGCCGACGTCAACGTGTCGGTGCGCAAGGTGGGCGAGCCCGGCCTGCGCACGCGCTGCGAGGTCAAGAACGTCAACTCGGTGCGCTTCGTCATGCAGGCCATCGAGGTCGAGGCGATGCGCCATATCGAAATCTGGGAATCGGGCGCCGAGGTGGAACAGGAGACTCGCCTGTTCGACCCGGCGCGGGGCGAGACCCGGTCCATGCGCAGCAAGGAGGAGGCGCACGACTACCGCTACTTCCCGGACCCGGACCTGCTGCCGCTGACCTTCGACGACGCTTTCGTCGATCGCATCCGCGCCACCCTGCCCGAACTGCCGGACGACAAGAAGGCGCGGTTCATCGCGGATTATGGCCTCACCCCCTACGACGCCTCGGTGCTGGTGGTGGACCGCAAGGAGGCCGATTTCTTCGAGGCGGTGGCCAAGGGAAGGGACGGCAAGGCGGCGGCCAACTGGGTCATCTCCACCCTGTTCGGCACCCTGAACAAGAGGGGCGTGGGCATCGAAGACAGCCCGGTCTCGGCGGAGAACCTGGGGAAACTGATCGACCTGATCGCGGACGACACCATCTCCGGGCGCATCGCCAAGGAGGTCTACGAGATCATGGTGGAGACCGGCGGTGCCCCCGATGCCATCGTGGAGGAGCGCGGCCTCAAGCAGGTCACCGACACCGGCGCCATCGAGGCAGCGATTGATCAGGTGATGGCCGCCAACCCGGACAAGGTCGAGCAGGTCAAGGGCGGCAAGGAAAAACTCCTCGGCTGGTTCACCGGCCAGGTCATGAAAGCCACCCAGGGCAAAGCCAACCCGGGCATGGTGAATGAGTTGTTGAAGAAGAAGATACTGGGCTGACCAGGGGGTCCCAGGTTCGAGACCTCCAGGTTCAAGACCTGGGGGGCTCTTGGCCATCCGGCGCCGATGCCCCCCCGCTGCGGGCGCGCTGCGCCGATGGTCGGCCCTCCGGCCGAGTCACGCTCGAAATCGGCCTCACCCCGGTGGGTCCGATTTCGAGCGATCGGCGCTAGTCCCGATCCCGCGGTCGCGTCCGCCGCCGCAGGATATAGGTGTCCATGACCCAGCCCTTGCGGGCGCGCTGGGCCTTGATGGTCTCCGCGATCCGGTCGGCGGTGGCGTCAAGTGGGCCGGACAACAGCACCTCGTCCGGGCTGCCCACATCGCCGCCCCAGTAGATGTCCAAATCCGTCTGGTCCCGCAGCCGCATGTAGGCATCGCGCGAATCCAGCATCACGACGCTGTTGCGGACCGCCGCCGGGTCGCCGGTCTCGATCTGGCGGCCGGTGGTGATGACGATGTCCTCGCCCACACGATTCAGGGGCAGGCGGTGCCGGGCGGTCAGCGCCTGAATGCAGGTGATGCCGGGAATCACTGTGAACGCGATGTCCTCGCGGCCCTCCGCGATCAGGTCGTGCAGGTTCTGCATGGTGCCGTCGTACAGGGCCGGGTCGCCCCACAGCAGGAACGCCCCGGTCTCGCCGTCGTCCATGTTGGCGTCGATCAGGTCGGCGATCACCTGCGTGCGGCGGCGGCGCCAGTCCTCGACCGCGCCCCGATAGTCGGCCGAGGCCCGGTCCCGCTTCGGGCTGGCGCCGGTGGCGATGCGGTAGGGGCGATCGGTGGCGTGCTCGGCGAGGATGTCGTGGCGGAACCGGATCAGGGAGTCCTTGCCCTCGCCCTCCTTCTCCAGGAAGAAGAACACATCGGTGCGCCGGATCGCCTTGACGGCGGCCAGGGTCAGGGCGTCCGGATCGCCCGGCCCGATGCCGATGAGCAGGATGGTCTTCATGGCGTGGGGGCCTCTTCAGTCTCGGTGGACGGTTTGCGCAGCGCGAGCAGGGTCACCGGCATGGCCGGGCGCCAGCCGTGGAACCCGCCCAGCGGTGCCGCATGCGCCACGGACAGGCGGGTCAACGCGCCGCCCAGCCGTGCTTGGAGGGCCGTCAGCATCGCCTCGCCTTCCAGGGTCACGGCGTTGGCGACCAAGCGGCCGCCCGGCTTCAAGGCCGTCCAACAGGCGTCGAATACGCCATCGGCGGTCACCCCGCCGCCGATGAACACGGCGTCGGGTGGCTCCAGGCCCTCCAGTGCGGCCGGAGCCTCGCCGGGGACGATGACCAGCCCGGGCACGCCCAACGCCTCGCGATTGCGGGCGATGTGGTCGCGGCGGTCGGCTCGGGGTTCGACGGCGATGGCCCGGCACGCCGGGTGCGTGCGCATCCATTCGATCCCGATCGAACCGCAGCCGGCGCCCACGTCCCACACCAGCTCGCCCGGGCGCGGTGCCAGCCGGGCCAGGGTGACGGCGCGCTGATCGCGCTTGGTGATCTGGCCGTCGTGGTCGAAGGCGTCGTCCGGCAGGCCCGCCAGCCGCGACAGGCCGCCGGCGGTGCCGCCGTCGGCCGCGCAGGTCACCGCGATCACCGCCAGATCCGCGCCGGGCGGGTGTGGCCACCCGGCGGCGCGGCCCTCGAAGCGGCGTTCGCGCAGGCCGCCCAGGTGCTCCAGGACGGTCACGGCGCTGCCCCCGAAGCCGCGCGCCGTCAGCAGGGCCGCGACCCGCGCCGGGGTGTCGCGGTTTTCCGCCAGCAGCAGCAGGCGGGCGCCGTCGTGCAGCAGCGGATGCAGGGCCGCCAGCGGGCGGCCGTGCAAGGGCAGGGTGGCCGTCTCGTGCAGCGCCCAGCCTAGCCGCGCCGCCGCCAGCGAGACGCAGGAAGGGGCCGGGAAGACGCGCATCTCGGCGGCGGGGAGGCGCCGCGCCAGGCTGGCCCCCAGCCCGAAGAACATCGGATCGCCGCTGGCCAGGACGCACAGCGGCGAGCCCCGCCGCGCCATCACTCGGTCGTACCCGTCGGCGAACGGCGACGGCCAGGTCTCACGGGCCTGCCCGGGAATCTCCGGCAGCAGGGCCAGATGACGCGCCCCGCCCATCACCGCCGGCGCCTCCCGCACCGCCCGGCGGGCCGCCGCGCCCAGGCCGTCCCATCCATCCTCGCCGATACCGACGACCGTCAGCCAGGGGTCCATCCGTCCTCTCGTCCGTTCTCTGGGAAAACGAGCGTGGTGATACGCCCCGGGGCCGGGCCGTGACAAGCGGTCCCGCAGCCGGGCCATGGGCGCCGGTTTCCGGTTTCCCGCCGCCAAGGCACGGTGTAGATAACCCCATCTGAGATCGGACTATCGGATGCCCCGCGCCCGTCCCGCGGGGTCGCAAGACCCCCTGAATCCTCCGGAGCCTGCCATGACCGCCTACAGCCGCGATGCGCACGACATCTACCGGCAGTCCTTCGCCATCATCCGCTCCGAGGCGGACCTGAGCCGCATCCCCGCCGACCTGGAGGCGGTGGCGGTGCGGGTGGCCCATGCCTGCGGCATGCCGAACGTGGTCGACGACCTGGCCTTCTCGGAGGGGGCCGGCCGCGCCGGTCGGACCGCCCTGATCGACGGCGCGCCCATCCTGTGCGATTGCCGCATGGTGGCGGAAGGGATCACCCGGGCGCGACTGCCGGCCGACAACGCGGTGGTCTGCACGCTGAACGAACCAGAGGTCACGCCGATGGCGCGGGACCTGGAGACGACCCGGTCGGCGGCCGCCGTCGAGCTGTGGCGCCCCCATCTCGCCGGGTCCGTGGTCGCCATCGGCAATGCGCCGACGGCGCTGTTCCACCTCCTGGCCCTGCTCGACGACCCCGCAACGCCGCGCCCGGCACTGATTCTGGGGTTCCCCGTGGGCTATGTCGGCGCGGCCGAGTCGAAGGACGACCTGATCGCCGACAGCCGCGGCGTGCCGTTCGTTGCCCTGCGCGGCCGACGCGGCGGCAGCGCCATGGCCGCCGCCGCCGTCAACGCCCTGGGGCGGGAGACGCACGGCTGACATGGTGGACCAGAAAGGACGCCTGTTCGGTCTCGGTGTCGGTCCCGGGGATCCCGAACTCATCACGGTCAAGGCCCTGAACCGCTTGCGGGCGGTGCCGGTGGTGGCCTTCCCCAGCGCGCAGGGCCGCAAGGGGCATGCGCTGACCATCACGGAGGGCTACCTGCGGCCGGACCAGATCCGACTGCCCATGGTCTTTCCGGTGACCATCGAGACGCCGTCGACCTCGCCGGAGTACGAGCGCCTGGTCCAGGGCTTCTATGACCGATGCGCGGGCGAGATCGCCGCGCATCTGGACGCCGGACGCGACGTGGCCGTGCTGTGCGAGGGTGATCCGTTCTTCTACGGCTCCTACATGTACCTGCACGACCGGCTCGCGGGCCGCTATGAGACCGAGGTGGTGCCGGGCGTCTGCTCCATCCTGGCCGGGGCCTCGCAACTGGGCACGCCCCTGGTGTATCGGGATCAGGTCCTGGCCGTGCTCTCCGGGGTCATGACGGAGGCCGATCTGCGCCGGCGGCTCGCCGACGCGGATGCGGCGGTCGTGATGAAGCTGGGCAAGACCTTCGCCAAGGTCCGCCGGGTGATCGAGGACCTCGGTCTGATGGACCGCGCGCGGTACGTGGAGCGCGCCACCATGGCCAGCCAGCGGATGCTGCCCCTGGCCGAGGTCGCGCCGGAGACCGTGCCCTATTTCTCCCTGATCCTGATTCCGGGGCGGACCTGGCCGGGGGCGGCGCCATGACCAATGGCGCAGATCCGGCCGTCGCCATCGTCGTCCTGGGGCAGCGGAGCCTGGAGACCGCGCGCCGGATCCAGGGCGCGTTGCCCGCCGGATCGCGTGTGTTCGGCCTGTCGGGGCGGGTCGACGGCGCGGACGTGACCTATGACGCCTTCGGGGACACGCTGCGCGGGCTGCATCGGGACGGCGTGCCCATCGTGGCCCTGTGCGCCAGCGGCATCGTCATCCGCGCCCTGGCCCCGCTGTTGCAGGACAAGCGGATGGAGCCGCCGGTTCTGGCGGTGGCGGAGGACGGCAGCGCCGTGGTGCCGTTGCTGGGCGGCTTGCACGGGGTCAACGGGTTGGCGCGCCGCATCGCCGACGTCCTGCGCGTCGCGCCGGCGATCACCACGACCGGTGATGTCCGCTTCGCGGTGACCCTGGAGGCACCGCCGACTGGCTATGTCGCGCGCGATCCCGGGGCGTCGAAGGCGTTCATGTCGGACCTGCTGGGCGGCGCGTCGGTGCGACTGGAGGGGCACGCGCCGTGGCTCGCGGAGAGCCGTTTGCCGGTCGCCCCGGAAGGGGAGCGGTGCATCCGCGTCACCCCGGACGACCGCCCGCCGGAGGACGGCGCGCTGGTGTTCCATCCGAAGACCGTGGTGGTCGGGGTGACCGGCGGCGGTGAAGAGCTGCCGGAGCGGGTGACGGCGGCCCTGGCAACGGCGGGACTGGCGCGGGCGGCGGTCGCGGTCGTGCTCGCGCGGGAGGCGGACGGCGCCCGTGGCGAGATCCAGCGCGTGGCGGACACCCTGGACTGCCCGGTGCGCCTGGTCCCGAATGGGGGCGATGCGGCCGCGCTGGCCGCCGCCGCCGTGCCGGAGGCGGATCGGGATCGGCCGGTCTGGACCACGGGGCCGATCGCGCTGGCGGTCGCCCGCGCGCCCGAGGCGGTGCGCCCCGTGGGGCATCCGCGCGGGCATCTGGCGGTGGTCGGCCTGGGGCCGGGCGGCGCCGATCTGCTCGCCCCGGCGGCGCGCGCCGCGCTGCGCCGCGCCGATCACTGGATCGGCTACGAGACCTACATCCGCATGGCCGAGCGTCTGGCCGGCGTGTCGCGTCCGGGGCAGGCGCTCCATGCGACCGACAATCGCGAGGAACTGGACCGCGCCCGCCATGCCCTGACGCTGGCGGCGGCGGGCGCCAGGGTGGCGGTGATCTCCTCCGGCGATCCGGGCGTCTTCGCCATGGCGGCGGCGGTGATGGAGACCCTGCACGAGGCCGCGGACCCTTCCTGGCAGGGGGTCGACCTGGAGATGGTGCCCGGGATCACCGCGGCCCAGGCGGCGGCGGCCCGGGTGGGCGCGCCGCTGGGGCATGACTTCTGCGTGCTGTCGCTGTCGGACAACCTGAAGCCGTTCGCGGTCATCCTGGAGCGGCTGGACCATGCCGCCCGTGCCGATCTGGCGTTGGCGCTTTACAACCCGATCTCGCGGGCGCGGCCCTGGCAACTGGGGCAGGCGCTGGAGCGCCTGCGCGCGATCCGGGGGCCGGAAACGCCGGTGGTGCTGGCCCGCGACGTGGCCCGCCGCGGTGAGACCGTCCGGGTCACCACCCTGGGGACCGTGCGGCCGGAGGACGCCGACATGCGCACGGTGATCCTGGTCGGCTCGTCGGCCACACAGACGTTTTCCCGTCCGCTGGACGGCGGCGCGTGGGTCTACTCCCCAAGGTGGTACGCTAAGGCAGGTCGTGATCAATCTGACTCACGCCGTGTTCCGGATTGATCCCGTGACTCTGCCCTGAAACAAAGAGTTAGGGGGGATTCACGCACGGCATTGGAGCCCGGGCGCGGGTCCAATGCCGTGCGATCCGCCCTAAAGGCTGAGCCCGTCCAGCCACTCCGCCGCCGCGACCACGGTCGGCACGGTGGCGGTCTCCGGTCGGCGCGGGCGGTCGCGCATGACCACCCGGACGCCCAGGGCGCGGGCCGCCGTCAGCTTGGCGTCGGTGGCGCCGCCGCTGTTCTTGCAGACGATGGTGTCGATGGCGCGGTCGCGCAGCAGGGCGGTTTCGTCCGCCAGGCTGAACGGTCCCCGCGCCAGCCGCACCTCGGCCCGGGCGAAGGGCGGCATGGGCTCGGGGGCCTGGACCGAGCGGATCAGCATCCAGACGTCGGAGAGGACCGCGAACGGCGCTACTTCCTGACGGCCCACCGCCAGCAGTACCCGGCGCGCCCCCGTCTCGCGCAGGGCCTCGACGGCGCCGTCCCAGTCCCCGACCAGGGTCCAGGCGTCCCCGGGTCCGGGCTGCCATTTCGGCCGCTCCAGTCGCAGCAGCGGGACCCCCGAGTCGGCACAGGCGGTGGCGGCGTTCCAGCCCATGCGGCTGGCGAAAGGGTGGGTGGCGTCGATCACCGCCGCGATGCCCTCGTCGATCAACCAGCGGGTCAGTCCCTCCGGACCGCCGAAGCCGCCGACGCGCATGGCCCCGGCGGGCGGACGCGGGTTCGCCGTGCGGCCGGCCAGGGAAGAGACCGGCGCCCAGCGCCCGCCCGCGGCCAGGGTCTCGGCCAGGGCATACCCTTCCGTGGTGCCGCCCAGAATGAGCACGCGGGGCCGGTCAGGGGTCTTGGGGGCGGGCATGGGGGCGGGCGGTCTCCTGGCGGTCGATGGCGGCGCGCAGCAGGGCCAGCGCGCGGAACGGCGCATGCATCATCTTGCCGAACGGCAGGGTGACGAAGAAGGCCAGCACGGTGCCGAGGTGCAGGGCGAGCAGCATCCCCATCGCGGCCGTCTCGCGCAAGACCAGCAGGGCCAGGCCGCTGGCGGCAGCGGCCCCCAGCACGGCCAGCAGGGTCCATTCGGCGGTGCGGGTTTCGGGAGCCTCCGGGGCCGGATCGGCGCGGTGCTTGATCCAGGCCAGCGCCGCCACCCCGGCCAGCAGGGCGACCCCGCCGGTGGTGCCCAGCAGCACCGGCGCGCTGATCCAGGGATAGGGTGCCCGCATCCCCAGCAGGTGGTGGGCCCCGGCCGCCGCCAGCGTCGCGGCGACCGTCAGCAGAAAGCCCCAGAGCACCAGATGATGCGCCCGGCGCCGCGCGCCGGAGGCCGCGTCATCACGGTCGTTGCAGCCCGCGCCGCCGCCGGACAGGTTGCGCAGGGTGACAATGTCGCGCAGCGCCAGCGGCACGGCGGCGGCCACCTGGGGCCCTGAGGTGTCGGCGCCGATGGCGCGCCAGAAGCGGACCATCGCCACCGCGACCCATCCCACCGGTCCCAGAATGGCCAGGGCCGCGCCCCAGACCATCGCGTCGCGCGGGATCACGGCATGGAAGGCACCCGGTCCCCGGTGTGTCGCGAACAGCGTCTCGGCGGGCACCAGCAGCACCGCCAGCAGCGGCACCAGCAGGGTTGCGGCCAGGGCGAGTCCCGCCAGTCCGCCCGGCGACGGCCGCAGCCCCACGAACCGCCGCCACGACAGCACCCGGACGCGCGCCAGAGCCGCCGGCAGCGCCACGGCGAAGGCATGCGGGGGCCGATACTGGCAGGCATACCAGCAGTTCCGGCAGTGGTGGCAGAGGTTGGCGAGAAACAACAGGTCGGCGTCGGACAGAGCCGGCCGTCTGTCGGCCGCCCGGAAGACGTCGCAATAGCCGTTACAGTACTTGCAGACGACACATACCGTCATCTGCCGTCGCGCCTCATCCAGGATCATCGTGTCAGGCGTGGGCATGGCGTGCCGCCGCCTCCCCGGCCCGCCGGCCAAACACCGCGCAGACCGTCAGGGCGGTTCCCGACAGATATCGGCCGCCGAGCACGGCCGGGGCCATGATCATGCCGGCGGCAAACAGACCCGGCACAGGGGCGCCGCACCGGTCAAGCACCCGCCCGTCGGGGTCCACCCGCACGCCGAGCCCGGTGAAGGTGATCCCGGGGCGGATGGACAGCACATGCCAGGGCGGCCCGCCCGCCGGTCCCTCCCGAGCGAGCGTGGCGGCCAGGCGTGCCGGATCGACGCCGAGGGTCTGGGCGAGGGTGTCGGTGTCGGCCATGGTCCGGGGGGCATACACCCGACGGCCGAGCCGCGCCACCCCGGCATTGTCGAGGATCACATGGGCGAGTCCGCCCGGACACGCGGCGACCCGTCGCCCCCAGCCGGAGTAGCGCGCCGAGCCGGTCTCGTGCGTCGCGTCGCGCACCGGCCGGCCGTCGCGATCCAGCACCAGGCCCCACGCCATGCCGTCGGCACGGGTGACGATGCCGCCGTCGTCGGCGGGCGCGCGCGCATCGACGGCAACGAGATGGGCGTGTGTCGCATGGCCCACCGGTGCCGCGCCCCGGTCCAGCAGCGCCCGCAAAACGCGGCCGGTGGCGTACGGTGTGCCGCGGTTGACGAAGCCGTCGGCAGCGCACCCGAAGGCGTCGCGCAACCAGGGTCGATTGGCCTGGAAGCCGCCCGTGCAGGCCACGATTGCGCGGGCGCAGACCTCGGCCCGCCCCTCCCGGGCGCGCAGAACGGCATGTCCGCCCGGAGCGACCTCTTCAACGGTCGTTTCGTGCAGCACGCGGACCCCCAGCCGGCGAGCCGTCCGGGCCAGGGCGTTGACCATCGCCGTGCCGCCCCCCAGCAGGAACACCGTTCGGCGTGAATAGGGAAGGGCGCCCGCCGCATGGGGCTGGAACGCGACCCCCTGCGCGGCCAGCCAGCGGGGCACGTCCCGGGAGTCCATCGCCAGGCGATGCAGGAGCTGTGGATCGGCGCCCGGGTCGGCGCGCCGCAGGTCGGCCTCCAACTCGGTCACCGCATAGCGATCCGGGACGTGCGCGGTGGGCCCGTCATGGGCGACGCGCAGGTTGCGGCCGTGGCGGGCGTTGCCCCCACGCAACGTGTCCGGCGCCGCGTCGACCAGCCAGACCGACGCTCCGGTCCGGCGCGCCGCGATGGCGGCGCACAGCGCGGCCAGACCGCCGCCGGCCACCAGGATGTCGGGTCCATGTCCGTCGGAGGGGATGGCTGCTGGCATGATCACGACAGGGTTCGGAGGGACCGGTGGCGCGATCAAGCCGGCGCCGATCCTGGTCGGTCGTGTCGGCCGGGCATGGCGCGATTCCGGTGGTGCCGGTCCCTGGTGGTCCTGGCGGACAGTCTCGCGCCCGGTCCCGCCGGCGCCAAGGGCCCGGAGCCCGCGCGGCCGAAGCCCGCACCCCAGCTGTACCAGGCGAAAGGAGCGCCAGCGAGGGCACCTGTGGCGCCTTCTGTGGCACAGCCATAGAAAACAGCCATAGAAAAAGGGGTCGCCGCTGCGCGGTGACCCCTTTTTCTTTCATTGGTGGACGTAACGCCATCCGACTCGAACCTTATACTCGAAACACTGGAAGAATGGAACACAGTCCTTGAGGACTGTGACGCACCGTATCCAGATTTCACCCCAAACTGATACCGACCCAATTTCACCCGAAGTCCGCCCGGGGCGGCGGACTTCCTGATTTACCCTGACAACTGACAAACGCGCGCCGCTCCGGTCCTTTCGGACCGGGGGCGATGCTCTGTGCTTTTTCATGATCGCCATGCCCGAACACACCACGACAGGATCGGCCCCGTTCTCGATCCGCCTGACGCCCGAGGAGCGTCAAGCGCTGGAGAACCGCGCGGGCCGTCAGGCCCTCGGGGCCTACATCCGCGCGCGTCTGTTCGAGGACCAGGGCGAGGAGCAATCACCGCGCCGGACCGCGCGGCGTCCCGCCATCAAGGACGACAAGGCCCTGGCCCAGGTTCTCGCCCTCCTCGGGCAATCGCACCTGGCCGGCAACGTCAACCAACTGGCCCGCGCCGCCAACAGCGGCTCCCTCCCCATGACGCCCGAGGTCCGGGCCGCGCTGACCGACGCCAGCGCCGACATTGCCGACATGAAGGCGGCGCTTATGCAGGCGCTCGACATCCGGGAGCGGTGATCCATTATCCTGAAGGCATCCCAACGCGGCGGGGCGAAGGCCCTGGCGCTCCATCTTCTGCGCGCCGACGAGAACGAGCACGTCGAGGTGCACGAGATTCGCGGCTTCGTCTCCGCCGACCTCACCGGCGCGTTGAAGGAGGCCCAGGCCGTCGCGCGCGGCACCAAATGCCGCCAGTTCCTCTTTTCCCTGAGCCTGAGTCCGCCACCGGGCGAGGCCGTTCCCGTCGTCGCGTTCGAGAACGCGCTGGCGCGCATCGAGACAAAGCTGAACCTCGGCGGCCAGCCCCGCGCCATCGTCTTCCACGAAAAGGAAGGACGGCGGCACGCCCACGCGGTTTGGAGCCGCATCGACGCGGACACCATGACCGCCCGCAACCTTCCCCACTTCAAACGGAAGCTCCGCGACATCTCCCGCGCGCTGTACCTGGAGCACGGATGGACCCTGCCGCGCGGCTTGATGAACAGCGAGGCCCGCGATCCGCGCACCTTCACCCTGACCGAGTGGCAGCAGGCCAAACGGATGGGCCGGAACGCCCGCGACCTCAAGGAGATGATTCGGGAGTGCTGGGCCGCGTCCGACTCGCGCGCCGCCTTCTCCGAGGCGCTGGAGGCGCGCGGCCTGATCCTGGCCAGGGGCGACCGGCGCGGCCACGTCGCCGTCACCCACGAGGGGGAAGTGTTGTCGATTGCCCGCTATGCCGCCGTGAAGACCAAGGACGTGAACGCCAAGCTGGGACCCGCCGAGACCCTGCCCGGCGTCGAGGAGGCCCGCGTCCGCATGGCGCGAGACATGGACTCGACCCGGCAGCGGCTTATCCAGGAAGCGCATGACCGCATGGCCGCCGCGTTCAGGACACTGGATCGTGAGCGCCAGGAAGTGACGCAGCGGCACCGCGCCGACCGTGCCGCCTTGAAGGAAAGCCAGCGCGAGCGCTGGGACACCGAAACCCGCGCCCGATCCGACCGTATGAGCCGAGGGCTCCAGGGGTTCTGGGACCGCCTCACCGGACGCTATGCCCGATTGCGACACCAGAACGAGGCCGAAACCTATGCCGCGCTTTGCCGGGACGGGGACGAGCGCGACACCCTCATTCTCACGCAGATGACCGAACGCCAGGACTTGCAGGCCCGGATACAGAACGCCCGGCACCACCACGCCGAGATGCTGCGGGAAATCGAGAGCGACCGAACCCAGGGCGAAACCCAACGGCAGGACAATCCTGGACCGTGGCGATATACTGAAAACGCGCGAGGCCGGGCGGACAGCGGCCTTTCCCTGGGGCTGTAGACCCGGTGCATAAACGTTTCACACAGGGTCACGGCACCCCCGTTATCGCGTTCCGCAAGATGTGTGCTGTAATACAGCACCATCTTGGCAAGGGGGGCGTGCCGCCCCCCGTTGCATCCCCCCTGCCGTGGCGCGCCCCCGGCATCGAGCCGGGTTCAGTGCCATCGGACCGTATCGCCGGTCCATCACTCGCAGCCCTCAGACCGGATCGTGATCCGGTCTGCTGGTCTGAATCTGTCGCTGCACCGCCTTCTTTTTCATCACGCTTGACAGGCATACGGCAATACCGTATGATACAAGGAATGGATATTGTTTCATTCAGTCATAAGGGATTACGGGAACTCTACCTGACCGGCAATGCAAAGGGCGTGAAGCCGTCCCTGGTTGCCCGCGTTCGACGGGTCCTGTTCGCGCTGGCCGCCGCGCCGGACATGGACACCCTGAACGGCCCGCCCGGCTGGCGCATCCACCAACTCACGGGGGACCGCGCCGGTGACTGGTCGATCTCGGTATCCGGGAATTGGCGACTGACCTTCAAAATCGAAGACGGCGCGATTGTTGACCTGAATTTGGAGGATTATCACTGATGGAAAGAGAACCACTGAAAATGGGAATGGCCCCGGTTCATCCGGGCGAATTTATCCGGGAGGAGATTCTGGACGAACTCGGGCTTACGATTACCAAGGCCGCGAAGGTGCTGGGCGTGCGCGCCGCCACCCTGTCCGACCTCACGAACGAGAAATCCTCGCTCTCGCCGGAAATGGCCATGCGGATCGAACTGGCCTTTGACGTGAAAGCGGACCTGCTTCTGCGCATGCAGGCGCTCTACGACAGCATGACGATCCGCAGCCGGGCAGCGGAACTGAATGTGCAGCGGTATGTGGAGGGGCGGCAGACGGTTTGAACTCGTTCGGAACTGAACGCACCAGATCGCCGCACTCAGCTCACCGAGAGATACTGCGGTTTTGGACGCTGAGCCGCAGAAATGGCCGGCCTTAGATCCTTTAAGTGTACATAGCGGCGTCACCCCTACTCCTTCTGCCCACAAGCCCAGGATGCTATTCCCTAAACGCTTTTTACGTGCTAAGAATGCGGAATACCCTTTCAATCCAATCGACTAACCGCTACCATCGAGCTATGGATATCGAGGGCCGTTTTTTGGATGAGATATTGCGAAAGCTTTACGATAAGCTTTCGAAGAGTGCCGACACGTTTGTAGCCAGTAAGGGAAGTGGACAAGATCTTCTTGGAGCAAAGATCAAACTTACAAATCCACGCGCTAGAATTAGCGCAACATCTACACGAGGGCGATTAATCTCAGCGCTAGCCGAATTTTGTTGGTACATGAGCGGCAGCGCCGACCTTGATTTTATTCGTTTTTACATAAAGGATTACCCTCCCAAGGAAGCCTCCGGATCTATTGAAGAAGCCTATGGCCCTCGCCTGATAGGAACTGGTGAGTTTGGCAGGTCTGTTAACCAGATTGAAAGGGTGATTGATCTACTTCAAAAGAAGCCCGATACACGCCGAGCATTAATTTCGATAATTGAAGCCAATGATCTAGAGCCTAATAGATCCGAGAATCCATGCACTGTTGCTTTGCAGTTTATTTGTCGACGCAGCCGCTTACACATGATTACCATGATGCGATCCAACGACGCCTATATGGGTTTTGTCCATGATGTATTTTGTTTCACTATGATCCAAGAGCTTATTGCCCGCTCTCTTGATGTAGAGGTTGGCGACTATCATCACTTCGCGACCAGCCTCCACCTTTACGAACACAACTCAAATGATATTTCAAGGTACCTCAATGAAGGATACCAAAACCCAACCTTTGCAATGCCGGAAATGCCGTCAGGCTGTCAACGCGACAACTTGGCTGCATTCCTAATAACCGAGAAATCGATTAGACAAGGAAAGATCACGACAGCTTCGCAAATTGATCTACCAACCTATTGGCGCGATCTTTCACTAGTACTTCTACGGCATGCTGACGGAAAACTGAAAAGGGGAAACAAGATACTGGAGGAAAATTTTTCGCAGATTTCAGACTCGTTCTACATGAACTTCTTTTTGCGAAAACCAAAAACTACCCGGAAATCAGCCAATAGTGGGCCGACTCAGATTAAACTTGATCTAGGTGACCGATATGACAGTTAGAATAAAAAATGAGGGTATATCTAATGATATCACTGCCACCCTTAAAAATTTTTCCGAAACGGAGATCAATCTTCCAGGAATCTCGAATCCAGAGCGCAGGTTTGTGCTCGCACAGCAGATAATCGACAGTATTCGTCGAATCGAATACCTTCATGTCGTATCAATAAGAGCAAAATCGGCAAGCCTACATACACCTTATTCGGGCAGCTTTGCCCCTTTTGGTGGCGCGGTAGTTCTGCACAAGGCGGGACGATTGGATGACGCTTTTTGGCTGGTCTATCTTGCTACTCATTTTGGCAAACACAAGATCGATGGATGGAACCTCACTGAAGACTTCTATGGCCGCTTTGGGCAAGGAGGAGCTTGGGATTGGCCTACCGCAAGCCGGGACCCACTAGCAATATCTCTTTGGTTGGACTCCATCTATCCTACAGTCACCGCCTCAGGGCGCTCACGGCGTTTTGGCAATCATAGGAAATTTGAAACCTTGAAGCCTGGACCAAAGGGCACCGGGCAAGCCGTTGCATCTTATATCCGTTGGATAGCCGAATACGGCTCTCACGATGATCTAATACGACAGGTACATAAAACGGTAGGGCAGAACCCAAAAGAAGTTTTTTCCTACCTATACAAAGACCTTAACAAGGTATCCAAGCTTGGACGCTTGGGTAAGTTTGATCTACTGTGCTACCTGGGTAGTCTTTCGATTGCACCTATTGTTCCAGACAAAGCTTACATTTCTGAGTCGACCGGCCCAAAAGCTGGTGCCAAGTCGCTTTTTGGATCCCAGACAAATACGAATACACTCGAAAGTGCCTGCACTAGGTTAGCTGATTACCTCGATGTCAACCCACAGGTAATTGAAGACGCTTTGTGCAACTGGCAAAAAAGCCCCGACAAATACGTATACTTCCGTGGTTAGTTGACCCAACGATAGCGGCGTTTTAGGTGCTGCATTTGCTTAAAATCAATGAGTCCTTCGTGCTGGAGTTGACCAACAACCAGTCCAGGCGCTACGCCAATTTTCTTGGCGAAATTGATAATCGGCAAACGGGCCGCGCCAAGGGAGGCCATTTCTTCACGATACTGTACTGGGACAATAACATTTGCCGCAAATTCATTTGCTTCCCGTTCGCAAATTTCTTCCACTGTTCCCCCGTTCTCAAAAATCGGCATTCTGTCATAATGAAGCAACAAGTGGCCAATCTCGTGAAAGAACGAGAACCAAAACTGATCGTCGGACAGAAACCGAAAACTAAGCTGAATGTGGGGCGTGCCATGTGAAATTAGCCTCACGGCACCACTCGCTGAGCATCCTTTTGGTGCCCTGACAACTGCAAATTTAACGCCGCACTCGGCAAGAAATTCCTTCAGTTTGGGCAAAAACAGTGCTGGACTTTTGTACCATGTCAACCGCCGGAAATGCGAAATCTTACTTCTAAGATTCTTTGGCGACCAGTCGCCGACCTTATCGTACTCTGTTTCAATCTCTCCTTGACGAAGCCAAGCCGTTGTCGCGATCTCGCACGAGGCATATGCTGTCGAGCGTCGGTAGGATGCTTGTTGAAATGCGCATTCATATCGGCCTTGCCACTGCGCAAGCGATGACACACCAAAAAATGTCAAACATGCCGCAATCTTCTCATCTTTTGATTGAGCCCTGTCGATCCAGCCAAATTTCTGCATGTCGCTCAAGGGAAGCCGACCCAAAAGCTCAGCTAAGCTTGCGACCTTGGTGTTCTTCGGCGAACCTAGGCTCGCACGGTAGTCGTATTCTCGTGCCAGCCAAAACGTATCAGAAGCGCCAAGTGTACGAGACAGTCGTTGCGCTAGCTCCGAATCTACGACTTGAACGCCGTCAAGAATTTTTTGCGCTACGGCCGTAGATCTGCCAATTGCGCAAGCAAATTGTTCAACCGTCAGCTCTTTCTCTTCGAGAATGCTCAATATGGTATGTCCGGGCGGAGACACCCAATCAGGCTTTTCTCTGATTGCTTCATTTGACATCATTTATTCCCACGATCTTTACCCGCCCCACCGTAGACCAGTCATAAATACCATCATCTTCAACTGCACCGTAATTTGGGACCATAAATATTGACAAAATACTTCTGAAGGTAAACGCACAAAAGTTACCGTCTATGGAAACCCGCCCTAGGGGAAGTTCATAGACGTTCTTTGCTGCCTGAATATCGGAATGCCGCGCTTGCAAGCAAGTTGCCGCCTCTTCCCCTAAGTGTTCTCTGGCAGCACAAGAGCGGAAGCATATTTGTTGAAGTAACTGAGTGTCGTAAGAAATTAACAAAACACCCCCGCATTTTTGACCGGCTACTTTCAGTCCGGCGGCCAGGACACTCCCAAGTCCTGCCAGTTTTTGCGCAGAAACCGCCCCTGCGACTAATCGGAGTGCGCAATAACTGTCTGGCTCGCCCCAAGTGAAAGCGGGCAGCAGAGGGGATCGTCGAAAAAAGTCAAATTTCTTGTACCTCAACATACCCTTGATTGTCCACTGGGTTGTGCGCGGAATGGACGTGCCTTGTTACCTTTTTTCAACTTCTTCCCTGCGGCACTCCACCTACGACGCAGCAGCACTTAAGTGAAGGGTACCATATTGTTGCCTTTAGGCCCACAGGCAGACCACACCGCACCGGAAAAATCCCCAACCGAACTGGTGCAAGATCGAGCCTTGCCCGTACTCTCGTCCACCTCGCGTGCTGCGCATCCAAATCGGGTGTTTGGTTGTTTTTCTAAGGGGCTTCGCCCCTGGCGCGCGCAAGGCATTCAAACGTATCCCAGCATCGCGGGGCCCCTCGTTCGGAGCCTCCTTGCGCTTGCTACCCCCACTCTCGGCGAGGGCCAGGGGTGCATGCGCACCCCTTTTTCAAGTATGAAGGAAAACAAAGGAGAAAAACGTTATCCGATATTTCCGATAGTGCCTTCATTCTTTCGTTTACAAATTAATGTCGTTCCTGTATATAATTGGAAGTCTTTCCTATTTCTGTGTCCGGAGCGTGGCGCTGCCAAGGGCAAAAACTGCCCAATATCTGCCCGCCCCGCCGGACCGGACCGTTTATCCTCGACAGTGTCGAACCAATTTTGCAGCCGCGCCCCTTGGTGCGGCGGAAAGGAGCTTTGTGTCCGCCATGCGCCCGGAGCTCGAAAAATACCGTCCCTACGTGGACGGCTTCGATCTGACCGAAGCACAGAAGGCGGAACTTATCCACACCCTATGGACCATCATGGAAGCCTTTGCCGATCAAGCCTTTGGCCTGCATCCGGCCCAGCTCATCCCGGCCGCCTTGATGCAGCGGGATCCACCGGACACGGCAAATGACGTAGACTCGGATCCGGTTTCCACGTCGAACCCAATCAGGCAGGTCGCCGGAGCGTCGCGGCGGCGGAAAGGCACGGATCATGCCGGAGAGTGAAACACAGGCCCTCATCTATTGCCGCGTGTCCAGCACGCGCCAGGTCCGCGAGGGGCATGGTCTGTCCTCACAGGAGAGCCGATGCCGCGAGTTCGCGGCCCGCAAGGGCTACGCGGTCGCCGAGGTCTTCCGCGACGAAGGCGTCTCCGGCGGCTTGATCGACCGCCCCGGCATGCAGGCGATGTTGGCCTTCCTGAAGAAGCGCCGCGCGAACGGCAAGTACGCCGTCATCATCGACGACATCAGCCGTCTGGCCCGCGACATTCACGCCCACATCCAGCTTCGCACCGCCATCCAAATCGCGGGTGGCAAGCTGGAAAGCCCGTCCATCGAGTTCGGCACGGACCCGGATAGCGTCCTGGTCGAACACCTTCTGGCCTCGGTCTCGCAGCACCAGCGCCAGAAGAATGCCGAGCAGGTGAAGAACCGCATGCGCGCCCGCGTGTTGGCCGGGTACTGGGTGTTCTCGCCGCCCGTGGGCTTTCGCTATAACAAGGTGGCCGGGCACGGCAGCATGCTGGTCCCCGACGAACCCGTGGCCGGGATCGTCCGCGACGCCATCGAGGGCTTCGCCTCGGGCCGCTTCCAAACGCCTTCGGAGGTAAAGCGCTACGTGGAAACCTTCCCGGCCTTCCCCCGGAACGGCTACGGCGAAGTGTCCCTCAAGACCGTTCTGGACATGCTGGCCCGCCCGCTCAATGCCGGGTACATCACCGTGGAGAAGTGGGGGATCCACCTGCATCCCGGCAAGCACCAGCCGCTCATCGCCTTCGAGACGTGGCGGAAGGCGCAGAAGCGCCTTCGCGGGGACGACGTGCAGGCCCCCATCCGCATGGACACCAACGGGGATTTCCCGTTGCGGGGCTTCATTACCTGCACCTGCTGTGGCCATCCCATGACCGCCGCGTGGTCGAAGGGGCGCAATGCGCGATATCCGTACTACGAATGCCAGCAGCGGGGATGCGCCGAGCGTCGCCGCTCCATTCGCCGCGAGCGCGTGCACGCCGAGTTCGAGACCCTGCTGAACAGCGTGCGGCCCAGCGGCGCGTTGTTCGGGGCCTGCTACGCCATGTTGCGGGATCTGTGGGAGGAACGACTGGCCGGAGCCCGCCAGCGGGCTAGGGACGCCAAGGCCGAGATCGCCCGGCTTGAACAGCAGAGCGTGCAGCTCATGGACCGGATCGTGCAGACGGACAGCCCGGCGCTGATCACCGCCTATGAGACTCGCTTGCGAACGCTGGAGGAGGAGAAGCTGGCGCTGGTCGAGCAGGACCGGAAACGGGGCGCGCCGCAACGGAGTTTCGAGGAGACCTTTCGAACCGCCTGCGCGTTCCTGGCAAACCCTTGCAAACTCTGGCTTTCCGACCGCCTGGAGCACAAGAGAATGGTGCTCCGGCTGGTCTTCGGCGGGCACTTGCCCTACAGCCGTTCGGACGGGTTTCGAACCGCGATTCTGACCT
The DNA here is from genome assembly GCF_014197795.1 of Roseospira goensis. Taxonomy (GTDB): domain Bacteria; phylum Pseudomonadota; class Alphaproteobacteria; order Rhodospirillales; family Rhodospirillaceae; genus Rhodospira; species Rhodospira goensis. The sequence continues at coordinate 74,327 of NZ_JACIGI010000012.1, forward strand.
TGCCCTTCAAAGCGTTAGCCGGTCCGAATGGCGCGGAGTGGGGTTTGGTGGAGCCGAGGGGAATCGAACCCCTGACCTCTACAATGCCATTGTAGCGCTCTCCCAACTGAGCTACGGCCCCAAAAGACTCTGCGACATAAGGATCAACGATCCGCGCGTCCCGGCATGTCGTCCGGCGGGTCGGTGCGGCGCCCGTTGGGGGGCGCCCTGTCGAGGCCCGGGAACTTAGGGGCTTCGGCCGGGCGGGGCAAGCGGAAAATCGACCCTCCCCGCGCTTTTTTTCCGGGGCGTCCGCGGCGCTCTTCGGTGTGCCCGCGGTGTCCCGGCCCGGCCGGCCCGGGTGCGCCTATTCGTCCTCGTTATCGCTGTCGAGGTGCTCGATCACCTCGGCCATGTCCTCGTCGTCCTCGCCGAGATCCGAGGCGTCCTCGATCATGTCGCCGCCTTCGTCCTCCGCGCTGTCGTCGATCTCCGTCTCCTCCAACTCGGCCCCCTCGATCGCGGGTTCCTCGTTGAAGTCCGCGGTCTCGTCCACCACCGGCACCGCCTTGGGCTTCTTCTCCGGGGCGGCCGCCTTGGCGCGGCGGGGCCGGGCCGGCGCGTCCTCTTCGTGGGCCGCGCCGCACTTGGGGCAGACCACGGGCTGGCGCCGCATGTCGTAGAAGCGGGCTCCGCAGGAGCCGCAGGTGCGCTTGGTTCCCCATTCCGGCTTGGCCACCGTGGTCCTCCTTGGTTTGCACCGCACCGTATGTCCCCGGCGGGCGGCCCAGGCCGCCCCGCGAGACAGGCGCGTTTGCCATCATCGCCCGGGCAAGTCAACGCCCTTGCCGGCGCCTCACGCAAGGCAGAGCGGCACCCCCCTGTCGCCCGGCGCCGACGCGTGCTACATCGCCGCCGTTTCGTCGGGCCTGCGCGCCCGCGTTGTCCGCCTTCTGCCGCGAGCCTCTGCCATGACCCTGCCGCCCTCCCTGATCGACGATCCCGCCACGGCGGGCGCCCTGGCGGCCGTGCTGAGCGCGGCGACGGTGGGCGAGAGCCGGCTGTCCGCCGCGCTGGTGCCGTGCGTCCTGCGCCCGCTGCTGGCCGAACTCGGCGCACAGGTGGCCGAGGGCGGCGGGACCGTCGCCGTCACAGGGCGCGGGCTCGGCGGTCTGCGGTCGCCGGAGACGCCGCTGGACGCGCGCGCGGTGCCGGGCGCGCTGGGGCCGCTGTGCGGGCTGCTGGCCGGGCATGCCGTGTCGGCCGTGGTGCGGGCGGACCGACTGCCGGACGGCCTGGTCGCGACCCTGGAGCGGGCCGGCGCGCAGGTCGTGGTGGGTGGGTCGACGACGGCGCCGCTGCTGACGGTGCGCGGCACGGCGAGCCCGCTGGCCCCGGACTGTGGGGGCCCGGCGGCGCTGCCGCCGGCGGCCGCCATGGCGGCGCTGGCGGTCGGTCTGACCGCGCCCGGCGAGAGCCGCGTGGCCCTGCCGCCGGCGCTGGCGGGCGTCGCGTTCGACCTGCTGGCGGCCTTCGGCGTCCCGGTCCGGCTGGAGCCGGCCGGGGCGGTCCTCGATCTGGTGGTCACCGGCGAGGCCGAGACCGCGCCGGCCGCGTTGCCCGCGGACTGGCCGGTCACACCGGTCTGGCTGGCGGCGCTGGACCACGGCGCGGGGCCGCTGACCGTGGCGATCGACGGCCCGGCCGCCGCCGGCAAGGGCACCCTGGCGCGGGCGGTGGCGGCGCGCCTGGGCCTGGCCTATCTCGATACCGGCCTGTTGTACCGGGCCACGGGCCTGGCGGTGCGGCGGGCGGGCGGCAGCCCCGACGACCCGGCGGCCACAGAGCAGGCGGCGCGGGCGCTGAGCCCGGACGACCTGAACGATCCCGCGCTGCGCGGCGAGGCGGCGGGCGATGCCGCCTCGCGCGTCGCGGCCATCCCGGCGGTGCGGGCGGCGCTGCTGGAGTTCCAGCGAGCGTTCGCCGCCCAGCCACCGGACGGGGCGCGCGGGGCCGTGCTGGATGGACGCGACATCGGCTCGGTGGTCTGCCCCGAGGCGCCGGTCAAGCTGTTCGTGACCGCCCGTGTCGAGACGCGGGCGCGGCGGCGCTTTCTGGAGTTGCGGGAGCGCGGCACAGAGGTTATAGAGTCGCGCATCCTCCGCGACATGGAGGAGCGCGACGCGCGGGATCGCTCCCGCAGCGTCGCGCCGCTCGTGCCTGTGGCCGATGCCGTGGTTCTGGATACATCCGATCTCGACCGGGATGGCGCCCTGAGCGCCGCATTGGCTCTGACGGGCGCGCGCGTGTGGGCGTGGCACCACGCCTGCGCGCGGGCCGACGGGCGCGCCGGCCCCCCGGGGGCACCCGGCGCGACCGACACGGGCAGCACCGGCGATTCCTGAAACAGAGACGCCTTGGCAAAGACCGCCGGATCCAACCGGCCGGCCGGAAAATGATCGTCAACGACCCGAAAGGACAGCACCCCCATGGCCGACGCCGCCACCCAAACGCCTCCTGCGGAAGACTTCGCGGAGAACTTCGAAGCCCTGCTGAACGAGTCCCTCGGCGAAAACGCCTCCCTCGAAGGCACCGTCATCAGGGGGTCCGTCATCGCCGTGCGCAATGACCACGTGGTCGTCGACGTCGGCCTGAAATCGGAAGGGCGGGTTCCCCTCAAGGAGTTCACCAAGGCGGGCGAGGACCCCGAACTGCACCCGGGCGATACCATCGACGTCTACGTCGAGCGCTACGAGGACCGCGACGGCAACATCATCCTGTCGCGCGACAAAGCCCGGCGCGAGGAAGCCTGGAACGAGCTGGAGAAGGCCTACAACAACGGCGAGCGCGTCAAGGGCCAGATCTTCGGCCGCGTCAAGGGCGGCTTCACGGTCGACCTGTCGGGGGCCATGGCCTTCCTGCCGGGCAGTCAGGTGGACATCCGTCCGGTGCGGGACGTCACCCCGCTGATGGGCCAGCCGTTCGAATTCCAGATCCTGAAGATGGACCGCACCCGCGGCAACATCGTCGTCTCGCGCCGCTCGGTGCTGGAGGAGACGCGCGCCGAGGAGCGGGCCAAGCTGCTGGAGCGCCTGAAGGAAGGCGAGATCCTGGACGGTGTGGTCAAGAACATCACCGACTACGGCGCCTTCGTCGACCTGGGCGGCGTCGACGGCCTGCTGCACGTCACCGATATTTCCTGGAAGCGCATCAACCACCCGACCGAGGCGCTGTCCATCGGCCAGACCGTGCGCGTGCAGGTGATCCGCTTCAATCCGGACACCCAGCGCATCAGCCTGGGCATGAAGCAGCTTGAGGCCGACCCGTGGGAGGGCGTGGCCGCCAAGTACCCGGTCGGCACGGTGTTCACCGGCCGTGTGACCAACATCACCGATTACGGCGCCTTCGTGGAGCTGGAGCCGGGCGTCGAGGGCCTGGTGCACGTCTCCGAGATGAGCTGGACCAAGAAGAACATCCATCCGGGCAAGATCGTCTCCACCAGCCAGGAAGTGAACGTCATGATCCTGGACGTGGATCCGGACAAGCGTCGGATCTCGCTGGGCCTGAAGCAGACCATGGGCAACCCGTGGTCCGACTTCCTGGAGAAGTTCCCGGTCGGCTCCGTCGTCGAGGGCGAGATCAAGAACATTACCGAGTTCGGCCTGTTCATCGGGCTGCCCGGCGAGATCGACGGCATGGTGCACCTGTCCGATCTGGACTGGAGCCGCTCCGGCGACGAGGCGGTCAAGGACTACGCCAAGGGTGACACAGTCCAGGCCAAGGTGCTCGACGTCGACGTCGACAAGGAGCGCATCAGCCTGGGCATCAAGCAGCTCGCCGAGGACCCCTATGCCACCGCCACGGCCGACCTGCGCAAGGGCCAGACCGTCACCGGTGTGGTGACCCAGGTGCAGGACAACGGCATCGAGGTCGAGGTGGAAGGCGCCATCGGCTTCATCCGCAAGGGCGATCTGGCGCGCGACCGGTCGGACCAGCGGCCGGAGCGGTTCGCGGTCGGCGAGAAGGTGGACGCCAAGATCACCAACATCGACAAGGCCAACCGTCGTCTCGGCCTGTCCATCAAGGCGCGCGAGATGGACGAGGAGAAGCAGGCGATGGCCGACTACGGCTCGACCGACTCCGGCGCCTCGCTCGGCGACATCCTGGGGGCGGCCCTGAAGCAGGCCCAGCAGGAGAAGAAGGGCGACGACGAGTAGGGATCCCGACGCCTCCCGCCCAGTGGGGCGGGCGAGGCGGCGGGCCAGACCCCGACTCGAGGCGGCGGCCCCTTCGTGGGGCCGCCGTTGCGCGTTTTCGAGGCCGCAGCCGGGGTCCGGGCCGTGCGAAAAATCCTTGTCATGGAAGACGTTATCTTGACCTGACGGCAACCCTTTGGCAGCTTAGGGTCTCTGTTGACCGTTGGTTTCCGGCTCTGGTCCGACCCGAGTCGGACGGGCCGGGGGATGGTCGAAGGCGCATGGGGTTCGCAGGATGACCAAGTCCGAACTGATCGCGCGCATCGCGGAACTCAATCCGCATCTGTATCAGCGCGACGTCGAACGGATCGTGTCGACGATCTTTGAGGAGATCGCGGATGCCCTGGCGCGGGGGGACCGGGTGGAACTGCGCGGTTTTGGGGCCTTCTCGGTGAAATACCGCGAGTCGCGCATGGGTCGCAATCCGCGCACGGGGGAGACCGTGGAGGTGGATGCCAAGGCGGCGCCCTACTTCAAGACCGGAAAACAATTGCGGGAATTGTTGAACCAGGGTCAGCCTGTCTCGTAAACTGGACAGTGGCCTGAGGGATGCGGCCCGCATGGCGTGCGCGACCAGGGTCCCAGGGATCCGGGTCGGGGCGGGTGCGGTCGCGTGTCCGGGCGGGCGGCCGTGTCCGGAGGGCACGGTCACCGTACGAGGGGCGCCGAGGCGCGAGGGCCGGGGCAACCCAGCCGATCGCGCGCGGGGGCTGGCAACACTCAAGAAACAGGACGCGACCCGTGTTCAAATTCTTCGCCTGGGTGATCGGGGTCCCGGTCATCGTCATCGCTGTGTTTTTCGCCATCGACAATCAGGATCCGGTGGTTCTGGGTCTGTGGCCGACCCAGTACGAGCTTCAGGTGCCGTTGTACTGGGCGGTCGAAGGGGCCCTGCTGGCCGGATTCATCATCGGTGTGTTCCTGACCTGGCTGGCGGGCGGTCGCGCGCGCGGTCAGGTGCGGCACTACCGCCGCGAAACCAACTCGGCGCGCCGCGAGGCCGCCAATGCCACGGTGCGGGCTGAGCGCGCCGAGGCCAAACTGAAGGAGGCGGGCAAGGCCTGACACGCGCACCGGACACGGTCGGGACCGCATCGCCCGCCGCCGGCACTCCACAAGGGTGCCCCGGCGTGTCCCCGTGGTCTCGATCGGACCGGCGGATCGGGAGTCTGGCCCGACCGGGCCGGGGTCCCGACCGTCCGGACCCCGTCTGGGGCTGGCGGCATGGGCAGGCGGAGCAGCCGGAACCGCCCCGGGGATCGCCCGGACAGGACAGGCGGAGGGACGGAGCGTGACCGTGATACCGGCGACGCCGGCGGCGATCGCCGACGGCGCGGCTGCCCTGCGGGCGGGCGCGTTGGTGGCGTTTCCCACCGAGACCGTCTACGGTCTGGGCGCGGACGCGCGGTCCGATGCGGCGGTCGCGGCGATCTACACCGCCAAGGGCCGGCCCGCCACCAATCCCCTGATCGTTCATGTCGCCGATGCGGCGGCGCTGCCGGAGCTGGCCGTGGTGCCGGAGGCGGCCGCGCGCTTGGCCGCGGTGCTGTGGCCCGGGCCGCTGACGCTGGTGCTGCGGCGGCGCCCGGGCGCGCCGTTGTGTGCGCGCGTCTCGGCCGACGGACCGACCGTGGCGGTGCGGTCGCCGGCGCATCCGGTGGCCCAGGCCCTGCTGACGGCGGCCGGGCTGCCGGTGGCGGCGCCGAGCGCGAACCGGTCCGGCGCGGTGAGTCCGACCACGGCCGACCACGTGGCGGCGGAGTTCGCGGCGGACGGAGGGTCCGGGCCGACGCTGATCCTGGACGGCGGGCCGTGCCCGGTGGGCGTGGAGTCGACGGTGCTCGACCTGAGCGGCGGGCGGCCGCGGCTGCTGCGGCCCGGCGGGGTGCCGCGCGAGACCCTGGAGGCGCTGCTCAAGGCGCCGGTTGAGGCGGCAGCCCGCGAGGGCGCGGGGAGCGGCGACGCGGCGGGGCCGGCGCGGTCGCCGGGCCTGTTGTCCAGCCATTACGCCCCACGGCGCCCGGTGCGTCTGAATGTGACGCAGGTGCGGCCGGGGGAGGCGCTGCTGGGGTTCGGCGGCACGTCGGGCGCCGTGCTGGACCTGAGCCCAGGGGGGGATCTGGACGAGGCCGCCCGCAACCTGTTCGCCATGCTGCGGGCGCTGGACCGACCACCCTATGACGGGATCGCGGTGGCGCCCATTCCCGGGCATGGGCTCGGCGCGGCGCTGAACGATCGCCTGACCCGGGCGGCGGCCCCCCGGCCGGCCCGCTGAGCGGGGCCGTCCACCCCGCCCCGCGTCGGGCCGCAACAAAACATTCTCTCCCCGAGGGTTGGGGACCCCTGCGGGCGCTCGTTACCATGCGCGGCGGCCGCAGCCGAGGGCGCGTCCGCATGGATGCGCAGGACCGCACACAGGAGGACGGGTCGTGACCACCGTGGAGATCATGCCGACCTACGCCGACCGGACCACGCTCGCCGACAGCCCGGTCCGGGCGCGTGCGCTGGCCTGCCTGATGGAGGCCGGCCGGGGCGGCGATGCCGCCGCGGCGGCGGAGTAGGGTGGCGATGGAAGGCGGTCTGGGTGACCGGAGGCCGTGTGGTGGTCTCGTCTATGTGATCGGGGCGTCGGGGGCCGGCAAGGACACGCTGATCGCCTGGGTGCGCGCCCGGCTGAGCGCCACCCGACCGGACTTGCCGGTGGCGTTCGCGCATCGCTACATCACGCGGGGGGCCGACGCGGTGGGCGAGAACCATGTGTCGCTTCGGCCGGCGGAGTTCCAGACCCGGCTGGACGCCGGTCTGTTCGCGCTGGCCTGGGATAGCCACGGACTGCGCTACGGCGTCGGGGTGGAGATCGACCTGTGGCGGGCGGCCGGCCTCACGGTCGTGGTGAACGGCTCGCGGGCCCATCTGCCGTGCGCGAGCGGGCGCTACCCCGACATCCGGCCGGTCATGATCTCGGTGGCGCCCGATATCCTGCGGCGCCGGCTGGAGGCGCGCGGGCGCGAGACGGCGGCCGAGATCGCGGCCCGTCTGGAGCGGACCGCGGCCCTGCGCGTCGACCACCCCGGTCTGGCGCGGGTCGACAACAGCGGGTCCATCGAGGCCGGCGGCGCCCGGCTGCTGGCGTTGATCGAGGCGGTGGCCGACTCGTCACGGCGGCTGTCCGTTGGCGAGGCGTGAATCCTGGCCGACTCTCGAGAACAACGATCCAGGTACCGCCCGACCCTGGACGGGCGCACTTCATCGTATGACTGGGCATGGTCCGGCGACTTCTGCACGAGGACCTTGTGTGGTCTTGGCGCGGCGGCGAGTCCGTGGCCCGGGACCTTTTCTAGTGATTTGATATTCAACGATTCAGCGGGGTCCCGGCGGTTCGGTCGGGGGGCATCCCGGAGGGTCTCCGGGCTGTGACCCGTCAAATCCGGCGTTTCGTTTTGGCGTGCTTCCGTATATCGTGGGCTCGAACTGGCGAGGCGCGATATCTGGGGCTGCCTGATCAGTCGTCAGATCTTTCTTGCGATATCAGCGTGGTCGTTCAGTATTCTGAGACAAGCGTTGAGGGCGGACCCGCTGGTGCCGGTTGTTTCCGTCTATTCAGGGGCTGATCAAGACCATCTGCGCTCCGTCTCGTGGCGGACCGGCGGGCGTACCGTCGGGCGTCCCGTCGGGTGGGGCGACAGGGGCATCGGGAGAAGAGAGATGCGGGCGAACACATGGACGCTGGGCCTGGGCATCGTCGTGGTCGCGGTGCTGGCCATGGTCGCGGCGGGGCCGTCCCGGGCGGAACAGGTACCGGAAGGCTTCTACGTGGGGGCCGGCGGCGGCCTGAACCTGAACGACAGCGGCGATTTCGACATCCAGGGCGTGGGCCGCGACCTCAACACCGATCTGGGGTTCGTCGGTCTGGTCAACTTCGGCTACGCCTTCGGCAACGGCCTGCGGGCCGAGATCGAGGGCGGGTACCGCCAGAACGGTGTCGACGAGTGGGGCGGCGTCGGGCTGGATGGTGACCTGAGCGCCTGGCATACCATGCTGAACGCCATCTACGACTTCGACACCGGCACCAGCCTGACGCCCTACGTGGGCGCCGGCCTCGGCGCCGCGATCGTCAGCATCGACGCCGAGAACAACGCCGCCGGCGTGCGGATGGATGACACGGACGTGGGCTTCGCCTATCAGGCCATTCTTGGCGCCGCCTATGACATCACCGAGAACGTCGCGGTGACGGCGGACTATCGCTTCTTCCATGCCGTCGACCTGGACCACGAGATCTCCGACGGCCGCGGCGGCGGCCCCGGCGACGACTATCTGAACCATTCTCTGGTCATCGGTGTGCGCTATGCCTTCGGCAAGCCGTCGCGCCCGCAGACCATGCCGGCGGCCGCGACGCCGCCCCCGCAGGTTGCCCCCGCGCCGGCCCCGGCGCCGTCGGTGCCGACCAGCTATCTCGTGTTCTTCGACTTCGACAGCGCCAACCTGACCCCGGAGGCGACCAGCATCGTCGATACCGCGGCCAGCAACGCGCTCCAGGTCGGGCGCACGCGCATCGAGGTGACCGGGCACACCGACCGCGCCGGCTCGCGGCAGTACAACATGGTGCTGTCGCAGCGACGCGCCAACGCCGTGATGGAGCGCCTGGTGGCCCAGGGCATTCCGCGCTCCGAGATCGCCGTGTTTGCGCGCGGCGAGGACGAACCGCTGATCCCGACCGGCGACGGGATGCGCGAGGCCCAGAACCGGCGCGTCGAGATCATCCTTCTGTAGGCCGTCTGTAGTCCGTCCGGAGGGTATCGCGCCTCGGGCCGCGCGCCACCCGCGCGTCGGCCCGAGACCACCCCGACCCGGCACCGGTCCGGTGCCCGAACGCAGAACCGCCACCCCGGTCGGCCCGGGGTGGCGGTTCGCGTGTCAGGGCGGATGCCGAAACGGCCGCGCCGGATCAGCGCGCCAGCAGCAGCGGAAGGGTCAGGCCAGGCAACATCGACTTGGTGACCCCGCCGCGCAGCAGGCGCGGCACGTCATAGGCGCCGTGGGCGCCCATCGACAGCAGGTCGGCGGCCAGGTCGGCGCAGCGCGACAGGATCAGCTCCGAAACCGGGATGTCGGTCGGTGCCTCGTGTTCGACCTCGGCGCGGATGCCGTGGCGGCCGAGGGCCGCCTTGTGGGCCTGCCAGCGCCAGTCCTGGGCCACCGGGTCGCGGCTCACCGCCAGCAGCGTGACCAGTTCGCACTCGGCCAGGAAGGGCAGGGTGTCCGCCAGCGCGCGCGCGCTGGCCCCATCCTCGTTCAGCGCGATCACAGCCCGCTTGGGCATCGTGAACGACTTGGTGATGTACGGGAACACGATCAGCGGCCGCCCGGCACTGACCGCCACCTGTTCGATGACGTCGTTGGTCAGGGTGTGGCCCATGTCCTCGCTGCGCGGCTGGGAGACCACGCCCACGTCGACGGTCTGAAGGTTGGCCGCCGTCTGCACGGCGATCAGGTTGCCATCGGCGCCGTGGATGCCGTGCCAGCTACAGGACAGGCCGCGTTCCGCGCAGGCGGCCCGGAACGGGGCTTCGGCGGCATCGACCTTGGCCAGGAAATCGCTGGAGACCTGACGACTGTACGGGTGCCGTTCGGTGTGGTCGACCACGCCATAGACGCCCAGGACGTGCCCCGAGGCCACGTCGTCGCCCAGCATCGAGCGGGCGATGTCCAGGCGGATCCGCCAACCGTCGGTGTCGTCCACGTGAACCAGGATGGTGCGTGGCGTCATCAGGTTTCCTCCGTGTCTGCTGGCCGGGGTCCGGCCGTCCCTGTTCATGGTGTTGTGTTGGCCCGAGGGTCGCCCCCGACCGGCCCCGCTTATAGCACGGCGGTGGGCGGTGCGGTAAGGGCGAACGGCCCCGGTTGCTTGCCTCGTCTTGTCACGATCGGGGGTTTGACCGAGACTTGCCTGCGCATCGGCCGCGAACACGACGGCCGCCACAGCAACGACGTCAACCGGGGCCATTGCGAACCAAGGCTGACGTCAAGCAACACCACCAGGGACGAGGGAGGACGGCGGGGCATGGCGCTGACCGGTTTGATGGAACGACGGCTGGCGGACGGCGCCGGCCCGGTTCGCGTGGCGCTCATCGGCGCGGGCAAGTTCGGGGCCATGTTCCTGGCCCAGGTCCCCGGCAGCCTCGGCATCACGGTGCCGGTGATCGCCGATCTGGACCCCGACCGGGTTCGCGGCACCCTGGAGGGGGTGGGATGGCGCGCGGAGCGGATCGCGGCCACCCGCATCGGCGATGATGCCCTGGCGGCGATCGCGGCCGATGACGTGGACGTGGTGGTGGAGGCGACCGGTGATCCCGCCGCCGGCATCCGCCACGCCCGCGCGGCCTATCGGGCGGGCAAGCATGTGGTCATGGTCAACGTCGAGGCCGATGCCCTGGCCGGCCCCGCCCTGGCGCGCGAGGCGGCCGCGGCCGGTGTGGTGCATTCCATGGCCTACGGCGACCAGCCGGCGCTGATCTGCGAGTTGGTGGACTGGGCGCGCGCCTGCGGCTTCGCGGTCACGGCGGCCGGCAAGGGCACCAAGTACCTGCCGGCCTATCACGCCTCGACGCCGGATACGGTGTGGGACCACTACGGCCTGACCGCCGAGCAGGCGCGGGCGGGCGGCATGAACGCCCGCATGTTCAACTCCTTCCTCGACGGCACCAAGTCGGCCATCGAGATGGCGGCGGTCGCCAACGCGACCGGCCTGGCGGCGCCCGAAGGCGGCCTGCGCTTCCCGCCGAGCGGGGTCGATGACCTGCCCCATGCGCTGCGGCCGCGGGCGCTGGGCGGTCAACTCGACGAGCGCGGCATGGTGGAGGTGGTGTCCTCGCTGGAGCGCGACGGCCGCCCCGTGTTCCGCGATCTGCGTTGGGGCGTCTACGTCACCATCGAGGCGCCGACCAACTACGCCGCCGCCTGTTTCCGCCAGTACGGCCTCGTGACCGACACCAGCGGCCGCTTCGCCGCCATGTACAAGCCGTTCCACCTGATCGGATTGGAACTCAACGTGTCGGTGATGTCGGCGGCGCTGCGCGGCGAGCCGACGGGGTCCCCGCGCGGCTTCAGGGCCGACGTGGTGGCGGTGGCCAAGCGCGACCTGACGGCCGGCGAGACGCTGGACGGGGAGGGCGGCTACACCGTTTGGGGCCGCCTGACCACCGCCGCGGCGTCCCTGGCCGTCGGCGCGCTGCCGATCGGGCTGGCGCACGGCGTCCGCCTGACGCGGTCGGTGGCGGCCGGCGCCGTGGTGCGCTGGGCCGATGTGGCCATCGACCCCGCCGACGAGGCGGTCGCGCTGCGCCGGGCGCTGGAGAGCGATCACCGCGCCGGGGGCGACGCGGCCACCGGGACCGGGCCGGCGGCGCCGGCCCCGGTCGCCTGACCGGCGGCCCCGCCGGCTTGCCTACTGCGGCGCCCGCAGGATGACGTTGCGGTGATGCGGCCGGAAGCGGTTCATGTAGGTGGGCAGGATGGCCTCCGCCGCGGTGGGCTCGATCCCCAGCGCCTCGAAGCCGGGCAGGGTGCCGGTCACCACGTTGTCGCGCTCCAGCAGCTTGACCTGGTCCGGGGTGATGAGCGGCTTCGGCAGCAGCCCCATCACCTTGGCCTGGATGCGGGCGACCCAGAACGGCACCGGCACGACCCAGGTGCGGCGCTCGGTCTGCTCCACCACCAGCTCCATGATCTCGCGCATGGTGTAGGCGCGCGGCCCGCCCAGCTCGAAGGTCTGACCCGCGAAGGCGTCTGACGTCAGGCACTTGATGGTCGCCTCGGAGACGTCGCCGACGTAGACCGGCTGGAAGCGCGGCCCGCCGGAGCCGCCCAGGTCGATGGCCGGCCGGCCCGTCGTCTCGTCACGGACCAGGCGGAAGGCGTCCTTGACGTAGTAGGGCAGGGCGGGCACCAGCCGGGTCATGGCGCCGAACATGTTGAAGAAGGAATCGTGCGAGCCGAACACCACCGACGGACGCAGGATGCTGGCCTCGGGGATGTGGCGGCGCACGGCGGCCTCGCCTTCGGCCTTGGCGCGGGCATAGGCGGCGTCGGCCTGCGGGTCGGCCCCCAGCGCCGACATGTGCACGAAACGCTGCACGCCCGCGGCCTTGGACAGGCGCGCGATGCGTTCCGGGGCGTCCACGTGCAGGGCCTGGAAGGTGCGCCGGCCGCTCTCGTACAGGATACCGATCAGGTTGACGACCGCGTCGGCGCCCTCGACGGCGCGTGCCACCGCCTGTTCGTCGGCCACATTGACCTTCATCGGGGCGATCTGCCCGAGGTCGCCCAGGGGCTTGAGGAACGCGGCCTTCTGCGGATCGCGTACGGCGACCCGGACGCGCACGCCCATACTCGCCAAATCCTGTACGATCTGGCGGCCGATGAACCCGCTGCCGCCGAAGATCGTCACCAAACGCAGTGCCATATGCGGCCTCCCTTGCGTGTTGCGGCGGCGCCGCCCGGGTGGCGCCGTCCGATGTCGTGCCCCTCGATACGCGGGTGTGCGTCCGCCGGATCGACGCCGCCCGCCGCGCCACTGTTCGCGTCCCGTTTACCGCGACGGCGTGTCGTGCCAGGGTGTGGACCGTGACCGACCCGCCCGCCCGACCCTTCGGCGGCGGCTCTCCGGGGCCGGACCGGACCGCGCCCGCGCCGGCCGCCGACCGTGCCGCCATTCTCGCCCGCGCCCAAGCCTGCGGCCTGGACGCGGCGGCGATCACGCGCGCCTGGCTGCCGGAGTCGGTGCGGCGCGACCTGGACCTCTACCTCGACCAGGGCCGCCACGGCTCCATGGCCTGGATGGCCGAAACCCGGGAGCGACGGCGCGATCCGCGGGTTCTGTGGCCGGAGGCCGTGTCGATCCTGACCCTCGGCCTCAACTACGGCCCGGGTGGGGCCGATCCGCTGGCCCTTCTGGATCATCCCGATCGCGGCGCGGTGACCGTGTACGCCCGCAATCGAGACTATCACGACGTCCTCAAGAAGCGGGCCAAGGCGCTCGCCCGATGGATTCACGACAGCCACGGGGCTGCCGTCAAGGTGTTCGTCGATACCGCGCCGGTGATGGAGAAGCCGCTGGCCGCGCGCGCCGGTCTGGGCTGGTCGGGGAAACACACCAATCTGGTGTCGCGCCGCCACGGCTCGTGGCTGTTCCTGGCCGAGGTGTTCACGACCCTGGATCTGGAGCCGGACCCGCCGCATGCGGATCTGTGCGGCTCGTGCCGGCGCTGCCTGACGGCCTGCCCGACCGGGGCGATCCGGCCGGAGGAGCCCTACCGCATCGACGCCCGGCTGTGCGTGAGCTACCTCACCATCGAGCACAAGGGGCCGATCCCGCGGGCCCTGCGGCCGCTGATGGGCAACCGGGTATACGGCTGCGACGACTGCCTGGCGGTCTGCCCGTGGAACCGTTTCGCCACGCCGACCCCGCACGCGGCGCTGAGGCCGCGTCTGGAACTGACGGCGCCGCGGCTGGCCGACCTGGCCCGCCTGGACGATGCCGGCTTTCGCAGCCTGTTCAGCGGCTCGCCGATCAAGCGGACGGGGCGGGACCGCTTCGTCCGCAACGTGCTGATCGCGATCGGCAACAGCGGTCGCCCGGACGCGCTGCTGCCTGAGGTGGAGGCGCGCCTGGACGACGTCTCGCCGCTGGTGCGCGGTGCCGCGGTGTGGGCGCTGCGGCGGCTGGCGCCGGACCCGGCGATGGTGGAGCGGGCGTGGACGCGGCGGGCGGCACTGGAGGACGACCCGACGGTTCTGGCGGAGTGGCGCGCGCCGCCGTGACCCGTCGTCCCGCCCGGCGGCCGGGGCCTCCCCCGTTGGAAGGACGGGCGGCGATACGGAGCGGACGCCTCCTTCTTCCGGTTCGTTTGCCGGCCGGCCGGATTGTCCTATCCTGACAGGTCTCGGCACGGCAGGTGTGCGGGATGGGCGCGCGAAGAGGATGAACGGTGTGGAAAAGTCGCAGGCCGAGTGTCAGGCAATCATAGAGGATCTTGAGGCGCGTCTCGCGCGTCAGGAGCAAGACCTCTGCCAGTATCGGGACCAGCGGCACGCTTTGGAGACGGCGCTGGAGGACCTCGCCACCCATCAGGAGGAGTTGCGGGCCCAGAACGAGGAACTGCGCGCCGCGCGGCAGTTCAACGAGTCGCTGGTTCGGCGCTACGCGGCGCTGTTCGACGGCGCGCCGGTCGGCTACTGCCTGATCTCCGAGCGTCGCGCCATCGAGAGCGCCAACCGCAAGGCCGGCGAGATGTTCGAGTGCTGGTCCCGGGACGTCGAGCACAAGCCGCTGCATCTGTTCATCCATCCGGCGTCGCATGCGGCCCTGTCGCGGCACCTGGACAAGGTGTTTGCCGGCGAGGCGGCCAGCGATGAGATCCGCGTCCTGGGCCGCGAGGGCCGCGAGCTGGACTGCCTGGTGCAGAGCCGGCCGACCCCCGACGCCGAGGGCGACGACGCCCTGTCCTGCCTGACCACCTTTATCGACATCTCCCAGCGCAAGCAGGCGGAACGCGCCCTCGCCGATAGCGAGCTGAAGTTCCGCAACATCTTCACCCTGGCGCCGTTCGGCATGATGACGCTGTCCAAGGACGGCCGCCTGATGGAGACCAACGAGGCCGCCCAGCGCATGCTGGGGCTGTCGGCGCTCGAACTGCGGGGCATGACCTATACCGACCTGTTGGCGCCCGACATCACGCCGACCGAGGCGCGCCGGCTGGCGGACGGCCAGCCCCGCCCCGGCTGGGTGGACGTGTTCGAACGCGAACTGCGCGGCCGTGGCGACCGCCGCCTGCTGACCCGGGTCACCTTCGCCGTCATGCCCTCCAACGACGGCCAGAGTGTCGAGGGCCTGGTCATCATCGAGGACATGACCGAACGGCGCGACCTGGAGGCACGCTTCCAGCATGCCGCCAAGCTGACCCTGCTGGGCGAGATGTCGGCCAGCCTGGCCCACGAGATCAGTCAGCCGCTCAACATCATCCGTCTGAAGGCCGAGGGGGCGCTGGAACGCCTGAAGCGGCAGGGCTACGACGCCGAGCGCGCCGAGCGCGGCTTCGCCGCCATCGAGGAGCAGGTGGTGCGGCTGTTCGAGGTCATTTCCTACATGCAGGGCCTGAGCCGGCGCGACACCGGGGCCATCCAGCCGTTCCGGGTCTCGCGGGCCATCCACGCCGCCCGCACCCTGATCGACAAGCAGTTCCGGGACGACAACATCGCGCTGGAGGTGGACGACCAGCTCGGCGACACCGAGGCGCTGGGGCGCCAGCACCAGCTCGAACAGGTCCTGGTCAATATCCTGCGCAATGCTCGGGACGCGCTGCTGTCCACCGAGGGGGCCCGGATCCGCGTCGGCGAGGAGCCGCGCGTGCGCATCGCCGCCGGCCTCGACGACGACGGCGACCACTTGCGCATCATGCTCAGCAACAATGGGCCGCGCGTGTCGGAAGAGGTGCGCCGGCGCATGTTCGACCCCTTCTTCACCACCAAGTCGGGCGATCAGGGAACGGGGCTCGGGCTGTCCATCAGCCTGGGGTTCATCAACGAGATGGGCGGCACCATCACCGCCGAGAACACGGACGAGGGGCTTGCGTTCAACGTGCTGCTGCCCCGGGTGCGCCAGCACCGGCGGACCAGTCCGGTCGAGCAGACCGGACGGACCGCCGGCCAGGAGGCGATCGCCGCCCGCACCGCGACCAGCGGGGAGCGGCCCCACGTCCTGGTTGTGGACGACGAGGAGGAGGCGGCGCGCGAGATCGCGGGCTTCCTGGAGGCGATCGGCTACCGGGTCACGGTGGCCTTGAACGGCCAGGAGGCGCTGGAGGTGCATGTCACCGACCCGGCGCGGGCCGTCATCACCGACCTGCGCATGCCGGAGCGCGACGGCCACTGGCTGATCGACCGCCTGCGCGCCGGCGAGCAGGCGGTGTTCATCATCATCATCACCGGCCAGGCGGCGCGCTCGACCAAGGAACTCGACCGGCTGCGTCAGCGTGCCGATGCCTTGCTGCGCAAACCGGCCTCGCTGCGCGACATCGTGCGCCATCTGCGCGCGGGTGTGCCCGACGTCGCGGACGAGCATCGGCGGGCGGCGGGATAGAGCCGGTTCAAAGGGTTGGGGTTGATCCGGTCAGGCCGGGGTGGCCGCGCGGGCGCCGGCGCTCCACGGCAGGTTGGCCGCCAGTGCCTCGAAGCGCGGCAACACCAGGCGGGCACCGGCCGCCGTCAACTCCTCGACCGGGTGGTAGCCCCAACCGACGCCGACGGCGTCGGTGCCGGCGGCGCGCGCCATCTCCATGTCGAAGCGGGTGTCGCCGACCATCACGGTGCGGTCCGGGTCGGCGCCGACGGCCGCCATGGCGCGTAGCAGCATGGCGGGATGCGGCTTGCCGGGGGCGTCGTCGGCGGTCTGCACCGTGACGAACCGGCCCTCGAGACCGTGGCGTTCGACCACCGCGTCGACACCGCGCCGCGATTTGCCGGTCGCCAGCCCAAGCACGCAGCCAAGAGTCTCCAGGGCCTCCAGCGCCCTGTGCACGCCCGGGAACAGGGGTTCGTCGTGGTCGGGGCGGCTGCGCAGGGCGACAAAAGCCTGCTTGTAGAGCGCCGCCACATGACGGCGTTGCCCGTCGTTGGCGGACGGGGTGACGGTCGCCACGGCCTCCGCCAGCGACAGCCCGATGACGGCCCGCGTCGCGGTGTGTGGCGGGACCGGCACGCCGGCACCCTCGCAGGCCATCGCCATGGCCGCGATGATATTGTGCTGGCTGTCCACCAGGGTCCCGTCCACGTCGAACACGACCAGCCGCAGGCGGTCGGGTTCGGGGCCGGGCGGGCCATGGGCGGTGCTGTGGGGGGCATGGTTCATTCGGTGACGTTTTCCCTCGCATAGGTCGTGGCGGCGCGGCGCACCGTCATCATCATCAGCGGCATGACGCGCTCGGTGTAGGTGCCCATCTTGTCGGCGACCGACTGGCCCACGGGCGACCCGAAGAAGTCCGCCATGGCCCGCAACTCGTCCGCCGTGAAGGTCTCGGTCAGCGCCGACAGCACCGCCGCGCGTATCTCCGCGCGGTCGATGTGCAGCATGGCGAAGTCGATGAACGGCTGCCGGTGGGCCTTGGGCAGCATGCGCGCGACACGGATCACGCTGGTTTCCAGGACCGCCGTTGTCGGAACCGTCCGTTCGTAGCGTTCCGCCTGGGCACGCCGGTTGGCGGCGGTGTCCTCCAAGGCCAGGGCGGGACCGGCGAGGGCCGTCGACAGAGCGAGGCCGACCAGGGCGGCGCGGATCATCGGCGGTCCTCCAGCGCGGGTGCATCCTGCTGGCGGAAGCCGAAGTAGCGAAACGCCTCTGTCATATGGGGGGGCAGGGGGGCCTCCACAACAAGCGTCCCGCCGGCGGGATGCGGCATCGCCAGGTGGCGGGCGTGCAGGTGCATGCGCCGCGCGACCTCGGCCCCGCCGATGAAGGCGCCCTGACCACCGTACTTGCCGTCGCCCAGGATCGGGGTGCCCAGAACCATGGCGTGGGCGCGGAGCTGATGGGTGCGGCCGGTGCGCGGCTCCATCGCCAGCCAGGAGACCGTTCCGGCGGCGTCGTCCACCACCTGGTAGTCGGTGATCGCCGGCTTGCCCGTGGCGTCGTCCCAGACCACGCGCTCGCCCTTGGGACCGCCCTCCTTGCGCAGGGCGGCGCGGATGGTGCCGGCGCGCGGCTTCGGCAGGCCGACCACCAGCGCCCAGTAGACCTTGCGCGTCTCACGGCGGCGGAATGCCTCGGCCAGGGCCTTGGCCGCGCGCGCCGTGCGGGCCAGCAGCAGGACCCCGGAGGTGTCCTTGTCGAGCCGATGCACCAGGCGCGGCCGCTCGTCGTCGGGGTGGCGCTTGAGACCGTCCAGCATGGCGTCCAGGTGCCGGGTCAGGCCGCTGCCGCCCTGGGTCGCGAGCCCGGCCGGCTTGTTGAGCGCGATCAGCCACTCGTCCTGGTGCAGGATGGCGGCGCGCAGGTCGTCAAGGTCGCCAGTGCGGATCGCGGCCGCCGGCTTCGGGCGCGGCGCGGCGTCGTCCGGCGGGGCCGTCGGCAACGGGGGCACCCGCACCGTCTGACCGGCGGTCAGGCGTGTGCTGGCGCGGGCGCGGGCGCCGTCGACCCGCACCTGTCCGGTGCGCAGCAGTTTCTCCAGACGGCCGTGGGTCAGCGCCGGAAAGCGGCGCCGGAACCAGCGGTCGAGGCGCTGATCGGCCTCCTCGGCCGAAACCTGAATGCTCTGTACGCCGCCCACGGCGTCCCCTTTCCCTAGAAGAGCGCGCGGCCCAGCCATAGGCCCGCCAGCAGCGCCGTGACGCCGGCCACCACGGATCCGCCAGCATACAGCGCCGCGCTCCCGAACGCCCCGCGCTCCCACAGCGTCACCACGTCGAGCGAAAAGGTCGAGAACGTGGTGAAGGCGCCCAGGCCGCCGGTCACCAGAAACACGCGGGCCTCGACCGGGGCCGACCAGCGCCGGGCCAGGACCTCGATCAGCAGGCCCATCAGCAGCGATCCGGCAATGTTGACGACCAGGGTGCCCCACGGGAAGCCGTGCCCCAGCCACCGCGGCACCGCCGAGGTGACAAGATAGCGCGCGACGGCGCCGACGGCACCTCCCGCGGCGACGACGAACAGCAGCGAAGGCGACACGCGGAATGCTCCGGCGGCGGCAAGACGGCAGATGCCCGGGGCATAGCATCGGCCGGGCCTGACAACAAGGGACTCGCCTTGCACAGCAGGGGTGCGATCCGCGCGATCTGTTGGTTTCAGAGCGGAACGCCCGACTTCGAAATCACCATGCGAGTCCGTATTCGGACGTTCCGCTCTACAGCGGCTTGCGACAAACCGGCCGCGCCGCGCGATGTCGGTGTATCTCAACCATAAGGTGCGGTTCCTATCTCTAGCGCAGACTCACGCGCTAGGTCGCCGCGGCCACGCGGTTGCGGCCGGCGCGCTTGGCGCGGTACAGCGCCTCGTCGGCGCGCGTCAGCACGTCGGTCAGGGTCTCGTCGTCCGGATGCGGAGCGGCCACGCCGATGCTGATGGTGAAGGCCAGCGGTCCCGTCTCCGGGACCGCCATCGTCATGCCGCCGACGGCGCTGCGCAGGCGCTCGGCCGCGACGGCGGCGGCCTCCGGAGGAGTCTCCGGCAGCAGGGCGACGAACTCCTCGCCGCCCAGGCGGCACAGCATGTCGATCTCCCGGAGTTGGCCCAGGCAGCATTGGACCATGGCCTTCAGGGCATTGTCGCCGACGGCATGGCCATAGGTGTCGTTGATGCGCTTGAAATTGTCGATATCGAGCATCAGCACCGAAAGCGGGCTGCCGTAGCGGCTCGCGCGGCGCATCTCCCGGTCGCCCTGGTCCATGAGCTGGCGGCGGTTGCCGATCCCCGTCAGGGGGTCGGTGGTGGCGAGGCGCTTGAGTTCGTCCTCCATCGCCTTGCGGCCGGAAATGTCGTTGAACGACATCAGGACGCCGGGTTCGCCGTCGAGCGACATGGCGATGGCCGCGACCAGCGCCCAGAAACGGTGGCCGTCGAAGGCGATCACCTGGGCTTCGAAGTCCTCGACCTTCTCCTCGGCGGCCACGCGCGCCATCAGGTGGCGGCGATCCTCCGGCCGCGCCCAGATGCTGCGGTCGGCGCGCGACGGCGTCAGGCCCAGCAGCAGCCGCGCCCTCTCGTTGGCGTACATCACCCGGCCGTTGGACACCCGGCTGATGACCATGGGCACCACCGACGTATCGAGGATCGAGCGCAGCCGGGTCTCGCTGTCGCGCAGCGCCCGGGTGCGGTCCGCGACGCGCTGTTCCAGGGTCTGGTTGAGGCGGGCCAGGGCGTCGCGCTGGTGCGCGATGGTGCGGATGCGGTCGAAGGCGCGCAGCCCGGCGATGACCACGCTGATCAGCCGGGTGTCGGTCAACTCCGCGCGCGAGCGGTAGTCGTTGATGTCGTAGCGCAGGATCACGTCGCGTTCCGGCACGGTGCCGGGCTGCCCGGTGCGCAGGACGATCCGTGTGTCCTCGATGACCAGCGTCTCGCGGATGGTCCGCACCAGCCGCAGGCCGGCGTCCTCGGTCTCCATCACGACGTCGAGCAGGATGACGGCCACATCGCCGTGCTGCCGCAGGATGGTCTCGGCCTCGGCGGCCGAGCCGGCGTGCAGCAGGGTGATCCCGCGCTCCGCGAACCGCAGGTCGCGCAACACCATGCGGGTGATCGTGTGTACGTCCGGGTCGTCGTCGACGACCAGAATGGTCCACGGCGGCAACGCCTGATCCGGTTTCGTCGTCTCCGGCTCCGGCGCCCCTGCCGTTCCGGTGGCGCGCATCCCGGACCCCTGCGTGCTGCGGTGGCGGACCGTGGGACGTGCGCCGTAGCCGACGCGCGGCACCGCTCCCATGATTGCCCCTCGTTTTTTTGCCCCCGACCAATCGTGCGGTCGCCGAACCCACATGCCGCAACCAGCAGGATTGCCTCGCCGGCCTAGAATGCGCCGGGCGGCGGACGGACGCAAGCACCGGGGCAGACCTCGATGGGACCCCGCGCGACCATCGGCCCGCGCGCGCCGAGGGGATTGGACAGGGCCCCGTGCGGTGCCTACACTGCGCGCCGCGCCGCCTTCGTCCTATCCGGCCGGCGCCCCCTTCACGAACAGCGGCTGGATGGCCCCATGACGACACGCACCTCCCTGCGCAACCGTCTCCGGACCCTGGAGGCCCACCTGAAGACGGAACACCCGGGCCTGGTGGAGTTGATGCCTCTGTTCCGCCGTGTCGACCGGGTGCTGTACCGCACCGGCCTTCTGGACCGTAGCGAATCCCTGGCGGCGCGCATTCCGTGGTGGCCGATGATCAGCGTGCTGGGCACCTTTTCCGCCGGCAAGTCCACCTTCATCAACAGCCATCTCGGCGTCGCCCTGCAATCCACCGGCAACCAGGCCGTGGACGACAAGTTCACCGTCATCTGTTACGGCGAGTCCTCCGAGTATCGGGTGTTGCCGGGCACCGCGCTGAACGCCGATCCGCGCTTCCCCTTCTTCCGCATCAGCGACGAGATCGAGAAGGTGGCGCCCGGCGAGGGCAAGCGCATCGACGCCTATCTGCAACTCAAGACCGTTGCCAGCCCGCGCACCAAGGGGATGATCGTCATCGACAGCCCGGGCTTTGACTCGGACGACCAGCGCCGCTCCACCCTGCGCATCACCGACCATATCATCGACCTGTCCGATCTGGTGCTGATCTTCTTCGATGCCCGCCATCCGGAGCCGGGCGCCATGCAGGACACGTTGCAGCATTTGGTCTCCAAGACCGTGCGCCGCGCCGACCCGACCAAGTTCCTCTATGTGCTCAACCAGATCGACACCACCGCCAAGGAGGACAACGCCACCGAGGTGGTGGGCGCCTGGCAGCGGGCCATCGCCCAGGCGGGACTGGTGAGCGGGCGGTTCTACGCGATCTACAACTCGTCTGCGGCGGTCGAGATCGACAACCCCGAACAGCGGGCGCGCTACGAGGCCAAGCGCGACCATGATCTGCGCGAGATCGAAGGGCGCATCGACGAGATCGGGGTCGGCCGGTCCTACCGGGTGGTGGCGATGCTGGAGACGGCCATCAACGAGCTGGAGACCGAGCTGATCCCCGAATTGCGCAAGCACCTGGCGCGCTGGCGCAAGCGCGTCATGCTGGCGGACATCGGCTGGGGAGTGGTGCTCGCCGCCGCGCTGGGCGGGCTGGCGACCGTGCTGGATCCCGGCGTGCTGGATGCGGGCACCACCTGGCTGACCGGGACCGAGCCCGGGATCACGGAGGCCGCGGGCGCGGCCCCGGCCGGGACCGCCGGGACCAACGGCGCCGCCGTTGCCGAGGCGGCGGCGCCGCCGGGTGCGTCGGCCGACGCGGTGGCGACGGTCGCCGATCCGCTGACCCGGGCCTGGGAGACGGTGCAGACCGGGGCGACCGCCGCCGTGGCATGGCTGGGGGCGGCGCTCGGCGGCATCGGCCAGGGCACCGCGGCGGTGGCGGTCCGGGGCGTGGCGGTGCTGCTCGGGCTGTGGTTGCTGTTCCAGATCGGCCACCTGGCGGCCCGTGCGATCTTCGCCCGCCGGCTCGCCCCGCAGGTCCCGGAGGTGATGGGATCGGCCAACCTGCGGGTGCGCGAGGCCTTCCGACGCAACACCGGCTTCTGGACCCGGGTCTATCGCGGCCGCCCGGTGGGGTGGACCCACCGCGCGCTGCGGCGCTTGCAGGCGATCCGTGAGACCGCGATGGCGGAGGTTCAGCGCCTCAACGACCAGTACACCGATCCGTCGGGCCGCAAGGTCGCGCCGGCGCCGGCAGGGGTGCCGCAACCGCCGTTGACTGGCACCTCGGCGTTCGCGCCGCCGCCGGCCGATCCGCTGGCGGTGCCGGCGGCGGACACCGGCCGCGGCGGCGGCGCATAGGGCCGGCAAGCGGGGTGGGGCGGCGGCCTTACCCCGTCGCCAGCTCGTCCAGGCGCGGCGGCTTCTTGGTGCCCATGTGATCCACCTGCGCCAGGAACAGCTCGGCCGCGGCAATGGCGTCCATCATGGCGTTGTGGGCCTTGTAGCGCGGCAGCCCGTAGCGTTCCCGCGCCGCGTTGAGCCGCAGCGTGCCCGGGACCACGGAGCGTTGCGCGCGCTCCATCATCCGGCTTTCAAGGCGCAGCGTGTCCACGTAGGGCACGGTCAGCGGCAGTCCGTACAGGCTTTGACAGGCCGCCGTCAGGAACCGGCGCTCCACCGGCGCGTAGTGCGCCACCGGCACCCGGCCCGACAGGGCCTCCAGGACCTCGGGCAACACCGCGTCCAGCGGCGGCGCCGATTCCAGATGACCGTCCAGCAGTCCGTGGATGACCGCGGTCTCCTCCGGGATCGGCCGCGTGGGCCGCACCAGCAGGTGACGGGCCTCGCCGAGGCGGACCGCGCCGTCTCGGATGGGCACGAACCCAAAGCTCAGGATTTCGTGCTTGGTGGGGTCGAGGCCCGTGGTCTCCAGGTCGATCGCCAGATAGTCCACCTCGCACCAGGCGGTATCCAGCGTGGCATAGTCCATGCGGTAGTAGTCCCGCAGGGGACCCGGTTTCGCCATCAGCCAGAACATGCGGCGGGTCATGTCGAAGCCGAGCAGGTGCCTGAGCATGGCCGCGATGCGCTCCGTGTCGGGGCCGGCTGTGTCCTACATCCGGCCGGTCTGGTAGGCGGTCGCCAAGGCACCCTGCATGGTCTTGACCACCGAGAAGGCGTCCTTGAGCTGGTCGCGCTCGAAGTTCGACAGGTTGTCCACGCTCACATAGTTGTCGGCCTTCTTGTTCTCTCGGATGCGCAAGGCCTGGTGACGCAGGCGCATGGTGCTGATGAAGTCCCAGGCGTCGCGCAGATCGGCGGCTCCGTCCTTGGAGACGCTGCCCTTGTCGCGTGCGGTCTCCAGCCGGTCGAGGGTATTCACCGCGTCCGCGCCGGCGTCGAGGGCATAGACCCGCGCCAGATCGACGATGGGCACGATGCCGCGGTGCTTGAGGTCGAGGGTGTTGTCGTGCTCGCCGCCCTTGATGAGCACCAGGTTGCGGAAGAAGCCCAGCGGCGGCTGACGGCTGAGGGCGTTGGACGCCAGATAGGCGAGGAAGATGCCGTTGGACTGTGTCTTCTTGAGCACGTAGGCCCGCAGCTCGTGGAACAGGGCATGATTGCCGAAGATCGGCCGCATGTCGAAGAACACCGAGGCATGCATGAGCGCCTTCGGCTGCGGCTGGTCGATCCAGCGCGAGAAATAGGTCTTCCAGACCTTCAGCGGCTGGCGCCACTGGTCGGTCATCGCCATGACCTCGCCCGGGCAGTAGACGTAGCCGCAGATGTTGAGGCCGTCACAGACCATGCGGGTGAAGGTCTTGAAGTACTCGCCGTGCTTCTCCGGATCGTAGGCGTCGCTCAGCAGCAGGCAGTTGTCCTGGTCCGAGCGCGCGGTCTGCTCGTGCCGGCCCTGGCTGCCGGCGGCCAGCCAGACGTAGGGCACCGGCGGCGGCCCCAGGCGCTGCTCCGCCAGCGCCATCAGGCGCACGGTGGCGGCGTCCGACAGGGTGGAGATGACGTGCCCGATGTTGTGCGCCGACGCGCCGGTCTCGACCAGTTGCAGGATCAGCTCCGGCACCATCGTCAGGGCATCGCGCATGCCCTCGGCGGTGTCGCGCTTGTAGATGTCGCCGACCAGATAGACCGCCGATGTGTTCTGGGTCTGCACCAGGTTGGTGTTGGTGATGACCCCGGCCAGGGCACCGTCGCGCAGCACGGGCAGGTGGCGGATGTTGTGCCGGGACATGATCAGCATCGCGTCGAACAGGTAGTCGTCGGCCTCCAGATGCAGCGGATCGGGGGTCATGACCTGGGACACCGGGGTGTCGTAGGGCAGCGCCTTGGCCACCACGCGGTTGCGCAGGTCGCGATCGGTGAGGATGCCCACCGCCCGGTCGCCCTCCACCACCAGCAGGCACGACACCCCTTCCCGCGACATGCAGGCGCCGGCGGCGTGGATGGTGGCGTCCGGCTCGATGGTCACGGGCGGGCGGCGCAGCATGTCGCCAAGGCGGATGCTCATCAGGTTGAGCTGGCCGTGTCCGTGGCCCTGGTTGCTGACGGCGCGGCCGGTGCGCAGCCGCGCTCCGCCCAGCGGCTGGAAGTAGTAGGCGAACTGCTTGTAGCGCTGGCGCAGGGTGTGGAAGGTCTCGGCCGGCAGGGCGTAGATCAGGCTGTCTTCGATGGCCGTGACGGTGTTGACAGCCTCGCCCCCGCGCAGCAGGGCGGCGGCCCCGGCGGCCTCGCCCTCGCCGGCGCGGGCCAGCACCTCACCTGCCGGATCGCGGGTCTCCAGCGCGCCGGTGCGCACGATGTAGAGGTGCTCCACCGTGTCGCCGACGGTGATGATGGTCTTCCCGGCGCGTGCGTACCGCGATTGCAGGCTCGCGACCGCGGTCTCCAGCGCCTCCGGCGGCAGCATGTCGAAGGGGTGGTAGGCGGCGAGGAAATCGCCGATCTCGATCAGTTCCACATCCATCGGGGGCCTCGTCTGGCCGGGCGTCCGCGCGCCCGCGCGCGCCCTCGGTGTCAGAATGCCTGCTCCTCCCGCCAAAGAAAAGCGCGAGCCCCGAAACCCCGGGGCTCGCGCCGTGCAGGAGCCGTCCGGTCCGGGCCTCGGGCGCGGACCGGCGCGGGACGGGACCTATTCCGCGGCCGTGGTGACGCGCGGGGTGCGGATGTCTTCGACCATGTGCTGGATGTGATCCGGCGGGGCCGCCGTGATCTTCGAGATCAGAGTGGCGACGATGAAGTTCAGGACCATGCCGACGGCGCCGATGCCCTCGGGGGAGATGCCGAACAGCCAGTTCTCCGGCACGTTGTCGATCACCGGTTCGATGAACACCCCCTTGTAGAGGATGATGTAGCCCATGGTGAACGCCAGGCCGGTCAGCATGCCGGCGATGGCACCCTCACGGTTGATCTTCTTGGAGAAGATGCCCATCAGGATGACCGGGAACAGCGACGAGGCCGCGAGCCCGAAGGCGAAGGCCACCACCTGCGCCACGAACCCGGGTGGGTTGTACCCCAGATAGCCGGCGATCAGGATGGCGACCGCCACCGCGATGCGTCCGGCCATGAGTTCGCTCTTCTCCGAAATCCCCGGTGTCACCGCGCCCTTGAGCAGGTCGTGCGAGATGCCGGAGGAGATCACCAGCAGCAGTCCGGCCGCGGTTGACAGCGCGGCCGCGATACCGCCGGCGGCCACCAGGGCGATGACCCAGTTGGGCAGGCCGGCGATTTCCGGGTTGGCGAGAACCATGATGTCGCGGTCGACGCTCAGTTCGTTGCCCTGCCAGCCCCACTCGCTGGCCTGCTCCTGGAACGCCGGGTTGTTGTCGTTGTAGTACTGGATGCGGCCGTCGCCGTTCTTGTCTTCGAACGACAGCAGGCCGGTGGCTTCCCAGCGCTCCATCCAGTCCGGCCGCTCCGCGTACAGCAGGTTGCCGTCCGGGCTGCCGATCTCGCCGGTCTGAACGGTGGTGGTCAGGTTGTAGCGGGCCATGGAGCCGACCGCCGGGGCGACGGTGTACAGCAGGGCGATGAACAGCAGCGCCCAGCCGGCGGAGGCGCGGGCGTCGCGCACGCGCGGCACGGTGAAAAAGCGCACGATCACGTGCGGGAGGCCGGCGGTGCCGACCATGAGCGCGAGCGTGATGCAGAACATGTCGATCATGCTCTTGCCGCCCTCGGGGTAGGCCGCCGTGTACTGGGTGAACCCGAGATCCTGGACGATCTGGTCCAGCTTATCGAGCAGGAAGGTATCGCTGCCGCCCACGGTGCTGCCGAACGCGACCTGCGGGATCGGGCTGCCGGTGAGCTGCATGGCGATGAACACCGCCGGCACGGTGTAGGCCAGAATGAGCACGCAGTACTGCGCCACCTGGGTGTAGGTGATGCCCTTCATGCCACCCAGAACGGCGTAGATGAACACGATGCCCATGCCGATGATCAGGCCGGTCAGCAGCTCCACCTCAAGGAAGCGGGAGAAGACGATGCCGACACCGCGCATCTGGCCGGCGACGTAGGTGAACGAGATGAAGATCAGGCACACGACCGCCACCAGGCGCGCCGTCCGCGAGTAATAGCGGTCACCAATGAATTCCGGCACCGTGAACTTGCCGTACTTGCGCAGGTACGGGGCCAGCAGCATGGCCAGCAGCACGTAGCCACCGGTCCAGCCCATGAGGTAGACCGAGCCGCCGTAGCCCAGAAAGGCGATCAGGCCGGCCATCGAGATGAACGACGCCGCGGACATCCAATCCGCCGCGGTGGCCATGCCGTTGGCCAGCGGCGGCACCCCCTTGCCGGCGACGTAGAATTCGCCCGTGCTGCTGGCCTTCGACCAAATGGCGATGCCGATGTACAGCACGAAGCTGAGACCCACGACGATGTAGGTCAGCGTTTGCAGATCCATGTTCCCTGTCCCCCCTGAGGCCTACTGCTCGTCGACACCGTGCTTTCGATCCAGCGCGTTCATGCGGATGGCATAAACCGCGATCAGGATAAGGAAGACGTAGATGGCGCCCTGCTGGGCGAACCAGAATCCGAGCTTGAAGCCGCCGAACTCGATGGCGTTGAGGGGCTCGACCAGAAGGATGCCGAAGCCGTAGGAGACAACGAACCAGATCACCAGGCTGACCGCGATCAAGGTTACGTTGGCCTTCCAATAGGCCGCCCCGCCATTTTCCGAATTGTCGGACATTGTTCCTACCTCCCACATGAGACCGGGCCGCACCGGCATGAATACTGATTCGGCCTGTGCGTGCCAGCTTTCTGTACTGTTCTTGCAGGGGCGCGGCTACCGCCTAGCAGATCGCCCGGATACCGGTCGGCGATCACCGCTGCCGACGCGCTGTGTCGGGGGCGGTGACCCGCTACCGCGTCCCGAGCCCGTCACTGAACCAGCGTCCCCCCGGGGAGGCAAGCGGAAAACGCGTGATTCCGGGAGTTTAGACGCGAACACCGGGAACGTGATGCGGCCGCGCCGGAGCAGTGTCCGCGCGCGGCCGTCTCAAGGGGGGCACCGGATGAACCGGCGCGCGGCCGGTGACGGCCGAGTCTCGCCGGGGCAGCAACGGCGGGACCGCTCAGGCGGCGCGGGCGGCGTCCCGGATCGGCGCCACGGTCTCGGAGACCGCCGCGCGCGCGGCCGCAATGCGGTCGTCCTCCGCGGTCAGGTGACGGTCGGCGGCCACCACCGTGACGTCGGTGATGCCCAGGAAACCGAGGATGTGGCGCAGGTAGGGGGTGGCGAAGTCGATCGCCGAGCCGGCCGCGGTGCCGCCGCTGGCCATGGCGAGGATGGCGCGCGTGCCGGTCAGCAGCCCTTCGGGGCCGTCGGCGGTGTAGCGGAAGGTCTCGCGGGCGCGCGCCACCATGTCGATCCACGCCTTCAGGGCGGCCGGCGGCCCGAAGTTGTAGACCGGCAGACCGATGACGATCACGTCGGCGGCGCGCAGCTCGGCAACGAGCGCATCCGAGAGGGCCAGGACGGCGCGGGCCTCGGCGGTGCGCGCCGACGGATCGGTGAAATTGGCGGCGATCCAGGCGTCATCGACGAACGGCGCGGGGGTCTCGGCCAGATCCCGAACGGTGACCGAGACCGGACCGGTTTCGGCCAGGGCGGCGATCACGCGGTCGGTCAGATCGCGGCTGACAGAACCGTCGCGGCGGGCGCTGGCGTCGATGCGCAAGACGGACAGCGGGGCTGTGGGGAGGGTCATGACGGGTCTCCTCGCGGGTGGGTCGGGCGGCCGGGCGCCACCGATGAGGAGAACCCTATCTGTTGCCTTCCGGCGGAAAAACAGGGTAGAAGAAAACTCTCTGTTCTCCATAACGCAACATAAAACCGGTAACGATGAGCCGATTCCCATGAGCCGATTCCCATGAGCCGATTCCCATGAGCCGATTCCCATGAGCCGATTCGGGGACATGCTCACCTTTGTTCGCATCGTCGAGGCCGGCGGCATCACCGGCGCGGCGGCCCGCCTCAATGTAGCGAAATCGGCGGTGAGCCGGCGCCTGGCCGATCTGGAGACCCGGCTCGGGGTGCAGCTCGTCACCCGCACCACGCGCCGCCTGACGCCGACCGAGACCGGGCGGGCCTTCTACGAACGGTGCGTGCGCATTCTGGCGGACGTGGAGGAAGCCGAGCAGGCCGTGTCCGCGGCCCACGCCGACCTTCGCGGCACCCTGCGGATCGCGGCGCCGCTGTCGTTCGGTGTGCGGCATCTCAGCCCGGCCCTGGCGGCGTTCGTGGAGACCCATCCGGCCGTGTCCGTGGACCTGGACCTGAACGATCGGGCCGTAAACCTGGTCGAAGAGGGCTTCGACCTGGCGATCCGCATCGGTCGGCTCGGTGATTCGAGCCTGATCGCGCGCCGGCTGACGGCCGTGCGCCGGGTGGTGGTGGCCAGCCCGCGCTGGTGGGCGACGCACGGGCATCCGACTCGGCCGGCGGATTTGGCGCACCACGTCGCCCTGAGTTATGCCAACGTGCCGGAGTCGGAGACCTGGGGGTTCGTGCGCGCTGACGGCGGGTCGGTGCCGCCGGTGCGCATCCGGGCCAACAACGGTGACATTCTGGCCGACATGGCCGAGGCGGGGCACGGCATCACGCTGCTCCCCACCTTCCTGTGCTACGAGCGCATCGCTGCCGGCCGGCTGGAGCCGGTGCTCCCGCAGGTCGCGTTTCCGCCGCTCGATGCCGTGGTGTTGTATCCGCCGACGCGGCACCTGTCGCACCGGGTGCGGGCGTTCATCGACTTCATCGCCCGGCGCTTCGGGGACCCGCCGTACTGGGACGAGGGTCTGCCGTAGCGCGGATCGCGATCAATCGGACCCACGACGTGGGTCGGACGGATCGCGTGACCCCACGCTCAAGAGAGGAGTCGCAACCGGCCGTGGGCGCCCGCCGCAAGGGCCGGCGGGCGGGATCGGCCCGGCGGCCGCGAGGGGACGGGTGGGCCGGGACCGATCCGAGGGCGTTCGGTCGTCAGGTGAACGCGATGGAGATCACTTCGTAGAACTTGCTGCCGCCGGGGGCCTTGACCTCGACGGTATCGCCCACGCCCTTGCCGATCAGCGCGCGGGCGATCGGCGAGCTGATGGACACCCGTCCGGCCTTCAGGTCGGCCTCGTGCACGCCGACGATCTGATAGGTCATCTCCTCGTCGGTGTCCTCGTCGGCCAGGGTCACGGTGGCGCCGAAGCGCACGGTGTCGCCCGAGAGCTTGGAGACGTCGATGACGTCGGCGCGGCTGATGATGTCCTCCAGCTCCTTGATGCGCCCCTCGATGAAGCTCTGACGCTCGCGCGCGGCGTGGTACTCGGCATTCTCCGAGAGATCCCCGTGTTCGCGCGCCTCCGAAATGGCACGGATCACCGCAGGCCGGTCGTTGCTCTTCAGAGTCTTCAACTCCTCCTCCAGGCTCTTGAGCCCTTCGGCGGTCATCGGGACTTTCTCCATGGTCGGGAACCCTCGGCTTGGCGCCCCGCTGCACCCGGAAAAATGTGGTGAACGGGGCCATGCAACACAAAGCATCCCCCGGCGGTCCGGCCGCAAAGCCGACCGCCCGGAGGATGGCCTACGGGGATGATCAACGCACAAAATAGGATTGCAGAGGCTTCACATCAAGCGTTTCCCGTTTCAGCGCGGCAATGGCCTTGACCGCCGCCCGGGCCCCCTGAAGCGTCGTATAGTGCGGAATCGTGCGCATCAGGGCGGTGCGCCGGATGTCGAAGCTGTCCTTCAGGGACTGCGCGCCGGCGGTGGTGTTGATGACCATCCGGATCTGGCCCGAGATCATGGCGTCGACGCAATGCGGCCGGCCCTCGCGCACCTTGTTGATGACCTCGACCGGAATGCCCAGGCGCTCCAGGTGGTCCGCCGTGCCGCGCGTCGCCAGGATGCGGAAGCCCAGGTCGGCGAGGGTGCGCGCCTCTTCCTCGAACGCCACCTTGTCGTCGTCGCGCACCGAGACGAACACCGTGCCGTCCATCGGCAGCGCCGAGCCGGCGCCGATCTGCGCCTTGGCGAAGGCCCGGTCCAGCGTGGTGTCCAGGCCCATGACCTCGCCGGTGGACTTCATCTCCGGCCCCAGCACGATGTCGACGCCGGGGAAGCGCGCGAACGGGAATACCGCCTCCTTGACCGCGACATGCGCCAGGGGGCGCTCGCTCAGGCCGAAGGAGGCCAGCGGCTCGCCGGCCATGACGCGGGCGGCGACCTTGGCGACCGGCACGCCGGTGGCCTTGGCGACGAACGGGACCGTGCGGCTGGCGCGCGGGTTGACCTCCAGCAGATAGACCGTGTCGTCCTTGAGCGCGAACTGGATGTTCATGAGGCCGACGACACCGAGCCGCTTGGCCAGCGCCCGGGTCTGGTCCTTCATGGCCTCCATCAGGCCGTCGTCGATGGAGAACGGCGGCAGCGCGCAGGCGGAATCGCCCGAGTGCACACCCGCCTCCTCGATGTGCTGCATGATGCCGGCGATGTAGACGCTCTCGCCGTCACAGACCGCGTCCACATCCACCTCGATGGCGCCTTCAAGGTAGGCGTCGATAAGCACCGGGCTGGTGCCGCTGACCAGCACCGCGCTCTTCATATAGCCTTCCAGACCGTCCTCCGAGTAGACGATCTGCATGGCGCGTCCGCCCAGCACATAGGACGGCCGGATCACCACCGGGTAGCCGATGCGGGCGGCGATCGCGCGGGCCTCCTCCAGCGAGGTCGCGGTGCCGTTGTTCGGCTGTTTCAGGCCCAGGTCCGTCAGCATGGTCTGGAACCGCTTGCGGTCCTCGGCCAGGTCGATCGAGTCGGGTGTCGTGCCCAGGATGGGGATGCCGGCCGCCTCCAGCGCCCGCGCCAGCTTGAGCGGGGTCTGGCCGCCGAACTGGACGATCACGCCCAGGACCGAACCGCGCTGCTGCTCGCGGCGCACCGCCTCGATCACGTCTTCGGCGGTCAGCGGCTCGAAGTACAGCCGGTCCGAGGTGTCGTAGTCGGTGGAGACGGTCTCCGGGTTGCAGTTGATCATGATGGTCTCGTAGCCGGCCTCCGACAGCGCGTAGGCGGCGTGGACACAGCAGTAGTCGAACTCGATGCCCTGACCGATGCGGTTCGGTCCGCCGCCCAGGATGACCACCTTGGTCTTGTCGGTGGGGTCGGCCTCGCACTCGGCTGCCTCGAGCCCGTTGCCCTCGTAGCAGGCGTACATATAAGGCGTGCGCGACGGGAACTCGGCGGCGCAGGTGTCGATGCGCTTGTAGACCGGATGCACGTTCAGGACCTGGCGACGGAACGCGACCTCGGTCGGCGTCTTGCCGGTCAGGGTGACGAGGCGCTCGTCGGAAAAGCCCATCTTCTTGACCGCCAGCATGGCGGAGGCACTGGTTGGCAGCCCGTCGCGGCGCAGCCGCTCTTCCGCGTCCACGATCTCCTTGATGCGCTCCAGGAACCAGGGATCATAGCTGCACGCGGCCTGGATCTCCTCCAGGGTGAGGCCGTGGCGGAAGGCCTGGGCGATGGTCAGGATGCGTTCCGGCCGTGCCACGGTCAGGGCGGCGCGGATGGCATCCTTGCTCTCTGGTCCCTCGGCGCCGGGAATGGCGATCTCGTCCA
The DNA here is from genome assembly GCF_014197795.1 of Roseospira goensis. Classification (GTDB taxonomy): domain Bacteria; phylum Pseudomonadota; class Alphaproteobacteria; order Rhodospirillales; family Rhodospirillaceae; genus Rhodospira; species Rhodospira goensis. The sequence goes on from NZ_JACIGI010000012.1 coordinate 106,843, forward strand.
GGCCGGTCAGCCCGGTTTCCAGCGAGCGCAGGCCCTTCTGCAGGCTCTCGGCGAAGGTCCGGCCGATGGCCATGGCCTCGCCCACCGACTTCATCGACGACGACAGGATCGGGTCGGTGTCGGGGAACTTCTCGAAGGTGAAGCGCGGCAGCTTGGTGACGACATAGTCGATGGTGGGTTCGAACGACGCCGGCGTCACCCCGGTGATGTCGTTGGACAGTTCATCCAGCGTGTAGCCCACGGCCAGCTTGGCCGCCACCTTGGCGATCGGGAAGCCCGTCGCCTTGGAGGCCAGCGCCGACGAGCGCGAGACGCGCGGGTTCATCTCGATCACCACGAGGCGGCCGGTGCTCGGGTTGACGGCGAACTGGACGTTGGAGCCCCCGGTCTCCACCCCGATCTCACGCAGGCACGCGATCGAGGCGTCGCGCATGATCTGGTATTCCTTGTCCGTCAGCGTCAGGGCAGGGGCGACGGTGATGGAATCCCCGGTGTGGACGCCCATCGGGTCCACGTTCTCGATCGAGCAGACGATGATGCAGTTGTCGGCGCGGTCGCGCACGACCTCCATCTCGAATTCCTTCCAGCCGAGAACCGACTCCTCGACCAGAACGGAATGCACCGGCGACGCCGCCAGGCCGGCGGCGACGATGCGGTCGTATTCCTCGCGGTTGTAGGCGATGCCGCCGCCGTGGCCGCCCAGGGTGAACGACGGCCGGACGATGACCGGCAGGCCGATCTCTTCGGCGGCGCGCGCGGCCTCGTGCATGTCGTGGACGAGCTGGCTGCGCGGGCTCTCCAGGCCGATGGCGTCCATGGCCTCGCGGAACTGGAGGCGGTCCTCGGCCTTGGCGATCACGTCGCGCCGCGCGCCGATCATCTCCACGCCGTAGCGCTCCAGAACCCCCTGGTCCGCCAGTTCGATGGCGGTGTTGAGGCCGGTCTGGCCGCCCATCGTGGGCAGCAGCGCGTCGGGGCGTTCCTTGGCGATGATGCGCGCGACGATATCGGCGGTGATGGGCTCGATGTAGGTGGCATCGGCCGCGTCCGGGTCGGTCATGATGGTGGCCGGGTTGGAGTTCACCAGAATGACCCGGTAGCCTTCGGAGCGCAGGGCCTTGCAGGCCTGGGCGCCGGAGTAGTCGAACTCGACGGCCTGTCCGATCACGATAGGACCGGCGCCGATCACCAGGATGGAGCGGATGTCGGTGCGTTTGGGCATGGTGCTCTTCTGATCGCGGGGGACGGCCACGACCCGTGTCGGCGCGGGGTCGGGAACCGAGGCGAGCGCGTCTTACCACACGTGTCCGGGTTTGGACATTCCCCTTGATGGCCCGGCGCGGCCCGGATAAGACCGGACCAAGGGGGCCTGGGCCTCGCCTTGTCATCCTCTCCCCACTCCCCCAAGCGGACCGAGCGACATGACACGCACGTTGTTTGGCACCGACGGTGTGCGCGGCACCGCCAACACGCCGCCCATGACCGCCGATCTGGCCTTGCGCCTTGGTATGGCGGCGGGTGCCTATTTCACCCACGGCGACCATCGCCACACCGTCGTGATCGGCAAGGACACGCGGCTGTCCGGCTATATGCTGGAACCCGCGCTGACCGCCGGCTTCACCGCGGTGGGCATGGATGTGGTGCTGCTCGGGCCGCTGCCGACGCCGGCGGTGGCGATGCTGACGCGCTCGCTGCGGGCCGATTTGGGGGTCATGATCTCGGCCTCGCACAATCCGTTCGAGGACAACGGCATCAAGCTGTTCGGGCCGGACGGCTTCAAGCTGTCCGATGCGACCGAAGCGGAGGTCGAGCACCTGCTCGGCAACGGGCTGGATACGCGCCGGGTGGGGCCGCGCGACCTGGGCCGGGCGCGTCGCCTGGACGACGCCGGCGGGCGCTACATCGAGGCCGTCAAGGGCACGTTCCCGCGCGGCCTGCGCCTGGACGGCCTGCGCATCGTGCTCGATTGCGCCCATGGGGCCGCCTACAAAGTGGCTCCCCGGGTGCTGTGGGAACTGGGGGCCGAGGTCATCCCGCTGGGCATCGAGCCGGACGGCTTCAACATCAACGCGGGCTGTGGTTCGCTGGCCACCGAGGCCATGCGGGCGGCGGTCATCAGCCACCGGGCTGACCTGGGTATTGCACTGGACGGCGATGCCGACCGCGTGGTGCTGGCCAACGACCAGGGCGCCCTGGTCGACGGCGATCAGGTGCTCGGCGTGGTCGCCCGGGCGTGGCGCGACCAGGATCGGCTTGCCGGCGGCGGCATCGTCGCAACGGTGATGTCCAACCTCGGCCTGGAACACTACATCCAGGGGCTTGGGCTGACGCTGACGCGCACGCCGGTGGGCGATCGCTATGTGGTCGAGCGCATGCGCGCGGACGGCTGCAACCTGGGCGGCGAGCAGTCCGGCCATATCGTCATGTCGGATCTGGGCACCACGGGAGACGGCCTGGCGGCGGCCCTCCAGGTGCTGGCGGCGCTGGTGCACGCCGGCCGGCCGGCCAGCGAGGTGCTGCGCGTGTTCGACCCGCTGCCGCAGGTGCTGCGCAACGTGCGCATGGCGGCGGGAACGGATCCGGCCGCCGTGCTGGAGCAGGCCGCGGTCAAGGCCGCCATCGACGCCGGCGAGGCGCGCTTCAACGGACACGGCCGCGTTCTGATCCGCAAGTCCGGCACCGAACCGGTGATCCGGGTCATGGCCGAGGGTGAGGACGACGGTCTGGTTGGCGACGTGGTCGCCGCGATTGTGCAGGCGATCGAGGGTGCCGCCGCGCCTGCCTGAGATCCGCCGGACCGGGACCACCGGCGGGCGGGGCCGCCCGCTTGGTTCCCTTTTTTCCGGGCCGGGGGTTGCATCGCGGCGGCCAAGCCTTCACGTTGACGGCAACAGTTTCGGGGCGGGCCGCCGGGTCCAGGCGCGGTCCGCCCCGCCCTGTTTTCGCCGCCTGCCGATGCAAGCTGGTACATGCAACCTGGAAAGGAGGGTCCCGTGGCGACCGTCACCCTGACCAAGGACAACCTGGAAGACGTCATCAAGCCCGACAACATGGTCGTGGTCGACTTCTGGGCGGACTGGTGCGAGCCCTGCAAGACCTTCGGACCCACTTTCGAGAAGGTCAGCGAGCAGCACCCGGATGTCACCTTCGCTAAGGTGGACGTCGAGGCCGAAATGGAGTTGGCGCAGAGCTTCGGTGTGCGCTCCATTCCGACGGTTGCGATCCTGCGCGACCGCGTGGTGCTGTTCAACCAGGCCGGCGCCCTGCCGGAGAGCGACCTGGAAAGCGTCGTCACCCAGGGCAAGGGCGTGGACATGGCCGAGGTCCACGCGGAGATCGCGCGCCAGCAGCAGGCCGGCGGTGACGGCAGCGCGGCCTGACCGCGCCCGCACGGGGTGACGTAAGGAAGACCGCCGGCCGGATCGCGGCGCCGAACCGGCCGGCGCGTCGTATCTGTGACATAGATCCGTCTGTGACAGAGTCCCTGTCGGCGACCGTGATCCCAGGGGCGGTCTGTCGGAGCCATGCGGACACGCCGCAGGGATGCCGACGCAGGAAAGTCGACGAGACAGCGCTGTCCAGTAGCTAAGGTGGGGGAGGTGAGCGGTCCATGACCGGGCGTGTTCTGATCGTCGCTGGATCCGATTCCGGCGGCGGGGCGGGGATTCAGGCCGACATCAAGACCGTCACCGCGCTCGGCGGCTATGCCGCCACCGCCATCACCGCTCTGACCGCCCAGAACACGCATGGCGTGTTCGGCGTGCACCCGGTGCCCGTCGACTTCGTGATCCAACAGATCACGCTGGTGCTGGCGGATATCGGCGCCGATGCGCTGAAGACCGGCATGATGGGCTCGGGCGAGCTGATCGCGGCGGTGGCCGACACGTTGAGCCGCCACGGCGGCGGTGTGCCCCTGGTCGTCGACCCGGTGATGGTCGCCAAGGGCGGACACCCCCTCCTGGAATCGGCGGCCGAAAGCGCCCTGCGCGAGGCGCTGGTGCCGTTGGCCCACATCCTGACTCCGAACATCCCCGAGGCCGAGGTTCTGTCCGGACGGTCCATCGGCTCGGTGGCCGACATGGAGAGCGTCGCCGGCGACCTGCTGGCGCGCGGCCCGCGCGCTGTCCTCATGAAGGGCGGCCACCTGCCGGGCGAGACCGTCACCGACCTGCTGGTGACGCCCGACGGCGTGACCTGGTTCGACAGCCCGCGCATCGACACCACCGCCACCCACGGCACCGGGTGCACCCTGGCCTCCGCGATTGCCTGCGGCCTGGCCCAGGGCCGGCCGTTGTCGGAGGCCGTCGCGCGCGCCCGGGCCTACGTGCGCCGCGCCATGGCGACCGCCCCGGGCCTGGGCCACGGCCACGGTCCGATGAACCACGGCCACACCGTCGCCCCGTTCGAGGTCTGAGGTCCACCCTCACCGCCTTGCAGGCCCGCGCGGCTGCGTATACCGTGCCGGCCGGTCGCCGCCGCGACCCCCTGTCCCTCGACCTCCCATCCGGAAGGCCTGCCCCCATGTCGATCCTCGCCGCGCGTCTGTCCGCCATCAAGCCGTCGCCGACCATCGCCGTCACCACCAAGGCCAACGAGCTGCGCGCCGCCGGTCAGGACGTGATCGGCCTGGGCGCCGGCGAACCCGACTTCGACACCCCGGACAGCATCAAGGCCGCCGCCAAGGCCGCCATGGACCGGGGCGACACCAAGTACACGCCGGTGGCCGGCACCATGGCGCTGCGCAAGGCGATCGTGGAGAAGTTCCAGCGCGACAACGGCCTGACCTATACGCCGGAGCAGATCACCGTCGGCTGCGGCGGCAAGCAGGTGCTGTACAACGCCATCATGGCGACCGTCGAGCCGGGCGACGAGGTCATCATCCCGGCGCCGTACTGGGTCAGCTATCCGGACATCGTGCTGCTGGCCGGCGGCACGCCGGTGATCGTCGCCTGCCCGGAAGAGACCGGGTTCAAGATGCGCGCCGCCGACCTGGCGGCGGCGATCACGCCCAAGACCAAGTGGGTGATCCTGAACTCGCCCAACAACCCGACCGGCGCGGCCTACACCGCGGACGAGTTGAAGGCGCTGACCGATGTGCTGATGCAGCATCCGCACGTCTGGGTCATGACCGACGATATGTACGAACACCTAGTCTACGACGATTTCGTGTTCGCCACCCCGGCCCAGGTGGAGCCCGGCCTGATGGACCGGACGCTGACCTGCAACGGGGTCTCCAAAGCCTATTCGATGACCGGGTGGCGCGTCGGCTACGCCGGCGGTCCGGTCGAGCTGATCAAGGCGATGAACAAGATCCAGTCGCAGAGCAGCACCCACACCGCCTCGATCAGTCAGGCGGCGGCGCTGGAGGCGCTGACCGGACCGCAGGACTTCATCGCCGAGCGCAACGCCGTGTTCAAGCAGCGCCGCGACCGGGTCGTGGGGCTGCTGAACGACTGCCCGGGCCTGAGCTGCCGCACGCCGGAGGGGGCGTTCTACGTCTACCCCTCGTGTGCGGGCGTGATCGGCAAGACCGCGCCGGACGGCCGCAAGATCGAGAGCGACGGCGATTTCGTCACCGCCCTGCTGGAGCTGCAGAACGTGGCGGCGGTGCAGGGCGAGGCGTTCGGCCTATCGCCGTACTTCCGCATTTCCTACGCCACCTCGACCGAGAACCTGGAGAAGGCTTGCGCCCGCATCAAGGCGCTGTGCGAGAGCCTGACGTAAGGCGACGTCACGACTTTGGCCCCACGCCGGAGAGTGGGGCCTTGTGTCCAGACTTGTGTCCAGATCTGGGCCCCACGCACCGGCGTGGGGCCTTGGATTCAGATCTTGGCCCCACGCTCCGGCGTGGGGCCGCGCCTGTTTCGGGTCATCGCGCCGGCGGCAGCCAGCGGCAGAGCGTCAGCAGGCCGTCGGTCCACCACGCCTCCAGAAGGTCCCGGTCCAGGTCCCAGCGGTCCTTGACCACGACCCAGGCGCCCACGTAGGCACACCAGCGCGTGGGATCGCCCGGCAACCAGGCCAGCGGGTCGCCGTCGGCCTTGGACCGGTTCTGCCCGGCGGCCGTCGCCACCAGGGTCAGGGGCGAGGACAGGTCGTTGGCGTAGGCGGCGCGTCGGCCCGCGCCCCAGGTATCGGCGCCAGAGCGGTGCGCCTCGGCCAGCGGCACCAGGTGGTCGATATCCAGATCCGACGGGTCGGTGAACACCTGGCCGGAATAGGGGTCGATCCAGCGGCCGGCGACCACCCGGCAGCCGTCGGGCGACAGCCGCACCCGCGCCACGCTGTCGCGGATCAGGACCTCCTGGCGGGTGTCCTGGCAGTCGCCGTCGGCGTCGGTCCAGTGGGTGTACAGGGCCCGCTGATAGGGCTGGGCCACCGGGTAGAAGATCTCGGCCTGGCGCAGCCCCCAGACCCCGGACAGGCTGGCGGCCACGACCAGCAGCGTTCGCAGGCGACGGTTCCATTTCAGGACCCGCAGGCGCGGCAACCGGACGCCGGGGAGGAAGGCTCGGGCCATCGGAACTCAAGCGTGGATGGGGCCGCCGCACGGCGGCCCCGCGACGGTACGGTCGGCGATCACTTCGGCACCTGGCCCTGCACACCCTCGACGAACCAGTCCATGGACAGAAGCTGCTCGTCGCTGGGCGCCTCGCCCTCCGGGATCATGACCTCGCCGGCCTGGTTCTTCAGCGGGCCGGCCAGGGGGTGCAGCTCGCCCGCCTCGATCGCCGTGCGGGCGGCCTCGGCGGCCTCGATCACGTCGGCCGGGAGCGCGTCGTTGTAGTCGGAGATCGCGACCATGCCGCTGGCCAGGCCGCCCCAGGTATCGGTGCTCTCCCAGGTGCCCTCCATCACGGCGCGGGTGCGCGCGACGTAGTAGCCGCTCCAGTCGTCGACGATGGCGGTCAGGTGGGCGTCGGGGCCGAACTGGCGCATGTCGGTGGCCTGGCCGAAGGCGTAGATGCCTTTCTCGGCCGCCACCTGCACCGGCGCCGGACTGTCGGTGTGCTGGGTCAGGATGTCGGCGCCCTGGGCCACCAGGGTCTCGGCGGCCTCGCGTTCCTTGCCCGGGTCGTACCAGGAGTTGACCCAGATGACCTTGACGGTGGCGTCCGGGTTCACGGAGCGCAGGCCCTGCGTGAAGGCGTTGATGCCGCGCACCACCTCGGGGATCGGCACCGCGCCGACGTAGCCGATGGTGTCGGTCTCGGTCATCAGGCCGGCGATCACGCCGATGACGTAGCGGCCCTCGTAGAACCGGGCCGCGTAGGTCGAGACGTTGTCGGCGCGCTTGTACCCGGTGGCATGCTCGAACACGACGTCGGGGTAGCGCCGCGCCACCTTCAGGGTCGCGTTCATGAAGCCGAACGAGGTGGCGAAGATCAGGTCGTGGCCGCCGGCGGCGAGCTGGGTCAACACGCGCTCGGCGTCGGCGCCCTCGGGCACGCTCTCGACGTAGGTGGTCTCGACCCGGTCGCCGAACTCGGCCTCGATCGCCTGGCGGCCCTGGTCGTGCTGGTAGGACCAGCCGAAGTCGCCGACCGGGCCGACGTAGATGAATCCGACCTTGAGCGGATCGTCGGCGGCCAGCGCCGGGGCGCCCAGGGCGGCGAGGCCGACGCCGGCGGCGACGGCGGCACCGAGGGCACGCCGGCTCAGCCCGGCGGCGGTGGAGCGATGGGTCTGCGGCATGGGGCTCTCCCTGTCGTGGTGGCGGGGTCTCGGGGGTGCGGGCTTGATCGCGGCGGCTGTGCGGCCCGGTTATAGCGTCCCCGGGCGCGGGGGGCCAGATACCGAAACCCGGATCGGCGCAGCCCCTTGACGCCGCGCGCAGGTCGGGTAGGACGACACCATGCCCTTCCGCTTCGTGCATACGGCCGATATTCACCTGGACTCGCCGCTGCGCTCGCTGGCGCTGCGCGATCCGGATCTGGCCGAGATGATTGGCACCGCCACCCGCACCGCCTTCGCCCGGACCGTGGACCTGTGCCTCGAGGAGCGGGTGGACGCGCTCTTCATCGTCGGGGATCTCTACGACGGCGCCCAGACCTCGATGAAGACGGCGGCCTTCCTGGCCGGCCAGCTCGCCCGCCTGGACGAGGCCGGCATCCGCAGCTTCATCGTGCGCGGCAACCATGACGCCGAGTCGCGGATCACGCGGGAGTTGGTGCTGCCCGACGGCGTGACCGTGTTCCGCGGCAGCGCCGAGGCCCACAGGCTCCCCGGGGCCGCCGACGGTCGCGACGTCGCGGTGCACGGCATCAGCTTCGCCCGCCCCCAGGCGCCGGACAGCCTGCTGCCGAAGTTCCGGCCGGCGGTGGCGGACGCGCTCAACATCGGCCTGCTGCACACCAGCCTGGGCGGCGCCGCCGGGCACGACACCTATGCGCCCTGTGCGGTGGCCGACCTGGTGGCGACGGGGTTCGACTACTGGGGCCTGGGCCACGTGCACACACGCACAGTGCACCACCCGGCCCGTCCCGCCGTGGTCATGCCGGGCCAGCCCCAGGGCCGCGACATCAACGAGGCCGGTCTCAAGACCGTGACCCTGGCCACGCTGGCCGGCGACGGCACGGTGACCCTGGAGGCGCGCCGGGTCAGCGTGGCCGAGTTCGCCCGCGTGCCGGTGGCGGCGGACGGCCGCGACGACTGGGCCGACGTGGTGGCGACGCTGGCCGACGCGCTGGCGGCGGCGCGGGCGGCGGCCGCGTCCGACCATCTGGTGGTCCGGCTGGCGATCGCGGGTGCGACCCCGCTGGCCTGGCGCCTGCGGGTGGACACGGACCTGCTGCTGGCCGAGGCCCGGGCCTGCGCCGAGCGGGTGGGCCAGACCTGGGTGGAGACGGTGGAGTGTGCTGCCCACGCCCCGCGCGCCGCCGCGACCGGCGACGACACCGATCCGGTGGCCGAGCTGCGCGGGCTGATCGCCGATGAGGTCACGCCCTCCGACGGCTACCGGGCCGAGGCCGAGCGGCTCGCCGCAGAACTGCGGGGCCAGCTTCCGCGCGACATCCGGGCCGCGCTGGGGGCCGACGAGGCGGCCTTCGCGGCCCTGGTCGACCGGCTGATCGCGGAGGGGACGGAGGACGTGCTGGCCCGCCTGCACGCCGGCACCCGCGACGGCGGGGAGGGCGCCTGATGCGGCTGCGCCGGCTCGACCTGACCCGCTACGGGACGTTCACCGATCATGCGCTCGACTTCGGCCCGGCCGGCGACGGCCCCGACCTGCATGTCGTCTACGGCCCCAACGAGGCCGGCAAGTCCACCGCCCTGGCCGGATTCCTCGACCTGCTGTATGGCATCCACCACCAGAGCCCCTACGGCTTCCGGCACGACTACAAGGCCATGGAGGTCGGCGCGCTGCTGGAGTGGAACGGCCAGGAACGGGCGTTCACGCGGATCAAGGCGCGCCAGGGCAGCCTGCGCGACGGCCACGGCCAGCCGGTGGGCGAGACCGCGCTCGGGGTGGCCCTGGGGGGCATCGACCGCGACGCCTACCGGACCATGTTTTCGCTCGACGACGACACCCTGGAGCAGGGCGGCGAGGACATCCTGAACAGCCGGGGCGACCTGGGCCAGTTGCTGTTCGCGGCCAGCGCCGGCCTGTCCGGCCTCAGCCGCGTCCTCGACGATCTGGGGCAGGAGGCCGACCGGTTCCACCGCAAGCGCGCCCACAAGACCGATCTGGCCGAGGCCAGGCGCGCGCTGGAGGCCCTGGAGGCCGAGCGCAAGGCCCTCGACGTGCAGGCGTCGGAGTATGCCCGCCGGGTGCGGGAGCGCGACGAGGCCCGGGCCGGCTACGAGGCGGCGCTGGCCGACCTGACCGACGCCAAGACGCGCCAGAAGGCGGTGGAGCGCCTGGCCGCCGGCCTGGAGCGTCGGGCGGACCTGCGCCGGGTGCAGGCCGATCTTGCGGCGCTCGACGACCTGCCCGAGCCGCCGCCGGACTGGCACGACGTCATCGGTCCGCTGATGGAGGAGGGGGCCCGTCTGGCCACCCGTCGCGACGGGCTCGCCCATCGGATCGCGGCGCTGGAGGCGGAACTGGACGGCCTGGACGTCGACGCGGCGGCGCTGGCGATCGGCGACCGGCTGGATCGGCTGGGCGAGGACGCCGAGGCCGCGTACCGCACCGCCGTCCGCGATCTGCCCCGCCGCCGCGCCGAACGGCGCGACCAGGAGGCCCGCATTGCCGCCCTGCTGGACCGCCTGGAGCGCCCCCGGGAGTCCGACGCGCGGGACCTGCTGCTGCCGGCCTCGACCGTGGGCACCCTGCGGGACCTGATCGCCCGCCGCTCCGGGATCGTGGCGCAGGGCGAGTCGGCGCGGCGGGAGGCGGCGCGCGCGGCCGATCATCTGCGCGCGGCCGAGGCGGCGATGCAACGCGTCGTCGGCGGCTCGGTCGCGGCGGACGACGCGGCCGATCCGGACGTCGGCGGCGCGGCCGCCACCGCCTGGCAGGCCCTGGGGGCGACGGTGCGCACCCTGCGCGGGGACGACGCGGCGACCCGCGCGCGGCTGGCATCGGCGGAGCGGGACCGGCTGGCCGGCGATCTGGACGACGCCCTGGCCGCCCTGGCCCCATGGAGCGGCGACGCCGACGCTCTGGCGGCGCTGGCGGTGCCCGCCGCGGCCCGTGTCGCCGCCTGGCGCACCGCGTTGGCCGACGCCGACGCCGCCGTGGCGGCGCAGGCGCGGGAGGTGGCGCGCCTCACCACCGAGCGGGCGCGTCGGACGGCGGAGATCGAGGCCATCCGCACCGCGACCGGGGTTCCGGACGACGCGGCGGCGGCGGCCCGGCGGGCGGCGCGTGATGCGGCGTGGCGGACCCATCGGGCCGCGCTCGATGCCGCCACGGCCGATGCCTTCGCCGTCGCCCTCGACGCCGACGACAGCGTGACCGCCGCGCGCCTGACGCAGGCCACCACGGTGGCCCGGCTGCGCGAGGCTGCCCAGGCGCGCGCCGTCATCGAAGCGGACCTGGAGCAGGCGCGGGCGGCTCACGCGGCGGCCCAGGCCCAGGCCCGGGCGGTGCGGGACGAGATCGCGGCGGCGCTGCGGGCGCTCGGCCTGCCGGAGGACGGGGATCCGGACACGCTGGCGGACTGGCTGGCCCGGCGCACGGCGGCGCTCCAGGGACGCGCGGCGCTGCGGGCGAAGGCGCAGGACCTGACGGGGGCGCTGGACGATGACCGCCGGGCGCGCGCGCGGCTGGGGGCGGCGATGGCGGCGGCGGGCCTGCCGGTGCCGGCCGATGCGCCCCTGGCCGCGCTGCTCGAGACCGCCGAGGGGGCGTTGACCCGGCACCGTGAGACCGAGACCCGTCGCGAAGCGGCGCGCACGGCGCTGACGGCGGCGCGTCGGGAGGCCGCCGAGCGCAGCCGGGCGCGCGCTGAGGCCGAACAGGCCGAAGCGGCGTGGCGCGACGCCTGGGCGGCGGCCCTGGGCGGCTGCTGGCTGGGGGCGGACGGCGCCCCACCAGATCCGGCGGCGGTGGCCCAGGTGCTGACGGACCTGGAAGACCTGCGGGCGGCCCTGCGGGAGCGCGACGACCTCGATCACCGCATCCGCGCCATGGAGCGCGACCAGCACGCCTATGCGGCGGCGCTCGGCGCGCTCCTGGCCGAGATCGGCGCGACCGTGGATCCCGACCGGCCGCTGGAGGCCGCCGACGCGGCGCGGGCGCGGGTGCAGGCGGCCCGGACGGCCGCGGCGCACCGCGAGCGTCGCCGCACCGACCTGACCCAGGCGCGGGAGGAGCGGACCGCCGTGGCCGAGGCGCTGACGGCCCATGCGACGCGGGCCGGGGCGATGACGGCGCTGTTCGGGGTCGACACCCTGACCGAGGTGGCCCGGGGACTGCGCCGGGTATCGGCGCGCGATGCCCTGCGGGCGCGGGGTGCCGAGGCCGAAGCCGCCCTGATGAAGACGCTGCGGGCACCCGACCCAGCGGCGGCGGAGGCCGCGCTGGCGGACGCCGATGCGGCGGCGCTGGAGCGCGAGGCGGCGGACCTGACGGCCCGTCTGGCGGACCTGGAGCCCCGGGTGCGCGAGCTGTACGCGGCGGTCAAGGCCGCCGAGGACGCGGTGGCGGCGGTGCACGGCGACGATGCCGTGGCGCGTCTGGAGGCGCGGCGCCGCACCCTCCTGCTGGAGATCGAGGACCAGGCGCTGCGGCATCTGCGCCTGCGTCTGGGGATCGCGGCGGCGACCCAGGCGTTGACCCTGTACCGGGAGCGCCACCGCTCGGCCATGCTGGCACGCGCCGGTGCGGCCTTCCGCACCATCAGCCGCGATGCCTACGCCGGCCTGTCGACCCGGCCCGAGCGCGACGGCGCGGGTGAAGTGCTGATCGCCCTGGAGGCCGGCGGGGGCTCCAAGCTGGTCTCGGCGCTGTCCAAGGGCACACGGTTCCAGCTCTACCTGGCGCTCAGGGTGGCCGGCTACCACGAGATCGCGGCGCGGCGGCCGCCGGTGCCGTTCATCGCCGACGATATCATGGAGACCTTCGACGATTTCCGGGCCGAGGAGGCGTTCCGCCTGTTCGCCGGCATGGCCGCGGTGGGACAGGTGATCTACCTGACGCATCACCGCCACCTGTGCGACATCGCCCGCGCGGTCTGCCCCGGTGTGACGGTCCACACCCTGGACGGGCCGGGGGGCGTGGGGGCGTAGCCCTTGCCTGTGTTGGCCGCGTCCCCACATGGGCCGTAGCGGATCGACCGGTCCAGAACTCCCTATCCCCGCATCACCGCCCCTGGAGGCCCCCGATGATCGACTTGTACTTCTGGCCCACGCCGAACGGCCACAAGGTCACCATCCTGCTGGAAGAGCTGGGCGTGCCCTACACCGTGCATCCCGTCAACATCACCCAGGGCGATCAGTTCAAGCCGGACTTCCTGGCCATCGCGCCCAACAACCGCATGCCGGCCATCATCGACACCGAACCGGCGGACGGCGGCGCGCCGCTGAGCGTCTTCGAGTCCGGGGCCATCCTGACCTACCTGGCCGAGAAGCATGGCCGTTTCCTGCCCACCGACCTGCGCGGCCGGGTGCGCGTGAACGAGTGGCTGTTCTGGCAGATGGGCGGCCTCGGGCCGATGGCCGGGCAGGCGCACCACTTCCGCCAGTACGCGCCCGAACAGGTGCCCTATGCCATCGAGCGCTACACCAACGAGGTCAACCGCCTCTACGGGGTCATGAACACGCGCCTGGACCAGGTGCCGTACCTGGCCGGCGCGGACTACACCATCGCCGATATCGCCGCCTGGCCGTGGGTGGTGCCCTACGAACGCCAGGGCCAGGACCTGGAGGACTTCCCGCACCTGAAGCGCTGGTTCCATGACATCGCGGCGCGGCCGACGGTCGAGAAGGGCCGCCGGGTCGGCGAGGAGTGGAAAAAGGATCACAGCCCGACCAGCGACGCGGCCCGCAAGGTGCTGTTCGGCCAGCGCGCCTCGTGAGCCGTAGCAGCGCGTCACGGCCGAGGGTGCACGCCACCGCACGCGAAAAGGCCGGCGACACTGGCTGAGGGTGTCGCCGGCCTTTTTCGAGAGGAGCGGGGGCCATGGGGCTGAAGCATGACTCCCGGGATCGGAGAGGAGGAGGCTGGAGTCCGAGAGGATATGGTGTCTGGCTTCCGAGGCGGATCGGGTTCGGCCGTGGAGCTCCGTTCCCGATGAGTCCTGTATGCCACGCCGCCCCTGTCGGCGGCTTTGCCGGGGCATGACGTCTTTGTCATGCACCGGATGCGCATGGCGAGGGTGTCCATGGCGGGGGTGTCCATGGCGGGCGCGCCTGCCGGGGCGGGGCGTGGCCCAGAACGGCAACACCCGCCGGGCGGGGGGCACGGCGGGTGTCGCTGTCATCTCTGGAGCGGTCCGAGCGTGGCTGAGGCGCGCGGCTCGCGGGGGATGCTGGCGGGCCGTTCCGTGGCTGAGGCGGAGGACCCTGGAGGAGGGGGTGGCTGGATTTCGAACGCGAACGGTGCTCGAGATAGGATGCTCGGGGTGATGTGCTCTGCGTCTTGGCTCTGCCTCTTGGAGGATCGGAGGCGACCGTGGAGTGCCGCCTTCGATGATTCCAAGATGCCACAGACGAGCTAACGGGCGCTTAACGGCCCGATGAAGATTTCGTAAGTCATGTCAAGTGAAACTGACACCCGGCCGTCCGGTCCCGCGTGCCGGAGGGCGCCGCGCTCTCAACCCGCGTCGGCCTTCTTCTGGCCGATCTTGGTTTCCGTGCCGGCGCGCAGGCGGCGCACGTTGTCCCGGTGGCGCCACCACGCCAGCAGGCCCAGCAGGGCGAAGCCGGCGACGTGGACCGGCGCGGCCAGCGGCACGGCGTAGACCGGCGCCAGGGTGAGCGCGGTCAGCGCCGCCAGCGACGAGTAGCGGAACGCGGCCGCCATCGCCAGCCACGTCAGGCAGGCCAGGGCGCCCACGGGCCAGGCCGTCGCCAGGATTACGCCCAGCGTCGTGGCCACTCCCTTGCCGCCCTTGAACCGCAACCAGACGGGGTAGTTGTGGCCGATCACCGCGGCCACGCCGGCGACCACCGGCAGCGCGGGGTCCACGCCGTCCCAGCCCGCCAGCGCCCGCGCCCCCAGGGCGGCGATGGCGCCCTTGCCGGAGTCCAGCAGCAGGGTGGCGAGGGCCAGATCCTTGCGGCCGGTGCGCAGCACGTTGGTGGCGCCGATGTTACCCGAGCCGATGGTGCGGATATCACCCAGCCCCGCCAGCCGCGTCAGCACCAGCCCGAACGGGACCGCGCCGAGCAGGTAGCCTGCGACGGCGGTCAGTCCCAGGGCCGACAGGAACGCCATATCCACCATGGCTCAGAGCGTGCCTTCGGGGAACACGGTGCGGCCGTCGACGACGGTGCGGATGACCTTGCCCTGCACCAGGTGGCCGTCGAACGGCGAGTTCTTCGACTTCGACCGCATGGTGTCGGCGACCACCTTCCATGGCTTGTCCGGATCGAAGATCACCAGATCGGCCGGGGCACCGGTGCGCAGCCGGCCGGCGTCCAGTCCCAGCAGGTCCGCCGGGGCGCGGGTCAGGAGATCGAGCGCGTCCAGCAGCGTCATGTGGCCGGCGTGCGCCAGCTTGAGGGTGACCGCCAGCAGCGTCTCCAGGCCGATGCCGCCGAACTCCGCCAGGTTGAACGGCTGCCGCTTGGTGTCCTGGTCCTGCGGACAGTGGTCGGAGGCGACGGCGTCGATGGTGCCGTCGGCCAGACCGGCGACGATGGCCTGGCGGTCCGCCTCCGAGCGCAGCGGCGGCGACAGCTTGGCGAAGGTGCGGTAGTCGCCCACTTCCAACTCGTTGAGCGCGAAGTAGAACGGCGCCGTGTCGCAGGTGACGCGCAGGCCCTGGGCCTTGGCCTTGCGGATGATCTCGACACTCTCGGCCGTGCTGACGTGGGCGGCGTGATAGCGCGCGCCGGTCATGGCGACCAGACGCATGTCGCGCTCCAGCAGGATGATCTCGGCCTCGCGGGGCGTTCCGGAGAGGCCGAGGCGAGTCGCCATCTCGCCGGCGTTCATGACGCCGGTGGCGAGCGACGGCTCTTCCGGGTGCTGGATCACCAGCAGGTCGTGGCTGGCGGCGTAGGCCAGCAGGCGCCGCATCACCTGGGCATCGGCGATGGCCTGCACGCCGTCGGTGAACGCCAGCGCGCCGGCCTGACGCAACAGGCCGATCTCGGCCAGTTCGCGACCGTCCAGCCCCTTGGTCGCGGCGGCGTAGGTGAACACCTTGGCGAGCCCGATCAGGCGCGCGCGCCGGGCCACGAACTCCACCGCGGCCTCGTCGTCGATCACCGGGTGGGTGTTGGGCAGCCCCACCATCGACGTGACCCCGCCGGCCACCGCGGCGCGCCCGGCGCTCTTGAAGCTCTCCTTGTGCTCCTGACCCGGTTCGCGCAACTGGGTGCGCATGTCCACCAGGCCCGGGGCGAGGCAGGCCCCGCCGCAGTCGATCACCGTCGCGCCCACCGGCGGGCGGT
This sequence comes from Roseospira goensis, assembly GCF_014197795.1. GTDB lineage: Bacteria > Pseudomonadota > Alphaproteobacteria > Rhodospirillales > Rhodospirillaceae > Rhodospira > Rhodospira goensis. Next base: position 122,854 of record NZ_JACIGI010000012.1, read on the forward strand.
CCAGGAACAGGCCGGGGGCGAAGTGCACGATGTGCTCGCCTTCGGTCAGCAGGCCGCCCGGGGCATCCAGGCCGCTGGCGGGATCCAGCAGGCGGGCGTTGACGTAGGCGACGCGGCCGGGGGTGTCGATCGCCATCACGCCCCTCCCGTGCCGGCGAACGGCTGGTTGCGGCGCGCGTTGTCGAGGTTGTTTGCCAGCAATCGCAGCACCGCCATGCGCACGGCCACGCCCATTTCGACCTGTTCGCGGATCACGCTGCGCTCGAAATCGTCGGCGACGTCGGAGTCGATCTCGACACCGCGGTTCATCGGCCCGGGGTGCATGATGAGGGCGTCCGGCCGGGCGCGCGCCAGCTTGTCGCGATCGAGGCCGTAGAACCGGAAGTACTCCCGCACCGAGGGGATGAAGTTGCCGCGCATGCGTTCGGTCTGGAGCCGCAGCATCATGACGATGTCGCAATCGCTCAGGCCCTCGCGCATGTTGGTGAACACCTCCACGCCCATGGCGGCGAAGGAGGCGGGCACCAGCGTGTTGGGGCCGATCAGGCGGACCTGGGCGCCCATGGTGGTCAGCAGGATGATGTTGGAGCGCGCCACGCGGCTGTGCAGCACGTCGCCGCAGATGGCGACGCGCAGGCCGTCCAGCCGGCCGCGGCGGCGGCGGATGGTGAGTGCGTCCAGCAGGGCCTGGGTGGGGTGCTCGTGGCTGCCGTCGCCGCCGTTGACGACGGCGCAGTTCACCTTCTCGGCCAGCAGCTTGACCGCCCCCGACTCGGGGTGACGCACCACCAGCACGTCGGGGTGCATGGCGTTCAGGGTCACCGCAGTGTCGATCAGCGTTTCGCCCTTGGCGACCGAGCTGGTCGAGACCTGCATGTTGATGACCTCGGCGCCCTGGCGCTTGGCGGCCAGCTCGAACGAGGTGCGGGTGCGGGTCGAGTTCTCGAAGAACAGGTTGATGACGGTGCGGCCGGCCATGCCGTCGCTGGCCTTGTCGAGGCCGCGGCAGCGGTCGACCTGACCGTCCGCCAGGTCCAAAAGATGCTGGATTTCCGGGGGATGCAACCCCTGGATCCCAAGGAGATGGCGGTGCGGAAAGGCGGCGTCCGTCATGGTGGGCGGACCATAGCCAAGGGGGGGCGGCCCGGCAAGAGGCGGTGACGGCACGCCGACAGCGCCGGGCGCCGGCGGCCGCGAGCGCGCAAGGGAATCGCATTTGAGAAATCGGGGTAGCGGTCGAGCTTGAAATGGATTCTGTAGGGGACTCCCTTGCATCAAGTGGGAGGCCCCATGTCCT
>NZ_JACIGI010000013.1 GCF_014197795.1 Roseospira goensis
TCAAGGTCATCAAGCGGATGGCCTACGGCTTCCGCGATGACGCCTACTTCTTCCTCAAGATCCGCGCCGCCTTCCCCGGAATTCCGTGATGAACCAATCATATAGGTCGCGCGGATTCACGCGATCAATCCGAACCACGCCGTGTTTCCGATTGATCGCGATCCGCGCTAACCCCGCATGCGCTCGACCTGTTCCAGCATGGCCTGTTGGTCGATGAAGAAGCCCAGGAACAGGCTGATGGCCATCAGGATCGCGGCCTCGTCCCAGCGGGTCAGATGCGGCACCCGCACCGGCTCGCCCAGGAATCCGGCCACCAGCGCCGAGACCAGCGCCCCGATCCAGAGCAGAGAGCTGAGCGATGCCACCATCAGATCCGGCGGCAAGGTGGAGGCGATCAGAAGCGCGATGGAGCCGAACAGACCCAGGCGCAGGAGGCTGGTCTTGTTCATATCGGTGCGGTCGCTGTCGGGGTGTCCACTCGCGTTTCCAGCCATGGCCCCTTCCCTCCGGTGCGCGCCCGGCACGGACAGGCACGACGCCCCGGGTGTGGTGTCCGGGTGTGGCGTCCGGGTGTGGTGTCCGGCGGGCGCGGCCGGGCATGCCGCCCGCCGTCCTCCCTCAAGATGGGCCGGTCGACAGGGCGAATCAACCGAAGCCGTGCCGGGTCTCCGGTGGCCCGTTCGGGACGCCGGAGGGGACGCCGGAGGGGGCGGTCGCGCGCGATCCGCGCTACAGCTCGGTCTTCTCGCGCAGTTCGGCGACGCGCTGCTCCAGGGTCTCGTTGAGGCCGGTCAGGCTGCCCTTTTCCTTCAGCACCGAGGCGTACTCCGAGCGCCAGGTCTGCGACATCCAGATGCCCTCGACCGAGATGTCGACGATGCGCAGGCCGCCCTCGCGTTTGCGCACCCGCCACGTGACCAGGAACGGCTTGCCGTCCTGGTTGCCGATCCGGGTCTCGATGAAATAGCCCTTGTCGTCGTCCGGGACCACATTGGTGACCTGGAGCGCCTGGCCGCCGTACTCATCGAACCGGCTGCCCCAGTTGAAGACGTTGAAGTCCTTGAACAGGTCGAGGAACCGTTCGCGCTCCGCGTCCGAGGCGGAGCGCCAGGCGCGGCCGACCACGAAGCGGCCCACGGTCTCCAGGTCGAAGGCGTCTTCCAGCAGGGTCTCGAACTTCGAGATGCGGTCGTCGGTCGAGATGTCCGGCTGCAGAATCTCGTCGATCGCCCGGTCGGCGACCGCCTTGATGAAGGCGTCGGGTTCGGTGGGCAGGTCGGCGGCGCGGGCGCCGAGGGGCAGGGCCACGGCCAGCGCCACCACCAGCAGCAGGGGGCGCAGCCGGCCCAGGAGGCGAGACGGAAGTAGGGTCGGTGTCATGGCGATCTCATCCGTTGAGGGCCGTCTTCGGGGCCGTGGGCGGCGGGCGCCCGTCATGTGCTTCAGGTCGTGTGCATCAGGTCGTGTGCATCAGGGGGTGGGTCCAGGGTCTTGGGCATCGGCGGTCCGAGGCAAGGGTCTGGGTCCTGGGGCGAGTCCCCAGGGTCCGCCCACCGGACGCGACCGGCCCCAGCATGGCGCGATGATGCGGCTCCCCCGCGTGCAGACGGTGGCGATTCTGTGTCTTCGCTGCCGACCCACGGCCAGTCCAGGGCCGACCTGGGCCTTGGATTGGCCGTAGCACCTGGTCGTCGCCGCCAGATCGCCGCCGGAGCGCCGCCGCGCCGGCCGCGCCGGCCGCGCCGGCCGCGCCGGCCGCACCCGGACGCCATGGCTAGCACAGTGGGCGGGGCAAATCCACGGGTGGTGCGGGGTCCCACAGGGCCATCGTGTGGCAACGCGCCGGGGCGAGGCGGCAGAGACCGACGCCCGGTCCCCCGAAGACGTCATGCGGGGCCAGGGCGGGGCGCCGCGACGCTCGGCTTGTCATGATATAAAGATATGTTTATATGTGGATGCAGACGGGCGCTTCCCGCCTGTCGGGCATGAACGGAACCGACGCATGACCGAGGCTTCCATGGATCAGGTGCTGGCCGGACTGCGCGCCGCGGGCGAGGAAACCCGCCTGCGGCTGCTGGCGCTGTGCGCGCGCGGCGAGCTGACCGTCACCGACATGGTCGCGATCCTGGGCCTGAGCCAGCCGCGCGTCTCACGCCATCTGAAGGTCATGTGCGAGTCCGGCCTGCTGGAGCGGGTGCGCGAGGGCGCCTGGGTGTTCTACCGCCTGGCCCACCGCGGCGCCGGCGCCGCGGTGGCGCGGGCCATCGACGCGCTGCTGCCGGGCGACGACCCGGTGGTGGCGCGCGACCGCGAGCGCCACAACGAGATCCTGCGCGCCCGCGCCGAAGCGGCTCAAGCCTATTTCCGGGCCAACGCCGCCCAATGGGACGACCTGCGCCGGCTGCACATCGACGAGGCGCGGGTGGAGCAGGCGCTGCTCGCGCTGTTGCCGCCCGACTCGGTCGGCGACCTGCTGGACGTGGGCACCGGCACCGGGCGCATGCTGAGCCTGTACGCGCCGCACATCCGCGACGGCCTGGGCATCGACCAGTCGCGGGAGATGCTGGCGGTGGCCCGCGCCAATCTGGACGGCGCCGGCGCGGCGCACTGCCAGGCCCGCCTGGGCGACCTGTACCACATGCCGTGCGACGACCGCTCGCGCGACGCCGTCACCATGCACCAGGTGCTTCATTACGTGGAGCGCCCGGCGGGCGCGGTGCGGGAGTGCGCCCGCGTGCTACGCCCCGGCGGCCGGCTGGCGATCGTCGATTTCGCCCCGCACGAGCTGGAGGAGCTGCGCGAACGCCATCAGCACCGCCGTCTCGGCTTCGCCCACGGCGAGGTCGCCGCCTGGTGCGAGGGTGCCGGCCTGGAGGTCGTCGACATCGTCGACCTGCCCGGCGGCGCGCTGACCGTCACCCTGTGGCTGGCGCGCCGGCCCGACGCCGACCCCGACGCCGTGCCCGAGACGGACGGCGCCGCCGCCGACCACCGGACCGCGCCGCCGCCGGCGCCATCGCCGCCGCCGCCGGCACCGGCGGTCGCCCTGCCCGGCGCCTCCCCCGACGCCCCCCTCGACGCCCTTTGGCCCCACCGGAACAAGGACCACGTCGCGTGAAGATCGACCCCCGAACCGTCGCCGAGGGCAAGACCGCCCTGCCGCTGTGCGGCCGGCTGCCCGACAACGTCAAGGTTTCGTTCGAGTTCTTCCCGCCCAAGACGGAGAAGATGGCGGAAAGCCTGTGGGCCGCCGTCAAACGGCTGGAGCCGCTGGGCCCGCAGTTCGTCTCCGTCACCTACGGGGCCGGCGGCTCGACGCGTGACCGCACCCACGAAACCGTGGCCCGCATCGCCCGCGAGACCAGCCTGACGGCGGCCGCGCATCTGACCTGCGTCAACGCCACCCGCGAGGAGGTGGACGCCGTGGCCCGGCGCTACTGGGACGCCGGCATCCGCCACGTCGTCGCCCTGCGCGGCGATGCCCCGGACAGCGACGGCGTCTATCGCCCCACCCCGGGCGGCTACGCCTTCGCCGCCGATCTGGTCGAAGGCCTGAAGCGGGTGGCGGACTTCGAGATCAGTGTCGCCGCCTATCCGGAGGTGCACCCCGAGGCCGCCAGCCCGGACGCCGACCTGGACGCCCTGAAGCGCAAGATCGACGCCGGGGCGACCCGGGCCATCACCCAGTTCTTTTTCGACGTCGACGTCTTCAACCGCTTCCGCGACCGCGCCGCCGCCGCCGGCATCACGGTGCCGATCGTGCCCGGCATCCTGCCGGTGGCCAACTTCGCCACCGTCACCCGGTTCGCCGGGATGTGCGGGGCGCACGTGCCGCGCTGGATGCACGAGACCTTCGAGGGCCTGGACGACGACCCGGAGACGCGCAAGCTGGTGGCCGGCATGGTGGCCGCCGAGCAGTGCCGGGCGCTGGCCGCCGCCGGCGCGGACACCTTCCACTTCTACACCCTGAACCGGGCCGACCTGACGGTGGCCATCTGCCACACGCTGGGTGTGCGCCCGCCGGTGGAAGAACCGGCACCGGCGTAGGAGGCTGTCCGTGCGCGGCGCCCGGCGCCGAGCCATCCAGGGCGGACGGCACCGCCTCCCGCCTCTGGATGGCATTTCGCGCGCCTGACACGGTGGTCTCGCCACGCCGGCGCGTTCCGGGGACGCCCCCGTCCGTCTACGCCGCCCCCGCCCGTTCGTCCTTCCCTCCTCTGACCCGCAGGCATCCCCCATGAGCGACTTTCTGGATCATCTCTCCCGTCAGGTCCTGTTGTGCGACGGTGGCATGGGCTCCCTGGTGCAGGCCATGGACCTGTCGATCGAGGAGGACTTCCGCGGCAAGGAGAACTGCACCGAGGTTCTGGTGCAGTCGCGCCCCGACGTGGTGCGCGAGATCCACCGCCGCTACTACGCCGCCGGCGCCGACGTGGTGGAGACCAACACCTTCGGCGGCTCGCCGGTGACGCTGGCCGAGTTCGACCTCCAGGACCACGCCTTCGCGATCAACAAGGGCGCGGTCGAACTGGCGCGCGAGGCCGCCGAATCCTTCGCCGACGACCGCCGGCGCTACGTCCTGGGCGCCATCGGGCCGGGGACCAAGCTGCCCAGCCTGGGCCACATCGCCTACGACACCCTGGAGGACGCCTTCGCGGTCCAGGCCGAGGGCCTGATCGCCGGCGGCTGCGACGCCGTGCTGATCGAGACCTGCCAGGACCCGTTGCAGTTCAAGGCCGCCATCAACGGCGTCAAGCGCGCGCGCCCCAAACAGAACCGCCCGGACGTGCCCATTCTCCTTCAGGTGACGGTGGAGACCACCGGAACCATGCTGGTGGGCGCCGACATCGGGGCCGCGACCACGGTGGCGCGCGCCCTCGGCGTCGACTCCATGGGCCTGAACTGCGCCACCGGCCCGGCCGAAATGGCCGAACATGTGCAGTGGCTGGGCGAGAACTGGGGCGGCTTCATCACCCTGCAGCCCAACGCCGGCCTGCCGGAGCTGCGCGACGGCGCCACCTTCTACCCCCTCACCCCGCGCGAGCTGGCGGACTGGCACCGCCGTTTCATCGCCGAGGACAAGGTCAACATGGTCGGCGGCTGCTGCGGCACCACGCCCGATCACGTCTCGGCCGTCGACGCCATGCTGCGCGAGACCGGCGGCGGCTACCGCCCGGCGGCCCAGGCGCGCGCGGTGCACTGGGTGCCGTCGGTGGCGTCGCTCTACACCCGCACCGAGCTGCGCCAGGAGAACGCCATCCTGTCCATCGGCGAGCGCTGCAACGCCAACGGCTCCAAGAAGTTCCGCGAGTTGCAGGACGCCGAGGACTGGGACGGCACGGTCGCCATGGCACGCGACCAGGTGAAGGAGGGCAGCCACGCCCTCGACATCTGCACCGCCTTCGTCGGCCGCGACGAGTTGTCGGACATGACCGAGGTGATCACCCGCATGCGCGGCCAGGTCAGCGTGCCGCTGGTCATCGACAGCACCGAAACACCGGTGCTGGAAGCGGCCCTGAAGCTGTACGGCGGCAAGCCAATCCTCAACTCGATCAACTTCGAGGACGGCGAGGAGCCGGCGGCGCAGCGCCTGGCGTTGGCGCGCACGCACGGCGCGGCGGTGATCGCGCTGACCATCGACGAGGACGGCATGGCGAAGACGGCCGCCAAGAAGCTGGAGATCGCCCAGCGGCTCTACGACTTCGCGGTGCACCAGCACGGCCTGGATCCGGCCGACCTGATGTTCGACCCGCTGACCTTCACCATCTGCACCGGCAACGAAGACGACCGCCGCCTCGGCATCGAGACCCTGGAGGGCATCCGCCTGATCCGCGAGGCCATGCCGGAGTGTCAGATCGTGCTCGGGCTGTCCAACGTCTCCTTCGGCCTCAAGGCGGTGGCGCGCCATGTGCTGAACTCGGTGTTCCTGGACCACGCCCAGCGCAACGGCATGACCTCGGCGATCGTGCACATCTCCAAGATCAAGCCGCTGCACGCCATCCCGGAGGCCGAGGTGCAGGCGGCCGAGGACCTGATCTTCGACCGCCGCGCCGAAGGCAAGACCGACCCGCTGCAGGCCTTCATCGCGCTCTATCAGGACCGCTCGGCCGAGACCGAGAAGAAGAAGGCGCGCCCCGCCAGCGTCGAGGAGCGCCTGAAGCAGCGCATCATCGACGGCGACCGCCTCGGCCTGGACGAGGACCTCGACGAGGCGATGAAGACCCATCCGCCGCTCAAGATCATCAACGAGCTGCTGCTGGACGGCATGAAGGTGGTGGGCGAGCTGTTCGGTGCCGGCAAGATGCAGCTGCCGTTCGTGCTCCAGTCCGCCGAAACGATGAAGACCGCCGTCGCCCACCTGGAGCCGCATATGGAGAAGGTGGAGGGCCAGGAGAAGGGCACCATGGTCCTGGCCACGGTGAAGGGCGACGTCCACGACATCGGCAAGAACCTGGTGGACATCATCCTCAGCAACAACGGCTACAAGGTCGTCAACATCGGCATCAAGCAGCCCATCGCGAACATTCTCTCGGCGGCGCGCGAGCACAAGGCCGACGCCATCGGCATGTCCGGCCTGCTGGTGAAGTCCACCGTCATCATGAAGGACAACCTGGTCGAGATGACCCGCGAGGGCTGGGACGTCCCCGTGATCCTGGGCGGGGCGGCGCTGACCCGCCAGTTCGTCGAGCAGGACTGCGTCGCGGCCTATGAGGGCGGGCAGGGCCGGGTGGCCTATGCCCGCGACGCCTTCGACGGCCTGACGCTCATGAGCCACGTCATGGAGGGCGGCTTCGACGGCTATCTGGCCGAGGTGCAGGAGAAGCGCGCCGGCCGGCCGTCGCGCAAGAAGAAGGCGACGCCGGAGGCCCTGGAGCTGCCCGAGGAGGCCCGCACCCGCACCAACCGCCCGGTCGAGGCCGAGGCGATCCGGCTGCGCCGCCAGGAGCTGCACGCCGGCATCACCCCGCCGCAGCCGCCGTTCTGGGGGCCGCGCCTGCTGGAAACCTCGATCGCGCCCAAGACCCTGGTGCCCTACGTCAATGAGAACACGCTCTACCAGTTCCAATGGGGCATCAAGAAGGCCGGGCGCACCCTGGCGGACTGGAAGGCGTGGGCGGCAAAGGAACTGCGCCCGATCTTCCACGACATGGTGCGCCAGTGCGCCGAGGACGACATCCTCAAGCCGCAGGCGGTCTACGGCTACTGGAAGGCGGCGTCGGACGGCGATTCCGTGGTGCTGTTCGAGCCCGACGGCACCACCGAGGTGGCCCGCTTCGCCTTCCCGCGCCAGGACCGGGCGGACGGGATCTGCCTGGCCGACTTCTTCCGCGACGTCCGCGACGACACCCGCGACGTCATCGCCCTGCAGGCCGTGACCATGGGGTCGCAGGTCTCCGAGGTGGCGCGGCAGTGGTTCGGCGACAACCGCTACAAGGACTACCTCTACCTGCACGGCATCGGGGTGGAAATGGCCGAGGCCCTGGCCGAGGTAGTGCACAAGCGCATCCGCGGCGAACTGGGCTACGCCAGCGAGGACAGCCGCGACATCGAGGGCCTGTTCAAGCAGGCGTACCGGGGCTCGCGCTACTCCTTCGGCTATCCGGCCTGCCCCAACCTGGCCGACCAACACGCCCTGTTGGAGCTGCTGGGGGCGGACCGCATCGGCCTGTCGCTGACCGACGAGGATGAACTGGTGCCGGAGCAGTCGACCACCGCCATCGTCGTGCTGCATCCGCAGGCCAAGTACTTCCGGGTGTGACGCCGGCGCCGGTCGGGGGCGGGCCGGCGCGGGTCGGGGGCGGGCCGGCGCGGGCCGGCGACACCCACCCCGGCCGCCGGCAGGGGCGTCGATGAGGCCGGGGCAGGACGGCCCCGGGAAGGGCCTGCGCGGTGTGTCGCCCGAGGATCTGACCGACTGGCTTCAATGAGGCCGGGGCATTACTGCCCCGGGAAGGATGCGACAGGAGATCCGGAAGTCGCCGCGAGGAATGGCTTCAATGAGGCCGGGGCATTACTGCCCCGGGAAGGCGCCGTAAAGTCACCCGACAAAATCCGCATCACTCGCGGGCTTCAATGAGGCCGGGGCATTACTGCCCCGGGAAGGATAAGCGGTTCGCGACATGCCGCGACGTCTTTGATGGCTTCAATGAGGCCGGGGCATTACTGCCCCGGGAAGATGAGCGAGGCGGAGAGTACGATCCGAACGAAGGTACGGCTTCAATGAGGCCGGGGCATTACTGCCCCGGGAAGCCGCCGCCATGACCGAATACCTGGGCGAGGCGGTCACGCTTCAATGAGGCCGGGGCATTACTGCCCCGGGAAGGTCGCGGTCACCGATCCGGCCGGCAACCGCAAGCTGGAGCTTCAATGAGGCCGGGGCATTACTGCCCCGGGAAGCCGACATCGCCACATTGCAGGCCCGCCTCGTCGAGGCGCTTCAATGAGGCCGGGGCATTACTGCCCCGGGAAGCAACCGCACCGTGGTGCAGGAAATCGTCGCCAAGGGTGCCGCTTCAATGAGGCCGGGGCATTACTGCCCCGGGAAGCGAGGGGTGTCGGCCACGCTGATCTCGGCGGGGGCCCAGCTTCAATGAGGCCGGGGCATTACTGCCCCGGGAAGCGAGGAGGCCGCATGGAAGCGCGCCAAGCGCGAAGCGCTTCAATGAGGCCGGGGCATTACTGCCCCGGGAAGCCGGCGCCGGAGACCCCGCCGGGCTACATGCAGGACAGGCTTCAATGAGGCCGGGGCATTACTGCCCCGGGAAGCACGCCCGGTCGGATCGTCTGTGCCGACATCCAACGGCTTCAATGAGGCCGGGGCATTACTGCCCCGGGAAGCTGATCGACTACGCTCGCAAGAAGGTCCAGCCAGACGCTTCAATGAGGCCGGGGCATTACTGCCCCGGGAAGGGTGGCGGCATGATCCTCCTGGCCCTGGACATCGCCAGCTTCAATGAGGCCGGGGCATTACTGCCCCGGGAAGCGGGCCAACAGCGGGGGTGCCCTGACCCCTGGGACGAGCTTCAATGAGGCCGGGGCATTACTGCCCCGGGAAGGGTCTTGAGCACGCACAGCGGCACGGACAATCCGTAGCTTCAATGAGGCCGGGGCATTACTGCCCCGGGAAGACCTTCAGCGTCGAGCCGACGGTGGAGCAGACGCTGGAGCTTCAATGAGGCCGGGGCATTACTGCCCCGGGAAGCGCGGATTGGGTTGTGGTGGTGTCAGGTCCGGCCGGCGCGCTTCAATGAGGCCGGGGCATTACTGCCCCGGGAAGCACCCTGATCGCCGTCGCCAACCTGCCGGAGACGTAGCTTCAATGAGGCCGGGGCATTACTGCCCCGGGAAGGATGTGCAGGTAATCGTACAGAAGATCAGAAGTAATGGCTTCAATGAGGCCGGGGCATTACTGCCCCGGGAAGCCACCTGCATGTCGCCCTTGATGTCCTCGCGGTCGCTGCTTCAATGAGGCCGGGGCATTACTGCCCCGGGAAATCGTGCGAACGAAAGGCTTGTCGACCCACTGGAGGGCTTCAATGAGGCCGGGGCATTACTGCCCCGGGAAGCCGGGTCGGCCGGCAGGATGATGGTGCCGCCGAGCGTGCTTCAATGAGGCCGGGGCATTACTGCCCCGGGAAGAGTTGTACCCCGGGGAGAAGATCGCGTTCCACGACGCGCTTCAATGAGGCCGGGGCATTACTGCCCCGGGAAGGCCCGGGAGGCGGGCGCCGGGGGTGGGGTGGGATCGCGCTTCAATGAGGCCGGGGCATTACTGCCCCGGGAAGACCTGTTCGCGTGGCTTTCCCAGCATCGGTGGGTCTAGCTTCAATGAGGCCGGGGCATTACTGCCCCGGGAAGCAGCTCCAGGGACACGGCCGCCGGCACGGCCAGCCCGCTTCAATGAGGCCGGGGCATTACTGCCCCGGGAAGGCGCTCCCCTCTCCTCGGGGTGGGGGCGCGCGCGAGAAGCTTCAATGAGGCCGGGGCATTACTGCCCCGGGAAGGGAGCGGGACGTCATCTCCGTCATGTCGAAGGGCAAGCGCTTCAATGAGGCCGGGGCATTACTGCCCCGGGAAGCGACGCGGTTCATGCTCGACCCCTCGACCGTGAGGGCGCTTCAATGAGGCCGGGGCATTACTGCCCCGGGAAGCCTGATCGGCCGCCGCGTTCAGCGCCTGGGCCATGCGCTTCAATGAGGCCGGGGCATTACTGCCCCGGGAAGCCGCCGGGGCCGGGGCGGGTGCGGGCGCCACGTCGTCGGCGCTTCAATGAGGCCGGGGCATTACTGCCCCGGGAAGGGCCGGGAGGCGGTCCCGATGGCTGAGGTGTCGTCGTCGCTTCAATGAGGCCGGGGCATTACTGCCCCGGGAAGCTGAACGACGAAGAAGCGCATCAGATTTTGCTGTTTCTGCTTCAATGAGGCCGGGGCATTACTGCCCCGGGAAGGAGGACGTGTTCCTGCGCTGCCTGGACGTGCTGACCCGCGCTTCAATGAGGCCGGGGCATTACTGCCCCGGGAAGCCGGCAGCCACGCGAATGTGGTAACGCTTGAATCCAGGCTTCAATGAGGCCGGGGCATTACTGCCCCGGGAAGAAGTACGGCCGGCCGCGCCAGTCATGGGTCTCGGCCGGGCTTCAATGAGGCCGGGGCATTACTGCCCCGGGAAGCTGGCGCCAACAATGGAGCGCGCAGCGATGAACCTGCTTCAATGAGGCCGGGGCATTACTGCCCCGGGAAGGTGCCCGAGTGCTGGAGCGAGCCGCCCGCGAAGGCGAAGCTTCAATGAGGCCGGGGCATTACTGCCCCGGGAAGTCCCGCCGCCGGTGAAGGTGAACATGTACAGCCCGAAGCTTCAATGAGGCCGGGGCATTACTGCCCCGGGAAGCGCCGCGCCGTCCGCACAGGCGCTTGCCAGCGCCTGAGGCTTCAATGAGGCCGGGGCATTACTGCCCCGGGAAGCCGTCCAGGCGCAGGCGGCGATGATCCCCAGGGTCTGCGGCTTCAATGAGGCCGGGGCATTACTGCCCCGGGAAGGGCCTATCAGGACAAGATCCAGGCCGGGCACCTGGAACAGCTTCAATGAGGCCGGGGCATTACTGCCCCGGGAAGGCCGCCCCCGGCGCCCGGCGGGCGCCGGACTTGAAAGCTTCAATGAGGCCGGGGCATTACTGCCCCGGGAAGGCGCCGCCCGGATCATCCCCCTCGCCGGCTCTTGTCGTGGCTTCAATGAGGCCGGGGCATTACTGCCCCGGGAAGGCCGTTCAACGCCGCCCTGGCCGCGCTGTGCCAGACCGCGCTTCAATGAGGCCGGGGCATTACTGCCCCGGGAAGCGGGTGTTCCAGGACCCCGCCCCAGAGTGTCAGGGCGCGGCTTCAATGAGGCCGGGGCATTACTGCCCCGGGAAGCCCGGCGGCCCTGCGTGACACAGGCGCGGCGGCGGCGGGCTTCAATGAGGCCGGGGCATTACTGCCCCGGGAAGGCACGCGCGCTATGGTCTGGTCGATCATCATGGCGGAGGCTTCAATGAGGCCGGGGCATTACTGCCCCGGGAAGGCTCCTGCCCTGGTGTCAGGTGAATATCGACGATGTTGCTTCAATGAGGCCGGGGCATTACTGCCCCGGGAAGGGGCGGAGAAGGAGGCGCCGCCCGATCCGGAGACGATGCTTCAATGAGGCCGGGGCATTACTGCCCCGGGAAGGCCCGCCCACGACCCCGACACCGGCGAGGTACTGGAGTCGCTTCAATGAGGCCGGGGCATTACTGCCCCGGGAAGAAACCCAGAAGCCAGAGGCCAGAGACCAGAAGGGTATTGCTTCAATGAGGCCGGGGCATTACTGCCCCGGGAAGTTCCGGGGCGACCGCTACCTGCGCGGCAAGTGGGCCTTGCTTCAATGAGGCCGGGGCATTACTGCCCCGGGAAGCCGCCGGACTGGGGCTGGCGGCGGCGCAGCCGGACGCTTCAATGAGGCCGGGGCATTACTGCCCCGGGAAGGTGTGGCTGGACGGCCGGGCGCGCCAGAGCCGAGAGGCTTCAATGAGGCCGGGGCATTACTGCCCCGGGAAGGCCGGCCGGCGGGGGTCTTTATGTGCGCGCACGATACGCTTCAATGAGGCCGGGGCATTACTGCCCCGGGAAGTGCAGATCCAGGGCCTGCCCGAGGACGAGGCATGGCTCGCTTCAATGAGGCCGGGGCATTACTGCCCCGGGAAGAGGCCGACGCGCCCATGACAAGCGCCCAAATTGCGCAAGCTTCAATGAGGCCGGGGCATTACTGCCCCGGGAAGACTCCGGGCATGGCCATGCTTGGACGGAATCCGCGCAGCTTCAATGAGGCCGGGGCATTACTGCCCCGGGAAGTGCCCGTCATCATGGACGCGGCCCCGCCCAACATAGGCTTCAATGAGGCCGGGGCATTACTGCCCCGGGAAGCGCGCGCACGCGCTCCACCTCGTCGATGGACATCACCTGCTTCAATGAGGCCGGGGCATTACTGCCCCGGGAAGGAGTTCAGGTAACGCATTTTATGCCAATCACTTAGCTGGCTTCAATGAGGCCGGGGCATTACTGCCCCGGGAAGGTCTCAGGCCGCCTTCGCTAGCGAATTGGGTGTTCATGCTTCAATGAGGCCGGGGCATTACTGCCCCGGGAAGCATGGGAGTGAGATTAACGCAGTTTCTGCCAACTCATGCTTCAATGAGGCCGGGGCATTACTGCCCCGGGAAGCGCATTCATAGACGGCCTCGTAATTCTGACCCGCAAGCTTCAATGAGGCCGGGGCATTACTGCCCCGGGAAGCGGCCGCGTCCAACCGCTTGACCCGCCTCGCAGTTTACCGCCTTTTTCGAGCGCTGCCCAGGGTCCTTCGTCGTGTTCCCCGTTCAGACCCTTCAGCGGGACGCGGAGACGCCTGCTGCGACCATGCTAACCCTTTGATTCACAGTGTCAAACAGCTTTTTTCGAGCGCTCCCGGAGTCGGGGGCACCGCCGGAGCGCTCGCGCGTGCCCGGCGACCATCCCCGACGGGACCACAGGTTACACGATGATGGGCTTGCGCTCCACCACCGCCACGGTCTTGCCCAGGCTTTCCAGGCGGGGCTTCACCGTGTCCGCCGGCCCCAGGTCGAGGATCAGCACGTGGTCGGCGCCGGCCTCGATCACCTCGCTCAATGCGCCGCGCATCTGCACCAGGCGCTTGCGCGACAGGCGACACTGGAACACCGAAAGCTGCAGCCACGCGCCGTAGCCGTTCATCACCTTCCACACCCGGCGCCAGCGCTTCGGGTCGGCGATGTCGTAAGCCACGATGTACAGGTGCTCGTCGGTCGGTGCGGGCATCGCGGGGTTTTCCTCTTTCTTGCTGATCGCCGGAGCCGCTGCGCGGCTCTTTCTGATCGCCCGAGCCGCTGCGCGGCTCTTTCTGATCGCCGGGTCCGCTGCGCGGTCCGGTTCCGCCGCCATCCGTTCGCAGGCCAGCCGGCGCTCTGGCGCTACAGCCGATTGCAATAGACCGGACCCGCACCGCGAGTCCGGTTCGTCGCGGACATCGGCTGAGACTCGTACATTTGGCGCCGAGTCACGCGATCAACCCGAACCACCTCGGGGTTCCGATCGAGCGCGATCCGCTCTGAAACCAATAGATCGCGTCGAGTCACGCTCGAAATCGGCCCCACCCCGGTGGTTCCGATTTCGAGCGATCGGCGCTAACGCGGCGTCACCCAGGGGAAGACGTCGACCTCCCCCTGCAGGTGACGGCATAACAGCCGTGCCTGGACCTCGATCAGGCGGCGGTAGCTGATCTGGTAGCCGAACACGGGGTGGGCCAGCTCCTGCTCCAGGCGGCGCTCGAACGCGGCGATCAGCGCCTTGCGGGCCGCCGGCGTCATGGCGCAGCCGCCGGCCGCGTGGACGAAATCGCCCGTGGAGACCTCGCCGTTGTTGATCACCATCAGCACGGCGGAGTCGGCGATCAGGGGGCGGTCGGGCTCCATCATGTCCAGCGCCAGGGCGGGCCGGCCGTGGCGGACGGTATGGTAGAAGCCCCGATACGGGTCCAGCCCCACCGCCGACAGGGCCACGTGCCAGGTGCGCACCAGCAGGGCGTAGGCGAACGACAGCAGGGCGTTGACCGGATCGGCGGGCGGGCGGCGGTTGCGGTGGGCGAAATCGAAGCCGCCCGGCCCGTCCTCCCGCAGCATCAGCGCGAAGGCGCCGAAGTAGGCGGCCGCCGCGGCCCCTTCCAGGCCCAGCAGGGCGGCCGTGTCCGGCGCCCGCTCGGCCTCGCCCGCCAGGCGCCGCAGGGTGCGCAGGGGCTCGACGACGGCCTCGGCCGGGTGGTGGTCGCGGCGGTTGCGGCGCAGCAGGGTGCGGGCGTTGCGGATCTTCGCCGCCACCAGGCCGCGCGCGAAGCGCAGCGACCAACCGGCGTCGAACGCGGCCCGGTACTGGGCCTCGCGCGCGGTGATGGTGCGGTGGCCCAGGCCGACCGTGTGGCCCAGGAACCAGCCGCCGTGGCTGTGCCAGGAGACGGGGATCTCGCGGCGCATCATCTCGTGCAGGGCCGGCGCGGTGACCGAGACGTTGCCGAACAGCACGAGCTGGGAGACCTCGGTCAGGCGGGCCTTGACCGGCGGGGCGTCGTCGACGCTGACCACCAGTTGCTCGCCCGACTTGCCGACCTTGCCGTGGCCGGCCTGCACCACCAGCGGCAGCGCCTCGGGGCGGGCCGCGGCCAGCGGGCGCGGCGCCGGCATGGCGCCGTGAGTGTGGCCGATCTCGTCCGGCAGACAGATCCCCACCAGGGCACAGCGCGGGCATTTCGGGCTGTCGACCAGGGGCGGCGGCGGGCGCGCCTGGGCGGCGGCCAGGCGCAGGCCGTGCACGGCGCTCAGGGCCGTTTGGCGCAGGGCGCTGTCGAAGGGCACCCGCACCCGCTCGCGGCTGGCGCGGTAGTACAGGACGCCCTCGTCGCAGCGGTAGCCGTGCTCCTCCAGCAACAGGCCCTGGAGGCAGACCTGGACACGCTCCGGGTCATAGGCCCCGGCGGCCACATGGGGCCGCTTGCCGCGCTTGGTGTCGACCGGGCTGACCCGGTCGCCGTCGCCTTCCACCAGATCGATGACGGCGGTGAGGCCCAGGCGGGGCGAGGTCAGGGCGACCGAGCGGGCGTGGATGTTCTCGGTGTCGTCCTCCGAGGGCGGGGTTTCGGGCAGATGCCCGCCGCCGGCGTCCACCCGCTTGTGGACCTGACGGCCCTCCACGGTGTCGGCCGTGTCGGTCCAGGCGCTGTCCACCCACATCAGCCAGGCCAGACGGGGGCAGTAGACGTACTCGTTGACCATGCGCACCGGCACCAGCGCCGCGCCCTCCGGGACCGGTGGCGGGGGTAACGGAAGCTCGGGCTCGGTGTCCGGGTCGGGCGGGCGGCGGTCGGTCATGGGGGCGCTCCGTCATAGGGCTTCGGCGCGGGTGAAATTGAAGTACTTGCCCACCGCGATCCGGCGGCACCGCCGCAGCCCTGTTACGCCCAGCCGGCGCAGGGTGTCGGCGTCGGGGTCGGTGGCGGCCAGCGCCGGGTGGCCCAGCAGCGCCTGGAGGGTCGCCAGCGAGGCCGGCCGCTCCCAGATCGGCCAGGTGACGGCGCGGCCGCCGCGCCCCGGGGCCATCTCGGTGCCGATGTTGAGGAACTGGACCCGGCCGCGCCGGGTCACCGCCGCGCCCGGCAAGGCCGCCAGCCCGAGCGCGGCGAGGCGGTTGGCCCCGTGTTCGGTACGGCCGGCGTCCTTGGAGGGATCGCGATAGCGCAGGGCATAGCGGCGGTCCTCGGCCGGATCCCAGCGAAAGGCGTCGGTGTCGTCGGCGCGGGTCCAGGGGGCGAACAGGGCCGCGGCGATCCGCGCCGGCGCGTTCAGGTCGGGGACGTCCTTTCGGCCCCGCAGGCTTTTGGGCAGCACACCCTTTGGCACTGCCGACAGCCGGGCAAGGAAATGCTGATGCCCCTGTCCGAACATGGCGACGAAGGGCGCCGCGCTGACCTTGCCGTCATCCTTGACGGCGCCGTCGCTGAACAGCGCGGCCAGCAGCGCCGTTCGGCCAGCCGTCTGAGTGTTGAGGGCGTCCGTCTGCCAGGCCCGCGCCGTGGCCCGGTCAAACGTCACGTCGGCGTGGTCGCCAAAGCTGTGATCGGCCGCCAGCACCGCGCCGCCCCGCGCTGCCGCCGCGGCCACGGCGGCGGGCGTCTGCGGCTGCGCCAGGGTCAGCACCGGGCGCAGCGGCGCGCCGGCCCAGTGGACGCGTGGGCGCCACTCGGGGGCGGCGGTCTCCAGGGCCCGCAGCAGGCCCAGCAGGGCGAGGAAGGCCAGCAGGTTGTCCGGCTCCAGGCCCTCTAGGCGGTGGGCCGTGGCGGCCCCGGGGATGTCGGGTTGAGGATCGGTCACGGTGGCGTCTCCTCGGCCTCGGAGGCCCGGTGGTCGGCGAGCCGGACGATGGCCTCCATCCGGGCCAGCTCCCACGGGCCATAGCGTTGCTTCAGGGCCTCGAAGAGCTGCGGCCAGTCGCGGCCGTCGTAGGCGAAGTCGAGGCAGTGGGGGCCGCGCCGGTGGGCGTCCTCGCGCGGGTCGGCGTGCGGGAACAGAGGCCGGCCGTGGCCATGGTGGGTGCCGATCAGCCACAGCACCAGGGCCGGATCCCGGGCGCCCGCGAGGCGCGGGTCGTCCAGCGCCCGGACGACGGACTGGGCCTCGTGGCGCCAGCCCGGGGGCAGGCCGGCGGCGGCGTGTGCCCGCCGGGCGACGGCGGGAGCCATCGGGCGCGACGACTTGGCGAGTGGTCGTCCGTCGTCCAGAAGAGCGGCGAGCCGATCGCCGCCGCGCAACCAGCACTGGAAGCGATCGTCGCGCTTGCCCTCGTCGTGCAGCCGGGCGGCCAGGGCGACGTCGGCGGCCCGGTCCGGCGCCAGGCCGGCGGCCGCCGCGAAGGCGCGGGCCATCGCGGCCACGTCGGCGCCGTGCCGGTCGAGGGGAATACCGTCCCCGGTCAGCGAGCCGCTGGCGTCGTCCTCGGTGACGGCGGCGGCCGCGGTCCGGGGGCGACGGCGGGCGCGCAGCACGGCGCCGTCGTAGCCCTCGATGCGGAGAACCAGGTCGGCGTCGGGACCCAGGTCGATGTCGTGCGCGGCCAGCCCAGCCAGGCGGTCGGCCGGGTCCAGATCGTCGCTCTCCCGGACCAGGGGAGCGAGGCCCGCCCACCGCTCCGGCTCCTCAGCGAACAGCGCCGGATGCAACCGCCGGACCGCGCGGCGGTGGGGCGGCTGCGCATCCCCCACATCTTCAACCGGCGCATCGCTGTCCGGGGCCCAGCCGAAGGCATCGCCGCCGCCATAGGCCGCCGGCACCACCAGGATGTCGCCGGGGCGGATCTGGTTGGGGTGGATCAGACCTGTGCGGTCGGACTCCGCGCCGGCCCAGCGGAAGGCCGGGCGGCCGCCGCCGCGATCCCGATCCTCGTCCGGCGTCCGGATGCCCTCGACGTCGGCAGCCTCGGCCGCGTCCGCCTGCCGCCGCAGCCAGCGCCGCGCCGCCCACAGGGGCACGGCCAGGGTCTCGCCGGCATGGGGCGGGACCAGGGACAGGATCGCGCGGGCCTCTGACAGAGAGTCGGGCGTGAGGTCGGCGCGCCAGACGATCTGGACGTCGGCGGGGCCGCTGTCCGGCCCGTGCAGGAACAGCGGGATCGCCGGGTCCACCGCCGGGACCGGCGCGGTCCAGGTCAGCAGGGTGACGTCCGCCGGGCGCAGGATCGGGGCGTCGGGGGCGATGCTGCACAGCGGCGCGGTGTCCACGCCGTCCAGCAGGGACGCCATCGCGCTCAGCCCGACGTCAACGACCGGCTCGTCCTTCCTGCGCGCCGGCTTGGCGGCGACGGCGGCGAGCCAGTCCCACGTCGCCCGCAGCCGGTCGCCGTAGACCGGATCGTCGGCCCTCTTTCCCACCTCCGCCTTGGCCGCCACGATGACCGCCGGCGCAGGGATCGGCCGGCCGGTGCGGTTCAGGCGCCCGAAGCGCTGGCGCAGCGCGTCCAGCGGGGCGATCTGGGTGACCAGGGCGTCGAGGTCGAAGTCGGCGCCGGCCTCGATGGTCTGGGTGGCGACGACGATCAGCGGCGGCGCGTCGGGGTCGTCCGTCGCTCCCGACAGCAGACGGTCCCGGTGCCGCGACAACAGCGCTTCGCGGTCCCGCTCCCGGACCCGGCCGGTGAGCAGGATCACCGTGGCGCGGGGTGGCTCCCCGTCCGTCTCGCCGCTGTCTCCATGGGCGGCGCGCACCCGTTCAAACACGGCGCGGGCCAGGGCCACCCGGTTGACCACCACGGCCAGGGTGCGCGGTCGATGCCGGTCGAGGACCTTGGTGGCCGCTGTCGCCAGCGCCGCCGCGTGGTCCGGGCCGTGCGCCGGGGTGGTCAGCAGACGCAGCGCCGCCGGCTTGGGGGCGTCCAGACGGCGGGCCAGGGTCTCGGTGGTGCGGTCGTCGTCGGTCAGGCCGAAGGGTGGGGCGCTGTCCGCCGACCCGCGCGGCGTTGCCGTCAGGGTGACCACCTGCCAGGGCGCCGGGTCGCGGTCACACCAGGGCGGGGACCGGTAGCGCGCCACCCAATCGAGCGTTTGCGCGAACGGCGCCGCCAGATGGGCCTCGTCCAGCAGCAGCAGGCAGTCCGATCCGAGCAGGCCGGCGTGTACCGGCTTCATGCTGTCGGAGACGCCATAGCCCCGGAACAGCAGCCGCGAGCCCACCTGATCGACGGTGGAGCACAGGATGGTCGGCTGCGCCGGGGTGCGCGCCCAGTCGCCCTCGCGGGGCAGGCCGCCGCGCAACGCCTGCACCACCAGGGCCGGCCCGTTCTCGCCCGCCAGCCGGCGCAGGGCCGCCGCCATGCGGGTCAGGGCGTCACAGCCGCTCTCGTCCGCCCGGGCCAGCGCGGCGCGGATCGTCTCGGCGCGCTCGAACGCGGCATCGACGATCAGGCGCCGGTCGACGACGAAGGCGATGCGCACCGGGGCGCGCCGCTCGGCGCCCCGGCCGGCCTCGGCCGCCAGGTGAAACAGGGCGATGTCCAGGGCCGCGGTCTTGCCGCTGCCGGTGGGCAGGGCCAGCGCCGCCGGCCAGCGGCCGGTCTCGACCACCTGTCGCGCGAGGCGGGCCTGCCAGGGAAATGGCGGAAGCCCGTGAAGGGCCTGGAAGACGTCGGGGAAGTCGTCCGCCGTCAGGATCGGGACGTCGGTCATGCCGTCTCCTCCCCGCGCGGCGGACGGTCCGACGGTCGGTCCAGGGGCCGGCACAGCCCGAGCCCCACGAAGCGCCCGGCGCCGAGGATCACCGGGCCGGCCACGGGCTCCGGGAAGCGCAGAACGGCGTGGGTCAGGCGCCGGGTCGCCACCGAGTCCGGGCGCCGCCAGCCGGTCCAGGGCGGGGCGTGGCCGCTGGCCCGGGCGGAGGGCGCCCCCTGGAGCGCGGCGTGTTTCGCGGGCGCCACCGCCGCCGGGCGCGGCAGCCCGATCCGCGCGCAGGCGTCGCCGATGATGTCCGCCACATCGCCGTCCTTCTTCGGGTGGCGGTCGAGCGCAATCGGTGTGACGGTGCCCCACGTGGTGGCCGGACCGGCGTAGGTCTCCGGTCGCAGGGACCGCCGGGTCTCCGCCGGATCGCGGGCGAGTCGCCATTCCAGGCCCCCGGGCAGCCGCAGGACCAGGCCGAAGCCGTCCTGATCGCGGTCCCGGACCTCCCGCAGGGCATGCAGGAGGCCCGTCTCCTGCTCCATCAGGTCCACATCGGCGCGCGCCACGGTATGCGCCGCGGGGTCGCGGGCGCGGGCCACCGCCTGGGTCACGTCGCGCGGCGGCACCAGCGCGAGACCCATCAGCCGGCCCTGCGACCAGCGTCCCCCGGCGTCCAGCAGCGGCACGGCCGCCAGATGCGGCGTCGACAGCGGCGCGCCGTCCGGGGCATGGCCCGAGACCCACGCCGGCACCGGGCGCTCGCCGTAGCCGGCCAGCACGGTCCGCAACAGGGCCTTGCAGGCGATGGCGCCCGCCACCGCGTCCGGGCGCGGTTCGCCGGCGTGGCCGAACACGATCCAGTCCGGGCCGAACACGCTGGCCGGGGCGGTCGCCCCGTCGATCGCGGGGATGGGCGGGACGGCGACCCCGGGGGCGGGACGGTCACCGACCCGGTGGCGGTGCTCCAGCTCGGCCAGCCGGCCGGGGTAGACCGTGCGTCGCGGCCGCCGCACCGGGCCGTCCGGCTCGTCCGCCTGCAGGGCGCGGCAACGCACCAGCGAGGCCGAATGGCCGAGAGAGCTGGTCGCCCGCGCCAGCCCGTCCAGCGCCGCCAGCACGGCCGTCTCGGGCTCCGTCGCCCAGACGAAGCGGACCACCGGGCTGTCGGGCACGCTGGCCGGGAAGCGGCGGTCCTGGCGGCGTCGGCGCGTGGGCAGGACGGTCAGGGCGGTGCCGCTGTCGTCGTTGGGCGGCACGAAGACCGGCACCCCGTCCCGCGCCGTCGCCTCGGTGCAGGCGATGGCCGGCGGGTCCTGGCGCTCCAGCCACTCCAGTGCCGCCCGTTCGGCGGCGGTCTCGCCCCGCGCCGCCCAGGACGCGGTGAGCGCGGAGAACAGGCGGTCCGGCTGCGGCGGCCAGTCGGCGCCGTCGCCGCGGTCGTCGGCGGCGCGCGCGACCCCGGTCAGGTACTCGACCTCGATGTGCAGCATGGCTCACCCCGCCTCATCGGGGGGGGCGTCGTCGGCCAGGGCGCGCGCCATGCTTTCGCGCACGATGTGCACCAGCTTGTCCTGCGGAGTAAGGACGACGGGGGTTTCGGCCAGGGTGAAGCCCGCCCGGCGCGCTGCCGCCAGCGCCTCGGCGTAGAGCGCCAGCGCCTCGTCCCGTGTCAGCGTGAGGTCCTCGGTGGTGCCGTCGGCCCGCACCCGTTGCAGCGGCGCCGGATTGTCGGGGTCGCCCACCAGGTCGCAGCGCGAGCGCAGGGCATAGCCCTGGGCGTCCTGCTCCAGCAGCGCCACCAGCCCGAGGGCGGCGATCAGGGCACGGGCGGCGGTATCGCGCTCGGGCGACCCGCCGAAGCGCAGCCGCCGCAGGCCGGCCAGGGTGAGGACGACGGTCTGTTCGGCGTGGTCGCAGGTGACGCCCAGGGCGGCAACGGAGGGCGCGATGTTGCCGTGGTTGATTTCGGAGGGCCGGACGGCTTTCGCGCCCTTGCCGGCAGCGTCGGCGGTGACGGCCCAGCCGTTCGGCCCCTTGAACACCGGCACCGCGCGCAGCACGCCGAGGGGGTCGATGCGGCTGCCGGTGCGGCGCGCGCTTGTCTGGATGTCGGGGGCCTCGTCGCGGCGGTGGCGCGGCGCGTTTTCCACCGGCACGCCGATGCCGATGATCTCGGAGACCAGGGCGCGGGCGAACTTGGCGCCGAGGCCGCCGCCCTCGCCGGTGGAGTTCCACACCCCGAACAGCAGCGACGACGGCGACGCCTCCAGGATGGCGCTGGCGTCGCGGGCGGTGGCGGTTTTCAGGGCGGTGCCGAGGGCGCTCTTCTGGAACGGGGTTCCGTCCAGCAGGCTGTCGCGCAGAATGGCATCGAACACCCGGTGCGGGGCGTCGAGCGAGGTGATCTCCCCCAGCGTCTCCAGGCCGGCGCCGGCGAAGTCCACGCTCAGCCGGGGCAGCGCCAGGCGGCCGGCGCGGGCCGCCTCCAGCAGGGCCTCCTCGAGACGGTTGGCCTGCGACTGCACGCTGTCCAGCAGCACGCACCAGATGTCCTCGCCGGCGATGCGGCGGCGTTCGAACACATGGCGGGGCGGGTCACCCTGGTTTTCGCCCGGGTAGGTGGGCGGGAACAACATGTCACCGGCCCCGCCCGATGGTTGCAGACGCCGGCGCCGGCGGAACGCGGCATCCTCGGTCACGGCCTCGACGAGCGTTGCGTATCTCAGCGGCATGGCACAGCCTCCCGTGGCGGTTTCCCGGCTCGAGCGTACACGGTGGCGGTCCTTACCAAAAGTGCAATCTGTACGAGCGCTGCCCCTTGGGTCGTATTGGGCCGAGTCGCCGCAGGGCCGATGCGGGAAGCGACGCCGCGGTGTGTGGGGGGGGGGACGGTTCGGCCGGCACAGGGGGCACGTGCGCGGCCCTCGCGGCGCGGTTCGGTTTCGGCGCGAGCCGCTCTACAGTGGCACGAACCCGATCATGGTCATGTCGTCGCGCCGGGGTTCCGCGCCGCGCCAGGACTCGAGGTCGCGGCGCAGGGCGGCGAGTTGCTCGGCCATGGGCCGGCCCTGGTTGCCCAGCATGATGCGGCCCAGCCGGCGCCGGCCCAGCAGGCGGCGCGGCTCGCCCCCCATGTGGTCCGGCACGCCATCGGTGATCATGTAGAAGGCCATGCCCGGGCGCACCGTCACGACGTGATCGGTGAACGACTCGGCCGCCGGCAGTGTGCGATAACCCAGCCAGGCGCGATCCCCGCGCACCTCGTGCAGGGCGCCGTCCTCGACGTACAGCAGCGGCAGCCCGGCACCGGAGAACGTGAGGGTCGCCGGCCCCGGCTCCCACAGGCAGACCGCCGCCTCCAGGCCGTCGTCGCTGTCGGAGTCGGGGCGGTCCTGGCGCAGCCGCGCCCGCACCTGGCGGTCCAGGGCGCGCAGGATGTCCGACGGCCGGCGCAGGCCCTGATCGTGCAGGATGCGGTCCAGCTCCGAGGCCACCACGAGGGTCATGAAAGCGCCCGGCACCCCGTGCCCGGTGCAGTCCACCACCACCAGCAACGCGCTGCCGTCGGCGCAGCGCTCCAGCCAGAAATAGTCGCCGCCGACCACGTCCAGCGGCTCCCAGCACACGTGCAGGTCCCGGACCCGGCCGTCCAGCGCCCGCTTGTCCGGCAGCAGCGACGTCTGGATGCGCCGGGCGTACTGGATACTCTCCAGCACCAGACGGTTGGCGCGCTCCAGGTCGCGGTGGGCCTCGTCCAGGCGGGCGAAGGCGGAGTCGGTCTCCTCCTTCTCGGCGGCCAGTTCGTCCATGGCATCGGCCAGCGCCCGGGTCCGCTGCGCCACCCGCTCCTCCAGTTCGGCGGTCAGCGCCCGCAACTCGGCCTCGGCCCGGTCGCGGCCGTCCAGGCTGTCCTGGAACGCCCCGAGAAGCCCGTTCAGCGCCACGGCCACGTGGCCCAGTTCGTCGCGGCGGTGGCCGCGCGGCACCGGCACCGGCCGGGCGCCGGGGCGGGCCGGATCGACCCGGCCGATCCCGACGCTCAGCCGCCGCATCGGCTGGATCACCAGCACCGCCAGCGCCGCCGCCAGCAGGGCGGCGATGACCAGCGCGCGTAGCGCCCCGCCGGCGAGACTGGCGAGCGCATGGTCGCGGTAGCGCGCCCCCAGCGCCGCGTCCGACAGGACCACGGTCAGCCGGCCCACCACCTCGGGATCACCACCGCCCGTGTACTCCAGCGCCACCTGACGGCGGGTGACGTCCGCGAACAGGGACGCGAACCAGGCATCAGGCCCCGGCGCCGGAGGATCGGGCCGCTCCAGGCGTCCCAGAACACCGCCGAAATTGTCGCGCACCTCGGCGTGAATCACGGTGTCGATTGCCGACAGGCCCTCGATCACCCGCCGCGCCACGCCCGGGTTGAGCTGGAACGCCGCCTCGGCGGCGGAATCGCGCACCAGCGCGACGGTGCGGTCGAGGGTCGTGACGGCGGCGGCGCGCTCGGCGCGCAGGGTCATGGACAGCTCCAGCGCGCCGCCCAGCAGGCTCACCAGGAGGGCCACGGCCAGGGCGATCAGGCCCAGCCGCAGGGTCAGCCCGCGCCGCAGTGGCACGGCGGGCGCCGTGGCGGCGGGGTCGCCCAGACGACCGGCGGATCCGTCGGCCATCGGCGCCCTACTCCTGCGACCCAACGCCGCGCTCGGCGCCGTGGCGCGCCTTCAAGGCGGCCAGGCGGTCGGCGTTGACCGCCATCCAGGCATCGAGGGCGGCGATGATCTCGGGGTGGTCGATGGTCGAGGCGCGGTAGGACCCGCGGTCGTGCGGCAGCGCCGGGGCGAATGCCAGGACGCCGGGGCGGTCCAGGACCTCCGTCAGCACCCGGTTGACGCCAGCGATGTTGGCATAGGCGCCATCGACGCGTCCGGCCAGCGCCTGTAGCACCAGGCTCTCGAAGCTGCTGTTCTCGGTCACCGTCACCGCCCCCGATTCGATGCGGTCGAGCCACGGCCACGGCGTGAAGCCGGTGACGGTCCCGAGCCGCCGTATGTCGTCCGGGGTCACGGCGTCGGCCCGTTCGGCCCAGACCAGCGTAGCGTCCAGGTAGGCCAGCACCGGCGCGCTGTAGTGGATCGTGCGCCCCTCGCGGAAGTCGGGCCGCCAGCGCGGGTTGTCGGGGAACTTCAGGTCCACCGCGCCGGCCGCCAGGCTGGCGTACAGGCGCGCCACCGGCAACGCGCGATACTCCACGGTGTACCCGGCATCGGCGGCGAAGGCATCGAACAGATCGCGGGCGTAGCCGGCGTAGGCGCCGTCCTGCACGCCGTAGGCCGGCAGGTAGAGAATGTTCTCCACGCCGATGACCAGGACCTCGGTGTCCGCGCTCGCCTGCGCGGCGGCGGCCCCGGCCGGAGCGGCGGCGGTCAGCGCCAGCGCGACGGCCAGGATGCGCCCGGCGCGCCCGGTCACGGTCCGGAGCGCGGACGTGATGCTGAGGCGGATACGGGGCACGGCTCCCATCGGTGCGGTCGGACCGGGGCGGCGGCTGATCCCTGGCGACCCTGGGGCCAGGACCGGGGCCGGGACGGGCGCACGGGCTGGATCACGGGGAGTCGGGCGCATCGTCATTGGTTTCCGGTTCATCGGCACCCGGGGCGGCAACGTCATCCTGGTCGGCGGCGACCCTGTCGCGGCCGGCGCGCTTGGCGGCATACAGCGCCCGGTCGGCCCGGTTCAGCATGCCTTCGATGCCCTCGTCCGCCCGTTGCGCGGCCGCCCCGATGCTGACCGTGCAGCCGACCGCGCCACCGTCCGCCAGTTGAACCCGGCGCGCGGCCATGGCGGCGCGCAGGCGCTCCGCCACCTCCAGACCCTGCGTCAGCGTGGTGTCCGGCAGCAGAACCGCGAACTCCTCGCCACCCAGGCGGCCGGCGATATCCAGTTCGCGCAATGCGCCGCTCAGGACCGCGCCCAACTCGCGCAGCACCAGGTCTCCGACAGCATGGCCGTGCCGGTCGTTGACCCGCTTGAAGCGGTCCAGGTCCAGCATCAGCGCGACCATCGGCATGCCGGTGCGGCGCTGGCGCGCCAACTCGCGATCGGCCAACGCCATGAAGTGGCGGCGCCCGAACAGGCCGGTCAGTTCGTCGATGGTGGCGAGGCGCTCCAGCTCGCGGGCCAGCCGCTCGCGTTCCTCGATCTCGGCTTCCAGCGCCGCGTTGAGCGCCCGCAGTTCGTGCGCCTGGTCGGTCAGGTGGCGGTTGGCGGCCTGCAACTCCTCCTGCATGCGGTCGCTGAGGCGCACCAGCCGCTGCTGTTCGCGATACCCGCGGCCGTAGGCCTCGGCCAGGCCGCGCACGCCCTGGCCGATCTCATCCAGCTTGCGGACCATCTCCTCGGCGTCGCGCATCACCCGCTCCTCGACATCGAAGAGGGTGTAGGGGCCGGAGCCGGAGGAAACCTTGGGAGCGGGCTTGGTCACGGTGCTGGGGTCACGGCGGTTTGGGGAACGAACCGGTGCGGCCGCCCCCCGCCTCACGGGGCGGGATCGGCCGGGCACATGCGAAAGGTGGCGGCGTTGAAATCGAGCGCGAAGTCTTCGCCGAATTCCTCCATTGTATCGTCATCGGTCACGTAATGCCAATTAACGATCACCGGGCGGCCCTGCGCGGCCGCCTCCTCCAGCACCTTAAAGAGGTTCATCAGAGCCTTTGCGCTGCTACTGTTGAAGTAGCTCATGGCGACGTCGACTGTCGCGGGCTGCGCCGGATGCTCCGTCAGCCATGCGCGCACCGCCGTCAGGAGGGGCCCGAAGAACGCCGCCGAGTCCTCGGGGTAGGATTCGCCCTCCATCCGCAGCCGCCCGGTCTCGAAGTCGAAGTCCACCAGCGGCGAGCGGTCGGTCGGGTCGATCCTGATGTTTTCCATGGATGCGCTCACGTCGCTCGTCTGCCTCGTGTGCCGTGTGTCCAGAATGCGGGGGTCAGATGTAGGCCTTGATGACGAAGAACGCCCGATGTCGGTCCGCATCTGTCCAGACAATATCGAAGGCGATCGGGGCACTCGAGCGGCGGGCGATCTCGATGAGGCCGATGGAGGCGCCCTGGCTCTCGTCGTCCGGTGGCTCGCGCAGCTTTTCGCGATAGTGGGCCTTGAGCTGCTCCGGGGTCAGGCCGGCCAGGTGCTCCAGGCGCTCGCGCAGGCCCGGGACCCGCGCCGCCTCGATGATGTTGCCGCAGACGACGAAGAAGGCGTCATCCTCGAAGCCGACCGAGACGATCCCCGAACTCATCTCGACCGGCGGCTGCGCCGCCGAGACCCGCTCCGACGAATAGCGGATGATGTTCTGCACCTGCTCGACGAACACCGAAAAGACGCGCTTGGCGACGTTGGCGTCGGTCTCCGCCAGCGCCATACGGGTCTTCAGGGCCTTGCCGAGGGTCGTGAGCATATCCTCCGACAGGTAGCCGGCGAAGGAGAAGATGATGCCCCGTTCGGTGAGCCAGCGGCGATAGGCGTTGTAGTCGGTGGCCCAGGTGGTCATGGTGCGGTCCGTTCGCTGGGCGCGCCGGGGCGCGCGGGTCGCTGGGCGCGCCGGAGCGCGCGGGCGAGTCCGATCGGGACCATGCGTCATGTCGCGCACGGACGCAATATACGCGTACTGCGGCCGCCGGCCGCCGGCGCCCGGTCCATGATCCACACAGCAGGCCGGGTCCGTACCCGGCGGGTGTCCCACGCTCGAAGGAGTCGCCCGCATGGCCCCCGCCCCTGTCCTCATTCTCGGCGCCAGCGGTGGTGTCGGCGCCGCCCTGGCCCGCCGCCTGGCGGCGCTCGGAACGCCCCTGGTGCTGCACGGCCGCGATGCCGACCGGCTGGCCGGCGTCGCCGAGGACCTGTCCGACGCCGTGCTGGCCACCCGGAGCGCCGACGCCCTGGACCCCGAAGACCTGACCGCCGCCGTTGCCGCCCTGGCCGAGGCGGCCGGCGGTCGCCTGTCCGGCCTGGCCTACTGCATCGGCTCCATCCCGCTGATGCCTCTGAAGCGTGTGACCGCCGGCGCGATGGCCGAGACCTACGCGCTCAACGTCACCGGCGCGCTGATCGCCGTGCAGGCGGCGGCCCCGGCCCTGGGCGCGGCGGCGGGCGGGGGCGCCGTGGTGCTGTTCTCCTCCGTCGCCGCCGGGCGGGGTTTCCCCAATCACGCCGTCATCGGCGCGGCCAAGGCCGGCGTCGAGGGCCTGACCCGCAGCCTGGCCGCCGAGTTGGCACCCAAGGTCCGGGTCAACGCCATCGCCCCCAGCCTGACCCGCACCGCCATGGCGGCGCCGCTGACCGCCAGCGAGGCCATGGTCAAGGGCCTCGCCAAGGCCCATCCCCTGCCGCGCCTGGGCGCGGCCGAGGACCAGGCCGCAATGGCCGCGGTTCTGCTGGACCCCGCCCACGGCTGGGTGACCGGCCAGGTGATCGGCGTCGACGGGGGCCGCGGGGCGCTGGTCGGGAAGGGGTGAGGCCCGGCTTGATCGGATCCGTCGGCGGCGGCAAGGTGGGTGGGGTCTGTTTGCGCCCTGGTCCGGAGAGTCCGTCCATGCCGGCCGCCTATCTCGCCCTTCACCGCAGCGGGGACCTCGCCCGCCGCGCCGACGCTGCCCTCGCCCGCCTCGCCGACTGCACCCTGTGCCCGCAGGCCTGCCACGTCGACCGCCTCACCGCCGCCCCCGGCGCGATCGCCGCCGGGGCCGTCTGCCGCACCGGCCGACACGCCCGCGTCGCCGCGGTGCGACCCGGCTTCGACGACGAGCCGGCCCTGGTCGGCACCGGCGGCACCGGCGACATCCTGTTCTCCTGGTGCAACCTGCGCTGCGTCTATTGCCTGAACGCCGACAGCTCGATGGAGGGTGCGGGCGAGGACCTCGACGCGCAGGCCCTGGCCGAGGCCATGCTGGAATTGCAGGGCCGCGGCTGCCACAACATCCACCTCATCGGCCCGAGCCACGTCGCCGCCCAGATCCTGGAGGCGCTGCCGATCGCCGCCGCGCGCGGCCTGACCCTGCCCCTGGTCTACAACACCGGGGGCTACGACTCGGTGGAGACGCTGCGGCTGCTGGACGGGGTGGTCGACATCTACACCCCCGACGCCAAGTATGCCGACGACATGGCGGGGCGGCGCTGTTCCAAGGTGCGGGACTACGCCAGCATCAACGCCGCCGCCCTGGCCGAGATGGCCCGCCAGGTGGGACCGCTGACCATCGACGCCGACGGACTGGCGCGGCGCGGCATGCTGGTCCGGCATCTCGTGCTGCCGCGCGACCTGGGCACCGTGACCCGGGCCCTGGACGGCGTCGCGGCGGCCGCCGGTCCGGGCATGACGGTGCGGCTGCTGGACACCTACGAACCCGCGCATCAGGCCCACCGCCTGCCGGAGTTGCAGGCGCCGGTCCCGGCCGAGGCCATCGCCCGGGCCCGCGCCCATGCCGAGACGCTCGGCCTGTGCCTGCTCGACGGCTGACCGCGCCCGATGGTCCGGCCTGGTGCCGTGCGGGCGCTTTCGTCGCGACGCCGTTCCGGCTACAGTGATCCGCGTTATATCAACCGGGCGCCTCCCGCGGGGGGCGCACGCGGTCGCCGGGGAGCAGCGCGATGGTCTCGCCCCATCCGCATGACATGATGGACCGTGGCGGCACCGCCCGGCGGTCCGAACGGCCCAAGCGGCCCGAGCGGCGCGCGGTGCCGCGCCTGGATCTGCCCCTGTCCGGTCGGTGGGCGGCGGATGGACGCTGGGTGCACGTGCTGGTCGAGTCCATCTCCCACCGGGGTGCCGGCCTGTCGCTGCGGGTGGCGCTGGGAGACGGGACCCGCGGGACGCTGAGCCTCGACGAGTTCGGCCCGCCGATTCCGTGCGAGGTGCGCTGGACGGGCGACGGGCGCGCGGGTGTCGCCTTCGACCTGGGCGCGGGTGACGCCGACCGCCTGCGCCGCCATCTCGCGCGCCATGCCGGCAAGGGCGGGCTGCCCACCGCCCTGCTGCCGGACGCCGCCGGGCTCCCCTGACCACGGGAGGGCGCGCCGTGGGGCGTCAGACCGGAGACGCAAACGCCGCCCTGGTCGGCCTGCGCCGGCTGTCCGAACTGACGGCCGCGCTCCAGGCCCCCGACATCACGGTCGCCGCCATCGGTCGCCTGGTGACGGCCGCGCTGGTGGCGTTGCCGGGCGTGGGCGAGGCCCGCCTGGTGCGTCATCCCGGCGGCCTGGAGGTCAGCCGGGCCGGTGTCGCCCCGGCCGCCGCAGCCGATGGCGCCGCGGTGCAGGGGGCGCGCGCGCGGGCCGCGGTGGCGCTCGACGATCAGCCCTGGGGCGAACTGGAGGTCACGGCCGCGCATGCCGGCGCGGCCCTTCCGGACGGCGTGGCCGACGCGGTGCGGCTGGCCGCGGGCCAGGTGGCGCTGGCGGTGCGCGCCGCCGAGGCGCGGGCCGGCGGGGGGGCGGACGCGGCGCTGAGCCTGCTGTGCGAGGCCCTGGGCGCGCGCCTCGATGCCGGCATGACCCTGCCCGAGGCCCTGCACGGCGAGGCCGCCGCGGTCATGGCCCTGGCGCGGGCCGACGGCCTGGTGGTCACGACCTTCGGTGACCGGCTCTGCCTGGGCTGCACGGCCCCGGAGGAACAGGCGCTCCTGGACGCGCTCCACGCCCCGACCGAGCGCGGGCCGCGCCGGCTGGAGACGCCGGCCGCGCTGCCCGGCCTGCCTGCCGGCACCGTCGCCGCGGTGGCCGTGCTGCCGGTGGGGGAGGACGACAGCGACGGCGTGGCGCTGGTGCGGCGCCGGCCGGCGCCGACCGCGCCGGCCCGCGGGTTCGCGCCGGCCGAGCGGCGCGTCCTGGTCCGCCTGCACCGCTTCCTGCGCGAGCGCATGGCCCTGGTCTCGATCCGCCGGCGCGGGCTGCTGGGCCGCCTGCTGACCAGCATTTCCCGCTCCGTGCTGGCGAACCCGCCCGGCTGCACCGGCGCCATGATCGAGGCTCTCGGCACCGTGGGCGAGGCCCTGGGCGCCGACATGGCGCTGCTCGGTGTCTGCGACGACGGCGCCGCCGGCCCCGCGACCGTCCCCGGGGCGTGCCCGGACGCCTGGACGCCGGCCGCGGTGTGGACCCGCCCGGGCCAGAGCCGGCGCGCCGAGACCGTGCTGGCCCCGGACTGCGCCGGCCTGCCGTGGGTCGGCCCCGCGCTGGCGCGCGACACCGTGGTGCGGCTGTCGCGACCGGAGGCGGCGCCGCCGGATCTGCGCGCGCTGGCCGACCATCTGGCCGCGCGGGGCGTGCGCTCGGTGCTGGCGCTGCCGCTCTTGCACCGGGGCGCCTTGGCCGGCGCCGTGGCCTTCGTGACCCTGTGCCAGACCCGGCCGTGGAGCGACTGGGACGTGCGCTTCGCCGGCCTGGCCGCCGAGATTCTGGGGCAGGCCATGCTGCGCGAGCGCCTGGAGCATGCCCGCGCGGCCAGCGAGGACCGTTTCCGCGCCCTGTTCCACCAGAGCCGCGAGCCGCTGTTCCTGCTCGACCAGAACGCCCGCCTGCTGGACGCCAACCCGGCCGCCGAAGCGGTGGTCGGGTCCAGTCGGCGCACCATGATGGAACGCGAGATCGAGGACACCGTCAGCATGAACGGACGCCCGTTGCGGCGCGCCGAGTTGCGGGAGCGGCTGGCGGCGCTCGAACCGGGCCGGCTGGGCGCGATGGAGGTGGTGCAGCACCGCGACGACGGCACCGCCGTTCCGCTCGAACTGACCGCGCGCCGGTTCGAGCACTCGGGGCGCCCGCTGTATCTGCTGTCGGCCCTGGACATTTCGGCGCGCAAGGCGGCGGAGGCGGCCCGGATTCGGCGCATGGCGCGCGACGAGCTGATGCTGGCGGTGGCCAAGCGGTTCGTGCGCGAGTCGCTGGAGACGGCGACCGCCTCCGCCCTGGCCGATGTCGGCCTGTTCCTGTCGCTGGACCTGGTGCTGGTGCAGGAGCCGCAGACGCCGGACGCCCCCCCCGTGACCCGCTTCGCCTGGCAGCGCGACCCGGCGCGCGACGACCTGCACGCCGCCGTCGCGGCCCTGCCCAAGGCCCGCCTGGGGCTGGAGGTGGGGCGGCCGTGGCAGTGGCGGGGGGCGCCGGCCAGAGACGGCAAGGGCGAGAGCGACGGCGAGGGCGACGGCGACGCCGACCCCGCGCTCGGGGACTTGGCGCTGCTGGCGGCGCCGGTGCGGGTCGAGCACCGGGTCGTGGCCCAGGTGATCCTGGCCGTCCGCACCCAGCCGGCGCACGACTGGCGCGACGAGGACCGCCGCCTACTGGCGTTCCTGTGCGAGATGTACGCCATCGCGGTGTCGCGGCTGCATGAGCGCAACGCCCGCGCCGACAGCGAACACCGCCTGGAGGCGTTCGCCAGCAACCTGCCCGGGGCGGTCTGGCGGCGGGTGCTGCTGCCCGACGGGCGGCTGCGCTACACCTATATCAGCGGCGGCCTGCAACGCCTGCTGTCGGTCGACCCGGCGGAGGCGCTGCACGACCCGGCCCCGCTGCTGGCCGTCATCCATCCCGAGGACCGGGCGGGCATGATGGCCAGTGTGCAGCACTCGGCCCGGACCCTGCGCGACTGGGTGCGCGAGTTCCGCATCGTCGACCGCGAGGGCCGCCTGTTGTGGGTGCACGCCTCCGGCAAGGTGGAGCGGCTGCCCGACGGCTCGGTCGCCTGGGACGGCATCACCCTCGACATCAGCGCCCGCAAGCGCTCGGAGCAGGCCCTGCGGGAGAGCGAGACCCGGTTCCGCACCGCCTTCAACGAGGCCGCCGAGGGCATGGCCCTGATCGGGCCGGAAGGGCGCTGGCTGCGCGTCAACCAGTCGCTGGCGGCCCTGCTGGGCGCCGCCCCGGACGCCGTCATCGGCACCCCCGTGACGGCCTGGGTGGGGCGCGCCGACCGGGCGGCCCTGCGCCGCCTGCGCCGCGCCCTGGTGCGCGACCCGGCCGCGGTGACCGAGATCGAGGTGCGGCTGCGCCGGCCCGACGGCGCGGCGTTCTGGGTCCGGGGCAAGGCGGCGCCGGTGCTGGACGCCGACGGCCGCCTGCTGCATCTGGTGGCGCACGTCCAGGACGTCTCGGCGCAGCGTGCCACCCAGGCGCTGCTGGTGCGGGCGCGCGACCAGGCCGAGGCCACGGCGCGGGCCAAGAGCGAGTTCCTGGCCCTGATGAGCCACGAGATCCGCACCCCCCTGGCCGGCATGATCGGCCTCGCCCAGCTCCTCCAGCGCGAAGGGCTGACCGCCCCCCAGGCCCGCCGGGCCGGCCGCATCGAGGCGGCGGGCCGGCTGCTGCTGGGCATGATCGACGACATCCTGACGCTGTCCAAGGCCGAGGCGGGCGGCGTTGCCGTGACCCACGAGCCGTTCGCGCCGGCCAGCCTGCTGGCCGAGGTGCTGGGGCTGCTCTCGGTCACCGCCGAGGACAAGGGTCTGCGCCTGAGCATGGCCCTGGACCCGGCGGTGCCGGCGCGCCTGCACGGACCGGCGGCGGCGATCCGTCAGGTCCTGTTCAACCTGGTCGGCAACGCGGTCAAGTTCACCGAGGCTGGGCAAATCGTGGTGCGGGCCCAGGCCGGCGGTCCGGATCCCGACGATGCCCCAACCGTCGTCACCGGCGGGGAGGCGGCCCGCCGCGCCGTCCAGCCCCCCGCTCCCACCGACGGCGCGGACCCGGCGTGGCTGACGGTCGCGGTCGATGACACCGGGATCGGGGTCGCGCCCGGGCAGCGCACGGCCATTTTCGAGCCGTTCTCGCAAGGGCCTGGCGGCGACCGGCCCGCCGTGCGCCGGGCGACGGGCCGCGGCGTCGGGCTGGGGCTGGCGATCTGCCGGCGCATGGTTGCGGCGATGGGCGGCGACATCGGGGTGACCAGCACACCGGAAGAAGGCAGCCGCTTCTGGTTCACCGTGCCGGTGCGCGCCGCGGTCCCCCTCGACGACGCGACCGCATCCCCGGACGGAACCCCGGACGGAACCCAGGACGCGGAGATCGAGCGCGACGCGGCCACGCGTCCCGCCGACGCCGAGCCGGAAGCCGGGGCGCCCGCGACGGCCCGACCGACGGAGGCCCGACCGACGATGGTCCGACCGACGGAGGCACCGGCGGGCAGGCCCCGGGTTCTGGTGGTGGACGACGACGACGTCAACCGGGAGGTGCTGGAGTCCACCCTGGACGCGCTTGGCTGCGCGGCCGTCGGCTTCGCCGACGGCGCCACCCTGCTGCGCGCGGCCGGCGACGGCGGGCTGGCGGTGCCCGATCTGATCCTCATGGACCTCAACATGCCGGCGCCCGACGGGGCGGAGACGACGCGGCAACTGGGCACGCTGGGCCGGGCGTGGGCGCGGGTCCCCGTGCTGGGCGTGACGGCGGGGGCGGGATCGTGCGACGGCGGCGCGAGCGCCGCCCCGCCCGGCATGCGCGCCTGTCTGCGCAAGCCGGTGGACCCGGCCGTGCTGCACCGCCTTCTTGCCCGATGGATAGCGGCCGATCTCGGCGCGGATCCGCCGGCGGCGGCCTGCGCCGGCGGCGATCGCGACGCCGACGTCGACGCCGAGGCCGAGACCGTGCTGGACCCGTCCGTGTGGGCGCGCCGCCTGGCGACGCTGGGGCACCGCCGGGTGGCGCGTCGCCTCGCGGACCTGCGCGTCATCGGCGACGCGCTGCGCGCCTGGGCCGCGCACGGCTCCCCGGAGGCCACGGACCTGACCCCGGCGGAGGCGGCGGCGCACGCCCACCGCATCCGCGGCGCGGCCGGCATCCTCGGCGCCCCCGCCCTGGCGGCGGCCGCCGCGGCGCTGGAAACCGCCCTGGAGACCCCCGAGACCCCCGGGACCACGCCGGCCGCGCCGCAGGCGGGCGCGGCGCACGCGCGGGCCGGATTCGTGCGGGCCTGGGATGCGGCCATCGCCGCCTTCGACGACGCCCTGGCCCGCGGTGCGGCCGGGTGAGGGCCGACCGCCGCGCTATCCGGCGCCGGCGGGCACGGTTTCGCCGAAGCTCTGCACCAGGCTGCCGACCACCAGATACCAGCCGTCGACCAGCACGAAGAACACCAGCTTGAACGGCAGCGCCAGCATCATCGGCGGCAGCATCATCATGCCCATCGACATCAGCACCGACGCAATGACCATGTCGATGATGATGAACGGCACGTAGATCAGGAATCCGATCTCGAAGGCGCGCCGCAACTCGCTGATGACGAAGGCCGGGACGATGGCCGCCAGCGAGGCGTCCTCGGCCGTGGTCTCGGGCGGCGCGCCGGACAGGTCGAGCATCAGCTCCAGGTCCTTGCCGCGGGTGTGCCGCAACATGAACGCCCGGAACGGCACCACCGCGCGGTCGAACGCCTCCATCTCGTCGATCTGCTCGTTGACCAGCGGTGCGATGCCGGCGTCCCAGGACTCCTGGAAGGTCGGCGCCATGATGAACACGGTCATGAACAGCGCCAGCCCCATCAGCACCATGTTGGGCGGCGTGGTCTGGGTGCCCATGGCGTGGCGCAGGATGGAGAACACCACCACGATGCGGGTGAACGACGTGGCCATCAGCAGGATGCCCGGCGCCACCGACAGCACCGTGATGAGGGCGACGAGCTGGACCACGCGCGCAGTCATGGTGCCATCGCCGTTGCCCAGGTCGAGCGTGAATTCCTGCGCCACCGCCGCGCCGGGCAGAAGCAGCGCCAGCGCGGCGGCCAGCGCCGTCAGACACAGCAGGGGCCGCAGGGGCGACAGGGCCGCGTCGGTGCAGCGGCGCGACGATGGGATCGGCGCCGGCGCGCGACGCCGCGCACGGAACCACGCACGGGTCTGGATCATGGGTCTCCCTCTTGACCGCGCCGCAGGATCGTCCGGAACGAGGGGCTCGCCGGCGCGGGGACCGGGTCGTCCGGATCTGCCGCGTCCACCTCGGCGGGACCCGCGGGTCGGGCACTGTCGCGGTCGATCACCAGGTCATGGGTGCCGCCGATCAGCAGCAGGTGTTCGCGGTCGTCGCAGCGCACCAGCACCAGGCGCCGGCGCGTGTCGACCATGGCGGACTCGATCACACCCAGACGCCGACGCGGCCGTCCGGGCCGGCCGCGGCCGGATCCGCCACCGCCGACGCCCATCGGTCCGAAGCGCCGGGCCAGCGCCGCGGTCAGCAGAATCAGGCCGATCACGGCCAGCAGCGCCAGTCCGAAGCGGGTATAGCTGTCCAGATCCATCGCGGCGTCCATCGCGGCGTCCATCGCGGCGTCCATCATGGGCGGGGCGGCCCCGACCTCAGCCGTCCTCGTCCATCTCCACCGGTCCGCTGCCGCGCCGGTCGCCCTGGCGCCGGTCGCCGTCCTGGCGCCGGTCCACACGCCGCCGGTCCGCGCGCCGCCGGTCCCGTCCGTCGGCCGCCGGTTCCGGCTCGGGCAGCGGCGCCACCGCCAGCGCCCGCGCATAGGCGGCGTTGGCCCGGGTGCTGGAAGGTAACTCGCTCAGCGTCTCATCCAGTCCACCCCGGGTGGCGGTGATCGCCTCGAAGGCCTCCTGGGTGGCGGCCTCCAGGCGGTCCAGCCCGGTCACCAGGCGGCCCAGGCCCTCCGCGAAGCGGCGCGCATCGGACGGCGGCAGCGCGGCCACCGCGGCGCAGAGCTGGCCGACGCGCCGGTCCAGGCTGGTCAGATTCACCACCTGGTGGTCGCGCGACAGGCGCTCGGCGGTGTCGATCATGCTCAGCACCTG
Source organism: Roseospira goensis (assembly GCF_014197795.1). Classification (GTDB taxonomy): domain Bacteria; phylum Pseudomonadota; class Alphaproteobacteria; order Rhodospirillales; family Rhodospirillaceae; genus Rhodospira; species Rhodospira goensis. The sequence continues at coordinate 36,039 of NZ_JACIGI010000013.1, forward strand.
GGCCAGCGCCTTGTCGATCTCGGCCGGGGTCATGCCGGGGTTCGGCGCCGCATCCGTCATGGCCGTTCTCCCGCGTCGGCGGCGTCGTCCGTCTGGTCGCCCGGCGTTCCCATGACCACCGCCGCCGTGTCGTGGGGCGCCACCAACGCCGCCAGCCGTCCGTTGGCGCGATAGACGTAGCTCAGGATCTCGGCCACCGCGGCCATCGCCTCCACCGGGATCTCGCTGTCGACGTCGACCGCCGCCAGCAGGGCCGCCAGGTCGGCGTCCTCGCGCACCTTGATGCCGTGGGCGAAGGCCAGCGCGAGGATCTGCTCGGCCAACGCCCCGCGCCCGCTGGCCAGCACCGTCGGCGCCCGCCCCCCGGCGGGGTCGTAGCCCAGGGCGACGGCGATGGCGTCGGCGCGCGGGCTGGCGCTGTCGGGATCGGGCCGGGGCCTGTCGGACATGGGAACCGCTCCCGTACGGCGGGGACGTCTCCCGTTATCTCCCGGGGGCCATGAACAATCGGTAAATGGCCGGCCCGCGCGGCAACGGAGCGTGGCCGCGCGGGCGGCACGCCTCGCCGGGCCACGGTTTTACCGAATGTTAAAGGCACCCGCCGATAGTGGGAGGCGCGGAGAGCGGCCGCCGGCTCGGCTCCGCTCCGCCGCGCGTCCCGGCCCACCGGGGCGCACCACGCGGCCCCACCAACGGGAGCGGACCAGAGCGATGGACCTGACCAAGATGCCGCTGTTCCGGATGGCGCAGGCCCGCATGGACTGGGCCGCCCAGCGCCAGCGTGTGCTGGCCCAGAACGTCGGCCAGATCGACACCCCGGGCTATCGGCCGCGCGACGTGGCCCAGCCCGACTTCAAGCGCCTCGCCACCGAGGCGGCACAACAGCCGGTGCAGGTCGCCATGACCAATCCGGCCCACCAGCCGGGCACGCTGCCCGAGGCCGACCCCTTCGACGTGCGGCGCGACAGCCGGACCTTCGAGACCAAGCTGGACGGCAACACCGTGGTGCTGGAAGAGCAGATGCAGAAGATGGGCCAGACCCGCAGCCGGTTCATGATGGCGGCGTCGTTGTTCGAGCGCAACATCGCCATGCTCAAGACCGCGATCGGGCGGCAGCGCTAGCGGTCCGCAGGGGAGGCACCGGCGATGGACGAACTGAGCAAGGCCCAGCGGATCGCAGTGGCCGGCATGAAGGCCCAGGCCGAACGCCTGCGGGTCATCGCCCAGAACATGGCCAACGCCGACAGCCTGGCGCAGGCCCCGGGCGAGCAGCCCTACCGGCGCAAGCTGATCAGCTTCGAGAGCGCGCTGGACCGCGAACTGGGTGCCGACAGCGTCAAGGTCAAGCAGGTGTTCGAGGACATGACGCCGTTCCCGAAGCGTCATGATCCCAGCCACCCGGCCGCCGACGCCGAGGGCTACGTGCAGACCCCCAACGTCAACCCGCTGATCGAGATGATGGACATGCGCGAGGCCCAGCGCTCCTACGAAGCCAACATGAGCGCCATTTCAGTGGCGCGCGAGATGTCGAAACGCACGCTGGAGTTGCTGCGATAGGCCGAGCCACCGGTCCACCGGACCGGCACCGCCAGACCCGCACCGCCAGAGCAGACAGGACACCGAGGGATGCCGGACGTCAGTTTCAACAGCGCCGTCGCCGCCTACAAGGCGGCTGCCCGCACCGCAGGGGACGTGGTCCCGCACGCCCAGGGCCAGGCCACGCAGACCGGCGAGACCTCCAGCTTCGCCTCCATGGTCAAGGATGTCGTTCAGACCTCCATGCAGACCCTGGAGCAGGGCGAGCGCATGAGCCTGAAGGGCATCGCCGGCACCGCCGACACCCGCGACGTCGTCATGGCCGTCAACAACGCCGAACTGACGTTGCAGACCGTGGTGGCGGTGCGCGACAAGGTGGTCAGCGCCTACGACACCATCATGCGCATGCCGCTCTGAGCGCCCGGCGCCGGCCTGCCGGCCCCGCGTCCGGCCGCCCTCCGGCGCCCCGCCCGCATGCCGGCGCGCCGCGCGAGCCGCCGCGCCCGTTCCGCAACCCAAGGACCGGCTTTCATGGAGGAGACCCAGATCCTCGACGTCGCCCGCGACGGCATCTACACCATGATCCTGGTGGCGGCGCCGATCATGCTGGCGGGGCTGGTGGTGGGCCTGATCATCTCGCTGTTCCAGACGCTGACCCAGATCCAGGAAATGACGCTGGTGTTCGTGCCGAAGATCCTGGTGGTCTTCATCGCGATGCTGTTCTTCCTGCCCTACATGATCCAGCAGCTCACCGAGATCACCGAGCGGCTCATGGATCTGGTCGTCAGCCTGCCGTGACGGCGCCCCGGCGCCGCCGCCATCGCCTGCCGCCCGGGGGCCGCTCGTGCTGGACACCCTGATCGCCACGTCCGTCTTCAACGTGCTGCTGGTGTTCACCCGCCTGGGCTTCGCGGTCATGCTGCTGCCGGGGTTCGGCGCCGCCTACGTGACGCCGCGGGTGCGGCTGGTGGTGGCCTTCATGCTGGCGCTGGTGGTGGCGCCGCTGGTGGAACCGGTGCTGCCGCCGGAGCCGGAGAGCGCGACCGTGCTGGTGCTGCTGCTGGTCTCCGAGGTGCTGATCGGCACCTTCATCGCCCTGGTGGTCAACCTGCTGTTCGCCGCCCTGCACCTGGCCGGCACCTCGATCGGATTCGCCAGCGGCCTGATGAACGCCCAGGCGTTCGACCCCAACACCACCCAGACCAGCGCCCTGATACTGCAACTGCTGACCATGATGGCGCTGGTTCTGATCTTCATCCTGAACCTGCACCACCTGATGATCCGGGCCCTGGTGGAGAGCTACAGCCTGTTCCCGCCCGGGGTGCTGCCGCCACTGGGCGACTTCGTGGCCTACGGGGCGCAGGTGCTGACGCGCTCGTTCCATATCGGCTGGCAGTTGTCGGCGCCCATGGTGATCTTCACCATCGTATTCTATGTCGGCATGGGCCTGATGGCGCGCCTGATGCCGCAGCTCAACGTGTTCTTCGTCAGCCTGCCGCTGAAGATCCTGACCGGTCTGGGGATCCTGTTCGTCATTCTGCCGGCGGTGATGCTGGTGTTCCTGCGCTACTTCGAGGACGGTCTGGTGCGGCTCTCGGGCCTGTGACCGGCCGGCCGCGCCCCCGCTCCCGGAGCCGAGGCCATGTCCGACGACAAGGACTCCAAGACAGAGGAACCGACCTCCAAGCGACTGGACGAAGCGCGCAAGGAGGGCCAGGTCCCGAACTCCCGCGAGGTCTCGCACGTCGCGGCCCTGCTCGGCGCGCTGATCTTCGTGGTCGCCCTGCTGCCGTGGGCCGCCGGCCGCATCACCGAGCACATGGCGATCTTTCTCAGCCGCCTGCATGTGTTCCCGGTCCGGCCCGATAGCCTGGGCATCGGCATCACCGAGCTGCTGTGGACCCTGGCGCCCTACATGGTTCTCACCCTGTCGCTGTTCGTGGTTTTGGCGCTGCTGGCCCAGATCGGGCAGGTGGGCCTGCTGTTCACCGCCAAGCCGATGCAACCGAAGCTGGACAAGATCTCGCCCATCAAGGGGTTCACGCGGGTCTTCTCGGTCAAGCAGCTTCTGGAGGTGGCCAAGGGGCTGCCCAAGATCGGCCTGGTCGGGCTGATCGCCTACTTCGTGCTGCTGCCGATCCTGAGGCGGGCCGAGTCCGTCATCGACCAGCCCGTTCTCGCCAGCCTGCAAGATCTGCACGAGGCGCTCATCACGCTGCTCGTGGGCACGCTGCTGTTCATGGTGGCGATCGCGGTCTTCGACTGGATCTACACCCAGTTCAAGCACCGCAAGGACCTGCGCATGACCAAGCAGGAGATCAAGGACGAGCACAAGTCCACCGAGGGCGATCCGCAGGTCAAGGCGCGCATCCGCAGCCTGCGGGCGGAGCGCTCGCGCCAGCGCATGATGCAGGCGGTGCCCGACGCCGACGTGGTCGTCACCAACCCGACCCATTTTGCCGTCGCCCTGAAGTACGATATGCAGAGCATGGCGGCCCCGCGCCTGGTGGCCAAGGGCCAGGACCATCTGGCGCTGCGCATCCGTGACCTCGCCGAGGAACACGACGTCCCGCTCGTGGAGAACCCGCCCCTTGCCCGTGCCCTCTATGCCGCCGTCGACCTGGACCAGGAGATCCCGCCCGAGCATTATCAGGCCGTGGCCGAGGTGATCGGGTATGTCATGCGCCTCAAGAAAAAGTTTCAGTAGCGAGCCGGCGGTCTGGGGCCTGCTGGCCGGCGCGTTCGCCCTCGCGGCCGCCGTCGCCGCGGGGCTCCCGGCCGTACGCGCCACCTGGCCGGAGGCCGACGCCTGGGGCGCGGCCTGGATCGCGCCGGCCTTGGCCGGCGGCGGCGGCGTCCTGCTGCTGGGCTCGCTGGTCGCCCTGCTGCGGCGGTCCGCCCGCCAGCACCGGGCCGGCGCCATCGGTGCCGTCCTGGCCGACATGCTCGCCGACGAGCCGGAGGCGCGCCTGCTGCTTGACGTCGACGGCACGGTGCTGCTGGCCAACGCCGCGGCCCGACGGCTGTGGCCCGCGCTCGATCCGCCGGCCGACATGCGCGCCCGGCTGTTCTATCCGCGCGGGCTGCCCGGTCTTGAGGACGGCGCCGACCGGCTCGACCGGCTGGTCGCGGCCGCCGAGGGCGGCTACGGCGAGCATCTGACGCTGGCGCTGAAACCCCAGGCGGCCGACGTGGACGGTCCCAGCGCCGCCGGCGTGCTCAACGAGCCGGAATGGTGGGAGATCAGCCTCACCCTGGTGCCCGCCGGCGGTCGCGGCCGCGCCCTGGGACGCCCCCTGGACGGCCGCGGGCTGGCGAGCGACCGCGACGACACCGCAGCCGGGCGCCGCTGGCCCCGGCTGTGGCTGGGCCGGGACATCACCGCCCGGCGCGCCATCGACGAGGTCCTGACCCGCGAGCGTGAGGTGCTGTCCGACTTCCTGTACTTCCTACCCGTGGGCCTGTACTCGGCCGATACCGAGGGCCGCCTGCGCTTCGTCAACCAGCGCATGGCGCGGTGGCTGGGCCGCACCCCGGAGTCGCTGCGCGCCGCCCCCCTGACCGACCTGGTCGACGGCGGCGTGCCGCCGCTGGAGGACGGCGACTGGCGCGGCGAAGTGCGCTTCGTCAGCGCCGGCGGGCGCCGCTTCCCGGCCCTGGTCAGTCAGGCCGTCTACGACGACGCCGGCGAGCTGCTGACCCGCACCGTGGTGATGCGCGAGGCCACCGACACCCTGCCCACCGGTCCCGACGCCGCCTGGCGCTGGGACCGCATGTTCCGGTGGCTGTTCGACGGCGCCCCGGTCGGCATCGCGCTGACCGACCCCGAAGGCCGGCTGACCGACTGCAACCGCGCGCTGGAGGTGCTGCTGCGCCAGCGCCGCGACGACCTGCTCGACCGGCCGCTGGTCGACCTGGTGACCGAACCGGACCGGGCCTCCGTAACCGCGGCGCTGGACCGGGTGCTGTCCGGTCGCGTCAACGAAGGGGTGCATCTGGACATCACCCTGGCCCCCGCCGCCCCGCCGCCCGGCCCTCGCGCCCGTCATCGGACCGGGGATGGTGCCGGGGATGGTGCTGGGGATGGTGCCGGGGATCGTCCCGGGGATGGTGCTGGGGGGCCGGTCACGGCGGCCCTGTTCCTCGGACCCATGGGGGGCAAGGACGGCCGGGCGATGGACGACGGCGCCGTCCCCCCGGTCGAGGGCGTGATCGCCCATGTCATCGACACCTCGGAACAGCGCAGCCTGGAGCGCCAGTTCGCCCAGGCCCAGAAGATGCAGGCCATGGGCCAGCTCGCTGGCGGCGTGGCGCACGACTTCAACAACCTCCTCACCGCCATGATCGGCTATTCCGACCTGCTGTTGCAGCGCCACGGCACCGGCGACCCGTCGTTCGCCGACATCATGCAGATCCGCCAGAACGCCAACCGCGCCGCCAACCTGGTGCGGCAGCTTCTGGCGTTCTCGCGCCGGCAGCCGTTGCAGCCGCGGCCGCTGGACGTGGGCGCGGCGCTGTCGGAACTGTCGCATCTGCTGCGCCGGCTGCTGGGCGAGACCATCCGGCTCGACCTGGTGCACGGCCGGGACGTGGACTGGGTGCGGGCCGACCCGGGCCAGTTCGATCAGGTGATTATCAACCTGGCGGTCAACGCCCGCGACGCCATGCCCGACGGCGGCACCCTGACCATCGCCACCCGGCGGACATTGCTGGAGACCCCGGTCGAGCGCGGGGTGGACACTCTGCCCACCGGCGAATACGTGGTCATCGAGGTGCGCGATACCGGCAAGGGCATCGACCGCGAGACCCTGACCCGCATCTTCGAACCGTTCTTCACCACCAAGGGCGGCTCGGCGGTGGGGGCCGGCACCGGTCTGGGGCTGTCGACCGTCTACGGCATCCTGCGCCAGACCGGCGGGTTCATCGACGTGGACTCGACCCCCGGCCAGGGCACGGTGTTCACCATCCACCTGCCGCGCGGCGCCCCCACGGCGGCGACCCGCGACGACGGCCCGGCGGCGGCACCGGCGGCGGACACGGTGTCGGAGGCGGAGGCGGACGCGGCCCCGGTGCCGCCGGCCCCGGTGCGCAGCGAGATCGAGGACCTGTCGGGCGCCGGCACCATCCTGCTGGTCGAGGACGAGGACCCCGTGCGAACCTTCGCCGCCCGCGCCCTGCGCAACAAGGGCTACACGGTGCTGGAGGCGCGCTCCGGCGAGCGGGCGCTGGAGATGCTGGACGAGGCGCCGGCCCTGGCGCTGCTGATCACCGACATGGTCATGCCCGGCATCGACGGCGCCGCCCTGGCCCGCTGCGCGCGCGAGAAACGCGCCGACCTGCGGGTCATCATCATCTCGGGCTACTCCGAGGACGCGGCCCGCGGCGACATCCTGGAACAGCCGTACATCCATTTCCTGCCCAAGCCGTTCAGCCTCAAGCTGCTGGCCGAGACCGTGAAGGGCGTGCTGGCCGAGGAGTGAGGCCGGCGTCCAGCATCCGGCTTGCCCCGGGCCCGGGCTCGTGCCATCTGTAGCGCCCGTTCAGGTACCGTGAGAGACAAGACAGGCAGAGGGAGACCCGGGACCATGGCCCGCACGCTGTTCGACAAGATCTGGCAGGCCCATCTGGTGGAGCGTCAGGACGACGGCACCTGCCTGATCTACATCGACCGCCACCTGGTCCACGAGGTCACCAGCCCGCAGGCGTTCGAGGGCCTGCGCCTGGCCGGGCGCCGCGTCCGCGCCCCCCAGGCGACGCTGGCCGTGGCCGACCACAACGTGCCGACCACCGACCGCTCGAAGGGCATCGACGACCCGGAAAGCGCGCTCCAGGTGCAGACCCTGGAGGACAACTGCCGCGACTTCGATGTGCAGTACCTGTCGATGGCCGACATCCGCCAGGGCATCGTCCACATCGTCGGCCCGGAGCAGGGCTTCACGCTGCCCGGGGCGACCATCGTCTGCGGCGATTCGCACACCTCGACCCACGGCGCCTTCGGCGCGCTGGCCTTCGGCATCGGCACCAGCGAGGTCGAACACGTGCTGGCCACCCAGACGCTGCGCCAGAGCCCGGCGAAGAACATGCGGGTGACCGTCAAGGGCCACGTCGGCGCCGGGGTCACCGCCAAGGACATCGCGCTGGCGATCATCGGCCGCATCGGCACCGCCGGCGGCACCGGCCACGTCATCGAGTACAGCGGCGAGGCCATCCGGGCGCTGTCCATGGAAGGCCGCATGACGGTGTGCAACATGAGCATCGAGGCGGGCGCCCGCGCCGGCCTGATCGCGCCGGACGACACCACGTTCGAGTACCTGAAGGGCCGGCCCATGGCCCCCAAGGGCGCGGCCTGGGAGGCGGCGGTCACCTGGTGGAAGACCCTGCACTCCGACCCCGACGCCGTGTTCGACACCGAAGTGGAGATCGACGCCGCCACCATCGCCCCCCAGGTCACCTGGGGCACCAGCCCGGAGAACGTGGCCCCGATCACCGCCACCGTGCCCGACCCGGCGGCCGAGACCGATCCCAACCGGCGCGCCGCCCTGGAACGGTCGCTGGCCTACATGGGCCTGACCGCGGGCATGAAACTGACTGACGTGACCGTGGACCGGGTGTTCATCGGCTCGTGCACCAACGGCCGCATCGAGGACCTGCGCGCCGCCGCCGCCCTCGCCAAGGGCCGTAAGGTCGCGGCGGGTGTCGGCGCCATGGTGGTGCCCGGCTCCGGGCTGGTGAAGGAACAGGCTGAACAGGAGGGCCTGGACACGGTGTTCATCGAGGCCGGCTTCGAATGGCGTGAGCCCGGCTGTTCCATGTGCCTGGCCATGAACGCCGACCGCCTGGCCCCGGGCGAGCGCTGCGCGTCGACCTCGAACCGCAACTTCGAGGGTCGCCAGGGCCGCGGCGGCCGCACCCACCTGATGAGCCCGGAAATGGCGGTGGCCGCCGCCGTGACCGGTCGCCTGACGGACGCGCGCGCGCTGGGCTGAGATCCCATCTCCCCTCTTGCGGAACGGATCGCGGACGGGTCAACTCGGGGGCGCGCGGCCCGCACCGGCGCGGGCCGCCCGAGACCCACCGCCGACCGTTCAGCGACAGGAGGGATTCCCATGCTCAAAGGCAAGACCGCCCTGGTCACCGGCTCCACCAGCGGCATCGGGCTGGGCATCGCCCAGGCCCTGGCCGCCGAGGGGGCGGACATCGTGCTCAACGGCTTCGGCGAGCCGGACGAGATCGAGGCCATCCGCGCCGGGCTGGAACGCGACCACGGCGTGAAGGCGGTGTTCGTGCACGCCGACCTCGCCAACCCGGACGAGGCGTTCGCGCTGGTGCGCAAGGCGGAGACCGAGCTGGCCCCGGTCGACATCCTGGTCAACAACGCCGGCATCCAGCACACCGACCGCATCGAGGACTTTCCGCCCCAGACGTGGGACGCGATCATCGCCATCAACCTGTCGGCCGCGTTCCACACCACCCGCGCGGTGCTGCCCGGCATGCAGGCGCGCGACTGGGGCCGCATCATCAACATCGCCTCGGCCCACGGGCTGGTCGCCAGCCCCTTCAAGGCCGCCTACATCGCCGCCAAGCACGGTCTGGTCGGCCTGACCAAGGTCACCGCGCTGGAAAACGCCAAGCAGCACATCACCGCCAACGCCATCTGCCCGGGCTGGGTGCGCACCCCGCTGGTGGAACGCCAGATCGAGGCCCGGGCGGAAAAGGAGGGGATGTCGGTCGAGGAGGCCGCGCGGCGCCTGCTGGGCGAGCGCCAGCCCACCGAACGCTTCGTCACCCCCGAACAGCTCGGCGCCCTGGCGGTGTTCCTGTGCAGCGAGGCCGCCGATGTCACCACCGGCGCGGCCTTCCCCATGGACGGCGCCTTCACCACCCATTGACCCACAGGCGGGCGGGGGGCGGGCGGGGGGCCTGCGGCGGGGCTGGGCGCGGCGCCGCGTCCGCCCCCGCCCCCGCCACACCGCCGTCACACCAGCCGGGGCAGCCACAGGGCCAGCCACGGCAGCACGAGGATCAGCGCCACCCGCCCCAGTTCGATGCCGAAGAACGGCAGCACGCCGCGGAAGATGGTGCCCATCGGCACCCCCGGGCTGACGGCGCGGATGATGAACACGTTGAGCCCCACCGGCGGCGTGATGAGGCCCAGCTCCACCACGATCAGGGCCAGAACCCCGAACCAGATCTTCAGGTCCTCGCTGGTCATGCCGTAGGCGGCCTGGGCGGCCGGCACGTAGTCGCCGCCGTTCAGCGCCACCAGCACCGGGAACAGGAACGGCACCACCACCAGGATCATGGACAGCGAGTCCATGAAGCAGCCCAGCAGGATCAGCGCCAGCAGGCACAGCAGCAGGATGGTCCAGGGATCGGCCGCCCCGACTGTCGACCCGGCGGCGGCCCAGTCGGCCAGCGCCGCCGGCAGGCCGCTGCGGGCGAAGAAGCCCTTCAGCACCTCGGCCCCGAACAGGATGAAGTAGATCATGCCGGCGGTGACCGCGGTGTCGCGCATGGCGTGCCCGATCTCGCGCCGGCCCAGCCCGTCGCCGGTCAGCGCCTTGAGCGCGACCCCGTAGGTCAGCACCGCGAACACCCCCACCGCCGCCGCCGGCGTGGGTGTGAACAGCCCCAGACCCAACCCCAGGATGATGGCTCCGAAGATGACCAGCACCGGCACCAGCCGGCGCAGCGCGGCCCGGCGGGCGGCGGCATCGGGCACGGACCTGAAGGCCGGGGCCGGCGGCGCCAGACCCGGATCCCACCACAGCCGCACCGCGATCACGGCGACGAACAGCGCCACCGCGAGCACGCCCGGCAGGACTGCGGCCTGGAACATCTCCACCACCGACGCCTCGACCACGATGGCGTAGATGACCAGGGCCACCGACGGCGGGATCAGGATGCCCAGGGTGCCGCCCGCCGCCAGGCTGCCCGTCGCCAGCCCGTCGTCGTAGCGCAGCCGCTTCAGCTCCGGCAGCGCGACCCGGCCCATGGTGCTGGCGGTCGCCAGCGAGGAGCCGCAGACGGCGCCGAAGCCGGCGCAGGCCAGCACCGCCGCCATGGCGACGCCGCCGCGCAACCGCCCCACCAGCGCGTTGAGGCCCTGGAACAGATCCCGGCTCAGGCCCGCATGCGCCGCCAGATAGCCCATCAGCACGAACAGCGGCACCACCGAGAGGGTGTAGCTGGACACCACCGACCAGGTGAGGGTCTTGAACTGGGCCAGGTAGGGCTCGAACCGCAGGAACGGGGCCACGATCGACAGCGCGTAGTTGCCGCCGATGCCCACCGCCACCATCGCCAGCGCCACCGGCAGGCGCAGCGCGATCAGCCCGAACAGCACCAGCAGACCAAGGAGTCCGATCAGCTCGCGCTCACCCATCGCGCGCGGTCCCCGAGCCGGGGCCGGGGCCGTTGGCGGCGTGCGGATAGTGGCTGCCGGCGGCGCCCGGGCCGGCCGGCGCCAGCGCCATGACCCCGGCGCAGGCGGCCCACAGCCCCAGCGCGATCAGCCCCGGGATCCAGAACGGCCATTCCGGCCAGTCCCGCACCCCGGTGACCACGCCGTCGGCGCGCGCCTGCACCAGGCCGTCCAGCATGCCGCGCGCGAGGAACAGGGCCAGCGCGGCCGTCAGGGCCAGGGCCAGCCGGTCGACGGCGGCGTTGAAGGCCGCCGGCGCGCGCTGGGTGAACAGGTCGACCGCGACATGGCCGTAGCGGAGCTGGCACCAGGGCAGGAACGCCAGCGCCGCCCCGCCGATCAGCAGCGCCACCACCTCCTCGTAGCCCGCCAGCCCGGGCACGGCGCCGCCCCACGGCCGCACCAGCGCATCGAGCGCGAAGCCGGCCACGTTCACCACCGTCAGCGCGGTGATGACCAGCAGCACGCCCCCCCCGTACAACGCCAGGGCCGCCGCCAGCGGCGTCAGCACCCGGTCGCGCGCGCGGTGTGCCAGCCGGGTGGCGCCTGTCACTCCGGCGCCTCGTCAGCGTGCCGCGCCACCGCCGCCTTGGCCGCGGCCAGGACCGCGGCCCCATCCAGGCCGCGCTCGGCGGCCTCCGCGAGCCAGCGGTCCTCGGCCACCTGGAAGGCCTCCAGGAATGGCGCCGACGCCGCCGGCGACAGCCGGATGATCTCGTTGCCCCTCTGTCGCGCCATGTCCATCACCTGGGGTTCCACCGTGTCCCAGATCCGGCCGGCCTCGCGCGCGAAGTCGGGGCCGGTATGGGCATCCAGGATCGCCCGCAAATCGTCGGGCAGGCTCTCGTAGCGGTCCTTGTTCATGGCCAGCAGGAAGGTGGTGGTGCCGAAGCGCTGGCCGCCCGCCAACTCTGTGTGACAGCAGGCGATGTCGATCACCCGCAGCGGCCGCGCCACCTCGAACGGGATGAAGGCGCCGTCCAGTACGCCGCGGGACAGCGCCTGCGGCAACTCGGGCACCGGCATGCTGACCGGCTCGGCCCCCATCGCCTCGATCATCCAGGTCCCCGAGCGCGACGGGACCCGCAGCTTGAGACCCCGGACGTCGTCGATGGTGCGCACCGGCACGGCGGTGGTGTGCAGCGCCTGACCGGAATGCACGTGCACCAGGAGCGGATGCACGTCGGCGAAGTCGGCCGCCAGCGCGCCGCTGTCCATCAGGTCCCGGATCGCCAGGTTGGTCACCGTCGCGCTGCCGCCGTGCACGCTGGGCAGGTTGAACACCGAGGCACGCGGGAACACGCCCGGGGTATAGCCGAGCACGGTCCAGATGATGTCGGCCACGCCGTCGCGCGCCTGCTGGTACAGCTCCGGCGGTGCGCCGCCCATGGCCATGGACGGAAAGAACTCGAACGCGAGGCGCCCCTCGGAGGCCTCTTCGAGGCGCGCCGCCCAGGGCTCCAGGAACTCGGCCTGGGTCACCGCCTTGGCGCTGAGGAAGTGATGCACCGTCAGCGTTACCTCCTGGGCCGCCGCCGATCCGGCGCGGCCGAGAGGGGCGAGGGCGACGAGGCTCAGGGCCGCCACGGCGATGGCGGCCGTCCGGATCACGGCCGCGGCGGCGGCCTGCCTGGATGGGGTCATAGGTCCTCCGGTCGAGGCGAGGGGCGGAACGCGGTCCCTCCGAATCCGGGCGTGTTTCGGTTGGACCCCGTGATCGGGCCCGAGATCGAACAGGTCGGACGCGCCGGGGACTCGAGGGGGCACGGTCGCGCGCGGGGGCAACGCTCGCCGGCATCGTACAGCAATGCCCCCGGCCTTCAACCGCCGGCGCATCCGGCGCAGGACCGTGGGCAAGGGGTCCAACCCGCGCCGCATGGCGCAGCGCGCGCCCCCAAAGGCATAGTCCATTCATGATACATGGGCATGCAGGCAGACCCGAAAATCGTGCAGCGGGAAGGTCGACCGGCGAGATCGCCTCATGGTCGAAAGTCGACGTCACAGGCCTTAACGGTTTGTCCACGCTTTCAGGATGTACTCCAAGGATAACGGACGAAGCCCGAAGGAATCCTCAAGCAGTATGCGGATATGGGAGAAAGGTGGAGCGATGTGGGGAAGACACATGGCGGGACTCGCGACCGCACGGGGGGGCTCGGGGAGATCGCGATCAATCCGAAAGACTTCGTGCTTCGGATTGATCCCGTGGCTCGGCCCTGAATCAAAGAGTTAGGGCGGAGTCTCGCAGGGCATTGGCGCCCGGACTCGGGTCCCATGACGTGCGATCCGCCCCAGGATGCGGGGCTTGAACGGCCTGCATCGCCTTCAGAAGAGAGGCAGTCATGCTTAAGTCGCTCAGGATAGGACCCAAGCTTTATGGTGGGTTTGGGCTCGTCCTTTTTCTCCTTGTTGTGCTCGGCGCGATCACGATCTATGAACTCAGCGCCATTTCGAACGTCTTCACCGACTATCGGACGCTGGCCCGCTCGACCAATGAGATCGGACGCGTCCAGGCCAACCTCCTTGTCGGCCGCATGGGCGTGAAGGACTTCATCATTGACGGGGACGACGCCGCCGTCGATCAGGTCACCCAGCGGCTGGAGGCGACCCGGCGCTTCATCGACTCCACCGATGCGCTGACCTCCGACGCCGAGGCCCAGGCCCTGCTGGACGAGATCCGCGCCCAGGTCGACACCTACGCGACCACGTTCGCCGCCGCGGTCGAGACACAGCGGCAGCGGGACGCCCAGGTTCGGGCGTTGCAGGCCGCCGGACCGGTGGTCGAGGAATCGCTGACCGAGATCATGCGCACGGCCGACAGCGACGGCGACACGCGCGCGGCCTACAACGCCGGCCTGACCCTGCGCCACCTGCTGTTGGGGCGCCTCGCGGCCTACCGCTATCTGGTGCGCAGCCAGCCGGCGGACTACGAGGAAGTGATCCAGCGACTCGATCGGTTCGACTCCCGCCTGGAGCGGCTGGTGGCCGACCTTGATGATCCGCAGCAACTGGCTCTGGCGGAGACCGCGCGGGACCAGGCGCAAGCGTACCGCGAGGGCTTCGACGCCATGCACCAGCATATCGTTCGCTATAACGATCTGGTGCACGACCAGCTGGACCACATCGGCCCGACGGTGGCGCAACACATCGAGGACTACAAGCTGGAGATCAAGGGCGAACAGGACATCCTGGGGCCGCGGGCCTCGGCCCTGATCCGCACGACCGTCATCATCACCGTGGTCATCGCCGTGGGCGCGCTCCTGCTGGGCGGGATCGCGGCCTGGATCATCGCCTCCGGCATCACGCGCCCGGTCCAGGCCATGACCGGCGTGATGACCCGCCTGATCGAGAAGGACTATGCCGCGGAGATCCCGGCCCTCGACCGCAAGGACGAGATCGGGGAGATGGCCAAGGCCGTGCAGGTGTTCAAGGAGAGCATGCAGACGGCCGACGCCCTGACCGCCGAGCAGTTGGAGGAGGGCCACCGCAGCGAGCTGCGGGCGAAGCGGCTGGAGACCCTCAACGATCAGTTCGACCAGGGTGTCAGCGGCGTGCTGGAGCAACTCTCGTCGGCGTCCACCGAGTTGCAGTCGACCGCCGAAAGCATGGCCTCCATCGCCGAGGAGACCAACACCCAGGCGACCACGGTCGCCGCCGCCTCCGAACAGGCCTCCAACAACGTGCAGACCGTCGCTTCGGCGGCGGAGGAGCTGTCGTCCTCGATCCGCGAGATCGGTCGCCAGGTGCAGCACGCCAGCACCGTCGCCGGTCAGGCGGCGGACGAGGCCGAGCGCACCAACGCCGTCGTCTCCGGGCTGGCGGACGCGGCCCACAAGATCGGCGAGGTGGTCGACCTCATCACCGACATCGCGGATCAGACCAACCTGCTGGCGCTCAATGCCACCATCGAGGCGGCGCGCGCCGGCGACGCCGGCAAGGGCTTCGCGGTGGTCGCCAACGAGGTCAAGAGCCTCGCCACCCAGACCGCCAAGGCCACCGAGGATATCGGCCGCCAGATCGGCTCCGTGCAGACCGAGACCAAAACGGCGGTGACGGCCATCGAGTCCATCTCCGAGATCATCCGGCGGGTCAACGAGTCGGCGTCGGCCATCGCCTCCGCGGTGGAAGAGCAGAACGCCGCCACCGAGGAGATCGCCCGCAACGTCCAGCAGGCCAGCCAGGGCACCACCGAGGTCTCGCAGACCATCGCCGGCGTGACCGATACCGCCCACGAGACCGGCGCCGCCGCCGACAACGTGCTCCAGGCCACCAACCTGCTGAACGAGCAGTCCTCCAAGCTGAAGAACCTGGTCGAGCACTTCCTGCACGAGGTGCGCAGCACGGCCTGACCGCGCGCCCGCGGTTCGGGGCGATCACCCGGCCAGAGGTAGCCGGTCCCTTCTGGGGGCCGGCTTTTTTTGGTTGTGCGTCAAGCCTGGCGCGGAGCGCCGTGCCGGGCGCGGCCCGGGCCGCCGTGGTGGCGGGTCCCGTCCTGCCTGATGACACCGGCGAGCCTTGATCCTGATGAGTCAGGATCAAGACCGGCCAGTACGAGACGCATTTTGCGACCGGGCGCCGGGCGTCCCGCGTCACTCTGACCGAGACCCGGGTGCGGGGGCGTGATGCGGGCCCCACGCCCCCGGTCGCCGCCCGACCTGTCGGATCCCGCCGGACAGACGGCCCAATGTCTTGCCTGGGCCGGCCAGTCTGCCCCGGCACGGCCCCGGCACGGCCCCGGCACGGCCCCGACACGGCATCGGGCCTTGATCCTGACGGGTCAGGCGCAAGGCCGGTTGGCCTGAGTCCGGGACGATCGTCCGGAACGATCGCCGACCCCGGCATGCCTATTGCTTTCCGGAGGCTCATCGAGACCGGGCTGCACAGTCTCTGGCGGCGGCCCACGGTCCGCGCGTGAGCAGAGGGCGTCAGATCGACCCGCGATCGGATATTGTCGCGAACGACGCTATCTATCCGGTTATATTTGGGAATATTGGCTTCCCCAAAATGTACTGCCGCGCCACTCGTTAATTATTTTCTCATATATTTGTTTGGATCGTTCTAGGGCAGGTCGTGATCAATCTGACTCCCAGCGTGGTTCTGATTGATCACGTGACTCTGCCCTAAACCAGATGGTTAGGGCGGAGTCACGCACGGCCTTGGATTCCAACAGTGGGTCCAATGCCGTGCGATCCGCCCTGGGGCCACGCCGGCGGGCATTCGCGGGCGGGGCGGGGGTGCGATGCGCGCGCAGCGCCGTGCCCGCCACAGGGGGCCGCCGGCGATCCGGCGCGGCGGCCGCCTCATCCTGGCCGGCCTTGCTCCTGACCCGTCGGGATCAAGGCCCCACGCGGCTTCGCCGCGCCGGCGCGGTCGCGCCGGCCGGCCGACGGAGAGGTCCGCCCTTCCGTCGGCCGGTACATCTTGTCCGAAGGGGGACCCATGTTGAGATCGCTGCGTATCGCGGTCGTCTTGCCGCTGCTCATCTGCCTTGTGGCGCTGATCGCCGTGCTCGTCACGGGCGGATTGGCCTACTGGCGCGCCGCCACCACCCTGACCGCCGAGGCCGAGGCCAAGCTCGTGGCCCTGCGCGAAAGCCGTGCCACGGCCCTGGAAAGCTACCTGGCAAGCATCGTTGGCGACCTGGCGGTGAGCGCCGGCAGTCACGCCACCCTGGAGGCCCTGCAGCGGTTCGACCGCGCCTACACCGGCGTGCGCAGCGTGGCCCCGGGCGGGGACGCGACCGCGGCGCTCCAGCGGGCCTACATCGCCAACAACCCGCACCCCCAGGACGCGAAGCACAAACTCGACGCGGCGCCCGGGAACACGCCCTACGACCGCACCCACGCCACCTATCATCCCTGGTTCCGCGACCTGCAGGAGGAGCGGGGATACTACGACATCTTCCTTATCAACGCCGCCGGTATCGTGGTCTACACGGTCTTCAAGGAGCCGGACTTCGCCACCGATCTGCGCACCGGACGCTGGGCCGACAGCAGCCTGGCAGACGTCTACAACCGCGTCGCCGCCGACCCGCAGGCCCGCCCCATCGCCTTCGCCGACTTCGCCCCCTACGCACCGTCCGACGGCGACCCGGCCAGCTTCATCGCCCACGCGGTTTTCGACGACACCGGGGCTTTCGCGGGTGTGCTGGCGTTCCAGATGCCAGTGGCCGAGGTCAACGCCATCATGCAGGTGAGCGCCGGCATGGGCGAGACGGGGGAAACCTACCTGGTCGGGCCGGACCTGCTGATGCGCAGCGACTCGCGCTTCAGCGCCGAGAGCACGATCCTGTCGCGCGAGGTCGACACGCCCGCGGCCCGGGCCGCGCTGGCCGGCGAGGCCGGGGTGACGGTCGGCCGCGACTATCGCGGGCAGCCCGTGGTCCAGGCCTACGGCCCGATCGCGTTCGAGGGCCTCAACTTCGCTATCCTGGCCGAGGTCGACCGCGCGGAGGTGATGGCCCCGGTCTACCAGATGCGCTGGTTCATGGTCGTCGCGGGCCTCGTCATTCTCGTCCTGGTCGCCGTCATGGGGCTCCTGTTCGCGCGATCCGTAACCCGCCCGATCGGCGCCATCACCGACACCATGGGCCACATGGCCGATGGCGACCTGACCGTCCAAATCCCGGCCACCGACCGCAAGGACGAGGTGGGCGAGATGGCGAAGGCCCTGAACGTCTTCAAGGAGGGCCTGGTGCGCGCGGAGCAGCTTGCCGCCGAGCAGGCCGAGGCAACGCGCCAGCGCGAGGCGCGCGCCCAGCGCATCGCGGACCTGAACACAGACTTCGATCATGCCGTCGGCGAGGTGCTGGGGGCGGTGGCGTCGGCGACGACAGAACTGCAGTCGACCGCCGAAAGCATGTCCTCGATCGCCGAGGAGACGAGCACCCAGGCCACCACGGTGGCGGCGGCCTCCGAACAGGCGTCGACCAACGTGCAGACCGTGGCCTCGGCGGCGGAAGAGTTGTCGTCCTCGATCCGCGAGATCGGCCGTCAGGTGCAGCAGTCCAGCGACATCGCCCGGCAGGCGGCGGACGAGGCCCAGCGCACCAACGCCGTCGTCTCCGGGCTGGCGGACGCCGCCCAGAAGATCGGCGACGTGGTCGACCTGATCACCGACATCGCGGATCAGACCAACCTGCTGGCCCTCAACGCCACCATCGAGGCCGCGCGCGCCGGCGACGCCGGCAAGGGCTTCGCGGTCGTCGCCAACGAGGTCAAGAGCCTGGCGACCCAGACCGCCAAGGCTACCGAGGATATCGGCCGCCAGATCGGTTCGGTGCAGAGCGAGACCCGGACCGCCGTGACGGCCATCGAGGCCATCTCCGGCATCATCCAGCGCATCAACGAGGCGACGTCGGCGATCGCGGCGGCGATGGAGGAACAGAACGCCGCCACCGAGGAGATCGCCCGCAACGTCCAGCAGGCCAGCCAGGGCACCACGGAGGTGTCGCAGACCATCGTCGGGGTGACCGAGGCGGCGCGCGAATCGGGCGCGGCGGCCGACAACGTGCTGGCCGCCACCAACGCCCTCAACCAGCAGTCCGCCGACCTCAAGATGCTGGTCGAACGCTTCCTGGCCGACGTGCGCGCGGCCTGACCCGCGGCTGCCGAGGCGAGTCCGCGCAGCGGGCGGCGGCGCGTCCCGTCCGGGAGGCGCCGCCGCGACCCCTCCCCCCAATCCAACTTGGAGTTCCCTTGTGTAAGGCGAATTCGCGAAACTGATGAGTATCCCGTAATGGTTATGCAGGCACGGTCGTCACCTCATAGGAATAGATTCGTTTAAATCGCCAAGCTGTTCATTTAACCGTTGATTTACACCACGCCCGGCACACTCCGCACTACTGCCCCTGTATTGGCCGAGGACTCGGCAGCGCGGCGGCGGAACAGCAGGAGGGAGCACGCGCCCCGGGGTGCGTGCCGGTGCCAAGAAACGCAGCGCCGAGCGGACCCGACCCGACGCGGTCGGTCCCGGCGCACACCGAAAGGCAAGCCCATGCTCAAGTCCATCCGGATCGGATCCAAACTCTACGGGGGGTTCGGGATCGTTCTCGCCCTTCTCGTCATCCTGGGCCTGGTGGCCGTGATCCAACTCACCTCCATTGGTGCGACGTTCTCCGAGTATCGCGGCCTGGCCCGTGCCACCAACGAAGTCGGGCGCGTGCAGGCCCACATGCTGATGGCCCGCATGGGCGTGAAGGACTTCATCATCCGCGGCGACGCCGCCGCGGTGGATCAGGTCGAGGAGCGCGGCGCGGCCGCCCTTGAGGCCATCGACACCGCCGAGGCCGTGATCGCGGACCCGGAGGCGACCGCCCTGCTGGAGACCATGCGCGAGCGCATCGAAACCTACCGCGAGGCCTTCAGCCGGGTGATGGCCCGCCAAGCGGCCCGCGACAGCGCCGTGGCGGTGTTGACGGAAAGCGGCAGCGCGGCCGAGACCCGGCTGACCGACATCATCCACAGCGCCGAGCGCGACGACGACACCGCGGCGGCGTTCCAGGGCGGCCTGACCCTGCGCGACCTGCTGCTGGGCCGGCTGTACACCGCCCGCTTCCTCCAGTTCGGGGAGGACTCCGATTATGCGCGCGCCGCCGCCGCGATGACCGATCTCGACGCGCGCATGGACACCCTGCTGGGCGAGCTTCAGGACCCGCAGCGGCGCCAGCTCGCCAACGAGGCCCGGGACTTCGAGCGGCGCTACGCCGCCGGGCTCGCCGACCTGCGCACAGCCCTGCTTGCCCGCAACGAGATCATCACCGGCACCCTCGACGTCATCGGGCCGCAGGTCGCCCGCCAGATCGAGGACTTCAAGCTGGAGATGAAGGCGCAACAGGACACACTGGGGCCGCGGGCCGAAGCGGCCATCCGCCAGACCATCACCGTCACCCTGGTGATCGGCGCGATTGCCGTCGTGCTCGGGACGCTGGCGGCCTGGATCATCGCCTCCGGCATCACCCGGCCGATGAACGGCATGACCGACGCCATGGGACACCTGGCCGAGGGCAACCTGGATACCGCCATCCCGGCGCGCGAGCGCGGCGACGAGCTGGGGCGGATGGCCGCCGCGGTGCAGGTGTTCAAGGAGAACGCCCAGCGCGTCAAGGAGATGGAGGCCGAGCAGAAGGCCCACGAGGAACGCGCCCTGGAGGAGAAGCAGCAGGCCATGAACGCCCTGGCCGACGCCTTCGAGCGCGAGGTCGGCGGCGTGGTCGAGGCCGTGGCGGCGGCGGCCCAGCAGTTGCAGTCGACGGCTGAGAACATGGCCTCGATCGCCGAGGAGACCAACAGCCAGGCCACCACGGTCGCCGCCGCCTCCGAGCAGGCCTCGACCAACGTGCAGACCGTCGCCTCGGCGGCGGAGGAACTGGCCTCGTCCATCCGCGAGGTCGGCCGCCAGGTGCAGCAGTCCAGCGACATCGCCGGGCGGGCGGCCACCGAGGCCGAGCGCACCAACGGCGTCGTCTCGGGCCTGGCGGACGCCGCGCAGCGCATCGGCGACGTCGTCAACCTGATCTCCGACATCGCCGACCAGACCAACCTGCTGGCGCTCAACGCCACCATCGAAGCCGCGCGCGCCGGCGACGCCGGCAAGGGCTTCGCGGTCGTGGCCAACGAGGTCAAGAGCCTGGCCACCCAGACCGCCAAGGCCACCCAGGACATCGGCCAGCAGATCGGCACCGTGCAGGAGGAAACCCGCACCGCCGTGACGGCCATCGAGTCCATCTCCGGCATCATCCACCAGATCAACGAGGTCACATCGGCCATCGCGGCGGCGATGGAAGAGCAGAACGCCGCCACCGAGGAGATCGCCCGCAACGTCCAGCAGGCCAGCCAGGGCACCACCGAGGTGTCGCAGACCATCGTCGGCGTCACCGAGGCGGCCGGCGAGTCGGGCTCGGCGGCCGACCATGTGCTTCAGGCCACCCGCGACCTCACCGAGCAGTCGACGATGCTGACCACCATGGTCGACCGCTTCCTGGCCGACGTCCGCGCCGGCTGACCGAACCGGCGGCATCAAACCCGTGGGTCATCCGGACCGGCCTTGATCCTGACTCGTCAGGATCAAGGCCCGACGCGGCGTCGCCGCGCCGGCCCCTCAACTGGTCAAGCTGGCATCGCAGAGCCATGCCAGGGTGGCGCTGGCCGGCCTCCAAAAAGGTCACCCTTTCCGGCGGCCGCTCTAATCGGTCGCAGAGCCTGCCACCGAGGCCGGACCGCGCCGTCCGGCCGCTCTGCCCTGAACCAACCTGCGGCGCAACAGTCAGGAAGAATTTTGGACATTAATGAACAGCCCGCAATGGTGATACAACTATAGAGATTAGAATATTTAAAAAACTTCAGACTAATATGTTGAATTGATTATTTAACCTTCGGTTTACACTGGACTCGGCAAACTTGGGATTGCTTCTGTATTTGCCGAGCAATCTATGCTGCGGCGGCGGAACAGCAGGAGGGAGCGCGCGCCCCGGGGTGCGTGCCGGTGCCAAGAAACGCAGCGTCGACCGGACCCGTCCCGACCCGACGCGGCCGGTCCCGGCGTAGACCGAAAGGCAAACCCATGCTCAAGTCCATCCGGATCGGATCCAAACTCTACGGGGGGTTCGGACTCGTCCTCACTCTTCTGATCATCCTCGGCCTGGTGGCCGTGATCCAACTCACCTCCATTGGCGCGACGTTCTCGGAGTATCGCGGTCTGGCCCGAGCCACCAACGAGGTCGGGCGCATGCAGGCCCACATGTTGATGGCCCGCATGGGCGTCACGGCCTTCATCATCAGCGGCGACACCGCCGCGGTGGATCAGGTCAAGGAGCGTGCCGCGGCCGCCCTTGAGGCCATCGACACGGCCGAGGCCGTGATCGCGGACCCGGAGGCGGCCGCCCTGCTGGAGACCATGCGCGAGCGCATCGAAACCTACCGCGAGGCCTTCAGCCGGGTGACGGCCCGCCAGACGGCGCGCGACGGCGTGGTGGCGGTGCTGACGGAAAGCGGCCGCGCGGCCGAGACCCGGCTGACCGACATCATCCACAGCGCCGAGCGCGACGACGACACCGCGGCGGCGTTCCAGGGCGGCCTGGCGCTGCGCGACCTGCTGCTGGGCCGGCTCTACAGCACCCGCTTCCTCCAGTTCGGAACCGAGGCCGACTATGAGCGTGCCACCGCCGCCATGGCCGACTTCGACGACCGGATGGGGGTCCTGCTGGACGACCTCCAGAACCCGCAGCGGCGCCGGTTGGCTGACGAGGTGCGCGCCCTCGGCGCACGTTACAGCGCCGGGCTCGTCGACCTGCGCACCGCCCTGCTCGCGCGAGACGAGATCATCACCGGCACCCTCGACGTCATCGGCCCCCGGCTGGCCGCCGAGATCGAGGACTTCAAGCTGGAGGTGAAGACGGAGCAGGACACGCTCGGACCGCGGGCCGAGGCGGCCATCCGCGAGACCATCACCGCGACCATGGTAATCGGCGTGATCGCCGTCGTGCTCGGGATACTGGCGGCCTGGATCATCGCCTCCGGCATCACCCGGCCGATGAACCGCATGACCGAGGCCATGGGCGATCTGGCCGAGGGCAACCTGGAGACCGAGGTCCCCGCCCGCGAGCGCGGCGACGAACTGGGGCGGATGGCGACCGCGGTGCAGGTGTTCAAGGAGAACGCCCAGCGCGTCAAGGAGATGGAGGCCGAGCAGGCCGCCCAGGCGGCGCGCGCCGCCGAGGAGAAGCGGCACGCCATGAACACCCTGGCCGATGCCTTCGAGCGCGAGGTCGGCGGCGTGGTCGAGGCCGTGGCGGCGGCGGCCCAGCAGTTGCAGTCGACCGCCGAGAGCATGGCCGCCATCGCCGAGGAGACCAACAGCCAGGCCACCACGGTCGCCGCCGCCTCCGAACAGGCGTCGACCAACGTGCAGACCGTCGCCTCGGCGGCGGAGGAACTGGCCTCGTCCATCCGCGAGGTCGGCCGTCAGGTGCAGCAGGCCGGCGACGTGGTCACCGAGGCGTCGGCGGAGGCGGACCGGACCAATGGCGTCGTCTCGGGCCTTGCGGACGCCGCGCAGAAGATCGGCGACGTGGTCAACCTGATCTCCGACATCGCCGACCAGACCAACCTGCTCGCGCTCAACGCCACCATCGAGGCGGCGCGCGCCGGCGATGCCGGCAAGGGCTTCGCGGTCGTGGCCAACGAGGTCAAGAGCCTGGCCACCCAGACCGCCAAGGCCACCGAGGACATCGGCCGCCAGATCGGCTCCGTGCAGACGGAAACCGGCACCGCCGTGACGGCCATTGAATCGATCGCCAACACCATCGGACGCCTGAACGAGGTGGCGGCCGCCATCTCGGCAGCGATGGAAGAACAGAACGCCGCCACCGAGGAAATCGCCCGCAACGTCCAACAGGCCAGCCAGGGCACCACGGAGGTCTCGCAGACCATCGTCGGGGTGACCGAGGCGGCGCGCGAGTCGGGCTCGGCGGCCGACCATGTGCTGCAGGCCACCCGCGATCTCACCGAGCAGTCGAGCACGTTGACCAGCATGGTCGACCGCTTCCTGGCCGACGTCCGCGCCGGCTGAGGCGGGACGCCCGTCGCGGCGGTCCGCCGCGGTCCGGACCGGGGGCGCCCGGCCGGCCGTGGCGGCCGCCGAAGACGGCATCGTCGGTGCCAATCCGGACCGGCTTGGAGAAAACGCCAGAAGAACAACGCCTTCTGGTTGAAGTTTGTATATTTACATCCTCTATAGTGCGATGGCGGCGATATCAAATGGGAGTCCAGATCCACGAATTTTGGATTCATAGAATTAACGCTTTTTTCATTGCCATTATGGGCATAATTTTCTTGCCTCTGTACTTCCCGTTTACTCGGTTTGTACTCAAGGAACAGTGAGGGGGGCTCCGTCACCACACCGGGACGGCGCCCGACACGTCGTGCCCGTCGCCGGCCCCACCGCCCCCGCGCGTAGGCCCACAACGACGCGCACACAACGACATGAGAGGGCAGCCACGGGGATCTCGGCGTGCGCCCCCAGCCCGATCCCGTCGCGCCTCTCCACGAACGAGAGAAGCACTGGAGACGGACATGCTGTCGAACATCCGTATCGGCCTTCGTCTGCTGATTCTGACCGGAGTCACCATCCTCGCGCTTGCCGGGATCGGCGCCGTCGGCGTTTCGTCGACATCCACCGTCCAGTCGATGCTGGACCAGGTCCGGGACACCGCGCAGACGCCGGTTACACAGTTCGCCACCATCAATGAACTGCTGAGCGAAAGCTTCCAGCAACCCTATGCCGCTTCGCTCCACAACCCCGACCTGGACGCCGCCGCCCACCACGACCACCCGGTCGGCATGCATACCGACGCCACCCGCGCCGCCGTCGCCCGCATCGCCGACGTCCTCGCGACCTATCGGGCCAGCGCGGCCGGGGACATGTTCCCGGCCCAGTTGGCCGCCTTCGAGGCGGCCTGGGCCGACTACCTTGATGACGGCCTGCGTGACGCCCTGGCCCTGGCCGACCAGGACCGGCACATGGCTTTCGAACAGCTCGGCGTCCACCTGACCACGGTCACCCTCCCCAGGTTCCGCGCCGCCAAGGCGGCCGCGGCCGCGATGCTGGCCGCGCACAACGAGATCGCCGATCGGTTGGTGGCCGAGGCCCAGGCCCGCTATGCGCTGGCCCTGTGGACCATCGCCATTGGCGGCCTCTTCGCTGCGCTGATCGTGTTCGCCGGCAGCCTGCTGATCGGCCGCAGCATCACCCGCCCGGTCGCCGGCATGTGCGGCGCCATGGGCGATCTGGCCGAGGGCAACCTGGAGACCGAGGTCCCCGCCCGCGAGCGCGGCGACGAACTGGGGCGGATGGCGGCGGCGGTGCAGGTGTTCAAGGAGAACGCCCAGCGCGTCAAGGAGATGGAGGCCGAGCAGGCCGCCCAGGCGGCGCGCGCCGCCGAGGAGAAGCGGCAGGCCATGCACACCCTGGCCGATGCCTTCGAG
This sequence comes from Roseospira goensis, assembly GCF_014197795.1. Taxonomy (GTDB): domain Bacteria; phylum Pseudomonadota; class Alphaproteobacteria; order Rhodospirillales; family Rhodospirillaceae; genus Rhodospira; species Rhodospira goensis. The sequence continues at coordinate 60,978 of NZ_JACIGI010000013.1, forward strand.
CGCGAGGTCGGCGGCGTGGTCGAGGCCGTGGCGGCGGCGGCCCGGCAGTTGCAGTCGACCGCCGAGAGCATGGCGTCCATCGCCGAGGAGACCAACAGCCAGGCCACCACGGTCGCCGCCGCCTCCGAACAGGCGTCGACCAACGTGCAGACCGTCGCCTCGGCGGCGGAGGAACTGGCCACCTCAATCCGCGAGGTCGGCCGCCAGGTGCAGCAGTCCAGCGATACCGCCGGCCGGGCCGCCACCGAGGCCGAGCGCACCAACGCCGTCGTCTCGGGCCTTGCGGACGCCGCGCAGAAGATCGGCGACGTGGTCAACCTGATCTCCGACATCGCCGACCAGACCAACCTGCTCGCGCTCAACGCCACCATCGAGGCGGCGCGCGCCGGCGACGCCGGCAAGGGCTTCGCGGTCGTGGCCAACGAGGTTAAGAGCCTGGCCACCCAGACCGCCAAGGCCACCCAGGACATCGGCCAGCAGATCGGCTCCGTGCAGAGCGAGACCCGCACCGCCGTGGCGGCCATCGAGTCGATCTCCGGCATCATCCATCAGATCAACGAGGTCACGTCCGCCATCGCCGCGGCGATGGAAGAACAGAACGCCGCCACCGAGGAGATCGCCCGCAACGTCCAACAGGCCAGCCAGGGCACCACGGAGGTCTCGCAGACCATCGTCGGGGTGACCGAGGCGGCGCGCGAGTCGGGCTCGGCGGCCGACCATGTGCTGCAGGCCACCCGCGATCTCACCGAGCAGTCGAGCACGTTGACCAGCATGGTCGACCGCTTCCTGGCCGACGTCCGCGCCGGCTAGGGCAGAGTCAGGGCGGAGTCACGCCCGAAGTCGGGTCACGCCGCGACTCCGACTTCGGGCGATTGGCTGTGCGGCGGACCACATCGGCCCGAACAGGGGGACCGTGCCCAGCGCGATCCAGATTGGCGCGCAAATCGACACGGACCCACCGTGCCCCCACCGCGCCCCTCGAACCGACCGCCGCGACAGGGGGCGGCCATCGCCGCGGCCGCCCCCTGTTCTGCCCGCTGGTCTGGGCTGTCGCCCCCCACCCGATCCGGTCGACTCCGGGGTGGGCGAGGGGAGGCGATCTGGCATGAGCCATGCACACCGTTACGGTGCGGACGCCCTGCGGCCGCGGCTGCGGTCGCAAGACCGGTCCGCCATGACGTCTGTCACGGCGATAACGCCCAGCGCTTTATAAATCGAGAGTTCTGCCAGGAAACGGCGCTGCGCCGTATTAGCGTGATATTTAGGCTGCAACACCCAATACTATTTCTCTTCACCAATAATTTACAGAATACACCGACCATCGTGCTGGACTCGCTCGACGCCGGCGCCGACCAGAAGGGGAAAACAATGATGCTTCGCATGGGATTGAAAGGGCGCCTCAGCGCCGTGACGGCGGGACTCGTACTGGCCGCGCTGGTGCTCGCCGCCGTGGCCTCGGTGTACTTCACGCGAACCGCCCTGACCGAGAACGCCCGCGCCCTGTCGCAGCAGGCCGCGGAGACCGGCGCGGCCGAGGTCAAGCAGGGCCTGGAACAGGCGTTCACCACCGCGCGCGACTACGCCATCCTGCTGGAAACGGCGCGGGCGCAAGACCTGGCGGATCGCTCGCTGCTACTGGACCTGCAAAGCAAGCTGCTGCAGGGCAACCGGCGCCTTCTGGGGGTCTGGTCCGGGTTCGAACCCGATGCCCTGGACGGTCAGGACGCCGCCTTCGCCGGCACCGAAGGGCACGACTCCACCGGCCGCTTCGTGCCCTACACCTACCGCGATGGGGACCGCATCGCCATGGAGCCCTTGCTGGACTACGACGTCCCGGGCGCTGGCGACTACTATCTGGATGCGTTCAACAGCGGCCGCGAGACCATCCTGGAGCCCTACCCCTACGAGGTTGGCGGCAAGGAGACCCTCCTGACCAGCCTGGTCGTGCCGGTGCGCCATGACGGCGCGGTCATTGGGGTTGCCGGCGTCGATATCGGATTGGGCGCCATGCAGCGCTACCTGGCCGCCATCCGGCCGATGGAGGACGGCTGGATCTCCGTTCTGACCGGGGGCGGCATGGTGGTGGCGGACCGCCATACGGAGGCCCTGGGGCAACCCGGCGGCGAGGCCGGCTTCAGTCCGGAGGCCCTGGCCGCCGTCGCCGCCGGTGACCCGTACGTCGACGAGCGGGCCACGGCCGCCGACGGTACGCCCGTGCTGCGGGTGGTGGTGCCGTTCACCATCGGCCAGACCGAGTCCACCTGGGCCGTGGCGACCAGCATCCCGCTGGCCACCGCGTTGGCGACGGCCCAAGAGATCACCTGGACCCTGGTGATCCTGACCGTGGTGGTGGCCCTGGTCGCCCTGGTGTTGGCGTGGCTGTCGGCGCGTCAGGTCAGCAGCCCGATCGTGGGCATGACCGGCGCCATGGAGCGCCTGGCCGAGGGCGACCTGGAGACCGCGATCCCGGCCCGGGAGCGCAAGGACGAGATCGGCCGCATGGCCCATGCCGTGCAGGTGTTCAAGGAGAACGCCCAGCGCGTGAAGGAGATGGAGGCCGAGCAGGCCGCCCAGGCCGCGCGCACCGCCGAGGAAAAGAAGCAGGCCATGCACACCCTGGCGGACACCTTCGAAAGCAGCGTCGGCGGCGTGGTCGAGGCCGTGGCGGCGGCGGCCACCGAGTTGCAGTCGACCGCCGAGAGCATGGCGTCCATCGCCGAGGAGACCAACAGTCAGGCCACGACGGTGGCGGCGGCCTCCGAACAGGCGTCGACCAACGTGCAGACCGTGGCCTCGGCGGCGGAGGAGCTGTCGTCGTCGATCAGCGAGATCGGCCGTCAGGTCCAGCAGGCCAGCGATGTTGCCCGCAAGGCGTCCGACGAGGCCGAGCGCACCAACGCCGTCGTCTCCGGGCTGGCGGACGCCGCCCAGAAGATCGGCGACGTGGTCAACCTGATCTCCGACATTGCCGACCAGACCAACCTGCTGGCGCTCAACGCCACCATCGAAGCCGCCCGCGCCGGCGATGCCGGCAAGGGCTTCGCGGTGGTCGCCAACGAGGTCAAGAGCCTGGCCAACCAGACCGCCAAGGCCACCGAGGACATCGGCCAGCAGATCGGCTCGGTGCAGAGCGAGACCCGCACCGCCGTAACGGCCATCGAGTCCATCTCCGGCATCATCCAGCAGATCAACGAGGTGGCCTCCGCCATCGCCGCGGCGATGGAGGAACAGAACGCCGCCACCGAGGAAATCGCCCGCAACGTCCAGCAGGCCAGCCAGGGCACCACCGAGGTCTCGCAGACCATCGTCGGGGTGACCGAGGCGGCGCGGGAATCCGGCTCGGCCGCCGAAAGCGTGGTCGTCGCCACGAACTCGCTGAACGAGCAGTCGGCGATGCTCAAGCAGATGGTCGAACGCTTCCTGGTCGACGTCCGCCAGAGCTGAGCCGGCGCGCCGGACCAGGCCGCACCAGACCGTGCCAGGGCCGCCCCGTTGCGGGGCGGCCCTGCGCCGTTTCCCCCGCCGCGCCGCGCCGCCCGATCCGAACCGGCTCGCGCCCCGCGCCGGACCGGGCGGAGTGAGCGGCCGACACGGCCCCGAGTCTGCGCCGCCGACGACCCCCGACGGCTCCCGACGGCCGGACCGGGACGCCGCCCGCCGCCTGCCGGGCCCGATGACGCAGCGCCGGGCGGCGGGATCCCATCGGCCCGCGGTCGCGCTCACGCGGCGCCGGTCCCGGCCGCCGACGGCATCCCGCACCACATCCGTAAAGTATTTGCTTCAGGGCCGAAATCCCCTCTGGTTCGGGCGCCCATTTCGGGTACCATGGCGCGGACGTGCGCGCCCCGAACCCTCGCAGGCGCGCACCGTGACGCGCCCGCGGTCTCGACCCGCGGTGGCCCGGTCGGCCGCCCCGGGGCGCCAGCGCCGGAGCGCGTCCCCGATCGAAGACCATGACGAGGCGCCACCAAGAGCGTCACACCACGGGATTAGGGATACGTCATGGGTCAGGCCCCCCTGCACCGCCCCACGGACATGACCCGTCCGCTGGATCTGCGCCACGAGCGCCGCACCGGGCCGGAACGGGTCCGGCGGCCGGTCTACGTCGACCACCTTCCGCCCTGCAACCAGGCCTGTCCGGCGGGCGAGAACATCCAGGCCTGGCTGGCCCTGGCCCAGGCCGGGGACGACGAGGGCGCGTGGCGACAACTCGTGATCGACAACCCGATGCCGGCCGTGCACGGCCGCGTGTGCTACCACCCCTGCGAGGACTCCTGTAACCGCCAGGAGCTGGACGCCAGCGTGAGCATCCACGCGGTCGAGCGCTACCTGGGCGACCTGGCGCTGCGGCAGGGCTGGCGCTTCGACCCGCCGACGGAGAACACCGGCAAACGCGTCCTGGTGGTCGGCGCCGGCCCCAGCGGCCTGTCCGCCGCCTACCACCTGGCCCGGCGCGGCCACACCATCACCATCCACGAGGCCGGGCCGCTGCCCGGCGGCATGATGCATTTCGGTATCCCGGCGTACCGCATGCCGCGCGATGTCCTCGACGGCGAGATCAACCGCATTCTCGCGCTCGGCATCGACCTCAAGGTGAACCACAAGGTCGTGGACCTCGAGGCCGAGCGCCAGGATGGCGGCTTCGACGCCGTGTTCGTCGCCGTCGGCGCCCACATCTCCAAGCGGGTCGACATCCCGGCCCGCGACGCCGCGCCGATGCTGGACGCGGTCTCGTTCCTGAAGAGCATCGAGGCCGGGGAGCGCCCGCGCCTGGGCCGGCGGGTCGCCGTGTACGGCGGCGGCAACACGGCCATGGACGCCGCCCGCGTGGTCAAGCGCCTGGGCCACGAGCCCCTGATCGTCTACCGCCGCGACCGCGACCACATGCCCGCCCACGACTTCGAGGCCCAGGAGGCGCTCGACGAGGGCGTGCAGATCCACTGGCTGCGGGCCATCAAGAGCCTGGATCAGACCGCGATGACGGTCGAGATCATGGAACTCGACGACCGTGGCCGGCCGCGCCCCACCGGCGAGACCGAGACCATCGAGGCCGACGACCTGATCCTCGCGCTGGGTCAGGACACCGACACCAGCTTCCTGCGCTCGGTGCCGGGGCTGAGCTTCGACCGCGACGGCACGGTGCGGGTCGACGAGCGCATGATGACGGGTGCCCCCGGCGTGTTCGCCGGCGGCGACATGGTGCCCTCGGACCGCTCGGTGACCATCGCCGTTGGCCACGGCAAACAGGCCGCGCGCTGCATCGACACGTGGCTGCGGGGCGGCCTGTTCCAGCGCCCGCCGCGCAACCCGGGTGTGTCCTTCGCCGACCTGAAGGTGCCGTACTACGTGGAAGCCGACCCCCGCGAGCAGCCGCACCGGTCGGCGGCCGAGGCGACCAGCGGCTTCGAGGAGGTCGTGGGTGGCCTGTCCGCGCCCGAGGCCCACTACGAAGCGGCGCGCTGCCTGTCGTGCGGCAACTGCTACGAATGCGACGGCTGCCACGGTGCCTGTCCCGAGGACGCCATCCAGAAGCTGGGGCCGGGCAAAGGCTATCGCGTCGACCTGGAACGCTGCACGGGATGCGGCGTCTGTCACGACCAGTGCCCGGTGCACGCCATCGAGATGATTCCCGAACCGCACCACTGACCCTGGACCCAGCCCCCGGACCGCCGCACCGGGACCACATCTGACCGGCCGCCGCGCCGCGCCCCCATGTGTGCCCCACGTGGATCCCCATTTGGATCCCACGTGTGCCGGACGGGGCGCGCTCCCGGACCGCCCCCGGACCGCCGGCCGGATCCGGAATGCGCCAGGGAGCCCGAGGACGCCGCGAGCGAGAGGACGCCGCACCATGCCCGACACCACCGCGCCAAGCCCGACGACCGCCCGCCCGCCGCAGGACGCGCACGCCGACGCCCGGCGCGTGATGATCGACGGCAACGAGGCCTGCGCGCACATCGCCTATCGGGTCAACGAGGTGTGCGCGATCTATCCGATCACGCCGTCCTCACCGATGGCCGAACTGGCCGACCAGTGGGCCAGCGAGCGCAAGACCAACATCTGGGGCACCATCCCCGACGTCATGGAGATGCAGAGCGAGGGCGGCGCCGCCGGCGCCCTGCACGGCGCCTTGCAGGCCGGGTCGCTGGCGACCACCTTCACGGCCTCGCAGGGCCTGATGCTCATGCTGCCGAACATGTACAAGATCGCCGGCGAGCTGACCGCCTGCGTGATCCATGTCGCGGCCCGCGCCCTGGCCCGCAACGCGCTGTCCATCTTCGGCGACCATCAGGACGTGATGGCCGCGCGCACCACCGGCTTCGCCCTGCTGGCCTCGGCCACGGTGCAGGAGGCCCACGACCACGCCCTGGTCGCCCAGGCCGCCACCCTGCGCGGCCGGGTGCCCATGCTGCACTTCTTCGACGGCTTCCGCACCTCGCACGAGGTCAACAAGATCACGCTGATCCCCGACGGCGTGATCCGCGCCATGATCGACGACGACCTGGTGCGCGCCCACCGCCTGCGCGCCCTCAGCCCGGAGCGGCCGTTCGTGCGCGGCACCGCCATGAACCCGGACGTCTACTTTCAGGCCCAGGAGGCCAACAACCTCTTCTACGAGCGCATGCCCGACATCGTGGAGGAGGAAATGGACCGCCTGGCCGCCATGACCGGCCGGCCGCTGGCGCCGTTCACCTACCATGGCCCCGAGGACGCCGAACGCATCATCATCGTCATGGGATCGGGGGCCGAGACCGCCCGCACCACCGCCGACTACCTGAACGCGACCGAGGACGCCAAGGTCGGCGTGGTCAAGGTCAGCCTGTTCCGGCCCTGGTCGGCGAAGAAGCTGCTGGCGGTGATGCCGGCCACCACCCGCGCCATCGCCGTGCTCGACCGCACCAAGGAGGCCGGCGCCCAGGCCGAGCCCATGTACCTCAACGTGCTGGCCTCCCTGGCCGAAGCGCAGACCTACGACCGGCTGCCGATGCCGGCGATGCCACGCCTGATTGGCGGCCGCTTCGGGCTGTCGTCGAAGGAGTTCACCCCCGGCATGGTCAAGGCGGTCTACGACGAGTTGGCCAAGCCCGACCCCAAGCCGCGCTTCACCGTCGGCATCACCGACGACGTCACCCACTTGAGCCTGACCGTCGACCCGGACTTCTCCATCGAGCCGGACACCATGGTCCGCGCCATCTTCCATGGCCTCGGCTCCGACGGCACCGTGGGCGCCAACAAGAACAGCATCAAGATCATCGGCGCCGAGCCGGATCGCCACGCCCAGGCCTACTTCGTCTACGACAGCAAGAAGTCGGGCTCGCGCACGGTTTCGCACCTGCGCTTCGGCCCCGACCCGATCGACGCGCCCTACCTGGTCGAGCACGCCAATTTCATCGCCTGCCACCAGTTCCAGTTCGTCTACGCCATCGACATCGTCGACCGTGCCGCCGACGGTGCCGACATCCTGCTCAACAGCCCCTACCCGCCGGCCGAGACCTGGGCCCGGCTGCCGGCGCCGATGCGCCGAACGATCCGCGAGAAGGGCCTGAAGCTGCACGTCATCGACGCCGTGCGGGTGGCGCGCGAGGCCGGCCTGGGCCGGCGCGTCAACACCATCATGCAGACCTGTTTCTTCGCCCTGTCCAACGTGCTGCCGCCGCACGTCGCGATCGAGCGCATCAAGACCGCCATCAGCAAGTCTTACGCTCGCCAGGGCGAGGACGTGGTCAAGCGCAACCACGCGGGCGTGGACATGGCCCTGGCCCACCTGAAGGAAGTCGACCTGCCGCCGCAGGCGGAGGAGCCCCCGGCCCAGCCGGTGCGCGCCCTGGTGCCGCCCACGGCGCCGCCGTTCGTGCGCGACGTGACCGGGGTCATGCTGGCCGGGCGCGGCGATACGTTGCCGGTCAGCGCCCTGCCGGCGGACGGCACCTTCCCCAGCGGCACCACCGCCTATGAGAAGCGCGACATCGCCACCCAGATCCCGCGGTGGGAGCCCGACCTGTGCATCCAGTGCGGCAACTGCTCCATGGTCTGCCCGCACGCCGTGATCCGCACCAAGTTCTACAACGAGACCCGCCTGGAGGGCGCGCCGGACACCTTCCCCTCCGCCCCTGTGGAGGCGCGCGGCTTCCCGGATACGCGGTTCACGCTCCAGGTGATGGTGGCCGACTGCACCGGCTGCGGCCTGTGCGTCAGCGCCTGCCCGGTGCAGGACCCCCAGAACGCCAGCCGGCGCGCCATCAACATGCAGGACAAGCTCGCCGCCCGCGAGGTGGTGGAGGCCAACCAGACGTTCTTCGACACCCTGCCCACCAATGACCGGTCGCGGGTGGACTTCTCCACGGTCAAGGGCGCGCAGTTCCTGCGCCCGTTGTTCGAGTTCTCCGGCGCCTGCGCCGGCTGCGGCGAGACCCCGTACGTGCGGCTGCTGTCGCAGCTCTTCGGCGACCGCCTCCAGGTCGCCAATGCCACCGGCTGCTCGTCGATCTACGGCGGCAACCTGCCCACCACACCGTGGGCTGTGGACGACACCGGGCGCGGCCCGGCCTGGTCCAACAGCCTGTTCGAGGACAACGCCGAGTTCGGCCTCGGCTTCCGCATGTCGGCCGACAACCACGTGCGCCTGGCCCGCGACCTGCTGGCGCGCCTTGCGCCCGTGGTCGGCAAGACGCTCGCGGCCTCCATCCTGGAGGCGCGCCAGCGCAGCGAGTCGGAACTGGTGGCGCAGCGCGCCCGGGTCGAAACCCTGCGCGCGCTGCTGGAGTCGATGCCGGACGACGACGCCCGCCACCTGCTGTCGGTGGTCGACCACCTGGTGCGCCGCTCGGTGTGGATCGTCGGCGGCGACGGCTGGGCCTACGATATCGGTTCGGCCGGCCTCGACCACGTGCTGGCGAGCGGCCGCGATGTCAACATTCTGGTCATGGACACCGAGGTCTACTCCAACACCGGCGGCCAGATGTCCAAGGCCACCCCGGTCGGCGCAGTCGCCAAGTTCGCCGCCGCCGGCAAGCGCGTGGGCAAGAAGGATCTGGCGTTGCAGGCCATCAGCTACGGCAACGTCTACGTCGCCCGCGTCGCCATGGGCGCCAACCCCCAGCACGTGCTGACCGCCTTCCGCGAGGCCGAGGCCTATCCGGGGACGTCGATCATCCTGGCCTACAGCCACTGCATCGCCCACGGCATCGCCATGGACAAGGGCATGGAACAGCAGGATCTGGCGGTGAAAAGCGGCTACTGGCCGCTGCTGCGCTACAATCCGGCGGTGCGCGAGGCGGAGGAGAACCCCTTCATCCTGGATAGCCCGCGCCCCCGCATCCCGCTGTCGGCCTATACCCAGAACGAGCTGCGCTACCGCGCCCTGGCCGCCAGCGACCCGGAAACGGCGCGCCAGCTCATGGCCCAGGCCCAGGCCCAGGTGCTGGAGAAGTACCACCTGTACGAAGAGATGGCCCGCGAAGGCCCGCGCGGTCAGATGTGAGGGTGCGGCGCGTGACGGATGGTGCCGCGCGCGCGACCCGGGCGAGGTTTGCCCGCGATTGAATTGTATCCTGACGGCGCAAACCCCATCTCGTCCGGAGAGCCGCCGTGGCCGAACCAGCACGGAGACCAGAGGATCGCGCACCATTGCGCCCCGACGCCGGCGAGACCACGCCCGGTGCGGGCGGCGAGGGGGGAGGCGGCAGCGGAGAGACCATGGAGTCCCGTGTCACGCGCCTGGAAACGGAATTCACGTATGTCCGCCGCGATCTGGACGAGATCCGGCAGGACGTGAAGGGCATCCGGGAGACCATGGACCGGGTCTCCGCCGACCTCGCCGAAAAGCCGGGCAAGGGGTTCGTCATCGGCACCGTCATCGCTATTTTCGGCCTGAGCGCGGGCGTTGTCGCCGCAACGATCGCAACGCTTCAATACGTGCAGGGATCTTTTTAGCGCGTGCCGACGGCACCGGCGTCCGCTCTGCCGAGTTCCCTCCTCCCCCGACTCCGTCCCCGGCCACGCAAGGACGGGTACATGCGGGCACGCGCGTGCCAGTGGTTCACGCCCCGGCGCCTCGGCCGCGACCCCATCAACGGCAACCATTTGACCCCGGCCGGTCGGTCTGGCGATAAACGGGGCAGGACCCTGAACGGGACACACAGGACGCGAGGGGGAGAGCATCCATGGACATGACCACCCGGTATCTCGGCCTGACCCTGGAGCACCCGGTGGTGGCCTCCGCCTCACCGCTGTCCGGCACCCTGGACGGGATCCGCCGGCTGGAGGACGCCGGCGCGGCGGCGGTGGTCCTGCCCTCGCTGTTCGAGGAGCGCATCCAGCGCGAACGCGAGGCCATGCAGGGCCTGTCCGAGGTGGGCGCGGAAAGCCACGCCGAGGTGCCGGGCGGGTATTTCCCGTCGGCCTCCCTGGAGACCATTGGCATCGGCGGCGAGGAGACCCTGGAACTGATCCGGCGCGCCCGCGAGAGCTGCGACATTCCCGTCATCCCCAGCCTCAACGGCACCACCGCGCGCGGCTGGACCCACTACGCCAAGCTGATGCAGCAGGCCGGCGCCCCGGCCATCGAACTCAACATCTACTATGTCGCCGCCGACCTGGACGAATCCGGCCAGCAGGTGGAGGACCGGGTGGTCGGCATCCTGGAGATGGTCCAAAGCGAGGTCTCGGTGCCGGTGGCGGTCAAGCTGGGACCGTTCTTCAGTGCCCCCGGCCACATGGTCCGCCGCCTGGTGGAGACCGGCGCCGGCGGGCTGGTGCTGTTCAACCGCTTCTATCAGCCGGAGATCGACCTCCAGGCCATGCGGGCGCTGCCGACGCTGGACCTGTCGACCTCGGCCGAGGCCCGGCTGCCGCTGCGCTGGGTCGGCATCCTGCACGGTCATGTCGACGGCGCCGCCATCGCCGCCACCACCGGCGTGCAGGGCGCCGAGGACGTCATGAAGTTCATCCTGGCCGGGGCGGACGTGGTCATGACCGCCTCGGCGCTGCTGCGCTATGGCCCGGCCCACATGAAGACGCTGGTCACCGGCCTGCGTGCGTTCCTGGAGGTGGGCGGCTACGAGACCGTGGATCAGGCCCGCGGTGCGCTCAGCCACAAGGCCATCGGCGACACCGCCGCCTACGAACGCGCCAACTACCTTCAGGTTCTCGACTCGTTCCGCACCGCCGATTTCCACCCCTGAGGGCGGCGGCCCCTATCCCACCCGGTGCAGGGCCGGGCCGTGCTCGCGCAGCCAGGCCCGCGCCGGGCCGCGCAGGCCGGGCGCCAGCGTCTCCACGTGACGCCAGAAGGCCGCGGAGTGGTTCATCTCGCGCAGGTGTGCCACCTCGTGGGCGGTGACGTAGTCCAGCACCCACCCCGGCGCCATCATCAGCCGCCACGAGAAGCTGAGATCACGCGACGGCGCGCAACTGCCCCACCGCGACCGGGTATCGCGCAGCACAATGCGGCCCGGGGCGACGTCGAGACGGGCGGCATGGGCCGCGACCCGGGCCCCGATCTCGTCGCGGGCGCGGGCGCGCAGCCAGTCGCGCACCCGCCGGGGCAGGTGCTCGGCCCGACCGGACACGCACAGACTGGCCCCCTCTTGCCAGACGCCGCGGCGGGCCTCGGGGCGATGGCACAGCCGCACCGGGTGTCCCAACACCGGAACCTCGGCCCCGTCCGCCAGCACCACCGGCGGCGGCAGGCGGCCCAGATGTTCGGCCAGCCACGCGACCTTGCTGTCCAGGAAGCGGCGCGCCGCGGCCTCGTGGCGGCGGTGGGGAATGACCACCACCACCCGGTCGGCGACGGCATCGACCTTGAGCGAGATGCGCCGGGCGCGCGGGTTGATGCGGGTGATGACGGGGACAGCGCGGTCGCCCACGGTCAGCAGCCGGTCGCCGGCGGGGGCCTCCCGGAGCACCGGGGTCCGCGCGGACGGGCCGGTCCGACGCCCCGCGGCATCCTGCGTCCGGCCCGATGCGGGGCCTTCGAGCGGTCGGGCCGCCACCGCTAGAGATCCTCCCAGTCCACCACGTGATCCTCCAGGTCGTGCACCGCGGTCTCGCTCACCACACGGCCGCGCACCGAGATACCGGCGCGATGGACGCTCTCGGGATCGCCGCTCAGCAGCGGATGCCAGCCCGGAAGGGGGTGGCCCTCGGCCAGCAGGCGGTAGGCACAGGTTGAGGGCAACCACTGCAGGCGATGAATCATGGCGGGCACCAGTTTGACACAATCCGGCACATGGTCCCACCGGTTGTCATAATCCCGGCATCGGCACGACTCGGGATCGAGAAGCTTGCAGGCCGCGTTGGTGAACGCCAGCGCGCCGGTGTCCTCGTCCTGCAGCTTGTTGAGGCAGCACTTGCCGCAGCCGTCGCACAGGCTCTCCCACTCCGCCTCGGTCATCTGACGCAGCGTCTTGCGCTCCCAGAACGGGCGCGGGTCGTCGTCCTCGGCCGGCGGGGTCGGATCGGCGGGCGCGGGCGTGCCGAGCAGGCGGCGCAGGCGGGTCGGGATCGGTTTCATCGGCGCGGTCCGGCGCAGGAGCAGGGGACAGGCCGGCGGGCACAGCAGCGTCATGGCGGCGCCTCCCCGTCGGCGGCGATCAGATGCACGAACGACCCGGCGACGGCGCCGCGGCGGCGGCCCACCGGCCCCAGATCGCGCCCGCGGGCGTCGCGGGCGGCGAACAGGGCGTCCCCCGGTCCCTCGTCCAGCACCCGGGCGAAATGGAACTCGTGGCCGCGCAGGCGCCGCCCGGCCGGGCCGGCGGGGCCGTCGCCCAGCACCGTGACGGCACGATACCCCAGGTGCAGCCGGCGGTCCGCGAAGCTGGTCTCCACCGGCAGCAGCCCGGCCAGGGCGTGGCGGTGGCCGTCGGCGTCCACCAGGCCCCGCCCCAACACCATGTAGCCCCCGCATTCCCCGAACACAACGGCGCCCCGATCGGCGGCGGCGCGCAGGCCGTCCAGGAACCGCGTGTTGGCGGCGAGGCGGCCGGCGTGCAGTTCGGGATAGCCGCCGGGCAGGATCACCGCATCGGCGTCGGGCGCCGGCCCCTCGTCGGCCAGCGGCGAGAACGGCACCACCTCGGCCCCGGCGGCGCGCCAGCCGTCCAGGGTGGCGGGGTAGGTGAAGGCGAAGGCGACGTCGCGGGCGATCGCGATGCGCTGGCCCGGCGGCGGCAGCGGCACGGGGGCGGTGGCGGTCTCAGGTCCCGCCGTCCCCCTCGCCGGCCGGGCCAGGGCCGCCAGCGCGTCGAGGTCGACGTGGGCGGCGGCCAGGGTGGCGGCGGCCTCCAGGAACCCCTCGAGGTCGGCGTGCTCGGCCGCCTGCACCAGCCCCAGATGGCGCGACGGCAGCGTCAGCCGCACGTCGCGCGGCAGCGCGCCCAGCACCGCCACGTCGGGCGCCAGCGCGGCGGTGGCGGCGCGCAGGGTGTCGATGTGCCTCCCCGGGCCGCAGCGGGTGAAGATGACGCCGGCCACCGTCACGTCGGGCCGCACGTCGCGGAACCCGCGCACCACGGCGGCGGCGGAGGCCGCCATGCCGCGGGCGTCCACCACCAGCACCACCGGCCAGCCCAGGCGCGCCGCCAGCGCGGCGGTCGAGCCGTCGCGCAACGGCTCATGGCCCGGCTCGCCCGGCGCCACGGCGCCGTCCAGCAGGCCCATGACGCCCTCGCACAGGATCAGCTCGGCGTCCCGCGACAGCCGGCCGGCCAGGGCCGTCAGCAGCGGCGCCGGCATGGCCCAGCCGTCCAGGTTGACGCAGGCCCGGCCGCCGGCGGCGGCGTGAAAGGCGGGGTCGATGTAGTCCGGCCCCACCTTGGCCGAGGCGACCCGCACCCCGCGCCGGCTCAGCGCCCGCAGCAGCGCCAGCGTGACCGTGGTCTTGCCGGACCCGCTGGCGGGCGCGGCCAGGACGAGGCCAGGGGCGGCGGGGCCTGACGGAGCGATCATCGGAGTCCTTTCGCGGGTCACGGGTCGCGGGTCGCGGGCCTGCGGCGGCCCGTCACAACAACGCAAGCTGGTCGCCCGGGCGCGGCGGCGGCGCGAAGCGGGTCGTGTCCAGGTCGTCTCCCCGCCGCGTCAGGCCCAGGCGCCGGGCCGCCACGGCGAAGCGCCGCGCCAGCAGCTCGGCCTCCGGCCCGGTCCCGCGCATGCGGGCGTGGAACCGGCCGGAGGAGGGGCGACCGTCCCGCATCGCCGCGATCCGGTTCATCACGCGGTCCGCCCGGTCGGGCACATGGGCCGCCAGCCAGTCCCGGAACAGCCCGTCCACCTCGCGCGGCAACCGCACCAGGATGTAGTCCGCCTGGCGCGCCCCGGCGTCGGCGGCCGCCGCGAGGATGCGCTCCAGCTCGTGGTCGTTCAAGGCCGGGATCATCGGCGCCGCCATCACCGCCACCGGCACGTCGGCGTCGGCCAGCCGGCGCACCGCCCGCAGGCGCGCCGCCGGCGGGCTGGCGCGTGGCTCCAGGGTGCGGGCCAGATCGCGGTCCAGGGTGGTGATCGACAGCGCGACCCGCACCAGGCGGCGCCGCGCCAGATCGGCCAGCAGATCCAGGTCGCGCTCCACCATCGCCGACTTGGTGGTGATGGTGACCGGGTGGTGAAAGGCCGACAGCACCCCGAGAACCTGCCGCATCAGGCCGTGGGTGCGCTCCACCGGCTGATAGGGGTCGGTGTTGGTGCCGATGGCGATCGGCGCCGGTCGGTAGCCCGGTTGGCGCAGTTCGGCGTCGAGCTGGGCGGCCGCGTCCGGCTTCAGGAACAGCCGGGTCTCGAAATCCAGGCCCGGCGACAGGCCCAGCCAGGCGTGGGTGGGCCGGGCGTAGCAGTAGACGCAGCCGTGCTCGCAGCCCCGGTAGAGGTTGATCGAGCGGTCGAACGGGATGTCGGGCGAGGTGTTGCGGCTGATCACCGTGCGGCTGCGGTCGACCTCCACCCGAGTGGCGGGGGACGGCGGCGGCCCCCAGCCGTCGCGGTCGTCGTCCCCGGGCGCGACCGGCGCCAGCGTGCCCCAGCCGTCGTCCGCCGGCGCGTGGGACACGGGCTCGAAGCGGCCGTCGGAGTTGGACAGGGCGCCGCGGCGGGCGGCGCCGGCGGAGACAGGCGGAACGGTCATGGCCCAAGGATGCCGCATCATACGAACATATCAAGAACAAACGGATTGGGGTCTCCGCGCGCCTTGCGTCCGCCGCCGCCGGCCCCCACCCTTCCGGGCGCGTCCCCGCCCGGATTCCGCCCCATGCTCGACGCCCGCCTGCGCCCGCTGATCGACGGCCCCCTGACCCGCCTCGGCCGCACCCTGGCGGCGCTGGGGGTGACCGCGAATCGCCTGACGCTGGCGGCGTTCGCGCTCGGCCTGCTGGCGGTGCCGGCGCTGGCGTTGGGCTGGTTCGGCGTGGCCCTGGTGCTGATCGCCGCCAACCGCCTGCTGGACGGCCTGGACGGCGCGGTGGCGCGCGCCACCCGGCCCACGGACCTGGGCGGCTACCTGGACATCGTCTGCGACTTCGTCTTCTACGCCGCCGTGCCGGTCGGCTTCGCGCTGGCCGACCCGGCCGCCAACGCCTTGCCCGCCGCCGTCCTGATCGCCAGCTTCGTCGGCACCGGCTCGACCTTCCTGGCCCACGCCCTCCTGGCCGAGCGTCACCGGCTGACCACCCGTGCGCAGGGCGAGAAGTCGCTGTACTACATGAGCGGGCTGATGGAAGGAACCGAGACCATCGCCTTCTTCATCGCCTTCTGCCTGTGGCCGGCGGGGTTTCCGGTGCTGGCCTGGATCATGGCCGGGCTGTGCGCGGTCTCGGCTCTGGGCCGGGTGCTGCTGACGGCGCGCACCTTCGGGCGGTGGTAGTCACGGCCAGATGCGGGTCTCGGCCTCCAGGGCGCGGCGGCGGGCCTCGAAGCGGTAGGGATGCGCCGGATAGACCCCGAGGATGGACACCTCGTGCGAGAAGAAGCGCAGTTCGTCCAGCGCGTAGGCCATCGGGCGGTCGTCCGGGCGGCCCTCGACCTCGGCGTAGAACTGGGCGGCGACGAAGGTGCCGCCGACCTGGTAGCTCTCCAGCTTGGTCATGTTGACGCCGTTGGTGGCGAAGCCCCCCAGCGCCTTGTACAGCGCCGCCGGCACGTTGCGCACCCGGAACACGAACGAGGTGACGGACTCCACGTCGGCCCGGGGCGAGACCGGCTCGCGGGCCATGACGACGAAGCGGGTGGTGTTGTGCTCCTCGTCCTCGATGTTGGCGCGCAACGACTCCAGGCCGTAGATCTCCGCCGACAGGGCCGAGCCGATGGCCGCCACCGTGGTATCGCCGCGGGCCGCCACGTCGCGCGCGGCGCCGGCGGTGTCGGCGGTGACCACCGGGGTCAGGCCCAGGTCGCGGATCAGCCGGCGGCATTGCGACAGCGCGTGGACGTGGCTCTCCACCGTGCGCAGATCGGCCTGGGTGGCGCCCGGCACGACCAGAAGGTGGTGGTTCACGCGCAGGAAGTGCTCGGCCACGATGTGCAACCCCGAACCCGGCAGCAGATGGTGGATGTCCGCCACCCGGCCGGCCACCGAGTTGTCGATGGGGATCATGGCGTACAGCGCCTTGCCGTCGCGCACGGCGGCCAGCACGTCCTCGAACGCCGCCTGCGGCAGGGGGGCCATGTCCGGATAGGCGGCGAGGCAGCAGGCGTGCGAATAGGCGCCGGGCAGGCCCTGGAAGGCGATCGCGGGGCGCGGCGGCGCGGGCGCGGAGACGTCGGTCTGGAGGTCGGCGGACGGGGCGGGCATGGCGGCGGCACTCGCGGTCGGACAGGCAAGCCGCCTCGTTAGACCGCCCCCGGCCGGGCGTCAAGCGGATGAGACACCCGCGCTCCCACGCCGGAGCGTGGGAGCGAGAGGGATTCGGACTTTCGCGCCCCCGCTCCTGCGGGGGCGCCGTTCGCCCCGCGGTCCCACGCCGGAGCGTGGGAGTGAGAAGGATTCGGACTCTCGCGCCCCCGCTCCTGCGGGGGCGCCGCTCGCCCCGCGGTCCCACGCCGGAGCGTGGGACCGAGAACGGTCATCTCGCGCCCACGCTCCCGCGTGGGCGCCCCCTCACCGCGGCGCGATGATCATCTGACCGGTCTCGCCGCGCGCCCGCAGGGTGGGCTGGTACATGGACTCGACGAACACCCCCGGCAGGGTGAACACGCCTGGGGTGACCGCCCGTGCCAGGTAGGCCACCGTGAACCCCGGATCCTGGCGGCTCAGCGGGATCGAGGCCACGAAGCGGTCGTCGCGCAGGTCCACGTACTCCGGCACGTCCAGTTCCGGCAGCCAGGTCAGGCCGGCGGTCGAACGGCCATCACCCACCGCGGCGGTCTCCAGCACCAGACCGGCCGGCAGCAGGTCGACCACCAGGGCGTGATGGGTCTCGGCGTCGCCGAGGGCGGCCGGGTCGACGGCCTCGCCGGTGACCAGGGCCACCATCAGGTCGCTCTGGTCCACCCGCTGCGGATCCACCCGCCGTCCCTCCAGGGTGTAGAACGCGCGCCGGATCGACAGGCCGTTCTCCAGCGCCGGCGGCGCCGTGGTGGGGATGCCGTCGCCGGTGGCGACCATCGTCACCGTGCCGGCGCCGGTGTTGGCGACCGTGATCCCGGCCGCCACCTGATCGAGGGTCGGCGTCGCCAGCGCCCGGCCGGTGCCGACCGGGGTCGCCGTCGCCCCGTCCACGGTCACCGACAGCGGTCCTTGCAGGTCCTGCACCGCCGCCGCCGCCATCACCAGCCGGGCCTGTTCCTGGGTGCTCAGATGATCGCGTCCCAGGCGGGCGTCGGCCAGCGCCGCGACGCGGCCGAGCGGATCGTCCAGCCCGGCCTCCGCCATCAACGCCACGGTGGCCGCGGCGTCACGCAGCGGCGAGCCGTAGGGATCGCGCCGGCGCTGATCCTCCGGCGCGTCCGAGGACAGCCACACGTCCGGGCTCAGTGCGGCGTCGAAGGCCGCCTGCGCCCGCGCGGTGTCGCCGATCATCGCCAGGGCCGCGCCCAGGTGGGCGCGCGCCAGGGGGGCCGGCAGGCGGTTCAGCGCGGTGTCGTGCACGTAGCGCAACGCCCCCGGGTCCACGACCCCGGCGCTGGCCAGCACGTAAAAGGCATAGGCGCGCGCGGCCAGGGCCTCGTCCGGATAGTCCAGCCCGACCACGCTGTCCTCCAGGAAGCCGAGCGCGCGCTCCAGCGCGAACGGCGGCACCCGGTGGCCGGCGTCGCGGGCACGCACCAGGAACTCGGTGGCGTAGGCGCTCAGCCAGTCCTGGCGCTCGCCGCGCCCCCACAGGCTGAACCCGCCGTCGGCCCGCTGCATGGCGATGACGCGGCCGATGGCGTCGTCCACGCGCCGCGCCAGATCGGCGGGATCGTCACGGTCGACCACCCCGGCCGCCGCCGCCACGTCGCCCACCACCAGCAGCGGCAGGGCGCGGCTGACGGTCTGCTCGACACAGCCGTAGGGATAGCGGTCGAGGGCACGCACCAGCGACACCAGCCCCAGGTCCGGCAGCGTCGACAGGCCGAGCGTCAGGCTGGCGGTCTCGGGCGCGAAGTCGTCCAGCACGTCGGCCGACACCGGGGCGCTCTGTCCCGGCGCCAGGCGCCGGGCCACGGCACGGCTCTCCCGGGTCGCCGCCGGGCGGGTCGACAGGCCCCAGTCCTGGGTGGTCACGGCCCCGTCGGGCGCCGTGACGGTCAGGCGCACGCGGCCGCCGCCGATGCGGTCGCCCTTGAGGGTGGCGACATGGGTTGCCCGCCCGCCGGCCGGGAGGGTCAGGGTCGCCGAGCCCGTCGAGGCCACCGCGACTCCGCCCTCGGCCTCCACCGCCACGGTCCAGTCGCCGGCCGGACCGTCCACGTTGTCGAGGGTGACATGCAGGGCGGCCCGGTCCTCCGGCGCCAGGAACCGGGGCAGCGTGACCAGGGTCACCAGGCGGTCGCGGATGGTCACGTCGGCCTCGCCGTGGCCGACGCCCCGGGCGTCGTAGGCCGCCGCCATCACCCGCACCCGGCCGTTGAAAGCCGGGATGTCGACCCGCACGGTGGCGCGGCCCTCGTCGTCCAGGTCCACCGGGCCGGAGAAGACCGCGAGGGGTTTGACGGTCTTGTCCGGCAGCCCGGGCGCATGACGGCCGGCGGCGTCGCCGCCGCTGCGCAGCCGGCCCGTGGTCGCGTCGCGGCCGTCGATGAGGGCGCCGTAGGCGTCGCGCAGGTCCACCCCCAGGCCGCGCTTGCCCAGGTAGTAGGCATCGGGCCGGGGCGTGGCGAATCCGGTGAGTTGCAGAATGCCCTCGTCGACCACGGCCACCGTGACCCGGGTGTCGGGGCCGGCGTTGGCGACCTCAAGCGGGATCTCCAGCGTCCCGCGCGGGCGCATCGTCTCCGGGGTGTCCAGGGTGACCGCGAGGGTGCGGTCGGCGCTGTCCACCGCCACCCACTGGACCCCGACGGCGCGGCCGGGGCCGCGTTCGGTGTCGGTGCCGGGGCGGAACAGGGTGGCGGCGACGTAGGCACCAGCGCCCCAGGCCTCGGTGACCGGCACCTCGACCACCGCGCCCTCCGCCGGCACCGGGACACTCCGCGACCACAGCACGTCCTCGGCCAGCACGGTCACCAGGGCCTCGCCGGCGAACGGCGGATCGAGCGCAACGCGCGCCGTCTCGCCCTCGCCGTAGGTGTCGCGCTCGACGGTCAGGCGCAGCGTGTCCGGGGTATCCTGGGCGCCGGGGGCGGCCACCCGCCAGCCGGCGCGGAAGCGGTCGCTGGACACGGCCCCGGTCGCGGTGTCGGCGACCTCGATCCGGAAGCGGCCCCAGCCGTCCACCGGCAGGTCGACCTCCACCGTGCCGTCGGCGCCGGTCACGATGTCGCGGGCGTCGAGGCGGCGGTCGCGCACCACGGCGCGGTAGCGCCAGCCGTCACCCTCGCGGTACCACTGATAGTCCCAGTCCTCGGCGTAGTGGATCAGCCGCAACGTCCGGTCCGCCAGCGGTGCGCCGGCCGCGTCCACCGCCAGCACGCGGTAGCGCGCGGTGCCGCCCTCGTCGACGGCGCCGCCCTCGAACAGCGGATCCAGGCCCACCAGGCTGTCGCGCAGCCGCACCGGGATTTTCACGGCGCGGTTGGTGGGCCGGCCGCCCGGCTCCAGCACCGTCACCCGCACCAGCGCGGCCAGCGGCAGCGTGGTGTCCGGGGTGTGGTCCAGCACCGCCTCGACCCGGCTGCGGCCGGCGTCGTCGGTGTCGGCGACGGTCAGGTCGCCGCGCCAGGGCTCGAAATCCTCGGTGGTCAGGCCGAAGCGGTAGCCCGCGCGGGCCTCCCCGAACGGCTGCGGATCGGGCTGCACGACCAGCTCGGCCTCGGCCGCCAGCCCGGCCGCCGGGGCCCCATAGAGATAGCGCGCCTCGACCCCCAGCGGCACGGTCGTCTCCGGCCGCAGAATGGCGTCGTCCGGCGCGTCCAGCAGCACCTCCATGCGGGCCGGGGCGAAATCCTCCAGGTGCCAGGTCACGCGGCCGATCGCCGGCCCCTCGGGCTCGGCATGGGCGGTCACGGTCCAGGCGCCGGTACGGTCGGCGTCGGCGGTGGCAATCCGCACGTGGGCGCCGCCGCCGGAATCCGGGGTGACCACCTGGCGGCGTACCTCGACCCCGTCGGGCCGCATCACCTTCAGGGTCAGCGGCAGGCCGGTGACCGCCCGGGCGCGGTCGTCGCGCAGCAGCGCCATCAGCTCGACGGTCTCGCCGGGCCGGTAGATGCCGCGCTCCAGATAGAGGAAGGCGTCCAGCGGCCCGGGCGCGTCGCGGCCGCCGATGCCGCGGTCGGACAGGTCCAGGGCCGGCCGCCCCAGGTCCAGGATGGCGTGATCCCCGCCGTCCGCCGCCGTCGCGGCCAGATGACTCGGGCTGGCGCCGCCGTTGCCCTGGAGCAGCCCGGCCGGCAGCCGGGCGAGGCCGTCGGCGTCAGTGGTCGCGGTGCCGAGCACGTCGTTGTTGCGGGCGATCAGGGCGATCTCGACGCCGGCCCGCGGCGCCGCCGTCTCCAGCGAGCGGGCGGCGACCACCAGCTCGCGGGCGCCGTGGTAGGCCTGCAGGCCGATGTCGGTCACCAGCACCCACTGGGTCGGCCGGTCCTGCCAGTGCGGCAGGTCGCGCGCGGCGATGGTCGCCGTGACGGCGTACAGCCCGGGCTCCGGATCCGGCACCGCCTCGGCGAAGGGGATGGCGCTGCGGCGCTGGCGGTTGGCCTCGTCCGGCGTGTCCATCTCGCCCGACCACACCAGGGTGCCGCTGTCGAAGCGCAGGTCGTTCAGGGACCAGCCGGCCAGGTCGCGGAACGCCGCGCCATCGCGCAGGGCCTGGGCGACGCCGCGCGCCGGCAGGCGGTAGATCTCCACCGCCACCCGCGCCACGTTCACGGTCTCCAGTGGCAGGCCCTGGCCCCCGCGCGCCGGCAGCACATGGGCGTCGCCGGCGAAGGCGACGCGGGCTTCCCGGTTCGGCACGTCCAGCGTCCAGGTCCGGGTTTCGGGCAGCGCGACGCCGCCGGCCAGCGGCAGCCCGCGGCGCAGGGTGATGTCCACCGCCGTTCCGTGCGGGAAGCCGGACAGGCACAGCGCGTCGGCGTCGGGGCGGGCCACCACCTCGTCGGCCGGGTCGAGGGCCACATAGTCGCCGTAGCGAACCGACCCGTCGGAGACCGGCTCGGCGCTGAAGCGCAGGCAGACCTCCGGCACGTCGCGTTCGATGCGGCCGGTGAGGGTCTCCAGCACCGGGCGGTCGCCGGCCGTGGCGCGCAGGGCGGCGCGGGTGTCGTCGTCGTCCCGGTACGCCAGCGCGGCCTGGAGGAAGGCGATCGCCAGGTCGCCGTCGCCGACCGCGCGGGCCACCGCCGCCAGCAGGGTCAGGGCGGCGGCCCGCTCGCCGTCGCCGCCGGCCACGGCATAGGCGGTCCAGCCCGCCAGCACGGCGGGGCGGGAGCGCGGGTCATCCTGAAGGTGGAGCCGCGCCAGGGCGCGCCAGCGGTCGCTGTCGTCGTCGCCGCCGGCGTCGATGTAGTCTTCCAGGGCCATGATGGCATCGCCGCGCCGGCCGTCGCTGGCGGCGTCGCGGTAGCGGTCCAGGGCCGCGTCGCGGCGCTCCCACGACTCGTCCGCGTCGGTGCGGTCGGCGATGTCGCGGGCATAGGCGCGGGCGTCGCGCGAGAGCTGGCGCAAGCGGTCCAGGTCGTCGAGCTGGGTGACCAGCGGCGAGCGTGCGGCGGGCAGGTCGTTGGCCCGGGCCGCGCCGGGCACGGCCGCCAGGGCCGCCGCCAGCACAAGCAGCAGGCCGAGCCCGAGCACGGCCCGTGTCCGGCCCTGTGCCCGCGCCGCGCGCGCCGTGGCGCGGTGGTGTCCCGTCGCGATCATGACTGCGTCTCCCCTCCATGGACCGGTCCCGGCGGGCCGGCCGCGCCACGGCCGTCTCTGCCGCGATCTTCGGCCCGCGATCTTCGGCCCGCGATCATCGTTTAGAGTCGGGCAAAGGCATAGTGCGGGAATGTGGCAAATGTGGGTGACGGGGCGCCGCGTCAGTCCCCCGCCGCCGCGGGCGTGGGGCTATCGCCGAGCGGGGCGGGGCAGGTCGCCGCCCCCGCCGCGCACGGACCCAGGTACTCCAGCGCGAACGCCCCCCAGCCCTGATCGACCTCCAGCCGCAGCGGGATCGCCTTGACGTGATCCATGATCGTCAGCCGCAGGCCGCCGCCGCGCCACTCGGCCGCGTGTCGGTCGCTGAAGCCGGCCCGGGGCACCAGGCCGACGGTCGCGACCCGGGCGCGCCAGGGCTGGCCGGCCACGACGACGGTCTGCGGCGGCGCCAATTCCACCCGCGCGTCGTAGCGCAGCTTCCCATCGTAGATCGGTACCACCATCTGCTGCGGATCGGGGATGCCCGCGGCCGCCGCCTCGGCCACCCGCTGGCGCACGGTCTGGAGCGCGCTCAGGGGGTCGAGCGCGCCGGCCCGCGCGGCGTCGGGCATGCGCCGCACCGGGCGGCCGTTCTTCACCGCGCGCGGAACGGGTGCCGGGAGGCCGGCGGCGGGGTGGTAG
Organism: Roseospira goensis; assembly: GCF_014197795.1. Taxonomy (GTDB): domain Bacteria; phylum Pseudomonadota; class Alphaproteobacteria; order Rhodospirillales; family Rhodospirillaceae; genus Rhodospira; species Rhodospira goensis. The sequence goes on from NZ_JACIGI010000013.1 coordinate 84,091, forward strand.
CGCACCACGGTCTCGCCACCGTCATCCCAGCCCTGCCAGGCGTCGCGGTAGCCGTCGGGCCGCAGGCGGCCATCGGCGGCGCGGCGTCCGTGTGCGCTGCGGTGCACGCGCAGGCCGCGCAGGGTCCAGAGCAGCCCGGTGGCGCGACCGTTTACGGCGATGCGGTAGTGTGTCTCGGTGGCGTTCAGGCGCACGGCGACGTCGCCCACGGGCAGGCCCAGGAACCGAGCCTCGTACAGCAGATGCCGATCCTCGGCCGCCAGAGCCGGCGCCGCGACGATGCCGACGGCGGCCGTCAGCAGGGTGGCGAGCAGGGCGGTGACGCGGACCAGCCGCCGCGAAACGGCGCGCCACCGTCCCGGAGCGGTGCGTTCTTTTCGCGGGTGCGCTAAACGGTGGCCTTGGCCGGCCTGATCGGCTAGGGTCCTCCGACTTCGGGATGGGTTCCCCCTCCCGTCGGGGTGGTGCGTGCGTCCGGCAGAGCGGGCGGCGCGGCGCCATGCCCCGAAGCGGTTCCAATCCGGGGGCCTGGCCGGAGCCGCGGCCCGGGCCGATCCCCGCGCGCCGATCCGCATCCAGCCGATCCCCGCCATTCGTTGATCGATCGAGGGTCCCAATCCATGAAACTCGCCGTACCAAAGGAACGCCGGAGCGACGAGGCTCGCGTGGCGATCTCGCCCGAGGTCGCCAAGAAGCTGGTCGGACTCGGCGTCGAGGTGGTGGTCGAGACCGGCGCCGGCCTGGGCGCCGACGTCACCGACGACATGCTGAAGGACGTGGGCGTCACCATCGCCCCGGACGCCAAGTCGGCCCTGGGCGACGCCGACCTGGTCTGGAAGATCCAACGCCCGATGACGGCCGACGAGGGCACGGACGAGGTCGCCCTCATGAAACGGGGCGCGACGCTGATGTGTCATCTGAACGCGCTCACGAACAAGCCGCTGGTCGAGGCTCTGGCGTCGGCCGGCGTGTCCGCCTTCGCCATGGAGCTGATGCCGCGCATCAGCCGGGCCCAGTCGATGGATATCCTATCCTCGCAGGCCAACCTGGGCGGTTATAAGGCGGTGATCGAGGGCGCCAACGCCTTCTCCCGCGCCTTCCCGATGATGATGACCGCCGCCGGCACCGTGCCGCCCGCGCGCGTGCTGGTGTTCGGCGCCGGCGTGGCCGGCCTGCAGGCCGTCGCCACCGCCAAGCGCATGGGCGCGGTGGTGCAGGCCACCGACGTGCGCCCGGCGACCCGCGAGCAGGTGGAGAGCCTGGGCGGCAAGTTCGTGACCGTCGACGAGGAGATGGAGAAGCAGGCGGAGACCGAGGGCGGCTACGCCAAGGAGATGCCGCCCGAGTACTTCGAGAAGCAGAAGCAGGTCATCTCCGAGGTCCTGAAGAAGGTCGACATCGTCATCACCACCGCCCTGATCCCCGGCCGCCCGGCGCCCAAGCTGGTCTCCGCCGAGCAGGTGCGTACCATGAAGAAGGGCGCGGTGATCGTCGACATGGCGGTCGAGGCCGGCGGCAACTGCGCGCTGTCCGAGCTGGGCAAGATGGTCGAGGTCGAGGGCGTCAAGATCATCGGCTACCCCAACCTGCCGAGCCGGGTGGCCGCCGACGCCAGCCCCCTGTTCGCCAAGAACCTGCTGAACTTCTTCACCCCCATGTTCGACAAGGAGTCCAAGGGCTTCTCGTTCAACTGGGAGGACGAGACGATCAAGGGCACCTGCGTCACCCACGACGGCAAGGTGGTCCATCCGGCGCTGGCCGGCGGCTCGAACTAGAGGATAGAGGGACACCATGGCAACGCAAACGGAGACCCTCGCGTCCCAGGCCGACGCGCTGGCCGAGCAGGCCGGCACGCTCGCCGAGAACGCGCGGAGCCTGGCCGAACAGGTCGCCACCTCGGCCCTCGACGGCGCCGCCGCTGGCGGTCATGCCGGCGAGTTCTGGTGGCTGTTCACCGTGTTCGTGCTGGCCTGCTTCATCGGCTTCTACGTGGTCTGGAGCGTGACCCCGGCCCTGCACTCGCCGCTGATGGGCGTGACCAACGCGATTTCGTCCGTGATCATCGTCGGCGCCCTGATCGCCGCCGGCCCGGCCGAGATGACCGGTGCGAGCTGGCTCGGCCTGGTGGCGGTGCTGCTGGCGTCGATCAACATCTTCGGTGGTTTCATCGTCACCGAACGCATGCTCGCCATGTTCAAGAAGAAGAAATAGGGAGGGCGAGACATGACGTCCGGTTTGACAATGTTCGCCTACCTGGTCGCCGCGGTGTGTTTCATCCTGGCGCTCCGGGGGCTGTCCTCGCCGGTGGGGGCCCGCCAGGGCAACCTGCTCGGCATGATCGGCATGGCCATCGCCATCGTCACCACGCTGATCGCGCCCAACGTCGTCAACTACCTGCCGATGGCGCTGGCGGTGGCCATCGGCGGCGGCGTTGGCGCCGTGGTGGCGCGCAAGGTGCAGATGACGGCGCTGCCGCAGCTCGTCGCGGCCTTCCACTCGCTGGTCGGTATGGCCGCCGTGCTGGTGGCCTGGGCCGCGCTGCTGACCCCGGGGAACTACGGCATCGGTACGGTCGGCAACCTCCCGGTCGCCAGCCTGATCGAGATGTCGCTGGGCCTGGCCATCGGCGCCATCACCTTCTCCGGCTCGGTGGTGGCCTTTGCCAAGCTGCAGGGGCTGGTCTCGGGCGCGCCGGTGGTGTTCAAGGGCCAGCACCAGCTCAACGCCGGTCTCGGCATCGCGCTGCTGGTGCTGATCGTCATCTTCTGCGCCACCGAGAACTATGTGGTGTTCGCGCTGCTGACGGCGCTGGCGTTCATCCTGGGCTTCCTGATCATCATCCCGATCGGCGGCGCGGACATGCCGGTGGTGATCTCCATGCTCAACAGCTACTCGGGCTGGGCGGCGGCCGGCATCGGCTTCACCCTGGGCAACCCGCTGCTGATCGTGGCCGGTGCGCTGGTCGGCTCTTCGGGCGCGATCCTGTCCTACATCATGTGCAAGGGCATGAACCGCTCGATCATCAACGTCATCCTCGGCGGCTTCGGCGGCGAGGGGGCGGCCGCGGCCGGCGGCCCCGCCGGCGATCGCTCGGTCAAGGCGGGCAGCGCGGACGACGCGGGCTTCATCATGAAGAACGCCTCCAAGGTCATTATCGTGCCGGGCTACGGCATGGCGGTGGCCCAGGCCCAGCATGCGCTGCGCGAGATGGCCGACAAGCTCAAGGCCGAGGGTATTGATGTGAAGTACGCCATCCACCCGGTGGCGGGCCGCATGCCCGGGCACATGAACGTGCTGCTGGCCGAGGCCAACGTGCCCTACGACGAGGTGTTCGAGCTGGAGGACATCAACAACGATTTCACCACGGCCGACGTGGCCTACGTGATCGGCGCCAACGACGTCACCAACCCGTCGGCCAAGACCGACCCGTCGAGCCCGATCTACGGCATGCCGATCCTGGACGTGGAGAACGCCAAGACGGTGCTGTTCGTGAAGCGCTCCATGGCCTCCGGCTATGCCGGCGTGGAGAACCCGCTGTTCTTCAAGGACAACACCATGATGCTGTTCGGCGACGCCAAGAAGATGACCGAGGAAATCGTGCAGGCGCTGGAATAGGGCGGCCCGCACACATCGCCGGATGCGACGGCGGGGCGGTCCCGAGCGGGGCCGCCCCGCTTTCCTTTTCGGGGGGAGTCGGTCGGCGTGGCCCCGGTGTCGCGCGACAGGCGAGTCGAGAGCAGATCGCGCCAAAATGGACTCGCGCCGCGGTCCCATTTTGGCGCGTGAATCTGCTCCAAAATCAATACAGCCGATGGTGGGGAAGGGTCGGCCGGCTCACGCGGCCGGCGGGGACCACGGCGCTCGCCCGGCACGTCCGGCACGCGCGACGCGCCCGGCACGTCCGACCGCGGTCAGGCCGGCGGCGCCCCGAGGGACAGGCCGCTGTTGCGCGTGACGGCGTAGATGCCGCGTTGGCTCGGCACCGGCTTGAAGTGCTCGGAGATGCCCAGCACGGTCTCGGCGCCGCCGAGATACAGCACGCCGTCGTCGGACAGGACCTGGGAGATGCCGTGCAGCACCTTGCCCTTGGTCGGCTGGTCGAAATAGATCAGCACGTTGCGGCAGAACACGACGTCGAACTGGCCGAGGGGACGCAGATCACCCAGCAGGTTCCATTCCTTGAACTGGACCATGGCCTGAATGGCCGGGTCGATCACCCAGTTCTCGTCCTTCTTCTTGAAGTACTTGACCAGCAGGGTCATGGGCATGCCCCGCTGCACCTCGAACTGGCTGTAGGCGCCCGCCCGCGCTTTCTTGAGCACCTCCGAGGAGATGTCGGTGCCGACGATCTCGAACCGCCAGCCGTTCAAGCGCGCCGCCTCTTCCTTCAGGATCATGGCGAGCGAATAGGGCTCCTGCCCCGACGAACAGGCGGCGCACCAGATTCGGAAGCTGCGCTTGTTGGCGCGCGCCTTCAGAAGGTTCGGCAGCACGACGCTGCGGAACTGGTCGAACGGCTTGTTGTCGCGAAAGAAGAACGATTCGTTGGTGGTCATCGCCTCGACGATGGCCTTCTCGACGGCGGCGTCGCGCTTGCGCAGCACGGCCATCAGCTCGTCGAGGCCCTTCAGCCCCCGCTTGCGGGCCAGCGGCATCAACCGGCTTTCGAGGAGGTAGGCCTTGTCCTTGGTCAGGACCAGACCGGACCGCTCCTTGAGGAGCTTGGAGACATAGTCGAAATCATCCGGTTTCATCGTCTCAGCGCTTGCTCGCCAGTCTTGAGATGTAGGGCCCGATGTCCCCGATCGGCAGCACCGCCGTGCACAGGCCCGCCTGGGCCGTCGCCCCCGGCATGCCCCAGACGACGCTGGTGGCTTCGTCCTGCGCAATCACGGTGCCGCCCGCTGCGACGATCACGGCGCCCCCCTTGGCCCCATCCGACCCCATGCCAGTCAGTACCACGGCCAACGCCCGACGACCATAGACCCGCGCCACGCTGCGGAACAGAGGATCCACGGCCGGACGGCAGTAATTTTCCGGCGGATCCTTGGTCAGGCGCAGCACCCGTTGCGCCCCGCGCGACTCCACGATCATGTGGTAATCGCCAGGCGCGACATAGACCCGCCCCTCCTGGATCACCTCGCCGTCGACGGCCTCGCGCGCCTCCAGGCCGGCGGCGCGGGTCAGGTGCCCGGCGAGGATGGTGGTGAAGGTGGCCGGCATGTGCTGGGTGATGAGGATGGGTTGGCGCACGCCGCCGGCGGCCTTCAGGCCGCCGAGTACCGTGAACAGGGCCTGCGGCCCGCCGGTGGAACTGCCGATGGCGATGACATCGACGCCCTCCTGCACCGCCGGCGCCGGGCGCAGCGTGACCGGGACCGGCGGCCGGGCCGCCGGCGCCGGACGTTCGGCCGGGCCGGGCCGCGTGCGTCGCCCCGTGGCCGCAGACGGGGCCGCAGACGGGGCCGCAGAGGGGGCTGTGGACGGGGCCGGCGCCCCGCCGCGCTGGCGCAGTTCGCGGCGCCGCGCCTGGCCGAGGACCTTGACCTTGGCCAGCAGGTCGCGCTTGAAGTCGCCCTCGCCGGAGATCTCGCGCGAGGCCGTCGGCTTGGGCACGTAGTCCGCCGCCCCGGCCTCCAGCGCCTGGAGGCTGATCTCCGCGTTGCGCAGGGTCAGGGTCGAGGCCATGATGATCTTCACGGTCGGGTCGCGCTCCAGCAGCTTCGGCAGCGCCGACAACCCGTCCAGCACCGGCATCTCGATGTCCAGGACAACGACCTCGATGTCGTGCCGGTCCAACGCCTGCACGGCCAGTTGCCCGTTGCCGACCGAGGCGACCACCGTGATCTGCGGATCGCCATCCAGAATGCGCGTCTCGAGGCCCCGCACCACCGCCGAATCGTCGACGACCATGACTCGCACGGGACCCTCGCCGGTCTCTCCGGTGCCGCGTGCGGTGCCCCTGAACGTTGGCGATGACAAAAAGCGTAACCCCTGGCAGACATCGTGATGGGACGGGAGCCCCGCGACCCGGCACCCGGCGCGCCGCATCGGCTGGCCGGGATGGCTCACGGGGGGCGCGTCCCTGGCTCCAGGCCCTGCGGACGGTGACCCCGCCGGGCGCGCGCGGGGCCATGGCGCGGCGACGGCCGCCGCTATCCGGTGATCAGCCCGACCTGCGCGAACTTCGCCTGAAGGATCTCGCTGTCGAACGGCTTCATGATGTACTCGTTCGCGCCGGCCTCGATGGCCTCCTGGATGTGCTCAATGTCGTTCTCGGTGGTGCAGAACACAACCACGGGCGCATTGCCGCCGGGCAGAGCCCGCAGAGCGCGCAAGAATTCGATGCCGTTCATGACCGGCATGTTCCAGTCCAGCAGGACGGCGGTGGGCAGGTGGTCTTTGCACAGGTCGAGCGCGCGTTGACCGTCGGCCGCCTCCTCGGTCTCGAAGCTCAGCTCCTGGAGGATCTTCTTGGCCACCATGCGGATGACTTTGGAATCGTCCACGATCAGGCAAGATTTCATGACGAACCTTCGTTTCCCAGGATCCGCGTGCAGCCGTCACGCCCGGTCGGCACTTCCCGGGGCGGACACGGTCGCGCCACCACCTTGGCGTGCAGAGCCGCGCCGGTGAACCATCGACCTGTTTTAAACGGCAATTCGACAGGCCCGTCAAGGATGGCGGTCGGCCGGACCGTCGCCGGGCCGGTCCTCCCACAGTCAGGACGGAGTCACGCCCCACCCGTGACCCCGATCGCGGGTCACAGGCGGTCCGGACGGTCCGCCGGTCGCGGATCCGCGCTAGCCGGCACGCAGCGCCGCCTCGATGGCCGCCAGCGCCTCGCCGGCGCGGGCGGCATCGGGGCCGCCCGCCTGCGCCATGTCGGGGCGCCCGCCGCCGCCCTTGCCGCCCACGGCGGCGGCGCCGGCGCGCACCAGGGCAACGGCATCATGGGTGCCCTTGAGGTCGTCGGTGACGCCGACCACCAGCGAGACCTTGCCGTCGGCGGTGTTGACCAGGGCCACCACGCCGGAGCCGATCTGCGCCTTGATCTCGTCCGCCATCCCCTTGAGGTCCTTGGGCGGCACGTCCGCCAGCAGGCGCCCGGCGAAGGAAACGCCGTTGACCGCCTTGGCCGCCGCCGTGGCCTCGCCGCCGCCGGCGCCGCCGCCCAGGGCCAGCTTCTTGCGCGCGTCCGCCAGCTCCTTCTCCAGCCGGCGGCGCTCCTCCAGCAGGCTGACGACGCGGCCCGGCACCTCGGCGGGCGCGGTGCGCAGGGACTCGGCGGCCTGGATCAGCAGGGCCTCGCGCTCGGACAGGTACGCGAGCGCGGCGTCGCCCACCATGGCCTCGATCCGGCGCACGCCGGCCGACACCGCGCTCTCGCCGATGATCTTGAGCAGCCCGATGTCGCCGGTGCGGCCGACGTGGGTGCCGCCGCACAGCTCGACCGAGAACACCGGCCGGCCGCCGCCCGCCCCGCCAGCGGACTCGGCCGCGCCCATCGAGACCACGCGCACCTCGTCGCCGTACTTCTCGCCGAACAGGGCCATCGCGCCGGCCTCGATCGCCGCCTCCGGCTCCATCAGACGGGTGGTCACGGCCTCGTTGGCCCGGATCTGGCTGTTCACGATGGCCTCGACGCGGGCGATCTCCTCGGCGGTCAGCGGCTTGGGGTGGCTGATGTCGAACCGCAGCCGGTCCGGCGCCACCAGCGAGCCCTTCTGCGTGACGTGATCGCCCAGCACCCGGCGCAACGCCTCGTGCAGCAGGTGGGTGGCGGAATGGTGCGCCCGCAGCGCCGAGCGGCGCGAGCCGTCGACGTCGAAGCGGGCTTCGTCGCCCACGGCGATGGGACCGTCCTCCACCGTGCCCCGGTGCACGATCAGATCGCCCAGCTTCTTCTGGGTGTCGCGCACCCGCACGCGCCCTTTCTCGGGCACCACGATGACCCCGGTGTCGCCCATCTGGCCGCCGGATTCGCCATAGAACGGCGACTGGTTGGCGATCACGGCGACCTCGGTGCCGGGGGTGGCGGCGTCGACCGGCGTTCCGTCCACCACGATGGCCTGGATCTGGCCCTCGGCGCTTTCGGTGGCATAGCCCAGGAAGTCGGAGCCGCCGAGACGATCGCGCAGGTCGAACCACACCTTCTCGGTGGCGGCGTCGCCGGAGCCGGCCCAGGCCTTGCGGGCCTCGGCGCGCTGGCGCTCCATGGCGGCCTCGAACCCGGCCATGTCGAGCCCGAGTCCCTGCCCGCGCAACGCATCCTGGGTCAGGTCGACCGGGAAACCGTAGGTGTCATAAAGCTTGAACGCCACCGCGCCGGGTAGGGTGCCGCCGGCCGGCAGCGCCGCCGTCTCGTCCGCCAGCAGGCGCAGGCCGCGGTCCAGCATCTGGCGGAACCGGGTCTCCTCCAGCCGCAGGGTCTCGGTGATCAGCGCCTGGGCGCGCTCCAGCTCGGTGAACGGATGGCCCATCTCGTGCACCAGGGCCGGCACCAGCTTGTACATCAGCGGGTCGCGCACCCCCATCATGTGGGCGTGCCGCATGGCGCGCCGCATGATCCGGCGCAGCACATAGCCGCGCCCCTCGTTGGAGGGCAGCACGCCGTCCGCGATCAGGAACCCGCAGGCGCGCAGATGGTCGGCGATCACACGGTGGCTGACCTGGTGCGGGCCGTCCGGATCGGTGCCCGCCGCCGCGGCGATGGCTTCGATCAGGTTGCGCATCAGGTCGATGTCGTAGTTGTCGTGCTTGCCCTGCAACACGGCGGCGATGCGCTCCAGGCCCATGCCGGTGTCGATGGACGGCCGCGGCAGGTCGACCCGCTCCTCCTTCGAGAGCTGCTCGAACTGCATGAACACGAGGTTCCAGATCTCGATGAAGCGGTCGCCATCCTCGTTCGGGCTGCCGGGCGGCCCGCCCGGGATGTCCTCGCCGTGATCGTAGAAGATTTCGGAGCACGGGCCGCAGGGGCCGGTCTCGCCCATCATCCAGAAATTGTCGGAGGTGGGGATGCGCAGGATCTTCTCGTCCGGCAGCCCCGCCACCTTGCGCCACAGGGTGGCGGCGTCCTCGTCGCTGGTGTGCACGGTGACCAGCAGGCGTTTGGGGTCGAGGCCGAATTCGCGGGTGACCAGACGCCAGGCAAAGTCGATCGCCTCTTCCTTGAAGTAGTCTCCGAAGGAAAAGTTACCGAGCATCTCGAAGAACGTATGATGCCGCGCGGTATGGCCCACGTTGTCGAGGTCGTTGTGCTTGCCGCCGGCCCGGACGCACTTCTGCGAGGTCACGGCACGCGTGTAGGGTCGCGTTTCGTTCCCCGTGAACACGTTCTTGAACTGCACCATGCCCGCGTTGGTGAACATCAGCGTCGGATCGTTCAGCGGCACCAGCGGGCTGGAGGCCACATGCTCGTGGCCCTCGCGCTTGAAGAAGTCGAGGAAGCTCTGGCGGATCTGGGTCGTGGTCTGCATGGCCTGCGTGGTTCCGTTCACCGAGCGGGAAAAGCCCCGGGGCGCGGCGCGCTTTTACCGCGCGGCGCGCCCTGGAGTCCAGGTGAGGCGCGAGTTCGGACCGGTCAAGCGTCCAGGTAGTCGCAGCATAGCACCTCGGCGATCTGCACGGTGTTGAGTGCCGCGCCCTTGCGCAGATTGTCGGACACGCACCAGAACGACAGGCCGTTCTCCACCGTCGCGTCGTCGCGGATGCGCGAGACATAGACCGGATCCTCGCCCGCACATTCCGCCGGGGTGACGTAGCCTTCGTCCTGGCGGAAGTCGACCACCGTCACGCCGGGGGCGTCGCGCAGCGCGGCCCGGGCCGCCTCGGCGTCGATCGGCTTTTCGGTCTCGATGTTGACGTACTCGGCGTGGCCGATGAACGACGGGATGCGCGCGCAGTTGGCGTGCACCTTGATCGTCGGATCCAGGATCTTCCGGGTCTCCACGTTCATCTTCCATTCCTCCTTGGTCGCGCCGTCGTCCATGAAGACGTCGATGTGGGGAATGGCGTTGAACGCGATCTGCTTGGTGAACTTGTCCTGGTGGTCGCGCCAGGGCTGGTTCATGAAGATGCCGCGGGTCTGGTTGAACAGCTCGTCCATGCCCGCCTTGCCGGAGCCCGAGGTGGACTGATAGGTCGAGACCACGACCCGGCGCAGGCCGAAGGCGTCGTGCAGCGGCTTGAGCGCCACCACCATCTGGATGGTCGAGCAGTTGGGGTTGGCGATGATGCCCTTCTTGCGGAAGCCGGCGAGGGCCTCCGGGTTGACCTCCGGCACCACCAGCGGCACGTCCGGGTCCATGCGGAAGTGCGAGGTGTTGTCGATCACCACGCAGCCGGCCTTGGCGGCGCGCGGGCTGTGCACGGCCGAGACCTTGGCGCCCGGCGAGGACAGCGCGACGTCAACGCCGGTGAAGTCGAAGGTCTCGAGGTTCTGCACCTTCAGGGTCCGGTCCTCGCCGAACGAGACCTCCTGCCCGGCCGACCGGTCGGAGGCGAGCGCGATGACCTCCGATGCCGGGAATCCGCGCTCGGCCAGGATGGCGAGCAGTTCCCGCCCCACGTTGCCGGTGGCCCCGATCACCGCCACGCGATAGCCGCCCTCACGATATGCCATGGTCGTCCGTATCCCCTGCGCTTGAAGTGGCTGGCCGGCGGCTGTGCGCCCCGGCCCCATCGGAAACTCCATGCAAACGGGCGGACCCGTGGCAGGCCCGCCCGTCGCCGTTGTCGGCCCGCCCGGCGCACCGCCGGGGTGGGGCCGCGTCTCATCGCTCGGTCGTGCGCGCCACCTGGTCGTCGTCGCCGGCCGCCGGCGCCTGGGCCTGTTCCTCGGTCCAGTCGGCGAAGGTCTGCGGCGGCGTGCCCGCCTCCAGCACGCGCGGCCCGGCCTCGCGGTAGAAGTAATGGTCGCCGACCCGGGTCGCGAACTCCAGCCGGCCGCTCCAGCGCGGGTCGACGTCGCGGTTATGGTACCACAGGGCGCCGCCGGTCAGGTCGCTGATGGCGTTGTTGCGCGTCAGCAGCGACTTGGCGAGCAGCACGGAGGCGCGCCAGGCGTCGCTCTCGTGCGGCGTGTCGGCGCGGCCGTCGCAGTACCACGAGAACTGGCACAGGCCCGGCACGGTCGACCGGTTCTCGGTCACCACACCGCAGATACTGTCGGGAAAGCGCGGGTCGCGGGCGCGGTTCAGAACCACCTGAGCGACCGCCACGCGACCGCGTGTGTCCTCGCCGCGCGCCTCCCAGTAGTCGTTGAGGGCCAGGCAGATCAACTCGTCGCGCGCCACCACGAGGCGCGTCCAGTCGACGCGCAGATCGGCGGGCAAGGCGGCGTGCGGCGCGTCGGCCCGGGCCGGCGGGCTGCCCGGCAGGGCCAAGCCGACGGCCAGCGCCGCCACGGCCATCACGCGTCCACACAGTCTTGTCACTCTGGTCACCGGCTGTCCTCACTGGTCGCGGCGACCGTCCGTCGATCCTGAGGACCCTGTCGCCGTCGCACGGATATTCACCATCGCCGCCGACGCGCATCCGGTCTGGCCGGTCATGGCGGGCCGGCGCGGCGATCCGCGGTCACGGGGCCGGGCGCTCGCCCGGCCGGGCCTGATCCTGTCTCGACTCGCCCGGCTACCGGGGCGGTGCGGGCGTCGCACGGACACTTCGTCGCACAGACAGTCGTCGCACAAACATCAAGAGCGCGGCCCGACCGTTCCCGTCGCCGACCGCGTCGCACAGGTCACCGAACACCTTGACCCAAGGTCCGCTACCAAAAACCGCTGTGCATCGCAACATGGGGGGCCGGACGGCCGTGTCACCCCCGGGCGTCACCATGACCGCGAAAAAGTCATGCCGTGAGAGCCGGTTCCGCGACCGACCGATCTGGCCACGTTAGCTCGAATACGCCGCAAAACCCCCGGAAACGGGTCGGGGCAGGGGGCGATCACCGGGCCGACGTGGCCGCGACGACACACCGTATGACGCGAAAATTTCTCTTGACACGCCTGGGCCGGGAGTCTTCGGGAGCGGTCGGCGCGACTCGCCGGGCCGCCCCGCCCGACGCGCGAAAGCCTCGTCTCCTTGCGCCATCGCAATGCGCGGGCTCGACGCGCCGTTTCACACTTCAGGCAACCACCCGGAGGGGGGCCGCGCGCCCATCGCGGCCGACCGCCTCCTTCGTCCAGCCTTGCCGGCCCGGTGCGCCGTCCCCATCCTCTCCCCCTCGGAGCGCGCGCGCCGGACCGCCCTTTTTCCCCTCCTGATCCGCCGTCAGGCGCCCGACAGCCGATCCATCGCGGCCAGCACGGCGTCGCCCATGGCAACGGTGCCGACCGGCGTCATGCCCGGCTCGACGATGTCGCCGGTGCGGATGCCGGCGTTGAGCACCTCCTGGCAGGCGCGGTCGATGAGGTCGGCCTCGGCGGTCCGGTCGAACGAGTAGCGCAGCATCATCGAGGCCGACAGGATGCAGGCCATCGGGTTGGCCTTGTCCCGGCCGGCGATGTCGGGGGCGGAGCCGTGCACCGGCTCGTACAGCGCCTTGCGGCGGCCGTCGGCGTCCTCGGCGCCCAGGCTGGCCGACGGCAGCATGCCGAGCGAGCCGGTCAGCATGGCGGCGCAGTCGGACAGCAGGTCGCCGAACAGGTTGTCGGTGACGATGACGTCGAACTGTTTCGGCTGGCGCACGAGCTGCATGGCGCAGTTGTCGGCGTACATGTGCGACAGGGCGACATCGGCGTAGTCGGCGTCGTGCAGGGTCTGCACCTCCTCGCGCCACAGCAGGCCGCTTTCCATCACGTTGGCCTTCTCGACCGAGCACACCCGCCGGTCGCGCTTGCGGGCCAGCTCGAAGGCCACGCGGGCCACGCGCACGATCTCGGAGGTGGTGTAGACCTGGGTGTTGACGCCCCGGCGCTCGCCGTTCGGCAGTGCCTCGATGCCGCGCGGCTCGCCGAAGTACACACCGCCGGTCAGCTCGCGCACGATCATGATGTCGAGGCCGCGCACCAGGTCGGTCTTCAGGGTCGAGGCCCCGGCCAGGGCGTCGAACACCAGCGCCGGGCGCAGGTTGGCGAACAGGTCCATGTCCTTGCGCAGGCGCAGCAGGCCGCGCTCCGGCTTGTCGGCGAACGGCAGCGTGTCCCACTTGGGGCCGCCGACCGCGCCCAGCAGCACGGCGTCGGCCTTCAGGGCCTCGGCCAGGGTGTCGTCATGCAGCGGGGTGCCGTGGGCGTCGTAGGCGGCACCGCCCACCAGACCCTCGTCGATGCTGAAGCCGCCGATGCGGTCGAGCAGCCGGCGCACCTGCGCCATCACCTCGGGGCCGATGCCGTCGCCGGGCAGGATCAGCACGCGCTTGGCCATGGTGGTCTTGTCTCCCTGTCGAGTCGCGGGCGGCGCCGGCCGGGCCGGCCGGGCCGCGCCGCGGGGGGTGGATGCGGCCTCACGGTATGCTTGGCCCCGGACCGGTTGTCCAGACTCGACGCCGGGCCGCGTGCTGCCTCTTCCCTCGCCGGCCCCGATGACCCATGATCGCCACCGTACCACCCTGCGGCGGCCCGCCCGCCGATCCACACCCGAGCCTGGACCATGAGCGATTCTTCGCGCGAGACGGCGCCGCCTCCCGATCCCACCACGCCGGCCCCCGCCGACGCCCCGATGCGGGTGAGCACGCAGCCGGCCCCGGCGCCCGGCCCCGTCACCGTCAACCTGGGCGGCGTCCCGCCGGCGCAGGGCGCGGCCCCACGGCCGGCCGGCGGCGCGGGCCGGACCGGCGGTGGCGGCCAAGGGGGCGGCAAAGGGGGCGGCCAAGGGGGCGGCCAAGGGGGCGGTGATGCCGCCGCCATCAAGGCGCTGCGTCAGGAGATGCAGGCGTTGCGCGGGGCCCTGGCGGCCGCCGCGCCGAAACCCGACGCCCCCGCCGAGACGAACGCGGCCACGGACGACGCCACGGTCGGCGAGCGGCTGGAGGCCCTGACCCGCGCGGTGCAGACCCTGGAGACCTATCTGTCGATCGGCTTCTTTGACCGGGTGCGCGGCACCCTCGGCGAGGCCGCGACGGAGCTGCGGCCGGTGGCGCTGGAGCGCCGGGTCGCCCGCCTGCGCGGGCTGGTGCGGGGGCTGCTGCTGGTGCAACTCGCCACGCTCGGGTTGGTGGTGGCCCTGAACGGACCGCAGGTCATGGCCCTGGCCCAAGCCGCCTGGGCCGGGCTGGTCGCCCTGCTGGCGTCAGCCGGCGTCAGCCTCCCCGTCCCGGCCGGGGACGGCAGCGGCGGCGGCGGCGGAACCTAGAGCCGATTGGTCGAAATCGGAACCGCAGATGCGGTCCGATTTCGAACGTGAATCGGCTCTACATTATTGATTTTACAGCCGATTATCGCGACCAACCGAAGTCGTGCCACGATTCCGGTTTGTCGCAATCGGCTGTCAGCCGGCCGCCGGCAGCACCGCCGCCACCAGCGGATTCGGGAACCGCCGTGCCAGCGTGATGGCGTGGAAGCGTTCGCGGATCGCGGGCACCGGGCAGCGTTCCACCAGAACGCCGGCGGCGAGGTCGTCCTCCACCACCACCGGGGGGACCAGGGTCACCCCGTCGCTTTCGCGCGCCAGCAGGCGCAGCATGGCCATGTCGTCCACCTCGGCCTGGATCAGGGGCCGCACCCCGGCGAGCGCCAGCAGGCGGTCGAAGGCCGCCCGCATATCGCTGTCCAGCCCGGGCAGCAGCACCGGCACCCGGGCCAGGTCGTCCGGGAACACGAACGGGCCGCCGTCCGGGTCTGGTCGCCCGACCAGGCTGACTGGCTGTTCCTGGATCAGGTGGCTGTGCCAGGGCGTGGCGGCGTCGCGCCGGACCGGCTGGTTGCACAGCACCAGGTCCAGTTCGTGCGCGCCCAGACGGGCCAGCAGGTCGGCCATGGTGCCGGTGCGCACCACCACCTCGACATCGCGCCGGTTCAGCAGCGGCCGCAACAGGTCGCGCTGAAAGTTGCGCGACAGCGTGGCGATGGCGCCCACGCGCAGCACCCGGCGGCCGGCGACGGCGCCGTCGCGCAGGGTGGCGACCAGTTCGTCGCCGGCGGCGAAGGCGGTGTCGGCATGGTCGAGGGCGATACGGCCGGCCTCCGTCAGCACCAGGCGCCGGCCCTCGCGGTCGAACAGGCGCTGGCCGAGATGGGCCTCCAGCGCCTGGATCTGCACCGACAGCGCCGAGGGCGCGACATGAAGGCGTTGCGCCGCCCGGGTCAGGCCGCCGGCATGGGCCACGGCGTGGAAGGCGCGCAGATGCGTGTAGTTCAGGCTGGCCATGGTGGCGCGCTCCCCGGTCGACCCCGGATGGGGCGGGCCGTGGCCCGCCCATACGTTCTATTTTATAGAATGGTTCGCTGCAATCTTTGAAATTTCAAGAATACGGGACCGTACGTACCTTTCGGGGATCGAACGAAAGGAGGGTCCCATGGATGTGCTCTCACCCTGGTTGCTGGCCCTGGCCCCGGCGGCGCTGCTCGTCGTCGGCCTGGTCCCCGACCGCCTCGCCAACCGCCATCCTGGCCGCATGGTCGCGGCCCTCGGCATCGCCGCGCTGACCGCCGTCGGTGTCGCCGGCACCGCCGCCCTGGCGCTGGCCGTGCACGGCGGCCCCTGGAGCGTCGCCCTTGGCGGCGCCGGCCTCGGTCCCGGCCTGTACTACGACACCCTGACCGCCGTGCTGATGCTGCTGGTGGCCGTCCTCGGCCTGGTGGTGGTGCGCTACAGCGGTCCCTACCTCGACGGCGACCCGCGCCAGGGCACGTTTCTGCGCTGGATGGCCCTGACGCTGGCCGCCGTCCTCACCCTGATCGTGTCCGGCAGCCTGCTGCAGTTCGTCGTGGCCTGGGTCGCCACCAGTCTCGCCCTGCATCAGCTCCTGGTGTTCTACCGCGACCGTCCGCTGGCCCGGCTGGCGGCGCGCAAGAAGGCCATCGTCAGCCGCCTGGGCGACGTCGCGTTGGTGCTGGCGCTGCTGCTGACCTGGCAGACCTTCGGCACCCTGGCGTTCGCCGACCTGTTCGCCGCCGCCGAGACCATGCGGGCCGAGGGCACGATCCCCGCCGCCGCCGGCTGGATCGCGGGGCTGCTGGTGGTCGGCGCGGTGGTCAAGTCGGCCCAGGTGCCGGTGCACGGCTGGCTGACCGAGGTGATGGAAACCCCCACCCCGGTCTCGGCGCTGCTGCACGCCGGCGTCATCAACGCCGGCGGGGTGCTGATCCTGCGCCTGGCCGATCTGGTCACGCTGTCGGCGACCGCCATGGCGGTGCTGGCCGTGATCGGGGCCGCCACGGCGCTGATCGGGGCCGTGGTCATGCTGACGCAGACCAGCATCAAGGTGGCGCTGGCCTGGTCCACCATCGCCCAGATGGGCTTCATGATGCTGCAATGCGGCCTGGGCGCCTTCTCGGCCGCGCTGCTGCACATCGTCGCGCACTCCTTCTACAAGGCGCACGCCTTCCTCTCCGCCGGCAGCGTGGTGGACCGCGCCCGCGCCGCGGTCGCGCCGGCCGCCGCGGGGGCGACCGCCCCGGCCCCGGCGGGACGAGTCGCCCTGGCGCTCGGGCTCGCGGTGGCGGCCAGTGCCGTGGTCGCCACCCTGTTCGGCCATGCCGTTACCGCCTCGCCCGGTGTGTTCACGCTGATCGCCGTCCTGGCCCTGGGCGTCACCCTGCTGCTGGTGCCGCTGCTGGCGCCCGGGGTCCCGGCGGCGGTTCGGCTGCGGGCCGGCGCGCTGGCGGTCGCGGTGCTGGCGGCCTATGCCGCGGTGCAGTCCGGCGCGGCCGTGCTGCTGGCCGGCACCCTGCCGCCGCCGGAGCAGAGCGCCGGCGCCTTCGAGGCCGGGCTGGCCGCCGTCGTGATCGCCGCCTTCGCCGCCGTCGTGCTGCTGCAGACCCGCCTGCCGGCGCTGGCCCGTGATCCGCGCTGGCAGGCGGTGCAGGTGCACCTCGCCAACGGCCTGTACCTGAACGCCCACGCGTCCCGGATCGCGCAGCGGCTGTGGCCGCTGCCGCCGGCGCCCGCGCCCGCGCGCGCCGATACCGCCCCCGTCGCTCCCCTCTCTGTCGGCCAGGAGGCCCCGTCGTCATGACCCATCTCAGCCCCCTTGAGGCGACCCCGAGCGCCGCGTCCACCCGCTCGGCCGCGTCCCGGCCGTCCCGCCCCGTCGACCCGGCCGTGCTCCAGGCCGCGGCGGGCGCCGCCGCCGCCCGCGTCGCCCCGGTCTGGCCGCTGCGCACCTTCGTCGCCGTGAACCCGTTCCTGGGCCACGCCGAGGACCCGTTCGCCGCCACCGCCGCCACGCTGGCCCGCACCACCGGCGCCCGCCTGCTGATGCCGCGGGCCTGGTACCGCCAGGCGCTGGCGGAGGGCCGCGCCGAGGACGCCGACCTGACCGCCGCCCTGGCGGCCGCGACCGGTCGGCCCGGCACGCCGCCGTCGGTGGACGCGCTCAAGGTGGCGCTGGCGCGGCCGGCGCCGGAGATCGCCCCCACCGCGACCACCCTGGCCGAGGTCGTCGACCGCGTGCACGGCACCGACGCCGCCACCGTGGTGGTCGAGGCCGTCAGCCGCTGGGCCGCCGGCCACTGGGACGCCGGCCAGGCCGCATGGGCGCAGCCCGGGCGCGATCGCTCGCCGTTCGCCGCCTGGCGCCTGGTGGCGGCGCACGACCGCACGCCGGAGATCATGCTGGGCCGCGCGGGCCTGCGCGCCGCCATCGCCGCGCTGCCCGAGGACGCCCAGGCGGCGCAGGGCCTCGCCGTGTCGCGGCTGGCGCTGCCCGACGCCGCGCTCGGCCCCTACCTGCACCGCGCCCTCGCGAGCATCGGCGGGTGGGCCGCGTACGCCCGCCAAAAGGGCTGGCAGGCCGAGCTGAGCGGCGGCACGGACGACAGCCTGGACCATCTGTTGGCCGTGCGCCTGGCCTGGGACCTGGCGCTGTGGACCGTGTTCACCGATCCCGACACCGGCCGCGCCTGGGCCGACGCCCTGACCGCCATGGCGGCCCCGGACGACGGCGCGGCGGCGGCCGCGCTGGCGCCCGAGGCCATCGTCCAGGACGCCCTCGACCGCGCCGCCCAGCGCCGCCTGGGCGCCCGCCTGACCACGGCCGCGGCGGCGGCGCCCGCGGCCGAGACCGCGACCGCGACCCGCCCGGCGGTGCAGGCGGCGTTCTGCATCGACGTCCGCTCCGAGGTCTATCGCCGCGCCCTCGAAGCCGCCGCCCCCGCGGTCGAGACCATCGGCTTCGCCGGCTTCTTCGGCGTGCCGCTGGAGGTGGTGCCCCTGGGCGCTCAGACGGGCGGGGCCCAATGCCCGGTGCTGCTGGCCCCGGCCGCGACGGTGGGCGAGACCACCGGCGCCGGCCAGGACGCCGAGGCCGTGCGGACCCGGCGCGACCATGGGCAGGTGCGCAAGGTGTGGTCCACGTTCAAGGGCGCGGCGGTGTCCTGCTTCGTGCATGTCGAGACCGCCGGCCTGCTGTTCGCCGGCAAGGTGCTGGGCGACGCCACCGGCGCCACCCGGCCGGCGCCGGACGACCGCACCGCCGGCCTCGACGGCGCCGCGGCGCGGCGGTTGCGCCCCGACCTGGAGCCCAGGTCTCTGGGCGGGCGGGCCATCGGACTGGACATCGCCGCCCGCGTGGAGATGGCCGAGGGCCTGCTGCGCGGCATGTCGCTGACCCGCACGGACGGTCTCGCCCGGCTGCTGCTGCTGGTCGGGCACGGCGCCAGCACCGTCAACAACCCGCACCGCGCCGGCCTGGACTGCGGCGCCTGCGGGGGGCACACCGGCGAGGCCAACGCCCGCGTCGCCGCCCGGCTGCTGAACGATCCGGCGGTGCGGGCCGGGCTGGCGGCGCGCGGGCTGGCGCTGCCGGACGACACCTGGGCGGTGGCGGGGCTGCACGACACCACCACCGACGACGTCACCCTGTACGACGTCGCCGACCTGCCGGACAGCCACGCCGACGATCTCGACCGCCTGCGCGCCTGGCTGCGCGCGGCCGGACAGCGGGCGCGGACGGAGCGTGCCCCTGGGCTGCGTGTGGGGGCCGGCGTCGACCGCCACGCGGCGGTGCGGGCGCGGGCGCGCGACTGGGCGCAGGTGCGGCCGGAATGGGGGCTGGCCGGCAACGCCGCCTTCATTGCCGCCCCGCGCGACCGCACCCGGGACCTGGACCTGGGCGGCCGGGCCTTCCTGCACAGCTACGACTGGCGCCAGGACGAGGGCTTCGGTGTGCTGGAGCTGATCCTCACCGCGCCCCTGGTGGTCGCGAGCTGGATCAATCTCCAGTACTACGGCTCGACCGTGGACAACCGCGCTTACGGCAGCGGCAACAAGGTCCTGCACAACGTGGTGGGCACCCTGGGCGTGCTGGAGGGCAACGGCGGCGACCTGCGGGTCGGGCTGCCGTGGCAGTCGCTGCACGACGGCCACCGGCTGGTGCACGAGCCGTTGCGCCTGAGCGCCTGGATCGAGGCCCCGGACGACGCCATCGCCGCCATCCTGGCGCGCCACGACGGGGTGCGGGCGCTGCTCGACAACGGGTGGGTGACGCTTTACGCGCTCGGGGACGGGGGTCGGCGGGTCCGGCGCTACGCCGGCGGCCTGACCTGGGACACGGCCTGGGGCCCGGCGGCGGGCGCATCGACCGCCCCGGCGCCGACCGGTACCGCCCGGGGCCGGTCGGTCGGAGACCCGGGCAGATCGTGATCCATCCGACTCACGCCGTGGTTCGGGGCGATGACGTGACTCTGCCCTGACTCAAAGAGTTGGGGCGGATCGCGTCCCCGCTGACCCACCAAACGGCTCAGAGGGGACGCGGGACTCGGCGCCGGGTGCGTGAGTCGTCCCCGGCGGCGAATGAGCGGACTCCATTTTACCGCCGTGACGTCGGCCGCGACGTCGCAGGGGGCGACTCGCAAAACAGGGGGACGAGCCGGACGCTCGCCCCCCTGTCGCGCCTGGGAGTCCCCGACGGCAGTCTCCGCCGGGAGTCTCCGCCGGGAGCCGGATCAGTCGGCCGGCTGGGCCAGATCCTCGCCGGTCTCCTGGTCCACCTGCTTCATGGACAGCTTAACCTTGCCGCGATCATCGAAGCCGACGACCTTGACCTTGACCGTATCGCCCTGGGCGACAACGTCGGTGACCTTCTGCGGCCGCTGCTTGGACAGCTCGGAGATGTGCACCAGGCCGTCGCGGCTGCCCAGGAAGTTCACGAAGGCGCCGAACTCGACCACCTTGACCACCTTGCCGGTGTAGATCACGCCCATTTCGGGGTCGGCGGCGATGCCGCGGATCCAGTCCACCGCCTGCTGGGCGTTGGCGGCATCGGTGGCGGCGATCTTGATGGTGCCGTCGTCCTCGATGTCGATCTTGGTCTGCGTGGTCTCGGTGATCTCGCGGATCACCTTGCCGCCGGTGCCGATAACCTCGCGCACCTTGGACGGGTTCACCTTGATGGTGGTGATGCGCGGGGCGTTGCCGGAGACCTCGGCGCGGGCGCCCGACAGGGCCTGGCCCATTTCGCCCAGGATGTGCAGGCGGCCGTCCTTGGCCTGGTTGAGGGCGACCTCCATGATCTCCTTGGTGATGGACGTGATCTTGATGTCCATCTGCAAGGCGGTCACGCCGTCCTCGGTGCCGGCCACCTTGAAGTCCATGTCGCCCAGGTGATCCTCGTCGCCCAGGATGTCGGACAGGACGGCGAAGTCGTCGCCCTCCTTGATCAGGCCCATGGCGATGCCGGCGACCGAGCGCGGCATCGGCACGCCGGCGTCCATCATCGCCAGCGACGAGCCGCACACCGTGGCCATCGAGGACGAGCCGTTCGACTCGGTGATCTCCGAGACCACGCGGATGGTGTAGGGGAAGTCGGCCTTCGGCGGCAGCAGCGGCCGCACCGACCGCCAGGCCAGCTTGCCGTGTCCGACCTCGCGCCGCCCCGGGGCGCCGACGCGGCCGGTCTCGCCCACCGAGAACGGCGGGAAGTTGTAATGCAGCATGAAGTTCTGGCGGTACTCACCCTCGAGCGCGTCGATGATCTGCTCGTCCTGGCCGGTGCCCAGGGTGGCCACGACCATCGCCTGGGTCTCGCCACGGGTGAACAGCGCCGAGCCGTGGGCGCGCGGCAGGAAGCCAACGTCGATCTCGATCGGGCGCACCGTCTTGGTGTCGCGGCCGTCGATGCGCTGGCCGGTCTTCAGGATGGTGCCGCGCACGATATCGGCTTCCAGCGCCTTGAACGCGCCGGGGGCCAGGGCCAGCGCGGCTTCGTCGTCGGCGAACGCGGCCAGTGCCTGCTCCTTGACGGCGGCCACCTTGGCCTGGCGCTGCTGCTTGTCGGGCTCGGCGTAGGCCGCGGTCAGGCCCTCGGCCGCGATCTCGCGCAGGCGGGCGGCGACGGTCTCGGCCTCGGGCGCGGGCGGGGGCACCTCGCGCGGCTCGCGCGCGGCCTGCTCGGCCAGGTCGATGATGGCGTCGATGACCGGCTGATAGCCCTCGTGGCCGAACATGACGGCGTCGAGCATCTGCTGCTCGGACAGCTCCTGGGCCTCGGACTCGACCATCAGCACGCCGTCGCCGGTACCCGCGACCACGAGGTCGAGCGCCGACTCCTTCATCTGCTCCAGGGTCGGGTTCAGCACCAGGCTGCCGTTCAGGACGCCGACCCGGGCGGCGCCGATCGGCCCCAGGAAGGGCAGGCCCGACAGGGTCAGCGCGGCCGAGGCCCCGATCATGGCGACGACGTCGGGGTCGTTCTCCATGTCATGGCACAGCACGGTGCAGATGACCTGGGTGTCGTTGCGGTAGGCCTTGTGGAACAGCGGCCGGATGGGCCGGTCGATCAGGCGCGAGACCAGGGTTTCCTTCTCGCTCGGGCGCCCTTCGCGCTTGAAGAACCCACCGGGGATCTTGCCGGCGGCGAAGGTCTTTTCCTGGTAGTTCACCGTCAGCGGGAAGAAATCGACGCCGGGGCGCGGGGACCTCTCGCCGACTGCCGTGCACAGCACCGTGGTCTCGCCGAGCGAGGCCATGACGGCGCCATCGGCCTGCCTGGCGACGCGCCCGGTTTCCAGGACCAGCTTGCGGCCGCCCCAGTCGATTTCTTTGCGGGTTACCTTGAACATGGACATGAGACTTGTCTTTCCCTTGCGTGAACGTCGCCGCCAGGCGCACCCGCCGGCTCCGCGCCGTCGTCGGCGCGGGCCGCTGCGGTCCCGGGTCCGTGGGTCCATTGTGCCGCGGCGCCGGCGGTCGCGACCGGCCGGGGCATGCGGTTCGTGCGGACGATGAAGCGGGGGGGACGGCCCCCCGGTCCTCCGGGCCGACCGGTCGGAGCCGGACGGACGGGACCGGGAGGGCGCGGGCGGGTATCCGGGCCGGGCCCGGATGCCGCGACGTGCGGGGGGGCGCGATCCCGCGGTCAGCGTGGCGAGACGCCGCCGGGCCGCTCCGGGGGAGCGGGCGGCGGACTCCCGACCACGGCGCCCTGGTTGCCGTGGCGCATCCGGGGCCATGGCACGGTCCATGGCATGGCTCCGGACGGGCCGCATCGGCCTACTTTCGGATGCCGAGACGGCCAATGAGCGTCTCGTAGCGAGCGCGCTCGCGCCGCTTGACGTAGTCGAGAAGCTGCCGTCGCTGGCCGACCATCATGAGCAGGCCGCGGCGGGAGTGGGTGTCCTTCTTGTGCACCTTCAGGTGCTCGGTCAGGTTGGAGATGCGCTCGGTCAGGATCGCCACCTGGACCTCGGGGGAGCCGGTGTCGCCGTCCTTGGTGGCGAACTCCTTGATAAGCTCCTGCTTGCGTTCGGGCGTGATCGACATCGTGGGACAATAGCTCCTGTCAGGTCGGGGGCGGCGGCGTGCGCCCGTGGGCCCCCGCATCGGCGGTGTGGAGTGGATCGGAGGCCGAGCGGCCCACCGCAAGGGCGCGGCCCTCCGGTCGGACAGCACGGAAAACGGAAAAGCGGTGGCTCGCCACGACCGTGGCGTGCCCCCGCCGGGCTACAGGTTGAGGACGCGGACCGGGCGGATCTCGCCGCCCACGACCCGGGCCATCGCCACCAGGCGCGCCCCGGACATGGCCTTGAGCACCGGTGCCTCGCACAGCCGGGCGCCGGTCTCCACGTCCCCTGGGGCGTCCCCGCCCGCGGCGGACACGGCCGACGGGCCCCGCCGGATCACCGGCAGCAGAGCCACCGGCTGCCCGAGGGCGAGACGCCGCGCCTCCGCCTCCGTCAGGGCCAGCGCCGGGATGTCGTCCAGCGCGGTCTCGACGGACAGCAGGGCATCGGAGTGCGCGAGACTATGCCCGAGCGCCTCCAGCTTTTCCAGGGAAATCGCGTGCGACTCGTCGAACGGGCCGCACGACAGGCGCCGCAGCGCATCCATGTAGGCCACCGTGCCCAGCGACCGCGCCAGGTCGCGCGCCAGCGCGCGCATGTAGGTGCCCTTGCCGGCCGCGACCAGCAGATCGAGCCGGTCCGGGGCGGCTGCGGCCTGGGCTTCGGTCGTCAGGATCTCGATCGACTCGATGTGCACCACGCGCGCGGCGAGGTCCACGTCCTGATCGGCGCGCGCCAGGTCGTAGGCGCGCCGGCCCGCCACCTTGACCGCCGAGAACCGCGGCGGCACCTGCTCCACCGCGCCGGTGAACGCCGGCACGGCGGCCCGCACCTGCGCCAGCGTGGGGCGGACGGCGCTGGTGGCGATGACCCGGCCCTCGCCGTCGTCGGTGTCGCGCGCCTCGCCCCAACGCAGGCCCATGCGGTAGAGCTTGCGGCCGTCCATGACGTGGCCGACGGTCTTGGTGGCCTCGCCCAGCGCCACCGGCAGGATGCCGGTCGCCAGCGGATCGAGGGTGCCGCCGTGGCCCACCTTGGCCGCGCCGGTCAGGCGGCGCACCGCGCCCACGACCTGGGTCGAGGTCAGGCCCAGCGGCTTGTCGATGACCAACCAGCCGTGGATGGGCAGCCCCTTGCGCTTACGCGCCATCGCGGGATCCGCCCGCCGTCTCGTCCGGAGTGTCGCCCCCGTCGGCGGCGTCACGGTCGGCGGCGTCACGGTCGGCGGCGTCACGGTCGGCGGCGTCGCCATGGCCATGGCCATCGCCGTCGCCCACCACATCGCGCGCCACCTCGGGGCTGTGCAGGATGGCCTCGATGCGGTCGGCGGTGTCGAAGCTGGTGTCGGTGGCGAAGCTGAGATCGGGCACATGCCGCAGGCGCACCCGATCGGCGATCCGGTGGCGCAGGAACGGCTTGACCCGCCGCAGGCCCTCCAGGACGGCGGCTTCGGCATCCGTGCCGCCGCCCAGCGGCAGGCAAAACACGGTGGCGTTGCGCAGGTCGGGGCTGACCCGCACCTCGGTGATGGTCACCGGCGTGTCGGCCAGGGCCGGATCGCGGATGTTGCCTTCCTCCAGCGTCCAGGCGAGGGCGTGGCGCAGTTCCTCGCCAACGCGCAACTGGCGCTGGCTCTGCGGCCGCCCCTGGAGATGGGCGGCGCTGCGGGCGGGGTCGCGTCTCATGGCGACGGGACTCCTTGGCGGTCATGTCTCGTGGACCCGCGACCGTGCGGACCGTGTGGCCCGCGCGGCGACCGGGTGGCGGCGTGAGCGGGGAGGGGGCGGGGAGGGGCGGCGCCTACAGCGCCGCCGCCACCTCCTCCAGCTCGAAGCACTCGATGACGTCGCCCACCTGAATGTCGTTGTAGTGCTCGAACGACATGCCGCACTCGTAGCCCTCGCGCACCTCGCGGACATCGTCCTTGAAGCGCTTGAGCTGGCCCAGGCTGCCCTCGTGGATGACCACATCGTCGCGCAGCAGGCGGACCTTGGCGCCGCGCTTGACCTGGCCCTCGGTCACCATGCAGCCGGCGACCTTGCCGACCTTGGTGATGTTGAAGACGTCGCGGATCTCGGCGTAGCCCAGCAGGCTTTCCTTGTAGGTCGGCTCCAGCATGCCGGTCAGCAGCGCCTTCACGTCGTCGGCGACGTTGTAGATGATGCTGTAGTACCGGATCTCGACACCGTCGCGCCGCGCCATCTCGCGGGCCTGCGGGTTGGCGCGCACGTTGAAGCCGATGATGAGGGCGTCCGACGCCTTGGCCAGCGTGACGTCGCTCTCGTTGATGCCGCCGACAGCCGAGTGCAGCACACGGACCTTGACCGCGTCGGTCCCCATCTTTTCCAGGGTGCCGATGAGGGCCTCCACGGAGCCCTGCACGTCGCCCTTGATGACCACGGGCAGCTCCTTGGCCTCGCCGGCCTGGATGCGCTCGAACATCTGCTCCATGGAGCCGCGCGCCGACTTGACGAACTGGGTCTCGCGATCCTTGCGCTGGCGGTAGCCGGACACCTCGCGGGCCTTGGCCTCGTCCTCGACCGCGATGAAGTCGTCGCCGGCCTCGGGCGTGCCGTTGAAGCCCAGCACCTCGACCGGAACGGACGGCCCGGCCTCCTCCACGCGCTCGCCGCGCTCGTTGACCAGGGCGCGCACGCGGCCCCACTCCTTGCCGCAGACGAACGTGTCGCCGACACGCAGGGTGCCGCGCTGGATCAGCACCGTGGCCACCGAGCCGCGGCCGCGTTCCATCTTGGCCTCGACCACCGCGCCCTCGGCGGTCCGGTCGGGGTTGGCCTTCAGGTCCAGGATCTCGGACTGCAGCAGGATGGCTTCGACCAGCTTGTCGAGGTTCATCCGCTTCTTGGCCGAGACCTCCACGGTCTGCACGTCGCCGCCCATCTCCTCGACCACCACGTCGTGCTGGAGCAGTTCGGTGCGCACCCGGTTGGGGTCGGCCTCAGGCAGGTCGATCTTGTTGATCGCCACCACCATCGGCACCTTGGCGGCCTGGGCGTGCCGGATCGCCTCGATGGTCTGCGGCATGATGCCGTCGTTGGCGGCCACCACCAGCACCACGATATCGGTGACCTCGGCGCCACGCGCCCGCATGGCGGTGAACGCCGCGTGGCCCGGGGTGTCGATGAAGGTGATGCGGTCCCCGCTCGGCACCTGCACCTGATAGGCGCCGATGTGCTGGGTGATGCCGCCGGCTTCGCCGGAGACCACGTCGGTCGACCGCATGGCGTCGAGCAGCGACGTCTTGCCGTGGTCGACGTGGCCCATGACCGTGACCACCGGCGGCCGCGACATCATCTCGGCCTCGGTGTCCGGGCCGGAGACCAGGCCGATCTCGACGTCGGCGTCGGAGACACGCTTGGCCTTATGGCCGAACTCCTCGACCACCAGTTCGGCGGTGTCGGCGTCGATGACCTGATTGATGGTCGCCATCACACCCAGTTTCATCAGCGTCTTGATGACGTTGCCGCCGCGCTCGGCCATGCGGTTGGCGAGCTCCTGCACGGTGATCGTCTCGGGGACGGTCACCTCGCGCACCACGCGCTCCTGCGGCCCGGAGGACTGCTGCTTGCGCCGCTCCTTCTGCTGGGCGCGGCGCATGGCCGCCATCGACCGGCCGCGCTCGGAGCGGTCGTCGCCGTCCAGGGCCGCCGTGATGGTCAGTTTGCCGCGCCGCTTGGGCTCCGACCGCTTGGTCGAGGGCGTCTTGGGCGGCGCCTTCGCCGGCGGAGTCGGGGCGGCAGCCCCGCGTCGCGGCGCGGCGGCCTCCTCGGCAGCGTCGCCGGTGCGCCGGGCCGGCCGGGCCGCCGGCCGCGCGGCGGGCGCGCGTCCGCCCGTGTCGGCGCCGCCGGGCGCGGCCTTGCCGGGGCCTTCGCGGGCCGGCGCGGGCGCCGCGGCCGTGTCCGCCGCGGTCGCCTCGGCCGCGCCCTCCGGCGCGGCGGCGGCCGCCTCGGCCTGGCGCTGGGCCTCTTCCGCCTCGGCCTTGCGCCGGGCCTCCTCTTCCTCGGCCTTGCGCCGCGCCTCTTCTTCCTCGGCCTTGCGGCGCGCCTCTTCCTCGGCCTTGCGGCGCGCCTCTTCCTCGGCCTTGCGGCGCGCCTCTTCCTCCGCGCGCTGCTGCGCATTCTGCAGCGCGCGCAGGCGGTGCGCCTTCTCCTCGGAGGTCAGGTCGCCCGACAGGGTCTCGGCCACCTCGCGCAGGCGGCCATCGGCGGCGCCCCCGCGTCCTCGGCGCGCGGCCTCGGCCTCGGCGGTGTGGACATTGCGCTTCTTGCGCACCTCGACCTGCACCACCTTGGAGCGCCCGTGCGGGAAGTTCTGACGCACTTGGCCACTCTCCAGCGGGCGCTTGAGTTCCAGCTTGCCACGTGAGGAGAGCGACAGGGGCGCCTTGCGTTCTTTCTCGTCCGCCATTCGACTCAGCTTCGCTCCATACCCTTGCATCGTCGCGGAACCCGTCGTCCCGCCCTCCCGGCATCCCGGTGTCCCGGGCCGGTGCATCGGTGCGCCGACGCCGGTCCCCCGGCGCCGGGATGCGGCGCACCCGCCCGTCGGCGGGCGCCACCATTCGCCAACCGGCCCCTGGCCTGACCTGTCAGGGCAAGGGCCGGACGCCACCTCGCGGCGCCGGTGCGCTCGCACCGCCCGCCGCACGACTGACGTCCGGTCAGTCGTCGGGCGGTCCTAGTCCTGTGCCCCGCCGGTCAGGCGGGACTCCTCGCCCCGGCGGTCCGGCGGATCCCGGCGCGTCTCCGCCAGCACATCGGCGGCGGAGAGAGTCATGGGGCCGGGCCGGAACCCAGCCAGGAGGTCACAGCTCTCCAGGAAGGTCCGTGCCAACCGGCCCGGTTCAAGGGCACCGTGCACCACTCGCTCCCGTCCCAGCGGCCGGCCCAGCTCCGCGGCATCGAACCCGACGACCATCGGCATCGCCGCACCGGTCCCGCCGCCGCTCGCGGACGCGCGTCCCACCGCCGCCGCCAGCGCGGCCACCTTGCCGCGTCCGTCGTCGCCGCCGTCGCGGGCGGCCAACAGAACCGCGGGCAGACCGGCAGAGGAGGCCTCGCGCAGGCGGGACCGTACCTTCTCGAACCCGCTCACCACCTGCCCGGCACGGCGTGCCAGCCCGATCAGATCCAGGCCGCGGCGCACCAGAAGAGCCTCGACGCGGTCGGCCAGATCGGGCGGAACCGTCACCGCACGGCGTGCGGCACGCGCGAACAGCCGCTTACGCGCCGCCATCTCTATCATATCGCGGCTGGGGCTCAACCACAAACCACGCCCCGGCAGACGCCGGTCCACATCGGGCACGACCTGTCCGTCCGGGTCGACGACGAAGCGCAGCAGGCCCGCCATGGGCCGAACCTCGCGCGTCGCGATGCAGCGACGATGGCCGGACGGCATGGGGTCCTCCTCGGCGTCACCGCCGGTCGCCCGCTCCGGGCTGGGCGCCGCCATCGGTCGCGCCCTCAGCCGGCCGCCCCGGCGGGACCGTGGTCGGGACCGTCGCGGGGACCATCGGCGGCACCGTCGGGGGGACCATCGGCGGCACCGTCGGGGGCACCGTCGGGGGCACCGTCGGGGGCACCGTCCGGTTCCCCGACCGCCCCGGAGTCGGCGGTCGCAGCCGCG
Source organism: Roseospira goensis (assembly GCF_014197795.1). GTDB lineage: Bacteria > Pseudomonadota > Alphaproteobacteria > Rhodospirillales > Rhodospirillaceae > Rhodospira > Rhodospira goensis. The sequence continues at coordinate 112,623 of NZ_JACIGI010000013.1, forward strand.
CCGGCCTCGGCGCCGGCCTCGGCGTCAGCAGTGGAGTCGGAGTCGGCGTCCTCGAACCAGTGCGCCCGCGAGGCCATGATGATGGCGTTGGCGGTGTCCTCGTCCATCGCCGCCTCGCCGACGATCTCGCGCAACTCGTCGCTGGCCAGATCCGCCAGGTCATCGAGCGTCTTGATGCCGTTCTCGCCCAGCGCCACCAGCATCGGCATGGTCAGGCCGTGCACGAAGGTCATCTCGTCCTCGACCCCCAGGTCGCGCCGGCGCTCGTCGGCGGCGCGCTCGCGTTCGTCGAGGTAGCCCTGGGCGCGGTCCTTCAGCTCTTCGGCGATTCCCTCGTCGAAGCCCTCGATGGAAGCCAGCTCGGAGTCCTCGACGTAGGCCACCTCCTCGACCGTGGTGAAGCCCTCGGTCACCAGCAGGTGGGCGATCACGTCATCCACGTCGAGCGCGTCGATGAACGCCTGCGAGCGGGTGCGGAACTCTTCCTGGCGGCGCTCCGACTCCTCGGCCTCGGTCAGGATGTCGATGTCCCAGCCGGACAGCTGCGAGGCCAGCCGCACGTTCTGCCCGCGCCGGCCGATGGCGAGCGAGAGCTGCTCGTCGGGCACCACCACCTCGATGCGGCTGGCGTCCTCGTCCAGCACCACCTTGCTGACCTCGGCCGGGGCCAGGGCGTTGACGACGAAGCTGGCCGGGTCCTCGGACCATTGAATGATGTCGATCTTCTCGCCCTGCAACTCCGCGACCACCGCCTGAACGCGCGAGCCGCGCATGCCGACGCAGGCGCCCACGGGGTCGATGCCCGAGTCGTTGGACAGCACCGCGATCTTGGCGCGCGAGCCGGGATCGCGCGCCACCGCCTTGATCTCGATGATGCCGTCATAGATCTCCGGCACCTCCTGGGCGAACAGCTTGGCCATGAACTCCGGCCGGGTGCGCGACAGGAAGATCTGCGGGCCGCGCGGCTCCTGGCGCACATCGTGGATATACGCCCGCACCCGGTCGCCGGTCTTGAAGTGCTCGCGCGGGATCAACTCGTCGCGCCGCAGCAGCGCCTCGGCCCGGCCCAGGTCGACCACCACGTTGCCGAACTCGACCCGCTTGACCAGGCCGTTGACGATCTCGCCGACGCGGTCCTTGTACTCGTCGTACTGGCGCTCGCGCTCGGCGTCGCGCACCCGCTGGACGATCACCTGCTTGGCGGTCTGGGCGGCGATGCGGCCGAAGTCGATCGGCGGCAGCGGATCCACCAGCACGTCGCCGACCGTGGCGTCGGGCTTCTTGCGCCGGGCCCGCTCGACCGTGATCTGGGTGGCCTCGTCCTCGACCGCGTCCACCACGTGCAGATGGCGTTCCAGCTTGATCTCGCCCGTGCGCCGGTCGATCAGGGCCTGGATGTCGTGCTCATGGCCATACTTCGAGCGACCCGCCTTCTGGATCGCCTGTTCCATGGCGATGAACACCTCCTCGCGCTCGATGCCCTTGTCGCGCGAGACCGTGTCGGCCACCTGCACCAGCTCCGGCCGGGTCATGCCCGCCATGCGTTCCGCTTCCATCCGTCGTGCCCCGACTTGTCCTTACGCCACAACCTTGTCTGCCGAAGTCCCGGCTGGCCGAGTCGGCCAGCGGTGCGGGCTCAGCCCTCCGGCGCGCCGGCCTCGTCTCCGCTCCCGGCGCCGTCCCCGGCCGCGCCCTTTCGGGCCGCCTTGTCGGCCTTCATGGTGTGCCGGATCAGCTCATCCGTCAGCACCAGCTTGGCCTTGGTCAGGGCCGCCAGCGGAACCCGCCACTCGGCTTGGCCCTCCGGCCCCGGCTCCGCGGTCTCCACGATCACCTCGTCGTCCGCGCTCACGCCCCTGAGCCGCCCCTTGACGCGGCGTCGGCCGTCGACCGCCACGTCCGCCTCCAGGCGGGCCTCCAGGCCGGCGAAGCGTTCGAAGTCGTGCCGCCGGGTCAGCGGCCGATCCACGCCCGGGGAACTGACCTCCAGGTCGTAGGCGCCGCGGATCGGATCGTCCACGTCGAGCACCGCCGACAGGGCCCGGCTCACGGCCTCGCAGTCCTCCACCGTCATCGGCGCGCCGTCGCCACGGTCGGCCATGACCTGTAGGATCTTGCGCTGCTTGCCCATCAGCAGGATCCGCACGGGCTCGTAGCCCATGGCCTCCAGCGTCGGAATCACCAGCGCCGCCAGCGGCCCCTGGTCGCCCATCAGCCTGGTCACGATCACTCCCGCTCGTCGAGGGTGGTGCGTCCGGGGTGTCCGTCGGGGGTCTCCCTCCCCGCGCGTCCGTCCCGGGCCTGTGCCGCGATCCGCCGGTCGCTCTCGCCCCCGGTCGCTTTCACCCAGGCTTTCACCAAGCGCTGGTCCAGGCCCGGCGACGGACCGGCGGCCGTGCCGCACGCAACGGCCACCCACCACATAACAAAAACACCACATAACAAAAAAAGGGGGGCCGTAGCCCACCCCAGCCACCTGTGATCGGGCCTTGCACGCGATCCGACCACGTCATGAGGATTGATGACGGTTGTGATACCAGCTTCGGCCGACGGTGACAAGCGGCGGCGGGCGCCAATCCAGGGCTATCGCATTTGGCCGATGATGGTTCTGGCGAAGTCGTTGGTCCAACCACAGCGCTTGCGTTTGCGACGGATGGAGATGCCGGGCCGGGC
>NZ_JACIGI010000014.1 GCF_014197795.1 Roseospira goensis
AACGGGGCCTCCCTGGCAGTCTGTGTCGTGTCGCAACTACCAGTGTGTCAGACCGTCCCGTTGTCCGCCCCTCCCCGATTTTCCGTCATGAACCATTTTTTTGCCTGTCGAACAGGCATGGCGGTGATAACGGCATAGTAGGCGCCGTCGCGACCGCGTTCCAGTTCAATGCTGGCCGTGGAGTCGTATCCGCCGCCTGTCTTTGACAGAAGAAGGCGTCCGTTCTTCTGTTCCCATACGGTGTCGTAGTTCTGGGCAACGTCGAAAACGAAGTCCTCGACCGAGGCATACCTGGCCCGTTGAATGCGCTCCGCCTTGCCAGCGTCAATGTGATCGCGCCCGTATGTTTCGGACGCGCCACGACGCATCCGGATCGGACCCGGAGGGTAGCGACCGCCGGCAGCGGATTCAACAGCGGCGTCGATTTCTCCAAAGTCAAGCGTACCGTTCGGCGCCCGAACGAAGTCCTCGGGTGGAGAGGCTCGCCCCTCATTTGACGGATCGCCCGGGGCGTTGGGGACACGCGGTGCCGCCACGGGGGGCGTGCCGGCCTGGGGCGCCGCACCGCGCCGGTTCAGCCCCCCCCAGGTGGTCCTGGATCGGCACCGCTTCATAGCGGTCCGTGTTCAGGGCCTCGACGGCGCGGCGGTCGAAGGTCTCCAGGATCGCGTCGCCGGTTCGCCGGTCCCGGATCACCCAGCTCGCCGTCCGGTCCAGGGACGCCCCGGTAACGGCCGGGCGTTGCGTTTCCGCCGGCGCCGGGAGCGCCGCCCCGTCTGCGACCTCAGGGGCGCTCCCGGCCGGACCGGTGTTGTCTTTGCGGGGCTCCCGGGGCAGTGGCCGCACCGCCCCGGGCGGGAACGGTTCGATGTCACCGGTGCCGTCCAGGCGTACCGCGATCTCACCCCCGCCGGCGGAGACCACGGTGCCGGCCCCGTCAGCGACCGCGACGCGCGCCCCGACCGCGAGGGCTTGGTCACCAGGAACCCGGCGCATCTCGCCAGCGAGGGCGCGGCGGGCGAACGCCTCGCCCTGATCGTCCACATATCCCCGCTCGAGGGATCCGAACGCTTCGGCCTCACCGCTCCCCCCGCGAACGATGCGCCCCTCGGGGTCGACATGGTAGGGCACGCCGTCCCGATCGACATAGGCCCCCGGTTCGAGCTGCGCCCGCGCGACCAGGGCGTCGCGCTGGTCCTGGCGCGCCCGCCACCGATCCGGGGCGGTGTCCACGATCATGTCTTCGGTCAGATCCAGCGGCGGCGGGTCGTCCACCACCATGTCTTCTGTCAGGTCGAGGGGCGGCGGCCCGGCGTTCGCTCCGCCCGGTCGCTCGGGGATCAGGTCGTCGAACAGGGACGGGGGCGCCCCTGTGGGGGCGCCGGCGGAGGCCGGCGGGGGCGGGGCCGGCGCTGGCGCGGACGCCGCGTTGATGGCGTCCTCCATCGCCGCCTTGCCTTCGCCGATGATTTCGTTCGGGATCGGCGAACGGAGATCGCCTTCGTTGAGGTCGACGGTTTCGACGGGCGGCAGCCCGGCCGGTTGGGGGGGCTGGGCCTGAAGGTCGCGCAGCGCCACCGGCTCCAGATCGCCGGTGTCGTCGAGCCGCACCATGGCGCCGCGCCGGTCGACGCTCTCGACCGTGCCGGCAACCGGACCGTCGGGCGTGGCGACGGTAACACGGGCGCCGGGCTCGGGCTTCGGGCCAGGGGGCAGGGGTGGGGAGGCGCCCGGGGCCTCCGCGAACCCGTCGTCGCCGTCGCGCAGGTCCGCACGCGGGGCGGTCGGGTCGGTGGCGCCGCCACGCTGGCGGGCGAATGTCGAAGCTACAACGGAGAAAATCGCGCCAACGGCGCCACCGGCCGCCGCCGATTCCCCCGCGCCTTCGAGTACGTCGCGCTCCGGGTCGTACAGCCCGGCCGCGATCAGGTTGTTGCCGACCGCGTTCAGAGCCTCCTGGGCTGCCTCTTCGCCCATGCCCTTGAGCCCCTCGGCGATGATGCGCCGCATCCGGCGACCGCCCACCGCGTCCAGACGCTTGAGCACCTGGCCGATAGGCAGGCCCTCCCCCGCGCCCACGGCGGCACCCCCCGTTGCGGCCCGATAGGCCGTCTCCAGGTCGGCGCCGCTCTCCAGGGCCTCCCGGAAGGTGTCGGTGCTGTTGACGGCTGCGCCGGTTGCGCCGGCGGCCAGGGCAGCCGGCACCCGCGCCGCCGCACCAGCCGCCCCCGTCGCGAGGAACGCGCCCGTCGAGCCCAGGGCGTTTGGCACGGTGTCGCGCCAGAAGTCGCCCTTGTAGTCCGGGTTGCCGTGCAGCGGTGCGCCAGGCTCGTCGTACAGGTCGCGCACGGCCTCGCCGGCCCCGTAGAGCGCGGTCTCACGCGGGTCCGTCAGGGTCGGGGCGACGTCTGCGATCTCACCCTCGATCCTGCGCCGAAGAGCCGTCGCTTCGTCGGTGTCGCCCGCCTTGAGCGCCCGCCAGTAGCGCGCCGCATCGCGCAGGACCGTGGTGTCCCGGCTGTCGAGGGTGCCCCAGACCTCACCCGGACGCCCGCCCTCGGCCGCGACCGCATCCAGACGGTCCATGGCCTCCAGAGTGCGGCGCCGGGCGCGCTGCGCGGCCGAGTCCACCTGCCCAGCCAGGATCGCGGGGGCCTGAAGGGCCGACGCTCCCGCTGCCGCAGCACCGGCGCCGAGCTGGCGCACGAAATGGTCGGCCGTGCCGATGTCGGTGCCGGCCTGTTCGCCCGCTTGCGGACGCGCGGCCGGGATCAAGTCATCAAAAAGCCCGCCGTTCATGGGCGGGCTTGGTGCGGGCGAGGACTGCGGGATCAGGTCGTCGAAGAGACCCGCCCCCGCCCTGACTTCAACAGCCATGCTACGGCGCCCCCGGCAACGTCAGGCCATACTGGCGCAGGCGCGCCCGCACGGCGGCCGGGTCGGCGCCGGCGGCGATGGCCCGTTGCGCCTGCTGAAGCGCCTGCTCGGCGGTCACGCCAGCCGGCAGCCCGGTTTGCTCCGTCGGCGCCTGCCCCGCCGAGAGGGACACTCCGTCCCCACCATGCGCCCCCTCGCGCGGCGTCACGCCGGTTGGGATATCCATCGACACGCCGTTGCCCGCTCTGGGGGCACTGACCGGCGCGGGGGCGTGCACTACAGGCGGGGGCTCCGGCGGCCCGAACAGTTTGTCCGCCGCCACGCCGCCCCCTGGCATGGCGCGCAAGGCCGCCTCCACGTCCTCGTTCGACGGCTCTCCGTAGCCCGCCCCGTTCGCCTTCGCGCGCCGCCGCGCCTCGGCTAGCATCTGGTTAAGAGCCAGAGGGGGCCTGTCTTCACTGGCCGCTCCCTCCTGGCGCGATCCCAGCGTGTGCAGCCGATTCGTCGTCGTGTCGACCTGATAGGACTGGCGCGGGTCGAGCCCGTGCTGTTCGACCTCCTCCGGGGTCAGCGGACGATACTGCCCGCGTCCGGCCGCCGTGCGGGCGAGCGCGTTGCTGTGGCCCACCGCCGCCATATCCCGGTCATGACCGAACCGCCGGTCCAGCATGCCCCTGTCGTGCTGTTGCCGGGCCTCCCGGTCCTGGACGCTCCAGGCCCGATCGCGCAAAGCCTTTTGCTCCTCGTAGGCCATCTTGGCCTCGGCGATGCGCTGTTGGCGCAGGTCCTCGCCGCGTGCGACCAGGCCCGTGCCCAGGCCGGTCAGGGCGCCACCGAAAGCGGCCAGCAGTCCGTTCGCCATCAGATCGCCTCCTGCTGCTGCCGCGGCGGCCCCTTGCGACGCCGCTTGCGCGCCCGCCCGGCGCGACGCGCGGCCCGGCTCGGCGGCGGGGGCTCCTGGCCCGCGCCCCGGCCCGGTGCCGGCGCGGCCCCGCCCTCCATCTCGGCCATGCGGGCTTCAGCCTCCCGAGGGTCAATCAGGCCGGCCCGGCCGGCCAGGTCGGCGTAGCGCGTGACGATCTCCAGGAAGGCGTTGGTCGCCTGCTCCTCGGTCATCTCACGGCCCCGGATTTCCTCGACGGCTTCGACCGCTTCGCGGGTGGTGTCGACCAGGGCGGCGAACATCATGTCCTGGGTCACCGGCCGGCCGGCCTCGCGCGCGCTCACCAGCACACGGACAGCGGCCTGGGCAATGGGCTCGATCAGGCCCAGGGCCGGGTCGGGCGCGGCCTCGACGCCCGCCTTCACCGCTTGGAACACGCCCTCGGAGTACAAAATCTGGCGCATGGCATCGAGCGTCTGGTCGTACAGGCGCATCTCCTCGGGTGCGCGCTCTCGACGCTGCGGGCCCTCATCCCGGCCGATGCGCCGGTGCCGGCGTGAGGGAGGGCCATCATGACAGATGACCTCCCCGAAATCGCGCCGTCCGTCCGCCAGCCGTGGGCCTGGGCCATCATCCACGGCGGCAAGGACGTCGAGAACCGGTCAGCCGCCGCCGTGCGCCACGGCATGAGGCCGGGCCGCATTGCGATTCACGCCGCCAAAGGGCTGACCCGCGCGGAATACGAGGATGCCCGCGATGTCATGGTCCGGATCGGAGTGGCTTGCCCGCACCCGAGCGACTTGATCCGTGGCGCCGTGATCGGCAGCGTCACGGTGACCGCCGTCGTCAACGCTAGCGACAGCCCGTGGTTCTTCGGGCCGCGCGGACTCGTGCTCGCGGACCCCAAGGATTGTGATCCGATCCCGGCGCGCGGCGCTCTCGGGTTCTTTCGCTGGTTCGGTGGCGGCGAGCCTCTTCTGGCCGCGCCCTTGATGCGTCATTGGCCGAACGGCCCGCACCCCGGTGCGCGTGCGGTAAGCCCCCCGACCGCCCCCACGCCGGACCTGTTTCGCGAGGCGCCGGGATGACCCACCTCTTCGCGCCACAGGCCGCTCAGGCCGAGATCATTGTCGACAGCTTCGCCGGTGGCGGCGGCGCGCGCGACCCCTGGCGCACGGCGGCGGAGATCATCGACTGGTCACGGCCCTGCCATTCGATCTTCCTGACGCCGGACGCGGCCCGTGCGGTCGGCGTCAAGCGCCCGCTGGCCGAGGCCACGCTGCGCCGCGTTGCCCGCGGCGTGGTGCGCTATGTGCTCGACCATCCGCGGCCGTTTGTCATTCCGGTGACGCACGGGGGCGATGCCCGCTGCTGGGATTCGGCGGAGCCCCTGCGAACGATCACGACCGCCCGCCGCGGGGAGATGATGGTGGCGGTGCCGTCGCTGGTGCAGACCGGCTACGGCGAGCGTTCCGGCCAAGCCCCGCGCGTGCCCGGGCTCGGCAAGCCGCTCGGGACCGCGGTGGCCGGCGGCACCAAACACGCCCTGGTCGCCGCCTTTCTGGCACGGCACTACACGGACCAGGGGCAGCGTCCGGGCACGCCGCTGGACGAGCCGATCAGCACCGTCACGGCCGTCGACCACCACTCCGTGATCGCGGCTCACCTGACGCAGTTCCGGGGGTCGAACCGGGGCAGCGCGGGCGACCCGCGCGATCCCCTCGCCACCGTCACCGGCCAGGGCACCCACGCCGGCCTGATCGCGCCGTTCCTGGCGCGGTACTACGGCGAGGGCGGGCAATGGGCGGCCGTGGATGAACCGCTGTGCACCGTGACGACGCGCGACCGCATGGCGCTGGTGACCGTGCATCTCGATGGTGTGCCGTACGTCATCGCCGACATCGGGATCCGCATGCTGAGCCCACGTGAACTGTTCCGCGCCCAGGGTTTCCCGGACTCCTACGTCATCGACCTGGAGATCGGCGGCCGGGCGGTCAGCAAGGCGCAGCAGGTGCGCTGCGCCGGCAACAGCGTGTGCCCGCCGCTGGCGGCGGCCTTGGCGCGGGCCAACGTGCCCGAGCTGGCCGCCGGCGCCGAGAGACGGGAGGCCGCCGCGTCATGAGCGCTGCCCACCGCACCTCGCCCGACACGCGCGGCTGGCCACGTCTGATGCGCCGACAGACTGTCGCGGCATATCTGGACGTGTCGCCCGCAATGGTCGACACTCTGGATCTGCCGTCGCACAAGATTCGGTCCATGCGCTACTGGCTGCGCGACGAGGTCGATTCCTGGATCGACCGACAGACCGGCCGCACCAGCGAGCCGCATCCAGCCCAATGGCTGGAGCAGTGGGGATGACGGGGCAATGACGGTCCTGCGACTGCGGCACGTCCAACGCATCCGCTCGCGCGGGCGGACGTATTACTATCACCGGCCGACACGCACGCGCCTGCCCGGCGAGCCGGGTAGCGCTGAATTCATGGCCGCCTACGCGGCGGCCGAGGGGCAGATGGCCCCGCCCCCAACGCCCGGCACCCTGGGCAGTCTGATCGAGGCCTACCGCGCGAGCCCCGAATATGCCGCCCTGGCCGTCGAGACCCGGCGGGACTACGCCCGCGTGCTGGACTGGCTGGGCAAGGGGCGCGACACCCCCTTGCCGGCGGTCACGCCGCGCTTGGTTTTTGCCTTGCGTGACAAGGCGTTCGAGCAGCACAAGCGCCGATTCGCAAACTACTTGGTGCAGGTGTTGAGCCTGCTATTCAACTGGGGAAAGCCGAGAGGATTTGTCGCCACGAACCCCGCCGAGGGCGTGGCGAAAATCAAGAAACCGCGCGGCGAGAAGAAAGCCAACCGGCCCTGGCAGTGGGAGGAACTGGCCGCCGTGCTGGAAGCCACCGCCTCGCACCCCGGCATCCGTGCGGCCGTGGCCCTGGCTGCGTTCACCGGCCTGCGCCAGGCCGACTGCCTGTCGCTGCCCTGGTCCGCGTGTGCGGACGGGCGCGTGTCGGTGCGATCACACAAGACCGGCATGTCCATTCGCGTGCCGATGCACTCGATGCTGGCCGAGGTGCTGACCGCGACGCCCCGCCGCTCGCCCATCGTGGTGACGGGGCAGGGCGGGGCACCCTACACCGGCTCGGGCTTCCGCGCCGAACTGCGCAAGATCATGAAGCGACTGGAAGGGGCCGGTCAGGTCCAGGCCGGCCTGACGTTCCACGGCTTGCGCCACACAGCGGGGACCATGCTGGCCGACGCGGGATGCGACAGCCGCGACACGCGCGAGAACAGACGCGGACCGCGCTGTAAAACAGCAGGGGCGAGAGTGTAAAACACACCCTCGCCCCAGCAGGTAACTCATTGAGAAATATGGTGCCCAGGGACAGAATCGAACTGCCGACACGGGGATTTTCAGTCCCCTGCTCTACCAGCTGAGCTACCTGGGCGCTCTCTGACCCGCGTCGCGCCAAGCCCGACCGGGGGGCGGCCAGTGCCGCCGTGGGGACGCTTTCTTAGAGGACTTTCACCGGGCTGTCAAACACCCTGTTGACGCTACAGCCGATTGCGACAAAGCGGACTCGCGGCGCGATTTCGGTTTGCCGCAAAAATCGGCTGAGACTCATATAGTTAGCTGGTTAGCGCGGAGTCACGCGATCAATCCGAACCACGCCGTGTTTCCGATTGATCGCGATCCGCGCTGGTGACGCTCCGACGCGCGACGGCCCCCACGGGCGTCCGGCCACGGACCCTGCGTCCGACCGGGACGCTGCCGTCATGCGGGAGGGCTCACCCGGACGGGCCGGGCGTGCCCACAGGGGCCGCAGCAACCCGACCACGCGTCCCGGCACCGAGGCGCCAGCGCCGGCGGCTGGCGATCGGCGCTGTGCGATGGATCACCACGCGGACGGCGCGCGGCAGCCGCTGGGCGATGTGGCCGAGCCCGTGGTCCAGGGCCGGCAGGCGGTACCGCAGCCAGCGGATGCCACGCCGGGCCACGACGGACTCTCGCGCCAGCAGGAAGGCGCCGAGGGCCAGGAACACGATGCCGAAGGGCAGGGGAGTCGGACCGGTGATGGCACCCAGGATCAGGCACACCACCCCGGCGCCCACCCCGGCCAGGCGGCGCACCGGTCCGCGCCGCCGGTGCGGGCGGCGGGCGGCGCGGGGGGCCGGCACAGGGGCGGGGGGCGTTGCGGTCGTCATACCGCAGGATATGGCGCCGCCCGAGTGAACCGCAAGCCGCGGCGGACCCTACAGCCGATTGCGCCCCCCCGAACTCGCGGCGCGATTTCGGTTTGTGGTGATCATCGACGGTGACTCATCCATTGGTCGCGATCCGCGTTAAAGCAGCCGCAGCGCCAGGAAGCCGCCCAGCAGCAGCACGAACCCGAGGGTGACCAGCAGGCCCAGCCGGCGCTCGATGAAGGCGCGCATGGGCGGCCCCCACTTCCACAGCAGCGCCGCCACCAGGAAGAAGCGGGCCCCGCGCGACAGCACCGAGGCGACGGCGAACACGGCCGGGTCGAGCTGGGTCACCCCGCTGGCGATGGTGATCACCTTGTAGGGGAACGGCGTCGCGCCGGCGCCGGCGACGATCCAGGCGCCCCATTCATTGTACAGGGCCTGGAACTCGGTGAAGCGGTCCAGGTAGCCATAGAACGCCAGCACCGGCTGTCCTACCGCCTCGTACAGGAACAGGCCGATGGCGTAGCCGGCGAACCCCCCGGCCACGCTCGCCACGGTACAGACGCCGGCGATCAGCCAGGCGCGGTGGGGCCGGGCCAGGACCATCGGGATCAGCAGCACGTCGGGCGGAATGGGAAAGACCGAGCTTTCGATGAACGAGATGAGCGCCAGGATCCACAGCGCGTGCCGGGTCTGCGCCATCCGCATGGCCCAGTCGTAGGTTGTCCGCAGCACCGCCTGTCTCCGCTCTGATCCGTCGTGCGGCCGGCCCACGCCCCCTGCTCCCCCGGGGCGTGGCGTCGCGCCGCCCGGGTTCTAGCAGGCGGCCGCGGCCGTCACAATGCGGCGTCACAATGCGGCGCCACCATGCGGCGTCACCATGCGGCATCGCAGCAGGGGGGCAGGTCACACGGGCCGGGCGACGACCCCGGCGGGGCGGCGCCCCCAGCGGCTGACGATCAGCACGCCGGCCAGCACGATCAGGCCGCCGGCCAGGGATTCGACCGCCGGCACCTCGCCCAGCCACACCAGGGCGATGACCATGGCCAGCGGCGGCTGAAGATAGATCACGCTGCCGAGGATGGAGGCGGGCGCCCGCGACAGCGCGTAGGCCCAACTCACGTAGGCGATCATCCCCGGGCAGACGCCGAGGTAGACCACCGCCAGCGTGGCGTCGAGCGGGGCGGCCCGCACCGCCGTGGCCAGACCCGGCCCCCACAGGACGGCCATCACCGCCGTCGCGGCCCAGATTCCGCAGGCGGTGATCTGAAGCGCAGAGTAGCGACGCAGATACGGCTTCTGGAACACGAAGAAGATGCTGGTGGCGAGCGTGGCCCCCAGGACCAGGGCCACGCCGGTGAGTGACGAGCCGCCGTCGGGGGCGGCGCCTTGGCCGAGCGCTACCAGGATGACGCCGCCGAAACTGACCAGCGAGCCGGCCCAACCCAGGGCGGTGAGGTGCTCGCCCAGGGCGGCCACCGCCAGCAGCGCCATGAACAGCGGCATCAACGCCACGATCAGGGCCGCGGCCCCGGCGGTGACGGACTGTTCTCCGAACGTCAGCCCGCTCTGGTAGACGCCGATGCCGAGCAGCCCAAGGCCCAGAATCGCCGGCAGGTCGCGCCCGCGCGGCAGCGGCATGCGGGTGACCGCGGCCAGACCCGCCAGGGCGATCGAGGCCAGCAGGAAGCGCAGCAACACCATGTGACCGGGGTCGTAGCCCGCCAGACCGGCGCGAATGCCGGGGAAGGCCGACGACCACAGGAGGACGGTGAGGGACACGGCGCCGATCGTGCGGATGTCCATGGGGCGGACGACTCCGGTTGGACGAGGGGAAGGGCTGGTTCGGGCTGGACTGCGGCCACTGTTACCGGCCGCGCCGCCGGCGTCAACGCAGGGTGGATGCGGGCAGGCCGGCGCGCGCCCCGTCCGGCGCCGGGCGCGACGATCAACCCGGACGACGATCAGCCGTGACGACGATCAACCATGACAGCGGAGCGCAGGCTTGAAATCCGACCCCTCCGCGCATATACTCCACCTTGGAGCCGAATGCCGCAAAGCGGGTTCGGACCGAGAGGTGTGCTGGCGGCCGTACCGGAGCCGGGGCACCGTCATCGCTTCAATGGAGGATGAAACGATGATGGACGTTCAAGTCCACGATCTGCTCGTCGACAGGGGATGCCGGCCCGGCCACAGGGACGGCGCGAATCCCCCATCCTGGCTGTCCCGAACAGGGACTCATCGACATCGTCATCGACACCGGTGGTGTGCTGCGCCAGGCGCGGCGCCGGGTCCGGTCTGACCGCTCCCGGGACGTGACCCCACGGCCGCGCCGCGACACGTGCGGTGGCACGCAAGGACGAGTCTCACGCCCTCGTCCGGGAAGACGAGTGTCACACCCTCGTCCGCTGACCGTGCCGCCGGAACGCGTGGCCTGTTCGCGGCGTTACGCGATCATCGCGGATGCCGCCTCGACCCCACGCCAGGAGACCGCACCATGACCACCGCGACCAAGACCATGCCGACGCTGCCGGTCCTTTCGGAGGACGGCGGCCTCGACCGCTACCTGCGGACCATCCGGCAGTTCCCCATCCTCTCGCCGGAGGAGGAGTACATGCTGGCGCGCCGCTTCCACGACCATGACGACGTGGACGCGGCCCACACCCTCGTGACCAGCCACCTGCGGCTGGTGGCCAAGATCGCGCTCGGCTATCGCCACTACGGGCTGCCCGTGGCCGACCTGGTGTCCGAGGGCAGCCTGGGGCTGATGCAGGCGGTCAAGAAGTTCGACCCCGAGAAGGGCTTCCGCCTGGCCACCTATGCCATGTGGTGGATCAAGGCCTCGATCCACGAATACATTCTCAACAGCTGGTCGCTCGTCAAGATCGGTACCCTTTCGGCCCATAAGAAGGTGTTCTACAACCTGCGCAAGATCAAGGCGCGCCTGGGCCTGCTCGACAACCGCGACCTGTCGCCGGATGAGGTGACCCTGATCGCCGGCGAGCTGGGGGTGTCCGAGACCGACGTGACCAACATGAGCCGGCGCATGGCCGGCCGCGACGGCTCGCTGAACCGTGTCGTCGGCGAGGACGGGGACATCGAGATGATGGACCTGCTGGAGGATGAGCGGCCCAACCAGGAAGACCTCCTGCTGGAGCAGTCCGAGTCGGGCTACCGGATGGGGCTGCTCGACGGCGCCATGGACGGCCTGAACCCCCGCGAGCGCGACGTGTTCACGCGCCGCCGCCTGTCGTCCGACCCCGAGACCCTGGAGGACCTGGGCAAGGAGTACGGTGTCTCGCGCGAGCGCGTGCGCCAGATCGAGAACCGGGCTTTCGAGAAGGTGCGCAAGGCCGTCCTGCGGCATGCCGCGGACAACAACCGCCGCGCCATGGAAACCCGCGAGGAGGGGCTCGCGGCCGTGGCGGCCGCCTAGAGCCGAGTGTTCGAAATCGGACCCGCAGATGCGGTCCGATTTCGAACATGAATCGGCTTTACAGTATTGATTTTAGAGCAGAGACGCGCCCAACCGGACTCGCGACGGGGTTCGGAGTGATGGCGTGACTCCACGCCAAATGTATGAGTCGCGGCGGATTATGGCGACACACCGACATCGCGTCGCGGGCCCGGTTCGTCGCGAGTCCGGTGTGTCGCAATCGGCTGTCTTGCCGCGCGTCGGCCCGGCGTGACGGGCCCGCCGGACGGAGTCTCTCTCGTCTTCCCGGTTTCGTCCGTCTTCCCGGTTTCGTCTTCGCGGCCTCGCCGACGCCCCCCGGCTGCCTAGTCCTCCAGGCGCACGATGACGTCGACGCTCTTGACGCGGGTGCCCTCGGGGGCCTGCGGCACGGCGGCCACGGTGATCTGATCGGCCGGGATGTCGGTCAGGGTGCCCTTCGATTCGTGGAAGAAATGGTGATGGGCGCTGGTGTTGGTGTCGAAGTAGGAGCGCCCGGCTTCCACCACGATCTCGCGCAGCAGGCCGACCTCGGTGAACTGGTGCAGGGTGTTATACACCGTTGCCAGCGAGACCCGCACCCCGGTCGCCATGACCTCCGAATGCAGCATCTCGGCGGTGATGTGCCGGTCCCCCTGGTCGAACAGCAACCGGGCGAGCGCCAGCCGCTGCCGCGTCGGACGCAGCCCCACGGTGCGCAGCCGGTCCATGGCGGCGGGGTGATGTCTCATGGCCTGTGCCTCACTGTCTTCGGCGTGGCCCGACCCTGCCGCGCCGCGACCGGGGGCGGCGCGGCAGGGTCCGGGATCAGTCGCCGGTCATGATGCGGTCCACCAGTTCCCGCACGGTCGGCACCCGGCCGTTGGCAAAAAACGGATCGCTGGCAAAACGATACGCATTATGCCCGGCGAACATCAATTCATTCTCGATATCACCACCATGGGCGATCGACTGCAAGGTTTTCTGAATGCAGAACGACCTGGGGTCGGCGCGGCGCCCAGTTGTCCCGCTTTCCTTTTCTGCCCAGTTGGAAAACGAGCAGGCCGACAGGCAGCCCATGCAGTTGATCTGGTCCCGCAGGATCTCCTGCGCCTTCTGCGGCGTCACGTAGATCAGCGTGTTGTCCGGGGTGCGCAGGGCCTCGGTATAGCCCTCGGCCATCCAGCCCTTCACCTTCTCCAGCGCGCCCTGGGGCACGAACACCTGGCGTCCCCGCGCCCCGACGGCCAGCGCGGCGTCGTGGGTCTCGTCGGGTTCGCCGGCGTAGGGCACCTGGCGCTCGCTGCGTTCTTCCAGCTCGCGCAGGAAGTCGTTGCGGACCGCGGACGAATAGAACCCGGTCGGGCTGAAGCGGTGCAGCAGCACGTCGCCCTTGGCGAGGCGCAGCAGGCGGCTCTTCCAGGACTCGGGGATCGGGCTTTCCTTGGTCAGCAGCGGGCGGGTCCCGAACTGGAACGCGATCGGCCCCAGCTCCGGATTGTCGATCCAGTCGTTCCACTCTCGCAGGTACCAGACGCCACCGGCCATGAAAATCGGAACTTCCGGGGTGCCGGCCTCGCGCATGCTCTTGCGCAGCGCGGCGACGCGCGGGTAGGGCGACTGCGGCTCGCGCGGGTTCTCGTTGTTGGACAGGCCGTTGTGGCCGCCGGCGAGCCACGGGTCCTCGTAGACCACGCCGCCGAGCCAGTCCGCGTACTTGCGGTAGGAGCGCTTCCACAGGGCGCTGAAGGCACGCGCGGAGGAGACGATGGGATAGTAGTGCACCCGGAACTTGTCGGCGATCTCCGCCAGACGGTAGGGCATGCCGGCGCCGCAGGTGATGCCGTGGATGAGCCCGCGCGCGCCCTCCAGCACGCCCTGGAGCACCCGTTCGGCGCCGCCCATTTCCCACAGCACGTTCATGTGCAGCCGGCCGCGACCGCCCGCCATGTCATGGGCGATGCGGGCCTGGGCAATGCCGCCGCGGATGCCGTAGGCCACCAGTTCCTCGTGGCGCTCGCGCCGCGTCTTGCCCTTGTAGATCTGCGGGATGAGGCGGCCGTTTTCGTCGTAACTGTCGGCGTTGACGCCCGAGAAGGTCCCGACGCCGCCGGCGGCGGCCCACGCCCCGGCGCTCATCCCGTTGGTCACGGCGACACCCTTGCCGCCCTCCACAAGAGGCAGGACCTCCCGTCCCGAAATAAAGAGCGGATTGAGAGGCTTCACAATCTATCCTTTCGCCGTCTCCAGACATGGATGGTACGCGGCGGCATGCCGCCCCGTCCGGGCCGTCGCGACCGCCGGCGGCGCGCGGCCGCGATCGTCGTCCGACCCTTCGGCAGCGGTGCCACAGAGGCGAGGCCACGGAACCGTTACGACGGCGGTTCCCGTTTGGTGCTCTCGCGTCCGGCGCGCTGGTGGCCTCCCGCGGCCGCGGCCGGCGGGAGGTGCCGTCGGTCCACCCCCGGGGCGGGGGCCGCGCGGCCGGCCGCCCTCAGGCTCCGGCCAGCGGCAGCAACGCCTCCGGCCGATCGGTGATGATCGAGTCGACGCCCCAGTCCCAGAGGTTCGCGGCCCGACCCGGATCATTGACCGTATAAACCATGACCCGATAGCCCGCGTCCAGCACCTCGGCCACCCCGCGTGCGCTCAGCAGCTCTGCGGCACAGTGCACCGACCACGCCTCGACCGCGGCGGCGCCGGCCTGCCAGTCGTCGGTGAGGGCCTCCAGCACCAGGCCGCGCGGCCATTGCGGCGTCATCTCGCGGGCCACGGCCAGCGCCACCGGGCTGAAGCTGGAGACCAGCAGCGGCGGGGCATCGGCCGGCCACAGCTCGCGCGCCACATCGAGGCAGACGCTCGCCGTCTCCGCCTCGCGGCCCGGGTCGGGCTTGAGTTCGATATTGGCGCCCATGCCCATCTCGACAAGAAGGTCGAGCACCTCTTCCAGGGTCGGCACCAGTTCGCCGGCGAAGGCCGGGTCGAACCACTGGCCGGCGTCCAGGTCGCCGAAGGCGGCCAGCGGCGTGTCGGCCACCGGCCCGTGGCCGTCGGTGGTGCGGTCCAGGGTAGCGTCATGGAACACCACGGGACGGCCATCGGCCGTCAGCTTGACGTCGAACTCCACCCAGGGCGCCCCCAGCGCGTGGGCCCGGCGGAACGCCGCCAGGGTGTTCTCGGGCGCGGAGGCCGACGCGCCGCGGTGGGCGATGACGCGGGGCACGGCCGGGTGGGCCGGCGGCAGAGGGGTCACGGTCATGGAGGGATCCCGGTCGCGGGGAAGATCACGGCGCCGGGAGAGCGGGGGTCACGCCAGCGCCTCGGCAACGAAGTCGAGCCGGTCCTGGCCCCAGAACGGCTCCTCGCCCACGATATAGGTCGGCACGCCGAACACGCCAGCGGCGATGGCGGCGTCGGTGTGGGCCTGGCGTTCGCCCTCCCAGCGGTCCGCCTGGGCCTCGGCCTCGGCGAGCAGCGCCGGCGCATCCAGGCCGGCCGCGGCGATGATGGACTCGACCACGGCGCGCTGGCCGACGTCGCGGTTGTCCACCCAGAGCGCACCCCCCAGGCGGGTGGCGAGATCGAGCGCGTCGCCGCCCTGCGCCTTGAGCGCCAGCACGCAGGCCGCCGCCAGCCGCTCGTCGCAGGGGAACGCATCGGGGTGCAGCACCAGGGTCAGGCCCAGGCGCCGGCTCCAGCGTGTCAGCTCCCAAAGGCGGTAGTCCTGGCGCGACTTGGGCCGCTGCGGCAGCGGCAGGCCGCCGGTGGCCTGGAACAGCCGCCCGATGTCGAGCGGGCGCACGTCCACGGCGGCGTCGGCGCGGGCGGCGAGGGTGGCCAGGCGCGGTCCGCCCAGGAAGCTCCAGGGCGAGTTGAGGGCGACGTAGTAGGTCACGGTCATGGACACGGCCGACCTCCCGGATGGGGTGACGCGACCACGCTATTTTAGACCAGGTGGTCCACTTTGGCAAAGCACACGCTCGTGGTCGTCCCCCGTGACCGTCCCCCGCTGACCGTCCGGTGACGCCGCGGGCCGCGTGATTGTCCGCGCGCGCGGCCTCGGCTATACCCCGCGGCATGACACTGCCACCGGCCCCGCATCCGCTGCTCCTGGCCCTCGCCGCCGCCGTGCTGTCCGCCGTGGCGGTCCGGCTGGTCGAGCGGTGGCTGCGCGCCCGCGCTCTGCTGGATCACCCCAACGCCCGCTCCAGCCACAGCGTGCCGACCCCGCGCGGCGGCGGCCTGGCGGTGCTGGGGGTGGCGCTGCCGCTGCTGGCCTGGGACGCCGCGACGCGGCCGCCCGACGCGGCCGGCGGCGGGATCCCGTGGGTGCTGGTCGCCGGAACGTTGGGGCTGGCGGCGGTGTCCTGGTGGGACGACCTGCGCCATCTGCCCGCGCGGGTGCGGCTGGTGGCGCATCTGGCCGCCTGCACCGGGGCGCTGCTGGTGCTGCCGCTGCCCGGGCCGGTGTTTCAGGGTTGGCTGCCGCCGGGCCTGGACCTGCTGGCGGCGGCCGTCGCCTGGGCCTGGTTCGTCAACCTGTTCAACTTCATGGACGGCATCGACGGCCTCTCCGGCGTCGAGGTGGTGTCGCTCGGCGTGGCGCTGGCCTTGCTGGCGGCCGTGGCGGGACTGGCGGTGCCCATGGGGGCGGCCCTGATCCTCGCCGGCGCCATGGCCGGTTTCCTGGTGTGGAACTGGCACCCGGCACGCATCTTCCTGGGCGACGTCGGCAGCGTGCCGTTGGGCTACCTGCTGGGCGGCCTGCTGGTCATGCTGGCCGGGCAGGGGGCCTGGGCGCCGGCGTTGATCGCGCCGGCGTATTACTGGGCGGACGCCACGCTGACCCTGCTGGCCCGGCTGGTGCGGCGCCGGCCGCTGATGGAGGCGCACCGCGAGCACGCCTACCAGCGCGCCGTCCAGGCCGGCCTGAGCCACGCCCGCGTCAGCCTGGTGATCGCCGCCGTCAACGCCGCGCTGGTCGGGCTGGCGCTGGCGTCGGCGATCGGGTCGCCCTGGCCGCCGCTCGGGGCGGCGGCGGGACTGGTGCTCGGCGCCCTGTGGGTCCTGCATCGGCGGCCGCGGTGGCTGGGGTGACGGGCCGCGCCGCCCCGGGCGATTTCCCCTTGCGCCCTGTGGATGGTCCACCCACGCTGGTGTCAGGGGCGACGGGGCCGGAGTCGCTGCGGTCCCCCGCCTGCACCGCCCGCTCAGACTTGGACCCCGCTGAGATTCAGACAAGGAGGACCTTCCGATGACTCTGACTCCCCGGTTCGCCGTCCTGCTGTCCGGTTGCGGCGTCTACGACGGCGCCGAGATCCACGAGAGCGTTCTCACCCTGTTGGCGATCGACCGCCACGGCGGGACCTATCAGTGTTTCGCCCCCGACGTCGCGCAGATGCACGTCATCGACCACCGCACCGGTCAGCCCACCGACGAGACCCGCAACGCGATGACCGAGGCCGCCCGCATCGCCCGCGGCGCCATCAAGGACATCGCCGACTTCGATCCGAAGGACTTCGATGCCGTGATCCTCCCCGGCGGCTTCGGCGCGGCCAAGACGCTGTGCACCTTCGCGGTGGACGGCCCGGACTGCACCGTGCTGCCGTCTGTCGAGCGCGCGATCCGCGCCGCCCACGCGGCCGGCCTGCCTATCGGCGCGCTGTGCATCAGCCCGGTCGTGGTCGCCCGCGTGCTGGGCGCGGTCACGCTGACCATCGGCTCCGACGCCGGCGTGGCCGAGAAGCTGGGCGCCATGGGCGCCACCCACGAGGTCACCACCCATGGCCAGGTCGTGATCGACCAGCGGCACAAGGTGGTCACCAGCCCGTGCTACATGCTGGACGCCACCGTGTCGCAGATCGCCGAGGGGGCCGCCAACGCGGTCGAGGCCCTGTACGACCTGATCCACAAGGCCCAGGGCGGGCGCGCGGCGGAATAGGCCGCCGCCCCCGGGCCCGCTACCACAGCAGCGGCAGCAGCACCGCCGTCAGCACGCCGGCCAGGCCCATCGCCAGGCTGGCGTGCGCGCCGGTCTCGGCGCCCTCGTGGAAGGCCCGCGCGGTGCCGATGCCGTGGGCCGCCGCCCCCAGCGCCAGCCCGCGCGCGCGCGGGTCGCGCACCCGCAGCGCCGACAGCAGCGGCGGCCCCAGCACCCCGCCCAGGATGCCGGTCAGGATCACCAGCACGGCCGTCAGCGACGGCAGGCCGCCGATGCGCTCGCTGATGCCCATGGCGATGGGGGTGGTGACCGCCTTCGGCGCCAGCGAGGCCACGGTGCTGTCGCTGGCCCCGAACAGCAGGCCGAGCGCGATCGCCCCCAGCGAGGCCACCAGCACCGTCGCCGGCAGCGCCACCGCGACGGCGCGGGCGCTGCGCCGCAGCGTCTCCAGGGCACGGTACAGCGGCACCGCCAGGGCCACCGTCGCCGGCCCCAGCAGCACGTGGATGAACTGTGCGCCCTCGAAATAGCGGTCGTAGGGGATGCCGGTGGCCCACAGCACGCCGGCCAGCGCCACCACCGCCCACAGCACCGGATTGGCCAGCGGGTGCAGGCCGAGCGCGCGGTAGAGGCGGTCCGCCGCCAGATAGGCGATCAGGGTCAGGGTGAGACCGAAGAGGGGGTCGCGGGCCAGATAGACCCAGATGTCCGCCAGGTCCTCCATCGTCAGGGTCTCCGCCCCAGCCGGGCCATCAGCACGCCGCCGACGGCGATGGCGGCCAGGGAGCTGCCGATCAGTGCGGCGGCGATCGGCACGGCCTCATCGGCCAGCAGCGCCAGATGGGTCATCACGCCGACGCCGGCCGGCACGAACAGCAGCGACAGATGTCCCAGCAGCGCGTTGGTGGCACGGGCCAGCGGCTCGGGCACGGCGGCGGCCGGGCCGGTCCACCAGCCGCGCACCACCAGTGTCAGCAGCAGGGCGACCATGCCGATGACCGGTCCCGGCACCGGCAGGGCGAGGGCATGGCGCAGCGCCTCCCCCGCCAACTGGAACACGAGCAGAAGGGCGAGCATGGGCAGCATGGGGCGATCTCCGCGGGACAAGGGGATACAGCCGATCGCGACACACCGGACTCGCGGCGCGATGTCGGTGTGTCGCAAGATTCGGCTGCGACTCATACATTTCGCGCAGAGCCACGCGATCAATCCGAACCACGTCTTGGGTCCGATGGATCGCGATCCGCGCTATCCCTGTACCAGCGTTTGCCAGGTCCCTTTGCGTTCGTCGGGCTCGAAGGGCAGGGGGCGGCAGATCTCGATCGCCCGCATGCCGAGCCGGAACGCCCGCAGGCCGGAAATCGAGCCCTCGGCGAAGCGGGCCGAGACCTTTTCCGCCAGGCCGCCGCCCAGGGTGGTGGCCACCACGTCGCCGGTGGGGTCGGCGGCGACCGCGATGGCGGCGCTGACCACCACCTGTTTGGTCAGCTTGAGGGTCGCCAGCCCGCTCGGGCGCAGACCGTAGACCTCGGCCACCCGGCGCACCATGACGGTGCTGCGCCAGATGACGATGGCGACGTCGAGCGCCGGGTGCGGCGAGACGGCGGTCGCCCCCATCACCGCCAGGGCGTTGACGCGCACGGTGCGCCGTGCCTCCTGGTCCAGCGGGGCCAGCACGGCGCCCCGGAACTGCTTGAGCACCGCATCGGTGTCGGTCAGGCCCTGGCTGCGCTGGGTGAACGCCTTGACCAGCTCCGGCCGGCGCGCCCGCACCAGGGCCAGGATCGGCCCCAGGGTCTGGCGCAGGCGGGTCGGCTGGTCCTGGGCCAGCGCCGTGCCCAGCGTTTCGCGGAAGCGATCGACCTCGCCCAGCCGGCGCAACGCGCGCACCTCGGCCATGGTGGCGGTGCCGAGCGCGGCGAGAAAGGCGGCGGCCAGCGCGGTCAGCAGGGCGCCGCCGATCCAGTCGCCGCTCCAGATGTCGACCAGCGCGCGGCCGGTGTCGTAGACCAGGAATGCCGCCGCCAGGGCTACGAACAGGCCCACGACCCGGCCCCAGCGGGCCGGCTTCTCGGCCGGCGGGGCGGCGGCCTCGGCCTCCACGGTCGCCGGCGGCGGGGCGCGGTCGTCCGGGGCGCGCAGCGTCTCGGCCGCCGGGCCGGGCGCCGGACCGGCCGAACGGGCCGGGGCCGGCTCCGGCGTGGGACGCGACCGGACGCGCGGCCGTGACGGCTCGGACGGCGCCACCAGGGTGGGGTCGACCACGCCCGGCTGGCGGGGCGTGTCGCCTGTCGACGGTCGCTCGGGCGGGCGGCGCTCGGTCATCGCAGGTCCTCCCCGATCAGGAAGTTGAGCACCTCCGGCAGGCGGATGTTGGGAAACCCGCCGTGGCGCCAGGCCGGGTCGGGCCGCGGCTGGAAGTCCCAGTAGCGGTAGTTCAGCGCCGCCCAGTCCGGCGGGAAGTCGAGCGGGATGGCGCCCGGCTCCATCGGCGTTTCGTCGCTGTCGTCCGGCCGGCGGCCGAGCAGGATCTCGCGGCCGTTGTCGGTGCGCCGGGTGTCGCGGGTGGCGCGGATCGCGGCGATAGCCTGCACGTCGACGTCGGCGGCGGTCTTGATCAGGTTGCTCTCGTCCAGCACGTGCAGCATGCGCCGGGTCAGGTTCTCCAGGTGCAGGCGGTCGCCCCGAATCACATGGTCGGCCTTGGTGGCGGCGAACATCACGCGCGAGATGCGCCGGCCCATGAGCCAGCCGAGCAGGCTGTTCCTGCCATGGCGGAAGCTGTGCAGGATGGAGGCCAGGGCCTCGCTCATGTCGTCGAACGCCTCCGGCCCGTCGTTGAGCGCGGTCAGCGTGTCGACCAGCACGATCTGGCGGTCCAGGCCGGCGAAATGGCGCCGGTAGAAGGTGCGCACCACCTTCTCCTGGTAGTCCCGGAACTTGTCTCGGAACGCCGCGTGGAGGGTGCCCGGCTGCGGCGACGCCGGCAGGTCGGGCAGCGGACAGAAGCGCAGCACCGAGGCGCCGCGCAGGTCGGCCGGATGCAGGAAGCGGCCCGGCTGGAGGAACCGCAGCCTGGCCTCCGCGCAGGCGTGCAGGTAGTCGGTGTAAAGGGCGGCGGCGCGCTCGGCCCACTCCTCGTCGTGTTCCGAGTCGGGTGTGCGCTCGGCCACGAAGGCGCGCCACTCGCGGGCCAGCTCCGGACGGCGGCCGCGCTCGGCCTGGGCCAGCATGGCCCGCGACCAGTCCTCGAAGGTGGTGCCCAGCAATGGCAGGTCGACCAGCCATTCGCCGGGATAGTCCACGATCTCCAGTTGCAGGGTGCCCTCGGTCAGGCCCAGACGGGCGGCCGCGCTGGTGGTCAAGCCCTGGGCGCGGCGGAAGCGCAGGTCGATGCGGATGCGCGAGATGCCGCGCGTCGGCTCCGGCCAGTGCGGCGACTCGCCGGTGAGCGCGTCCAGCGCCTTGCGGTACGGGAACTCCGGCACGGTCGCGTTGGTGTCGTGGCGCAGCACGGCGCCCACCAGGCGGCCGTCGTCGAACGGATCGAAGCCGCGCAGCGGGCTTTCCTCCGCCGCCGGGTCGGCGCGCAGCAGGTTGTGGATCAGCGACGTGACGAACACGGTCTTGCCGGCCCGCGACAGCCCGGTCACGCCGAGATACAGCCGTCGCGCCAGCAGGTCGTCCAGGGTTTTCATCGGTCCGGCCTCTGGTTGCCCCTCCTGTCCGGCGGACCCGGCCCCCGGTGCGCGCCGAGCGTTGCGCGCTGCGATGGCGTTTCCCCCATGGTGCTTCCCTGGGGCGCGGACCGCACGGACTCGCCGGGAGTCTAGGTCTCGGGGCGATCCGGGTCCAAGAAAATCAGGGGTATCGCGGCGCCGGTCCCACGCCGGAGCGTGGGACCGAGACGGGTATCTCGCGCCCACGCTCCCGCGTGGGCGCCCGGGCCGCGAACGGTCCCACGCCGGAGCGTGGGACCGAGACGGGTATCTCGCGTCCACGCGCCCGCGTGGACGCCCGGGTCGCGAACGGTCCCACGCCGGAGCGTCGGACCGAGAGAGATGGTCTCGCGCCCATGCTCCCGCGTGGGCGCCCGGGCCGCGAACGGTCCCACGCCGGAGCGTGGGACCGAGAGAGATGGTCTCGCGTCCACGCTCCCGCGTGGACGCCCGGGTCGCGAACGGTCCCACGCCGGAGCGTGGGACCGAGACGGGTATCTCGCGCCCATGCTCCCGCGTGGGCGCCCGGGTCGCGAACTGTCCCACGCCGGAGCGTGGGACCGAGACGGGTATCTCGCGCCCACGCTCCCGCGTGGACGCCCAGGTCGCGAGCGGTCCCACGCCGGAGCGTGGGACCGAGATGGGTATCTCGCGCCCACGCTCCCGCGTGGGCGCCCGGGTCGCGAACGGTCCCACGCCGGAGCGTGGGACCGAGAAGGGTATCTCGCGCCCACGCTCCCGCGTGGACGCCATGGGACGGGCACCCGGCCTTACGCCCCCGTCCACTCGGAGACGAACGCGTCCGGCTCGGGGCGGGTCTTGCGCCGGTTGGGCGCCTCGGGGCCCCGGGTGCCGACGTGGATGAAGCCGACGATATGGTCGGTGGGAGCGAGGCCCAGCGCGGCTTTGACGCGGTCGCTGTAGGCCGGATGGCCGGTCACCCAGACGGCGCCGTAGCCCATGTCGTGGAAGCAGGACTGGATGACGAAGGCGGCCAGACCGGCGGTGACCACCTGTTCGACCTCGGGCACCTTGGGGTGGGCGCGCGGCGAGGCCGCCACCACGATCAGCAGCGGCGCCCGGCGCGGGCCGTCGCGGCGCTTGGCGATCTCGGCCTCGCCGGCGTCCGGCTCCTCGGCCAGCAGGTCGTCCACGAACACCTCGCTGAGGCGCTGCTGGCCGCGCTCCCGGACCACCAGGAAGCGCCACGGGCGGATGGCGCCGTGCTCCGGGACGGCGACGGCGGCCCGGAACACCTCGGCCAGTTCGTCGTCGGTGGGTCCCGGGGCGGTCAGGTGCTTCGCGGACGTGGACTGGCGCGCCTGCAGGCGTTCCACTAGGGTCGTCACGGTGGTGCGCTCCTGTAGGGACTGCGGAGGATGCGCCCGGCTCCGAACACCCGGCGCGCCCCGACCATCCCGCGTTGCCCGTGCCCTGTCCAGGGGATCGTCGCGCGCCCGTTCGGTCCGTCCCGTCCGTCCCGCTTCCGGTCCGGTGCACCGCGCATGCTCCGCCTGTTCCCGCCGCTGACCCTGGCCCTGTTCCTGCTGCCGGTGGCGGCCGGCCTGCTGGGCACCGCGCTGCCGTCGCTGGGCTGGATGCCAGGGGCGGGCGGTCCCGCGCCGACCCTGGCGGCCTGGCGCGCCCTGGCGGCGGCGCCGGGGCTGGCCGAGTCCCTGGCGCTGTCCCTGGCCATCGGCCTGCTGTCGACGGTCCTCTCGCTGGCCCTGGCCCTGACCATCGCCGCCGGTGCGCAGGGGACGCGGCTGATGGCCTGGGTGCGGCGTGCGCTGGCGCCACTGCTGGCGCTGCCGCATGTGGCGGTCGCCCTCGGGCTGGCGTTCCTGCTGGCGCCGTCGGGCTGGATCGCGCGCCTGCTGTCGCCCTGGGCCACCGGCTGGACGCTGCCGCCGGACATCGCCACCGCGCCCGACCCCTGGGGGCTGGCGGCGGTGCTGGCGCTGGTGCTGAAGGAGACCCCGTACCTGCTGCTCATGCTGCTGGCGGCGCTGGGGCAGGTGCGGGCCGACCGGGCGGTGCGGGTGGCGCGCACCCTGGGGCACGGCCCGGGGGCGGCCTGGGTGCGGGTGGTGCTGCCGCAGGTCTACCCGCTGGTCCGGCTGCCGGTCTACGCGGTGCTGGCCTACGGGCTGTCGGTGGTGGACGTCGCCCTGGTGCTGGCGCCGGCCACGCCGGGGCCGCTGGCGGTTGCGGTGGTGCGCTGGCTGGGCGACCCGGACCTCGCGGTGCGCATGCAGGGGGCCGCCGGTGCGGTGGTGCAGACCGGGCTGGTGGTTCTGGTGATCGCGCTGTGGCGCGGCGGCGAAGGCGTCGTCGCCCGGCTGGCGCAGCCGTGGCTGGGGGCGGGGCCGGGGAGCCGTGCCGGACGGGACCGCGCCCGCCGAGTTGGTGGCACGGCCGCGCTGGCGGCGGCGCTGCCGATCGCGGGACTCACCGCCCTGGCGCTCGCCGGCATGGCGCTGTGGTCCCTGGCCGACTCCTGGTTCTGGCCGGCCCCGTGGCCCGCCGCCCTGACCCTGGAGACCTGGCGCCGGCACCTGGGCGAGGCGACCTGGCCGCTCTGGACCACCGTCACGGTGGGGCTCGCGGCGACGGCGGCGGCGCTGGTGCTGGCGCTGGGCACCCTGGAGCACGAGCGGACCCGCGGCCTCACCCCAGGGCGGGCGAGCGAAATCCTGCTCTATGTGCCGCTGCTGGTGCCGCAGGTGGGGTTCCTGTTCGGGGTGCAGACCGTGGCCGCGCTGGCCCGCCTGGACGGCACCTGGATCGGCGTGGTCTGGAGCCATCTGCTGTTCGTGCTGCCCTACGTCTTCCTGGCCCTGGCCGACCCTCACCGGCGGCTGGACCCGCGCTGGCGGCGGGCGGCGCAGGGCCTGGGGGCGGGGCCTTGGCGGGTGTTCGGACGGGTCACCGTGCCGCTGCTGCTGCGGCCGCTGCTGTTCGCCGCCGCCATCGGCTTTGCGGTCAGTGTGGCGCAGTACCTGCCGACGCTGTTCCTGGGCGCCGGCCGCTACCCCACCCTGACCACCGAGGCCGTGGCCCTGTCCGCCGGCGGCGACCGTCGGGTGATCGGTGTGCATGTATTCCTGCAGGCGGCCTTGCCGCTGCTGGTGTTCGCCGTCGCGCTGGCGGTGCCGCGCTGGCTGTCGCGGCACCGGCGCGGCCTGCAAGGCGGGGAGGCGCCCCCATGAGCCTGGTTCTGGAGGCCGTGCGCGTCCGCCTGGCGGGGCGGACGCTGGTGGGGCCGCTGGCGCTGACCGTGGCCGACGGCGAGACGGTGACCGTCATGGGGCCGAGCGGGTCGGGCAAGTCCACGCTGCTGGATGTGGTGACCGGCACGCTGGCACCGGCGTTCCGGGCCGAGGGCCGCGTGCTGCTGGACGGGCGGGACCTGGCCGGGCTGGCGCCGGAGCAGCGCGGGATCGGGATCCTGTTCCAGGATCCGATGCTGTTCCCCCATCTGTCGGTGGGCGGCAACCTGGCGTTCGGCATGCCGCGCCGGGTGCGGGGGCGGGCGCGGCGGGCGCGCATCGCGGCGGTGCTGGCCGAGGCCGGGCTGGAGGGCCTGGCCGACCGCGACCCGGCCACCCTGTCGGGCGGGCAGGCGGCCCGGGTGGCGCTGATGCGGGTGTTGCTGGCGGAGCCCCGCGCGCTGCTGCTGGACGAGCCGTTCTCGCGCCTGGACGCGGCCCTGCGGGCGCGGGTGCGGGCCTTCGTGTTCGAGCACGTGGAGGTGCGCGGCCTGCCCACCCTGCTGGTGACCCACGATCCCGAGGACGCGCGCGGCCGGGTGGTACGGATCGGCGGGGGGTGAGGGCGTGCGGCCACCGGTTCGGAGAGGCTTGACCCGGGCCGGCCCGGCGGCTAAACGATCCGCACGTGGTGATTTGGCGACCAGCTTGCGGCCACGCAAAACAAGCGGCTAAGCGGTTGGTGCCCTTCGAAAAAGGCCCCGGCCCCCACGGCCGGGGCCTTTTCGCGTTGCGGACCGGCCGCCCGAGACGGAGAGGCGCGCGATGACATCCGACCCCAACACCGATCCCCAGACCCACCGCCAGACCCACCGCCAGACCACCCGGGCTGCCTGGCATCCCCGCACCGCCATGGTGCGCGGCGGCCTGGACCGCAGTGCCCATATGGAGACCGCCGAGGCGCTCTACCTGTCCTCCGGCTTCGTCTACCCGGACGCGGAGGCCGCCCGCCGCGCCTTCGACGGCACCGACGCGCGCTTCGTCTATTCCCGCTTCCGCAACCCCACCAACGCCACCTTCGAGCAGCGCCTGGCGCTGCTGGAGGGCGCGCCCGTCTGCCGCGCCACGGCCAGCGGCATGGCCGCCGTGACCGCCGCCCTGCTGTGTCAGGTGGGCGCCGGTGACCGCGTGGTGGCGGCGCGCAGCCTGTTCGTCTCCTGCCACTGGGTGCTGACCGAGCTGTTGCCGCGCTACGGGGTGACGGTGGAGCTGGTGCCGGCCGCCGACCTGGACGTCTGGCGTGCCGCCCTGGCGCGGCCGGCGACCTGCGTCTTCCTCGAAAGCCCGTCCAACCCGGGCCTGGAGATCGTCGACATCCCCGCCGTCGCCGATCTGGCGCATCGGGCCGGCGCCCGCCTCATCGTCGACAACGCCTTCGCCACGCCGGTGCTGCAACGGCCGCTGGCGCTGGGCGCCGACATCGTCGTGCATTCGGCGACCAAGTACATCGACGGTCAGGGCCGCTGCCTGGGCGGGGCCATCCTGTCCAATGATGCCGTTTTCGACGAGGAGCTGTTGCTGCCGTTCCTGCGCAACACCGGCCCGTGCCTGAGCCCGTTCAACGGCTGGGTGATGACCAAGGGTCTGGAGACCCTGGACCTGCGGGTGCGGGCGCAGTGCGCCTCCGCCCTGGCCCTGGCCGAGGCGCTGGACGGCCGGCCGGGCGTGGCCGCGGTGCGCTATCCGGGCCTGCCCGGCCATCCCCAGCATGCCCTTGCGATGGCGCAGATGGACGGCTGCGGCGGCGCCATGCTGGCCCTGGACCTGGCGGGCGGGCAGCCGGCGGCGTTCCGGTTCCTGGACGGCCTGCGCCTGATCGACATCTCCAACAACCTGGGCGACGCCAAGTCGCTGGCCTGCCATCCCGCCACCACCACCCACCAGCGCCTGAGCCCCGACGAACAGGCCGCCCAGGGCATCACCCCCGGCCTGGTGCGGCTGTCGGTGGGGCTGGAAGACCACCGCGACCTCATCGCCGACGTGACCCAGGCGCTGGCGCGCGTGTGACCCGGCCTCGTGTGTCTGCCCGGGGTCGGCCTGGAACCCGGCCATGCCCCCGCGCGTTTTCTGGGTGGACCCGATGCCAGGGGCCCGGCCGGGTTCGGCCGTGATACACTGAGCGGGTGTCCGCCGCGACGGCGGGGAACCGGCGCCGGTGGCGGGCACGGCCCGTGCAGGAAGAGGAGGCCCGCATGTACACGCACATCATGGTGCCGGTCGACCTGGCGCACGCCGACACGCTCGACAAGGCGATGACGCAGGCCGCCGACCTGGGCAAGCTGTACGAGATTCCAGTGACCATCGTCGGCGTCACCCTGTCGCAGCCCACCGACGTGGCGCACAATCCGGCCGAGTACAAAGAGAAGCTGGCGCAGTTCGCCGCCGCGCACAGCGCCCGCACCGGCGTGACGATGGAGCCGCACACCGTCATCAGCCACGATCCGGCGGTGGATCTGGACGACATGCTGCGCGAGCACTGCCACGACCTGGGGGCCGATCTGGTGGTCATGGCTTCGCACATCCCGCGCTTCCGTGATGTCATCTTCGGCTCGCACGCCGATGCCTTCGTGCGTCACGGCGACGTGTCGGTGTTCGTGGTGCGCTAGGCTGTCGCGGCGCCGTCGGTTCCGTGACGCGCCCCTGTTTTTCCCTGTCAGTACCTGGAGAGGTGAGAGCGATGAAACGCCTGAAGGAGGTCATGTCCAAGGGCATCGAGACCGTCGCGCCCACCACATCGCTGCGCGACGCGGCGCGCCGCATGGATCGTTTGTCCGTTGGCATGCTGCCGGTGGACGAGAGCGGCACCCTGATCGGCACCCTCACCGATCGCGACATTGTCGTGCATGCGGTGGCGGAGGGCGTCGACGTCAACAATACCCGGGTCCGCCAGGCGATGACGGCCGGCGTGACCGTGGCCGACGAGGACGATTCGGTGGCCGACGCCGCCGCCATGATGGCCGAGAGTCAGGTGCGGCGCCTGCTGGTCACCAACAGCCAGAAAGAGGTGGTCGGCACGGTCTCGTTGCGCGATCTGGCGATGCACGTCACCGATCCGGTGCCGGTGGCCGAGGCCGTGCGCGGCGTGTCCGCGCACTGAGCCGATCGCTGCACCGCGAACGGGGGAGCCGCCGGCCCACGGGTCGGCGGCGTCGTCCTGTCATGGCGTCGGCCTCAGGGCAGGGGGCGCGGGTGCAGGTGACCGGCGGGTGCCTCGGCCTCGGTCCCGGCCGCGGCGTCGTCCGTCCCGTGGGCATGGTCGCCGGCGCGGGCGTCGACCGGCACCAGGTGCAGGTGTCCCGACCACACGCCCGGCTGCGCCAGCACCGCGTCCGCGAAGGCGCGCACCTCGTGGGCGGGGCCGCGCAGCATGACCGACTCCATGCAGTGGTCGTGGTCGATGTGCACGTGCGTCGTAGCGATGCCCAGGTCGTGGCGGTCGTGGTGGGCCGTCACCAGCCGGCGCGCCAGATCGCGCCGGGTGTGGTCGTAGATGTAGACCAGGCAGCCGACGCAGGGGCTGTCGGCCCGATCCTCCAGGCGCTGGTCCCGCAGCACGCCGCGCAGCAGGTCGCGCATGGCTTCCGATCGGTTGGTGTAGCCGCGCCGCGCCACCAGCGCGTCGTAGGCGGCCAGCAAGTCCGGTTCCAGCGAGATCGTCACCCGCTCCACGCCGTATCCCTTCCGTCTGCTCCGTCCGCTCCGTCCGCTCCGTCGCCGCGCTGCGGCCGGCATCCCGACGCGCGCCGCGCTCAATGTATGAGTCGCACCCGGCTGACGGTGCCATTTCGCGTCGCCGGCTGCGGCCTGTCAACGCGGGTTGGCGGCCCCCCGGATGCCGCGGTATCGGTTTTGGCAGTTGACCCGGCGCGGCTCCCGGCCCTAAGACCGGTGCGGGCCACGACCCCCCAACGGGTCGCGACCCTTCTGCAAGGAAGGGAGGCAACATGACCGCACCGCAGAAACCGGCCACCCGGCCGGACAATCCCGATTTCTCCTCCGGCCCCTGCGCCAAGCGCCCCGGCTGGACCCCCGCCGTCCTCGGCGACGCCCTGGTGGGCCGCTCGCACCGCTCCAAGCCCGGTAAGGCGCGCCTGGCGGCGGTGCTGGACAAGAGCCGCGCCCTGCTCGGCCTGCCCGACGACTACCGCATCGGCATCGTGCCGGCTTCCGACACCGGCGCCGTGGAGATGGCGCTGTGGTCGCTGCTGGGCCAGCGCGGCGTCGAGCTGCTGGCCTGGGAAAGCTTCGGCAGCGGCTGGGTGACCGACGTCGTCAAGCAGCTCAAGCTCGGCGATGCCCGCACGCTCACGGCCGGCTACGGCGATCTGCCCGACCTGTCGCAGGTCGATTTCGACTGCGACGTCGTCTTCACCTGGAACGGCACCACGTCCGGCGTGTGCGTCCCCGACGGCGACTGGATCCCGCGCGAGCGCAGCGGCCTGACCATCTGCGACGCCACCTCGGCCGCGTTCGCCATGGACCTGCCTTGGGACAAGCTCGACGTCGTCACCTACTCCTGGCAGAAGGTGCTCGGCGGCGAGGCCCAGCACGGCGTGTTGATCCTGTCGCCGCGCGCTGTCGCCCGCCTGGAATCCTACACCCCGCCGTGGCCGCTGCCCAAGCTGTTCCGCATGACCAAGGGCGGCGCGCTGATCGAGGGGATCTTCAAGGGCGAGACCATCAACACCCCGTCCATGCTGGCGGTCGAGGACGCGCTGGACGCGCTGACCTGGGCCGAGCGCATCGGCGGCCTGCCGGCGCTGATCGCGCGCAGTCAGGCCAACCTCGCGGCGGTGGCGGACTGGGTGGCGCGCACCGACTGGGTCGACTTCCTGGCCCACGACCCGGCGACGCGCTCGTCCACCTCCATCTGTCTGAAGATCGTGGCGGACTGGTTCACCGCTCTGCCGGCCGACGCCCAGGCCAAGGCCGCCAAGCGCATGGTGGCGCTCTTGGACGACGAGGGCGTGGCCTATGACGTCGGCGCCTACCGCGATGCGCCGCCCGGCCTGCGGCTGTGGGGCGGGGCCACGGTGGAGGCCGAGGACATGGCCGCGCTGCTGCCGTGGCTGGACTGGGCCGCCGCCACCGTCCAGGGCGAACTCGCCGCGGCCTGATCCCGCACCCCCTCTCTTCTCTTCCCGATCCCGGCGGCCGTCCGCGGGGCGGGGGGCGGTCCGGCCCCCCGCCGCCGCGCGCCGACGCGGCCGGGGGCGGCTGTCCTTCGGGCTGCCGCCCCGCGGGCGTTCCGCTCTGAAACCAACAGATCGCGCCGATTCACGCTCGAAATCGGCCCCACCCCGGTGGTTCCGATTTCGAGCGATCGGCGCTCGCCTGACACGAAAGGACTTCACCATGCCCAAGGTGCTGGTGAGCGACAAACTCAGCCCGCGCGCCGTCGACGTGTTCAAGGGCCGCGGCATCGCGGTCGACGTCAAGACCGGCCTGTCCCCGGACGAGCTGACCGCCATCATCGGCGACTACGACGGCCTCGCCATCCGCTCGGCCACCAAGGTTACGGCCGACGTGCTGGCGGCGGCGAGCAACCTCAAGGTCGTCGGCCGCGCCGGCATCGGCGTGGACAACGTGGACATCGCCGCCGCCACCCAGCGCGGCGTGGTGGTCATGAACACCCCCTTCGGCAACGCCATCACCACGGCCGAGCACGCCATCGCGATGATGTTCGCGCTGGCCCGTCAGATTCCGCAGGCCAACGCCTCGACCCATGCCGGCAAGTGGGAGAAGAACCGCTTCATGGGGGTCGAACTGACCGGCAAGACCCTGGGCGTCATCGGCTGTGGCAACATCGGCTCCATCGTGGCCGAGCGTGCGCTCGGGCTGCGCATGCGGGTGATCGCCTTCGATCCCTACCTGTCGCCCGAACGCGCCGTCGACCTGGGGGTGGAGAAGGTGGATCTGGACGACCTGATCGCCCGCTCCGACTTCATCACCCTGCACACCCCGCTCACCGAGAAGACCCGCGGCATTCTCAACGCCGAGGCCATCGCCCGCATGAAACCAGGCGTGCGGCTGATCAACTGCGCGCGCGGCGGCCTGATCGACGAGGCGGCGCTGAAGGACGCGCTGGAGAGCGGCCACGTCGCCGGGGCGGCGCTGGACGTGTTCGCCGAGGAGCCGGCGCGCGACAACCCGCTGTTCGGGCTCGACACCGTGGTGTGCACGCCGCACCTGGGGGCGTCCACCACCGAGGCGCAGGAGAACGTCGCCCTCCAGGTGGCCGAGCAGATCAGCGACTTCCTGCTGACCGGCGCGGTGGCCAACGCGCTCAACATGCCCGCCGTGACCGCCGAGGAGGCGCCGCGCCTGCGCCCCTACATGAAACTGTGCGAGCAGCTCGGCAGCTTCGCCGGCCAGATCACCGAAAGCGGCCTGAAGTCGGTGCGCATCGAGTATCAGGGCGACGTGGCCGGGCTGAACACCCGCCCGCTGACCGCGACCGTGTTGCAGGGCCTGCTGTCGCCGCTGCTGGAGTCGGTCAACATGGTCAGCGCGCCGGTGGTCGCGCG
Source organism: Roseospira goensis (assembly GCF_014197795.1). Lineage (GTDB taxonomy): Bacteria > Pseudomonadota > Alphaproteobacteria > Rhodospirillales > Rhodospirillaceae > Rhodospira > Rhodospira goensis. The sequence goes on from NZ_JACIGI010000014.1 coordinate 30,835, forward strand.
CGAACGCGGTATCGAGATCAAGGAGACGCGCAGTGAGCACTGCCCGAACTACCACAGCCTGATCCGGCTGGAGGTGACCACCGAGCGTCAGACCCGCAGCGTCGAGGGCTCGTTGTTCGGCGGCACGTTGCCGCGCATCGTGCGCATCAACGATATCCCGGTGGAGGCCGAGCTGGCCCCCAACATGTTGTACAGCATCAACGAGGACAAGCCGGGCTTCATCGGGTCGCTGGGCACCACGCTGGGCGATTCCGGCGTCAACATCGCCTCGTTCCATCTCGGCCGGTCGGACGCCGGCGGCCAGGCGCTCTGCCTGGTGCAGGTGGACGGGCCGTTGCCGGCGGAAACGGTGGACGCGGTCAGCGCGCTGCCGCACGTGGTGCGGGCCAAGGCGCTGCGGTTCAGCTGATCACAGAGACCGGCCGACGCATGAACAGGCGTCACGCGTCGGCCGGTGTTACGGATCCCGCAGGCGCGCCCCGCCCGCGCCGGCGGGCTGGCGAGGGGGCGCCTCCGCAGCCTCAGAACACGCGGGTGCAGCGCACGCCCTCGTCGGCCAGCAGGTCGTTGAGCGTGGCCTGGAGCGTCCAGCCGCGCCCGCGCCCGGCCTCGGCCATGCAGGTGATGCCCCCGGTCGACAGGCTGGAGCAGTCCACGGCGCGCTCCAGGCTGCTGTAGGCCCACACCTGTCCGGCCATGCGGCGCAGCACCATGTCCATGCGGATCGGCGGTCCGTTCGGCGTGGTGCACTCGAACACCACGCGCGGCGGGTTGCCGTCCACGCCGATCTCCTTGATCGGCTCCGGCGACTGCGCGGCGGCGGGCGTCGCGACGGCGAGAACGGCCGCGGCGGCGACGGCGGCGGCGGTCGGGAAGGCTCGGATCATCGGTCAGGCTCCCTGGTGGTGGTCGTTCACAAGACGGTCCCCCATGGGACCGGCTGAAGTGGGCCGTATGATGGCGCGCGGTCCCGACCGGCTCAAGGCGGGGCCGGCCGCCCCAGCGCGGTCCAGACGGCGTGGACGCGCCGGGCCGTGTCGGCGTCCAGGGCGCCGTCCAGCCGGGCCGGCCGAAAGCGGCGCTGGAACGCGGTCACCGCCGCGGGCCGGTCCGTCAGGTCGTAGCCGATGCCGGCCAGTGCCGCCAGCACCGCGGTCTCGGCGGGGACCGGCGCGGCGTCGTCCACGACCGGCCAGACCCCGACACCGGCGCGGGCCAGCCGCGCCCAGTCGAACAGCTCGCCCGGGTCCTCCTTGCGGGTCGGCGCCACGTCGCTGTGCCCGGCCACCCCACCCGGTGCGATGCCGTGACGGGTCACGATGTCCCGGCACAGGGCCACGACGGCGGCCATCTGCTGGTCCGGAAACGCGCGGTAGCCGAATTCGTGCCCCGGATTGACGATCTCGACGCCGATCGAGCGGCCGTTGACGTCGCCCCGGCCACGCCAGCACGCGACGCCGGCGTGCCACGCCCGGCGCTGCTCCGGGACCAGCCGGACGACCGTGCCGTCCTCCTCCACCATGTAGTGCGCGCTGACCTTGGCCGCCGGATCCCGCATCCGCGCCAGCGCCGCCGCCCCCGTCGGCATGCCGGTGTAGTGCAGCACCAGCATCGAGACCGTGGCGTCCGGCGGCCGGGCATCGTGGTTGGGCGAGGGGGCGTCGCGCATGTCACGCCTCCCCCGTTCCGGGGCGGTCGCGACGCGGGCCGGGCCGGGCGGCGTCCGGCGGCTCCGGGGCCGCGACCACCGGGCGGCCGCGGCGGGCGGAGCGGATCTGGATGATCGCCACCCCGGTGATGGTCAGGGCGCCGCCGACGAACTTCTGCCAGGTCGCCGCCTCGCCCAACAGCACGATGCCGGCGGCGATGCCGATGACCGGCGCCAGCAGACCCCACGGCGAGATGACGCCCAGCGGATGCCGCCGCAGCAGGGCGTACCAGAGCGAATGCGCGATCAGCGAGGCCGCCACGGCGGTATAGACCAGCCCGGCCCAGGCGTACCACGGGGCCGCGCGCGCGGCGGCCAGATGGCCGTCCTCCAGCAGCCATGACAGCGCCGCCACCTGCGGGATCGCCAGCAGGCACAGCCAGCCGGTCACGGCCAGGGCGGGCAGGTCGCGGGTGGTCTTGACGATGACGTTGCTGACCGCCCAGGCGAACGCCGCCAGCAGCAGCATCAGCACCGGCAGCACCGCCGTCACCTGGGGCTCGCCGGCCACCACGACCACCCCCGAGAAGGCCAGCACCAGCCCCAGGACGCGGCGCCAGCCGATGGTCTCCTTGAAGATCAGCACGCCCAGCAGGGTGCTGAACGGCGGCCCGGTCTGGATCACCACGGCGGCCGTGGCCGCGTCCAGGTGCGGCAGGGCGGCGAACAGGACGCCGAAGTGCAGCGTGCCGAAGGTGACCGACAGCGCCAGCACGCCGCGCAGGGCGCGTCCCTTGGGTCGGGGAACGAAGGGAACGATGAGGGCCGCGGCGATGGCGAAACGGATGGCGGTGAACATCAGCGGCGGCAGGTGGTCGACCCCCACCTTGGCGGCAACGAAGTTCAGGCCCCACAGGCTCTGCACCAGCAGCGCCAGCAGGATATCGGGGACAGGCATCGGGGTGGCCTCGTTGGCGGCGTCACGAACACGCCGCGCGGTCGCAGGGGCCCCCAGCATGGCCGGCCGCCGCCGCGGGCGCAAGCGCGGCCCCCACAGACGGTACCCACGGGCAGCCCCCAAGGGCAGCATCCATGGACGGTCCCCGTGGGCCGTCCCCGTGGGCGCGGCGGCCCCCGGGCGTGGTGCTACCGCAGCCCGCGCCGCTCCCGGATGCGGTCGTAGGCGTGGTTGATCGCCGCCATGGTCTCGTTGGCCTGGGCGACGAACTCCTCGGGCATGCCCTTGGCCATCAGCACGTCCGGATGGTGTTCGCGCGACAGCCGGCGCCAGGCGGCGCGCACCTCATCGTCGCTGGCCTGGGGCGAGACGCCGAGCACGGCGTAGGGGTCCGGCTCCCCTTCGGCGCTGCGTTCGTACTGGGCGTGCAGGCGGGTGACGGCCTCGGCCGGCAGCCCGAACAGCCGGGCGACGTCGTGCAGGAACGCGGTCTCGGCCGGGTGCAGCACGCCGTCGGCGCGCGCGATCTTGTAGAGCGCCCCCAGCAGTTCCTCCAGAACCTGGGGGCTGTCTGTGAACAGGTCGGCGATCTGGCGGGCGTAGACCTGGTAGCCGTCGGCGGACTGCTTGGCGTGGTCGAACACCGCGCCGACCGCCTTCATGTCCTCGGGCGGGATCTGGAACACCTGCTTGAAGGCGGCGACCTCGTCCTTGGTCACCCGGCCGTCGGCCTTGGCCATTTTGGCGCCCAGGGCGATGACGCCGACCGCGAACGCCTGCTGGCGGGCGTCGGCGCCCACCGATCCCGGCCGCGGTCGCCCCGACCCCGCGCGCGGCTCGCCCTTGCCGCCGCCCCCGCCGAGCCACGACGGCCAACCCTCCTTGTCGACCGCGTGCCCCGCCGCGGTGCCGACCAGCGCGCCCAGCGGCCCCAGCAGCAGGAATCCGCCGACACCGCCGATGACCTTGCCCCAGATGCTCATCCGTTCTCCTTGCCCACTCTGCCCGGCGCCGCCGCGCCGGCCCCAGACGCGACCCTGACGCCGGTCAGGTTTCCAGAACCCGCCGCCCCGGCCCCAGGGTCCGCCGTGTCCGTGCCAACCCCGCATCGTCGTGCCCTCCGCCACCGTCCGGGTCACCATAGGACGCTCCGGCCCGCCGGCAAAGGGGGTCAGCCGGTCCCGCCGGCCGGCCCCAGCAGGCGGCCCAGGATCGGGCGAAGCAGCGCCGGCAACATATAGAGAGGGAACTGGGCCAGCGCGAACCAAAGCGCCAGGCCGGGGTCCGCGCCCGCCGGCAGCGCCGCCAGCAGCAGGCCCATGTTGCGACTGCTGGCGAGGTAGCCCAGCCCCAGCGCCGTGGCCCGTCCGCAGGGCGCGAACACCAGCGCGGTCACCACCATAAGGCCGCCGCACACGACGAAACTCAGGCCGATCAGGCGCAGCACCCGCAGCGGGTCGGCGGTCAGCGGTTCGGCCACCGCGCCCATGATGGCGAGCGCGAAGCCGAACAGCAGGATGACCGCGACACCGTCGAGGCGGCGGGCGTGGCGCGCCCGCCAGTCCGGCGGGGCGAGCCGGCGGGCGATCATCGCCAGGGCGACGCCGCCGCCGACCACCACGGCCAGCCGGCCGGCCAGCGCCCCGGCCTCCAGGTCCAGCGGCATGTCCAGCAGCGCCAGCGTCAGGCCGGGCAGGGTGAGCGGCGCCAGCACGGTCGCCAGCAGGGTGACCGCCAGGGTCAGCGGCAGCGGCAGTCCCATCATCAGCCCGATTGCCGGCGCCGCCGTGATGGGGGCGGTGGCCGCCATCAGCACCATGCCGGCCGTCACCCCGGGCGTATCGAGCGGCCCCACCCAGTCCAGCACCAGGGCCGTCAGCGGCGCGGTGCCCAGCAGCAGCCACGCGGCGCCCAGCGCCGTTACCGCCGGTCGGCGCAGGTGGGCCACCAGCTCGTCGGCGCGCACCCGCAGCAGCGCCATCGCCAGCAGGGCGATGACCAGCGGCGCCAGCAGCGGGCGCGCCAGCGCGGAGAGCTGGGGCAGGGCCAGCCCGAACAGGGCGCCGCCGGCCAGCACCAGGGTGGCGTGGCGGCCCAGGTGATCCAGGACGGCGAGGACGACGCGCATGCGGGGGCCGGCGACGGAAGGGCGGCGGGGCGGCGGGGTCGACGGCACGCCCCCGGGTGGGGTTTGATAGCCGCCACGGCCGGCCGCTGTCCAGGCGGCGGCGGTTCGGGTCACGCGAGGGCACGGGACGAGAGCGGGAGCGAGGGCGGGACATGACGCAGGCGGAGACGGCGGCGCCGGATCTGGTGACCGGTTACGCCCCGGGGGTGCTGGCCGAGGTGGTGGGGCTCCACATGGCCTACTACGGGCCGCACTGGGGGTTCGGGCTGGCGTTCGAGACCAAGGTGGCAACCGAGATGGCGGCGTTCCTGCGTCAGGCCGACGCGACGCGCGACCTGCTGCTGTGTGCCCGCAACCGGGACGGGGGCCTGCTGGGGTCGGTGACCATCCACGGCCCGCACGACACGCCGGCGGGGCGCGAGAGCGCGGCGCACCTGCGCTGGTTCATCGTCGGCGACGCCGCGCGCGGGTCCGGGGTGGGCCGCCGCCTGCTGGCCCGGGCGGTGGCGTTCTGCGACGCGTGCGGCTACCCGATGTGCTACCTGACCACCTTCGCCGGCCTGGACGCCGCCCGGCACCTGTACGAGCGCACGGGCTTCCGTCTGGTCGCCACGTCCGCGGTCGACCAGTGGAGCGGCGGGGTGCAGGAACAGCGCTTCGAGCGCCCGCGCGGGGGGTGAGTCAGGCGGCGTCCGGGGCGGCCGCGAGATCGACGACGTGCACCGTGTGGCCCAGGTCGTCCAGGAACCGGCGCAGGTCGGCGGTGCCGATCGACGTGGTCGCGGTGTTCACCAGCGGGTGGTAGTTCGCGACCGTGGCGGCCATCATGGCGGCGTCCAGGATCACGGTCACCCGCCGGTCGGGGTCGTTGATGAGCGCGAACGGGGTGACCGAGCCGGGCTCGACGCCGAGGACCTCCATCAGCAGGTCCGCCTTGCCGAACGACAGGCGCTTGCAGCCCAGACGCTTGTGGAGCTGGTTGACGGCGATGGCGCGGTCGTGCGGGCACACGACCAGGAACAGGGTCCCCTTGGCGTCCTTCAGGAACAGGTTCTTGCAATGCACGCCGGGGATGGCGTCGTAGGTGGCCTGTGCCTCCTCGACGGTGAACACGGGGGCGTGCTCGATCGTGCGGGTCTGGATGCCCAGGCGCTCCAGGTGCGCGAACAGCGGGGCCGTCGAGTCGGGCAGGGCCATGGCGCCGCTAGCCGTCCGAGCGCCACGGCATGATCGGCACGGTGGACAGCGAGTGCTTGGGGCTGCCCTCGATCAGCTTGTCGCTGACCACAAGGTAGATCAGCACGTTGTTCTCGGTGTCGTGAAAGCGACGCACGCGCAGCCGCTTGAACAGCACGGAGCGGCGTTCGGCGAACACGACCTCGCCGTCCTCCAGCCCCTCCTTGATGGTGATCGGACCGACCTGACGGCAGGCGATGGCGCTGTTCGAGGGGGCCTCGGCCAGGCCCACGGCGCCGGTGAGACCGCCGGTGACCGGCCGCGACAGGTGGCAGACGACGCCGTCGACCTTGGGGTCCGCCAGGGCGTCGACGCAGATCTTGTGGTTCGGACCGACCAGCTTGAAGACCGTGTCCACGCACCCGATCTCCTCCGCTCCGGCGGGCGCGGCTAGGGCCAGCGCGGTGGCGAGGACGGCAGTGGCGGCGCGGATCATCGGTCGGGGTCTCCGGTCAGGGCTGGCGGGCCTTGATGTGGTCGACGAAGCGCGCGAACAGGTACTGGCTGTCCTGCGGGCCGGGCGAGGCTTCCGGGTGGTACTGCACCGAGAACACCGGCTTACCCTCCACCGCCAGCCCCTCGACAGTGCCGTCGAACAGCGAGGTGTGGGTCTCCACCACGCCCGCCGGCAGGCTGGCACGGTCGACGCCGAAGCCGTGGTTCTGACTGGTGATCTCCACCTTGCCGGTGGTGTGGTCCTTGACGGGATGGTTGGCGCCGCGGTGGCCGGTGTCCATCTTGTAGGTCGTGGCCCCCAGGGCCAGCGCCAGGATCTGGTGACCCAGGCAGATGCCGAAGATCGGCGTGCCGGTCTCCACCAGCCGGCGTACCACGGGGACCGCATAGGTGCCGGTGGCGGCGGGGTCGCCCGGGCCGTTGGACAGGAAGATGCCGTCCGGGCGGTGCGCCATGATGGTCTCGGCGTCGGTGCCCGCCGGCACCACCGTCACCCGGCAGCCGTGCGAGGCCAGCGAGCGCAGGATGTTGCGCTTGGCGCCGTAGTCGATGGCGACGACGTGGAACCGGGGCTGTTCCAGCACGCCGTAGCCGTGGGCCAGGCTCCAGCGCGTCTCGGTCCACGGATAGGTCTGGGCGCAGGTCACGTCCTTGGCCAGATCCTGGCCCTTCAGGCTCGGCCAGGCGGCGGCCCGGGCCTTGAGCGCGTCCAGGTCGAACAGGCCGTCGGGCGCATGGGCGATGATCCCGTTGGGGGCGCCGGCGTCGCGGATGCGCCGGGTCAGGCGGCGGGTGTCGACCCCGGTCATGCCCACGAGCCCGTGCGAGGCCAGCCAGGCGGTCAGGGTCTGGGCCGCGCGCCAGTTCGACGGCTCGGTGATGTCGGCGCGCAGGATGCAACCGCGGGCCGCCGGCGTCGTCGCCTCGACGTCCTCGGTGTTGGTGCCGACATTGCCGATATGCGGGAAGGTGAAGGTGATGATCTGGCCGGCGTAGGAGGGATCGGTCATCACCTCCTGGTAGCCGCTCATGCCGGTGTTGAACACGACCTCGCCGCCGGCCTCGCCGACAGCGCCGACGCCGCGCCCCCACAGGACCGTGCCGTCGGCGAGCACGAGGGCGGCGGTGGCACCGGCGGGACCCTGAACGGGGCCGCCGTCTTGCGCGGGCGAGGAGGTCATGGGGCGGCTGTCCGACTGGAGGAAACTGGCGCGGCTAGATACGGGCTTCGGCCCCGGCAAGTCAACCGGCGGGTCGGATCGCGCGTCGATCCGGACAGGATCCGGACAGGATGGGGTCAGGATGCGGACAGGATGCGGACAGGATGCTGTTTGACACGGCGGGGCTTTGACCTTACCTCCGCCGGGACCAGAGGGACCGGGACGAGGCGTTCCCGGACCCGCCATCAACCAGAGGACGAGGCCGCATGCTGCGTGATCGTCTGAACGAGGAGCTGAAGGTGGCGATCCGCACCAAGGATCAGCGCGCCATCTGCACCATCCGCCTGATCCTCGCGGCGCTCAAGGATCGAGACATCTGTGCCCGGGGCCGGGGCGAGACGGTCGGCGAGGACGACCTCCTGCAGATGCTCCAGGGCATGATCAAGCAACGCCGCGACAGCATCGCCATGTATGAGCAGGGCTGCCGCATGGACCTGGCCGAGCAGGAACGCGAGGAGATGGAGATCATCCAGTCCTTCCTGCCGCACCAGATGGATGCGGGCGAGATCGATTCGGCCGTCGAGTCGGTGATCGGCGAGATCGCGGCCCAGGGACTCAAGGACATGGGCCGGGTCATGTCCACTCTGCGGGCCCGCTATGCGGGGCGCATGGATTTCGGCCGCGCCAGCGCGGTCGCCAAGGCGCGCCTGGCGTGACGGCGCGCGCCACGTCCGGCGCGGGTCGCGGACGGGGGGCCGGCGATGGCTTTGCCGAACCGTTTCCTCGATGAGCTGAAAAGCCGCGTGCCGCTGGCCGCGGTCGTGGGCCGGCGCGTGCGGCTGGTGCGCAACGGGCGCCACTACAAGGCGTGCTGTCCGTTTCACAGCGAGAAGACGCCCAGCTTCCACGTCTACGAGGACCACTATCACTGCTACGGCTGCGGCGCCCATGGCGACGTGATCTCCTTCGAGATGGCCGCGGCCGGTCTGTCGTTCGCCGAGGCGGTGGAGGCGTTGGCCAGTGAGGCCGGCCTGGAGGTGCCGAAGCCGGATCCGCAGCAGCGTGCCCGCGAGGTCCGGGCGGCCGGCCTGGGCGAGGTGGTGGAGGCCGCCTGCGCCTTCTTCGAACGCCGGTTGCGACTGCCCGAGGGCCGGGCGGCGCTGGACTATCTGCACCGGCGCGGCCTGGACGACGCCACCATCGCCCGCTTCCGTCTCGGCTACGCGCCGCCGGGCGGCGCCCTGCGCGCCCACCTGCGGCGCGAGGGGATCGCGGACGATACGCTGGTCGAGGCCGGGCTGCTGCGCCGGCCCGACGACGGCCGTGACCCCTACGACTATTTCCGCGGCCGCGTCGTTTTCCCGATCCGCGACCGGCGCGGTCAGGTGGTCTCCTTCGGCGGGCGGGTGCTGGGCGATGCCAAACCGAAGTACCTGAACGGCCCCGAGACCGAACTGTTCCACAAGAGCCGCATGCTCTATGGCCTGGCGGAGGCGCGCGCCGCCATCCGCGAGCGCGGCGAGGTGGTGGTGGCCGAGGGCTACATGGACGTCATCGCGCTGTCCGCGGCCGGCTTCGCGCAGGCGCTGGCGCCGCTGGGCACCGCCCTGACCGAGGCCCAGATCGAGGCGCTGTGGACCCTGGCGCCCGAGCCGGTGCTGTGCTTCGACGGCGATCCGGCCGGCCAGCGCGCGGCGGCGCGGGCGCTGGAGCGGGCGTTGCCGCTGTTGGGGCCGGGACGCAGCCTGCGGTTCGCGCTGTTGCCGCCGGGCCAGGACCCGGACGACCTGATCCGCGAGCGCGGTCCGGAGGCCATGCGCGCCGTGCTGGACGCCGCGCTGCCGCTGGTCGAGCTGTGCTGGCGCACGCTGCGGGCGCGCCATCGTCTGGACACGCCGGAGCGGCGCGCGGCGCTGGAACGCGAGATCGACCGCACGGTGCAGGCGATCGACGACCGCGCTGTCGCGCAGCAGTACCGGGGGGCGTTGCGCGACCGGTTCTGGGCGGCGGTGCGGGCCGCGCGTGGCCAGCGTCCGGGGCGGGGCGGGGCGATGCGCGCGGCGCCGGCGGGACGCGGCGGGTCGGGCATGGCGGGCGTGCCGGCGCCGGCGGCGACTCCGGCCGGGCCGTTGCCGGCGCGCCGATTGCAGGAATGCGTCCTCCTGGCCACCGTCCTCAACCATCCGGATCTGCTGGAGCATGTGGGCGAGCGTCTGGGCACCCTGGCCCTGGACGACCCGGAGCTTGCGGCCCTGCGCAGCGCGCTGCTGAGCGCATGGCAGGGCCGACTCCAGCGGGGCCAGGCGCTTGACAGGGACGCGCTTGACAGGGACGAGATCGTGAACCATCTGAGGACGGCTGGACTGACGGCGGCCGTGGACCGCGTGTTGGGTCCGGCGGTCTGCATGCATGCGGCCTTTGCGCGACCGGGGGCGACAGCCGAGGCGGCGCTGGCGGGGTGGGAGCATGTCTTCCGCCTGCTGGGTCGGCCGGACCTCGATCTGGATCTGCGGGCAGCGGAGGCGCGACTCGCCAGCGACATGACGGAGGAGTGCCTGGCCCGGCTGGACGCCTTGAGGGCGGGACGGGGCTGTCTGTTCGACGAGCCGGAGACCAAGCCGTATCCCGTGCACATCGGCGGCATCGGACCCCCCGACACCGGGTCCTGAGATCCCCCGCGTTCCGTCGGGATCCGGGATCCGCTGGTCGGGCCGTCGAGGCGTGGGGCGCGTGGGCGGGGGATCGCGATCGGTCTCGGGCCGGACGGGCGAGGACGCTGGCGGACATGTCGTCAGGGCGCGGCAGTGGGGCAGTGCGCAGCAGTGGGGCGGTGCGCGGCAGTGGGGACGTCGGGGCGATGGGCTGACCCGGCGGGCTTTGAACGAAGCGGAGCGGAGGACGAATGGCAACCAAGGCGGCGACGACGGCGGAGGCACGGGACTCGACGGAAGACGGCGGCGAAGGCCCCCTCCTGGACACCATGAACGCCGCCGTCAAGAAGATGGTCCAGCGCGGCAAGGAGCGCGGGTACGTCACCTATGATGAGCTGAACCAGGCCCTGCCGCCCGATGACGTGTCCTCGGAGCAGATCGAGGACACCATGGCGATGCTCTCCGAGATGGGCGTCAACGTCGTCGAATCGGAAGAGACCGAGACCGAGACGGCGGAAGCGGCCGAGCCGGCCGAGACGGTCGCCAGCGGCAACATCAACGAAGACGAGATGGGCCGCACGGACGATCCCGTCCGCATGTACCTGCGCGAGATGGGCTCGGTGGAGCTGCTGTCGCGCGAGGGCGAGATCGCGATTGCCAAGCGCATCGAGGCCGGCCGAGAGATGATGATCGGCGGCATCTGCGAAAGCCCGCTGACCATCCGCGCGCTGCTGAAGTGGCACGACGACCTGGTCGCCGGCAAGATGCTGCTGCGCGAGATCATCGACCTGGAGACCACCTACGACGGTAACGGCACCGGGGCTGGCGGCGGTGCCGCGCCGGGCGAGGATCCGGGGGTCGAGGGGGCCGAGGCCATCGGCGCGCCCGAGGCCGCCGAGACCAGTGGCGAGACCAGTGGCGCGCCCGAGGCCGCCGAGACCCCGGAGGCCCGCCGCGACAAGGCCGAGGGCGAGACCGGGGAGCAGGCCGGCGAGGGTGACGGCGAAACCGAAGGCGAAGGTGAAGAGGGCAACGGCGGCGAGGAGAACAGCATCTCCCTGTCCGCCATGGAGGAGCAGCTCAAGCCCCAGGTCATCGAGACCTTCGAGAAGATCGCCGCCACCTACACCAAGCTGAAGAAGGTGCAGGACCAGCGTCTGGCGGCGATGCAGAAGGGGGATGCCGTCCCGGCCGCCACCGAGAAGCGCTACGATAAGCTCAAGCACGAGCTGATCGAGATGATGGAGGACGTGCACCTCAACAGCAATCGCATCGACCAGCTCGTCGAGCAGCTCAACGACCTCAACCGGCGCCTCATGACGCTGGAGGGTAAGCTGTTGCGCCTGGCGGAGCGGGCCAAGGTCAAGCGGCCCGATTTTCTGGACGCCTACTACGGGCGCGAACTGGACCCCACGTGGCTGGACGATCTGCGCGCCCGTCCGGGCAAGCCGTGGCGCGATTTCGCCGCCCGCTTCGAGGGCGACATCACCGACCTGCGCGGCAGCATCGCCCAGGTGGCGGAGACCTCGGGGTTGCCGATCCCGGAGTTCCGGCGCGTCGTGCAGACGGTGCAGAAGGGCGAGCGCGAGGCCACCATGGCCAAGAAGGAGATGATCGAGGCCAACCTGCGCCTCGTCATCTCCATCGCCAAGAAGTACACCAACCGCGGCCTCCAGTTCCTGGACCTGATCCAGGAGGGCAACATCGGCCTCATGAAGGCGGTCGACAAGTTCGAGTATCGCCGCGGCTACAAGTTCTCGACCTACGCCACCTGGTGGATCCGACAGGCCATCACGCGCTCGATCGCGGACCAGGCGCGGACCATCCGCATCCCGGTCCACATGATCGAGACGATCAACAAGCTGGTGCGCACCAGCCGCCAGATGCTGCACGAGATCGGCCGCGAGCCGACCCCGGAGGAGCTGGCCGAGAAGCTCCAGATGCCGCTGGAGAAGGTGCGCAAGGTCCTCAAGATCGCCAAGGAGCCGATCAGCCTGGAAACGCCCATCGGTGACGAGGAGGACAGCCACCTGGGCGACTTCATCGAGGACAAGAACGCGGTGCAGCCCCTCGATGCCGCCATCAACGCCAACCTGCGCGAGACCTGCACCCGCGTGCTGGCCAGCCTGACGCCGCGCGAGGAGCGGGTGCTGCGGATGCGTTTCGGCATCGGCATGAACACCGACCACACCCTCGAAGAGGTGGGGCAGCAGTTCAGCGTCACCCGCGAGCGCATCCGCCAGATCGAGGCCAAGGCGCTGCGCAAGCTCAAGCACCCCAGCCGGTCGCGCAAGCTGCGCAGCTTCCTGGACAGTTAGAGACCGGCGCGCCCACGCGGGAGCGTGGGTGCGAGAACGCCTTTCTGGGTCCCACGCGCCGGCGTGGGACCGTTCGGTTCGGCGGGCCTGTGGTGTGGGCGGGGTCATGGCGCGGGCTGCCGCGAGGGGCTTGACCGCACCGCCGGCCCCGATAGAGTTTGGTCCTTCCCGTTTTCCGGCCCCGTCTTCCGGCGCACGGACCCCGGGCCCGTAGCTCAATTGGTTAGAGCCGGCCGCTCATAACGGTCTGGTTGCAGGTTCGAGTCCTGCCGGGCCCACCAAACCCGGCCGTCCGCGCGGGGCCGGCGGCCCCCTGCCCCTGCTCCCGACCTCCCGACCTCCGGACATGCCGACGCACCCGCGTCCGCGCCCTCCCCCTGGGCACGAACGCGGGTGTCCGGGCGGCACCCCCCGTTTGGTGCAGCACGCGACACGACGCCGGCGCCGCAAAGGTGTTGGCGTGCGGCGCGCCCGGTCAGGCCGGATGCGCATGTGCCTTCATGTTCTCCTGCGAGATGCGGAAGCGGTTGTAGCCGTAGGTGACCCAGACCTCGTCGCATCCCTTGGGCACGGTCTTGACGATCAGCGTGCCGCCGGCGGGGACCTCGTAGCGCACCCCGTTGCGATGGACGCGGAACGCCTGATGCACGCGCCACTTCTGGCCCAGAGTCACGTCAACGATGCTGATCATGGATGCGCCCTCCCGTCCGCGGCCGCCGTCGGCCTGGGTGTGCCACTCTGGCATTCACCCTAGGCCGCCCCGCCGCCGTCCGCTGTGACGGTGCGCACAGGTTGCATGGCTGGGTCCCGTCCGGATCAGGGCCGGAGGCCGCGGCTCGGGGGCGCTCAGTCCGGAGCCAGGCGCAGCACCAGTTTGCCCGTCACACCGCGGCCCAGCAGGGCGCCGATGGCCTCCACGACGCGCTCCAGCGGGTACTCGGCCGACACCCGCGGGCGCAGTCGGCCGGCCGCGTGCCAGTCGGCCAGTTCGGTCATGCAGGCGCGCACCCGCGCCGGGGCGAGGTGCATGTAGGCGCCCCAGTAGAACCCGGTCACGGTCAGGTTCTTGACCAGCAGTCGGTTGGCCGGGACGCGCGGCACCCGGCCGCTGGCGAAGCCCACCGCCAGGAGGCGGCCATCCGGCGCGGTGCAGCGCAGCGAGGCATCGAAGACGTCGCCGCCGACCGGATCGTAGACCACGTCGGCCCCGCGACCGCCGGTGAGGGCGAGGACGCGCGCGCGGATGTCCTCTTCGCGGTAGTCGATGCCGTGGTCGGCGCCGTGGGCGGCCGCCACCGCCAGTTTTTCGGCCCCGCCCGCGGTGGCGATCACCGTCGCGCCGCCGGCCTTGGCGCACTCCACGGCCGTCAGGCCGACGCCGCCGGCGGCGCCGTGCACCAGCACCACCTCGCCCGGTTGCAGGCGGGCGCGGTCGAACAGCCCGAAATGGGAGGTGCCGTAGGCGATCGGGAACGCCGCGCCGGTCGCCATGTCCATCCCGGGGGGCAGCGGCCAGACGGCGCCCTCGGGCACCACCGCCTCCTCGGCGAAGGCGCCGGTGCCGGGCATGGCCATGACGCGCGCGCCCACCGGCACGGCGGTGACACCGTCGGCGACCTCGGTCACCGTGCCGGCCAGCTCGAAGCCGGGCACGAACGGTGGCTGCGGCTTCTCCTGGTACTGCCCGGCGGTGATCAGGCTGTCGGCGAAGTTCAGGCCGGCGGCCGCGACCCGGATGCGCACCCCACCCGGGATCATGGGCGGCGCCGGGATGTCCTCGACCTTCAGGGCTTCGTAGGACGACACCTCGTGACAGACGGCGGCACGCATCGGCGGGTCTCCAGGGGGTGGGGTCAAGGGTGGATGCCGCGCGGGGCTTGATCGCGGCGGCGGGATCGGCATGATGCCGCCGTTCCCGTCGCCTCCACACTGCACCATACACAACTGCACCATACACAACTGCACCATACACAAAGGGACCCGCCATGCGCGGCTATTTCGGCATCGGGGTCGAGCGTGTCAGCAAGCCCTACAACGTGGGCAGCGTGTTCCGCTCGGCGCATGCCTTCGGCGCCAGTTTCGTGTTCACGGTCGCCGCCGCCTACACCCGCAAGGCCGGGCACAACACCGACACCTCGGACAGTGTCGCCAGCGTGCCGTTCTACGCCTTTCCCGACGCCGAGACGCTGGTGCTGCCGCAGGGCTGCAAGCTGGTCGGGGTCGAGCTGTTCGACGACTCCATCGCGCTGCCCAGCTTCCAGCATCCGTTGTGCGCGGCCTACGTCCTGGGCGCGGAGCGGTTCGGGCTGTCGCCGGAGATGGCGGCGCGCTGTGACTATGTCGTCAAGATCCCGACCCGGTTCTCGCTGAACCTGGGGATGGCCGGCGTGCTGGTGATGTACGATCGGCTCATCAGCCGCGGTCGCTTCGCGCCCCGGCCGGTGGCCGAAGGGGGACCGCGCGCGCCGCGTCCCGCGCATGTCCACGGCGGCCCCACGGTCCGCGCCATGGAGCCGCACCGGGCGCCGCCGCCGCTGGCCGAGTTGGCCGAGACCGAGCGCCTGGAGCGCGACGGCACCAGCGCCGGCCGGCGATGACCGGGCCCGGCGTCGGCGCCCCGGGCGGCCCTGCCTGCCACATCTTCACCAGAGTCATGAGGTTGTGTAGCGTGGATCGGGGCCATGGTTGGGGGTGGGCCGGCGCGGCGCCAGCGCCGCGTTCAAGGCTTGATCCCGGCGGGACCACGGGGCACAGTCTGACCGCTCGCGGGGGCGGATCGTGACACGGGCTTCGGCGCCCCGTGCCGCGCCGCCCCGACTCCCCCGCGTTCCGTCCCCTCTCCCCGCGGTCAGGCCGGCCCGCCGGCGCGGGGACGTCTATCCAGGAGGATCGACAACGATGATGGCATCCCTGCGCGGCCTGCGCGTCCTTGCGCTTCTGGTCACCGCCGCCGCCACCGCGCCCCTTCTGTCCGCGTCGCCGGCCGCGGCCCAGGACGTCAAGACGATCGGCAAGTTCCGCGACTGGACCGCCTACACCTACGATGAGAGCGGCAACAAGGTCTGCTACATCGCCAGCCGCCCGCAGAAGGACGAGGGGGACTACGCGCGGCGCGGCGATATCTTCGCCATCGTCAGCCACCGCCCGGCCGAGGGTGCGCGCAACGTGGTCAGCTTCGTCGCCGGCTACCCGTACAAAGAGAAGAGCGAGGTCAGCGTCTCGATCGACGGCCGGCGCGAGTTCACGCTGTTCACCCACGACGAGACCGCCTGGGCCTACGACGAGGACGACGCCAAGCTGGTGGACGCCATGAAGGCCGGCGGCACCATGGTGGTCAAGGGCACCTCGTCGCGCGGCACCCTGACCACCGACACCTATTCCCTCATGGGCTTCACCAACGCCCACGGCGCCATCACGCGCGAATGCCAGTAGCCGCCCGCGGCCCGCGACCGTGAGCCCCGCCGTTCCGCCGATCGCGGCCGGGGATCCACCGGTCGTGGTGGTGGGGGCCGGCATCGTCGGGGTCGCGACCGCCCTCAGCCTGCGCCGCCTGGGGTGTGACGTGGTGCTGGTGGACCGTGTCGGGCCGGGGGCCGGGGCCTCGTCCGGCAATGGCGGGATCCTGGCCCGGTGCGCCGTGGTGCCGGTGACCACGCCCGGGCTGTGGCGGACCGCGCCCGGTTTGATGCTGCGCCGCGACGGCCCCCTGTTCGTGCGCTGGGGCGGTCTGGTGGGGCTGCTGCCCTGGCTGGCGCGCTATCTGGCGCAGGCCACGCCGGCGCGCACCGCGGCCACGGCGCGGGCGCTGGCGCCGCTGCTGCTGGACAGCCTGGACGCACACCAGGCGCTGGCCGCCGGCACGCCGGCCGCCCGCTACCTCCGCCCCACCGACTATCTCTATCTCTACCGGGACCGTCGCGCGTTCGAGGCCGACGCCTTCGCCTGGCGCCTGCGCGCGGCCGCCGGCCTGACCTGGACGGAACTCGACCGGGCCGCGCTGGCGGCGCGTGAGCCGGCGCTGTCGCGGGCGCGCGGCTTCGCCGTCGCCCTGCCGGACCACGGCATCGTCACCGATCCGGGCGCCTATGTGGCGGCGCTGGCGGCGGCCTTCGTCGCCGCGGACGGGCGCATCGAGACCGCCGCGGTGCGGGCGCTGGTGCCCGACGCGGACGGCGTGACGCTGCGCACCGAAGCCGGCGACCTGCGCGCCGGCCATGTCGTGGTGGCAGCGGGGGTGGAGGCCGATCGGCTGGCCCGGCCGCTGGGTGCGACCGTGCCGCTGGCGGCCGAACGCGGCTATCATCTGGAGCTGGCCAATGCCGCGCCCGGCCCGCTGCACCCGATGATGGACGCCGCGCGCAAGATGGTGGTGACGCCGATGGACGGGCGGGTGCGTCTGGCCGGCCTGGTGGAGCTGGGCGGACGGCCGGGGGCTCCGCCGGCCGCCCGGCCGCCGCGTCTGTTGGCGCGGGGCGCGGCCGAGTTGTTCCCTGACCTGCGCCACGCTGGGGCCACCCCCTGGGCCGGTGCTCGCCCGTCGACCCCCGACAGCCTCCCGGTGCTCGGCCCGCTGCCGGCCTCGGGGCGGGTCGTCGCCGCCTACGGCCACCAGCACGTGGGCCTCACCGCCGGCGCCACGACCGGCCGCCTGGTGGCGGCCCTGCTCACCGGCCACCGCCCCAACCTGGACCTGGCGCCGTACCGCCCCGACCGCTGATGCGGACAGAGGCCTGTGCACGGTCTCGCCTGCGGGATCGGTGCCCAGGGTGGCTTGACGGCGGCCCCCGCGCGGCGTGAAATCCAATCCTGAGGCGAAACGAGGAGCGCGGACGGGAGGCGGGTGTGCCCGGGAGCCTGCCTGCACGGTCGGGATCGGCCACGGTCGCCCTGGCGCTGGCCGTGGCGATGGGGGCGACGGGGACGGTGACCCCCGCCGCGGCCGGCGGCGATGTGGGGGCCGCCCTGGCCTGGGCCGAGCGGTTCTATGCTGGCGGGCCGTTCTGCTCCACCGCCGTGGTCGCCGCGGTGACCCCGGCCCCGCCGTCGGTGCGGGTGCGGCTGGACATCGACCCCCGATGGGCCCGCGACCTGGCGGGCATGGACCCGGCGCTGCGCGACGGCTGGTTCGCGCTGCACTGTCCGTTCGTGCTGGAGCCGGTGTGGACCCTGCTGCCGCTGGGGGGCGATGTGATCATCGAGGGCGGCGTGCCCGGGCTGGGGACGGTGCGCTACGGCTGCCGGGCGGACGCCCGACGGTGGAGCGGCGGCTAGCGCGGGGCCGGCCCTGGAGGGTCGTGGGAGGGTCTTGTCGGGGGAGGGTCGTGTCGTGGGAGGGTCGTGTCGGGGGAGGTCGCGCCGGAACGCCAACGATCCGGCCAAGTCACCTTGCAGTAGAGCAGTGTTCGGCAATAGTTCGTCTCGAAGTCCTGTTCGATGTGTGCGAGTATCCGACTTGTGGGCTCGGATGCGAAACGTCGGTGGTGCCGGTGCGGCCGGACGGGAGGCGGCGTGGCCCCGCGGTCGGCGTCTGCAAGGGGCCGCAGGACGCCAGGCGGCACGGTACCGGCGCGCCGCGAGGACCTTGGAAGGACCGGAAGAAGAACTGGACAAAGACCGGTAAAAGAAATGGAAGAAGAGCCGGAGAAATAACCGGAAAAAAGGGACCAGCCCATGGCCGGCGTCGACCTCAACTCCCTTCTTGGCAAACTCGGTCCGCATGCGCGTCGCGCGCTGGAAGAGGGAGTCGCGACCGCCGTCTCCCGCTCCCACTTCAACGTTGAGATAGAACATTGGGTGCAGCGCCTGGTGGAGGACCCGTCTGGCGACGTGGCCGCCATTCTGCGCGCCCAGGAGATCGACGCCGGCGCGGTCGCGGCCGCGCTCACCCGCGCCATAGACGGGTTCAAGACCGGCAACGCCCGCACCCCGGGGCTGTCGCCGCAGGTGATCGAGGCGGCGCGCGAGGCCTGGACCCTGGCCTCGCTGCGCTACGGCGAGACCCGGGTGCGCACCGGTCACGTGCTGCTGGCGGTGCTGGAGCGCGAGACCCTGGCCGCGACGGTGTTGCAGTCTGCGCCCCCGCTGGCGGCCATTTCGGTCGAGGCTCTGGGTAACACCCTGCCGGACATCACCGCGGACTCGACCGAGGCGCAGGGCACGGCGGCCGGCGGCGGTGCGGCGGTGGCGGGGGGTGCTGCCAGCGGGCCGGCCAAGGGCGGGGCGCTGGATCAGTTCACCATCGACCTGACGCAGCGCGCCCGCGACGGCGCCATCGACCCGGTCCTGGGCCGCGACCAGGAAATCCGCCAGATCATCGACATCCTGACCCGGCGGCGCCAGAACAACCCGATCCTCACCGGCGAGGCCGGGGTCGGCAAGACGGCGGTTGTGGAGGGCTTCGCGCTGCGGCTGGCGGCCGGCGACGTGCCGCCGTCGCTGAAGGCCTGTGCCGTGCGCACCCTGGATCTGGGGCTGTTGCAGGCCGGCGCCGGGGTGCGCGGCGAGTTCGAGAACCGCCTGAAGGACGTGATCGAGGAGGTGCGGGCGTCGCCGCAGCCCATCATCCTGTTCATCGACGAAGCCCATACCCTGATTGGCGCCGGCGGTCAGGCCGGGCAGGGCGATGCCGCCAACCTGCTCAAGCCGGCGCTGGCGCGCGGCGAGTTGCGCACCATCGCCGCCACCACCTGGGCCGAGTACAAGAAGTACTTTGAACGCGACGCCGCCCTGGCGCGGCGCTTCCAGGTCATCAAGGTGGAGGAGCCGGACGAGGCGGCGGCCGTGCGCATGATGCGCGGCCTCGTCGACACGCTGGAGCAGCACCATGGCGTGCGCATCCTCGACGAGGCGGTGGTGGAATCTGTTCGGTTGTCGCATCGCTACATCAGCGGGCGCCAGTTGCCGGACAAGTCCGTCAGCCTGCTGGACACCGCCTGCGCGCGGGTGTCGCTGAGCCAGCACGCCACGCCACCCCAGGTGGAGGACCTGCGCCGCCAGATCGACGCCCTCGACACCGCCATCGCCATCGCCGACCGCGAGGGCCAGATCGCGCCCGCCCGGCTGGAGGATGCCGAGGCGATGCGGGCCGAGCGGGCGGACGGCGCCGCCCGGCTGGAGGCGCTGGAGGGGCGCTGGCAGGAGGAACTGACCCTGATCGGCGCCATCCGCGAGTTGCGCGGGCGGCTGGAGGCGGCGCACACCACCGACCGCGAGACCGCCGGGGCCGGCGCCGCGCCCGGCGACGCGGCCGCCGCCCCCCTGGTCCCGGCCGAGGCGGGGGCAGGGGCGACGGTTGAGGCGCCGGCGGACCGGGGGGGCGAGGCGCCGGCGGACGAGGATCTCGCCGCGCTGCGCGCCGACCTGGAGGCCAAGTCGGCCGCGCTCAAGGCGCTTCAGGGGGAGGACCCGCTGATGCAGGCGGTGGTCGATGGCCAGGCCATCGCCGCCGTCGTCGGCGCCTGGACCGGGATCCCGGTCGGCCGCATGGTGTCCAACGAGATCAAGACCATCCTCTCGCTGCGCGACGAGATGGGCAAGCGCATCCTGGGCCAGGATCACGCCCTTCAGGTGGTGGCCGAATCGGTCATGTCCGGGCGCGCCCACCTGTCCGATCCGCGCAAGCCCCTGGCCGTGTTCCTGCTGGTCGGGACCAGCGGCGTCGGCAAGACCGAGACCGCGCTGACCCTCGCCGAGATCCTGTACGGCGGCGAACAGAACATGACCGTCATCAACATGTCGGAGTTCAAGGAGGAGCATAAGGTCTCGCTCCTCATGGGCTCGCCGCCCGGCTACGTGGGCTACGGCGAGGGCGGCGTGCTGACCGAGGCGGTGCGGCGCAAGCCGTACTCCGTGGTGCTGCTGGACGAGATGGAAAAGGCCCATCCCGGGGTGCAGGACATCTTCTATCAGGTGTTCGACAAGGGCATGCTGCGCGACGGCGAGGGCCGCGACATCGACTTCAAGAACACCGTCATCATGATGACGTCGAACGCCGGCACCGACACCATCCACGCCCTGTGCGCGGACCCGGACACCATGCCCGACGCCGACGGCCTCTACGATGCGTTGCGGCCCGACCTGTTGCAGGTGTTCAAGCCGGCGTTCCTGGGCCGCCTGACGGTGGTGCCGTACTTCCCCCTGCCCACCGACATCATCAAGGGGATCGTGCACCTGCAACTGGGCCGCGTGAAGACCCGCCTGGCGGACGCCTACAAGGCGTCGCTGGACGTGGACGACGCCGTGGTCGACCTCATCGCCACCCGGGCGACGGAGGTCGAGTCCGGCGCCCGCGTCATCGACCGCATCCTGACCCGCACCGTGCTGCCCGACCTGTCGGCGCAGATCCTGACGCGCATGGCGGCCGGCGAGCCGGTGACGCGGGCCAGCCTGCGGGTCGGCGACGGGGAGCGCATCCTGTGCGCCGTCGAGGCCTGAGCCCGGCGCAGCGGTCGAGGCGGGACGGGCGGTCGGGCTGTTATGTCGGGCTGTTATGTCGGGCTGTTGTGTCGGGCTGTTATGGGGGCCACCGGCGGGACAGCGCGGGGCTCGGTCCGCTGAGGGGGTGTTGAGGGTGCTTTCGTGACAACAACTGGGAACTGGCAGGGAGCTGGGTCATGGCCATTTTCGTCAAGTACGGCAATATCAAGGGCAACGGGACGCACGAGGAACACAAGGACTGGCTGGACGTCGAGAGCGTCCAGTGGGGCGTCGGGCGCGCCATCAGCACGCCGGTCGGCTCGGCCCGCAACCGCGAGGCCTCCGAGCCGCAGGTCTCCGAGGTCACCATCACCCAGACCATGGACGAGGGCTCGGTCTCGCTGTTCCAGGAGGCCTGCACCGGGCACGACGGCAAGGATTGTCTGATCCATCTGGTCTCGACCGGCAAGCCGGGGCGCACCTATGCCGAGTACAAGCTGTATAATACGCTGGTGAGCGGCTACAGCATGTCGTCCGGCGGTGATCGGCCGCAGGAATCGATCTCTTTCAACTTCACGAAGATCGAGTTCAAGCACATCGCCTACGACGAGAAGGGCAAGGGTACGCCGTCCAGCGCCCACTACGATCTGGCCACCACCAAGGGCGGCTGATCCGCGGGGCCATCGGGGGGCGGCGGGATCGGCCGTCGCCCGCCCTGTGCGTCCCGTGATCGCCGGGTCGGGGCGCCGGGCACACGCGCCGGGCGCAGGAGCAGGGGTGCCGGTCGGATGAGGCGATGAGCGAGAGTTTCCGGATCGAGGAAGGCAAGCGCTATCTGCGCCTGCGCACGCCGCTGGGCAAGGATGCCATGATCCTGACCCGGCTGGACGGAGAGGAGGCCGTCTCCGACCTCTTCAGCGTCCAGTTCGAGATGATCTCGCCGTTGCGCGATCTCACCGGCAAGGACCTGCTGGGCAAGCGCATCACCGGCATCGTGCAGCGTCCGACCTCGGAGACGCCGCGCTACTTCTCGGGGCTGGTCACGCGCTTCGGCGCCGGGCCGATGTACTCCCGCAATTACCGCTACTACAACTGCGAGATCCGGCCGTGGCTGTGGTTCCTGACGCTGACGAGCGACTGCCGCATCTTTCAGGATAAGACGGCGATCGAAATTGTCGAGTCGATCTTTCAGGATTACGGCTTCACCGATTATGACTTCGGTGGAGTCAAGACCCAGCCACCCGCGCGCAAGTACTGTGTCCAGTACCGTGAGACCGACTATGATTTTGTCACCCGCCTCCTGGCCGAGGAGGGGTTCTACTTCTATTTCAAGCACGAAGAGCAGGGCAACATGATGGTCGTCGCCGACAGCCCCTCCGGCTATGGCGACACCTTCGACGACCGGGTGCCGTTCCGCGCCCAACGCACCATGGTCGACATCATCACGCGCTGGGAGCCGATCGAGAGCGTCATCACCGGCCAATGGACCCAGCGGGACTACGATTTCCTGCGCCCGTCCGCCGACCTGACGACCACCACGCGCACGGTCAAGACCATCAGCGGGCTCGACAAGTGGGAGATCTACGATTACCCGGGCCGCTACTACGACAAGGGCCGCGGCGATCCGCTGACGCGCAAGCGCATGGAGTTGACCGAACGCGACTTCGACGTGGTCGAGGGCGACAGCTTCTGCCCGGGCTTCTACGCCGGCGCCAAGTTCACGCTGACCACCCACGAGGTGGACGGCGAGCAGAACAGCCCGCACGCCATCACCCGGGTGATCCACCGCGGGCGGGATTACACCCACATCTCCGGCCAGGCCGACCCGCCGGAGTACGAGAACGTCTTCACCTGCATCCCGGCCGACGTGGTGTTCCGGCCCGACCGGCCGCGCCACAAGCCGGTGGTGATCGGCCCCCAGACCGCCGAGGTGGTCGGGCCGGCGGGCGAGGAGATCTACACCGACGAGCACGGCCGGGTGAAGGTGCAGTTCCACTGGGACCGCGAGGGCCAGCGGAACGAGCGCAGCTCCTGCTGGGTGCGGGTCTCGCAGCTCTGGGCCGGGCGCCGCTGGGGCGGGATCTTCATCCCGCGTATCGGCATGGAGGTGATCGTCGACTTCTTCGAGGGCGACGCCGACCGGCCCATCATCACCGGCTACGTCTACAACGGCGAGAACCCGGTGCCCTACGAACTGCCCGCGAACAAGACGCAGAGCGGCGTCAAGACCCGCAGCTCCAAGGGCGGCGGCGAGGCCAACTTCAACGAACTGCGCTTCGAGGACAAGAAGGGCGAGGAGCAGGTCTACGTCCACGCCGAGAAGAACATGGACCGGGTGGTGGAGAACGACGACACCCTCAATGTGGGGCGCGACCAGACCCTGACCATCCACCGCCACCGCACCGAGACGGTGGAGACCGGCAACGAGTACGTCGAGATCAGCCAGGGCAACCACCGCACCCACGTCAAGCTCGGCAAGTCCGAGCACGAGGCGATGCAGTCGATCGAGCTGCGGGTGGGGCAGACCTACATCAAGCTCGATCAGATGAGCATCACGCTGAAGTCCATGACCATCAACATCGACGCCGGCATGTCGCTGAACCTGCAGGCGCCGATGACCACCGTGAAGGGCACCGCCATCCTGACCCTCCAGGGCGGGCTGGTGAAGATCAACTGACGCCGTCCGTCGCGGCATCTGCGGCGGGGCACGATCGGGCGGACAGGCAGGCAGGGGCGCGCGCGATGGCGGCTTCGGCGCGGGGAGAGGGGGCTCCGGCCCCGGCTCGCTGGAAGAAGATCAAGGCGGCGCGGGCGGCCGACCTGGCGGTGCCGGGCGACGACGACGACACGCCGTTGCCGGAGGCCGCGGGCGACGACCCGCCGGAGGCCGTCGTGCTGCGGCTGGCGGGCGGCGGGCGCTTCCCGGATGCCGTCAAGGTGCTGGCCTATGCCCTGCCCAAGCGCGAGGCGGTGTGGTGGGCCTGCCTGGCGGCCCGTCACAGTCAGCAGACGGTGGGTGCCAGCGCGGCGGCGGTGGCCTGCGTCGAGGCCGCCGAGGCGTGGGTCTACAAGCCGGTCGAGGAGCGCCGGCAGGCCTGCTACCGCATCGTCGAGAGCAAGCGGCCCGATAATCCGGCGGCGCTGACCGCGCTGGCGGCGGCCTGGAGCGGCGGCAGCCTGGTGCCGCCGGACGCGCCCGACGAGGTGCCGGCGGTGCCGCCGGACGAATCCCTGACCGCCCGCACCGTCGCCAACGCGATCATCATGGCCGCCGTGATGCACGACCCGGCCCAGGCACCGGCGCGGTTCCGGCGCTTCCTGGCGCAGGGCCGCGACATCGCCGAGGGCGGGACCGGTGCCATCGACGCCGCCGCCGCCCCGCCCTGACCCGGTCGCCGTGCCCCCCGCGCCGCACAAAGAGGCTCCCATGTCCGCGATGCTCTCCCTGGAACTGGTCAGCAGCCCGCCCGGCGGCACCCCGCCGGGCCAGACCCGCGGGCTGGAAAGCGGCAGCCTGACCATCGGCCGCGGCCCCGACAACGACTGGATCCTGGCCGACCCGCAACGCCACCTGTCCAAGCAGCATTGCGAGATCGCCTTTACCGGGTCGGATTTCGTGCTCACCGACACCAGCACCAACGGTGTGTTCATCAACGGTGCGGTCGCCCCGGTCGGGCGCGGCAGCAGCGTGGTGCTGGCGCAAGGCGACGTGATGCGCCTCGGCGAGTACGAACTCCGGGCCGCCATCCAGGACGACGTCGAGCGGGTCGACGTGGTGGACTATGCCCGCGACGCCTCGCCGTGGCCGGAGTTCGAGGACCGCACCTACTACGGCGCCGGGTCGGGGCCGCAGGCCGGCGGCGCGCCCGGCGATCCGGCGGCCGGTCCGGGCGGCGGCGCCGGTGGCGGTCTGGGCGGCGGGGCGCCCGGCAGCCTGTCGCCGTTCGACGACGGCCCCGCCGACTGGAACGCCGAGCCGATCCGCCCGGCGAAGCGGGCGCAGCCCCCCGCGACGCCCTCGGATCACATCCCGGCCGAACACGACAGCATGCCCATGCAGCGGGTGATGCACCAGCCGGCGCCCAAGGTGCTGGACGAGAGCTGGGACGACGACCTGGACGCCCTGCTGGGCGACGCGCCCTTGCAGCCGGGGCGGGCCGCGCCCGCGCCATCGGGTCCCCAGTCGCGTGTCGCCTCCGATGCCGCGACGGTGCCGCCGGCGGCCCCCGACGACCTCGATGCGCTGTTGGGCAGCGACCCCTTGGAAACGGGCGCGCCGGACGCTGCGGCGGACGCGCCGCCGGAGGGCGCGGGGGCACCGCGCGAAGGCACCGGAGAGGTGGGCGAGATCGACGACGACCTGGACGCCTTCCTGGGGGCCGCCCCGCTGGAGCCGCGCGGGCAGGCGCCGGGGGGGGGCGCCGCACCGCCGCCCGACGCGGCGCCGCCGGCCACGCCGCCCGGACCGGCGGACCGGCCCGATCCGTTCGCGGCGCCTGAAGAGCCGGCCCCCGCCCCGGCTGCGCCCGCCCCGGCCGCGCCCATGTCGAGCCCGCCCCGATCCGCGCCCACCCCGGCTGGGGAGACGGCCGGCGATGTGGCCGGCCATGTGGCCGGCCATGCGGGGGCGCTGGTGGCGGCGTTCCTGAAGGGCGCCGGATTGTCGCGGCTGCCCGAGGGGACGTCTCCGGACGCGGTGTTCGAGACCGCCGGGGCGCTGCTGGCCGTCATGACCGACGGCGTGCGCGACCTGCTGGCGGCCCGCGCCACCCTGAAGAGCGAGATGCGCGCCGAACAGACCATGATCCGGGCCAAGGGCAACAACGCGCTCAAGTTCTCGGTCGACGGCCGCGAGGCGCTGGAGCGCCTGCTGGCGCCGCCGGGACCGGCCTACCTGGACGGAAAGGCCGCCGCCGAGGAGGCGTTCCGCGACCTGCGCGGCCACGAGATGGCGACCATGGCCGGCTCCAGCGCGGCGATCCGCGCCGTGCTGTCCGCCTTCGATCCGACCGCCCTGGAGGCCAAGCTGGAGGACCGCCACGGGCTCGGGCGGCTGCTGGCGGGCGGGCGCAAGGCCCGACTCTGGGAGCTGTACGAGACGCACTACCGGGATCTGGCCGACGAGGCCGCGGACGACTTCGACAGCCGGTTCAATCGCGAGTTCAGGAAAGCCTATGAGACGCTCGTCAAAGACCTGTAGCTCGCTCCGGATCCGCCGTGTACAGTTTGGAACCATGGGCGGAACGACCCGTGCCGCGACGGATTGGGCCAGCAGGGGGACCGAGGCGGCGCTCGGCGGACGAACCGGGGTCCCGGATGCCGGACCCCCAACGCCGAACCCCCAACGCCGGACCCCCAACGCCGGATCGGGACGCCCGGGTCAGCCTTGAATAATGGGTGGCCCCTCGACCGGGGCACACCGGATCAGGACCACCCTCCCGGGTCAACCTCAGGGGACGTGCCATGACCCACGCACCGTCACACATCCCGCGCTCCGGCATCACGCGCCGGGCCGTCGTCGCCGGTGGCGTCGGCCTGCTGGTCGCCGGCCTGGGGGCCTGCGTCAGCACCCCGGCCCCGCGCGGACCGGCGCCGATCTCCGTAAACTTGGCGCTGGTGGCCGACGATCAGGTCAACCCGAACCCGGCCGGGCGCGCGTCGCCGGTGCGGGTGACGGTGTTCTGGTTGCGCCAGGCGGCCGCCTTCCAGAACGCCGACTTCTTCGCGCTGGCCGACGATCCGGCGGCCGTGCTCGGCGACGACCTGGCCGGCAGCGAGACGCTGTTCGTGCGGCCGCAGAGCCAGCAGAGCCTGTCCGGCGGTACCCGGCCGGGGGTGGCCTATGTCGGCGTGGTGGCGGCCTACCGCGACCTCGACGGCGTGTCCTGGCGGGCGCTGGCCAGCCTGGCCCCGGGCCAGCGCAATGACCTGGTGGTGCAGCTCGGACGGTTCGGGGTCACCATCGCGCAGCGCGCCGTCACGGCGCGACGGCCGGACGCGGCGGACGGACAGGGGGCGCGATGACGGCGCGGCATCGGGGGGGCGGCGCCGGCACGGCGGCACCGGTGGGGATCGAGAGCAGGGGCGGGGGCGAACATGGGTTGGCGCAATAGGGTCGTCTGGTCGGAGGGCATGTTCCTGCGGGCGCAGCACTTCCAGCAGGCCGACCGGGCGCTGGAAGGGCTGATCCAGGACCGCACCGCCGACATGACGCCCTATCCCTGGGGCATCAGCGCGCTTGGCGTGGACGCCGAACTCCTGGAGACCGGCCGCTTCGCGGTGACCGAATGCCGCGGCGTGCTGCCCGACGGGACCCCCTTCGCGATCCCCGACGAGGCCGATCCGCCGCCGCCGCTGGAGGTGACCGACAAGGCGCGCGGCGCCGAGGTGTTCCTGACCCTGCCGCTGCGCCGGCCGGGCCTGTCCGAGATGGCCATGGACAGCCGGGGCGAGGCCACGGCCCGCTTCATGGCGGCGGACTTCGAGGCCCTGGATACCATCGCCGGGTCCGACGTCACCGCCGACGTGCAGGTGGCCCGCCAGCGCCTGCGCTACCGGCTGGAGGGGGAGGATCGCGCCGGCTACGCCTGTCTGGGGCTGGCGCGCATCGTGGAGGTGGACGCCAACGGCCGCGTCAAGCTGGATCCGGCCTACATCCCGCCCGCCCTGGTGTGCCGGGCCGCGCGGCCGCTGTTCGCGGTGCTGACCGAAATCCAGGGCCTGTTGCATCACCGCGGCGAGGCGCTGGCGGCGCGGCTGGCCCATTCCGGCACCAAGGGGGTGGCGGAGATCGCCGACTTCCTGCTGTTGCAGGCCACCAACCGCTACGAGCCGCTGCTGGCGCACTGGGCGACCAGCGGCGAGGTGCATCCGGAACGCTTCTACGTCCTGTGCCTGGAGATGGCCGGCGAACTGGCCACCTTTGCCGCCCAGTCGCGGCGGCCGGCGCGCTTCCCGCCCTATCGGCACGAGGACCTGCAAGGCTCCTTCGATCCCGTCATCGCCGATCTGCGCCAGTCCCTGAGCGCGGTGCTGGAACAGACCGCGATCCAGCTCGACCTGCGCGCCACCAAGTCGGGCGTGCTGGTGTCGCCGATCTCCGACCGCAGCCTGCTCAACCAGGCGGTGTTCGTGCTGGCGGTGCGCGCCGAGGTCTCCACCGAGGTGCTGCGCCGGCATTTCCCGCATCAGGTCAAGATCGGCCCGGTGGAGGACATCCGCCAGCTCGTGAACTCGGCGCTGCCCGGGATCGACGCCCGCCCGCTGGCCGTGGCGCCGCGCCAGATCCCGTACCACGCCGATTTCGTCTACTTCGAGCTGGACAAGTCCGGCGAGTTCTGGCGCCGGCTGGCCACCTCGGGCGGCATCGGCATCCACATCGGGG
Organism: Roseospira goensis; assembly: GCF_014197795.1. GTDB lineage: Bacteria > Pseudomonadota > Alphaproteobacteria > Rhodospirillales > Rhodospirillaceae > Rhodospira > Rhodospira goensis. The sequence goes on from NZ_JACIGI010000014.1 coordinate 59,189, forward strand.
GCGACTATCCGGGGGTCGAGATGGAGCTGTGGGCGATCCGGCAGTGACGGGGTCATGACGGGCCGGCCGCCGCGCGGCGGTGCAGGCAGGGGGAGGGCGGACGGCGATGGCCGACGACGACAACAACGATCCGTTCAGCGAGCCGGGCGACATTGATCGCACCGTGATCCGGCCGACGCCGGGCCGGCGCCCCCCCGGGGGTGGCGGACCTGGCGGCGGACCTGGCGGCGGGCAGGGGCGCGCCGCGCCGCCGCCGCGCCAGCCCGCCCCGCCACCCCCACCGCCCGCCGCGGCGCGGGGGCCGTCGCCGTTCGAGGAACCGGAGCCCGCCGACGCCCCGGCGCGGCCGTCCCCGGGCGGCGCCCGGGCCGAACCGGGGCGCGGCGAGGGCGGACGCGCCACCGCCGGCGGCGGGGCGACCGCGGCGCCGGTCGGCGACATCGCCGAATCCCTCGCCGAACGCTCGCGCCACAACCCGATCGTGGCCGCCGCCGCGCCGCTGCTGAGCCTGATCGCCCGCCTGCGTCTGGGCGGCACCCACCGCGATCCGGACGCGCTGCGCGACCGCGTCATGGACGAGTTCGAGAGCTTCAACCGGCGCCTGAAGACCACCGACGTGCCCGAGGATCAGCATCGCACCGCCCATTACGTGCTGTCCGCCACCATGGACGACGTGGTGCTCAACACCCCCTGGGGGTCGGGCTCGATCTGGGCGCGCGAGGGCATGACCGTCTGCTTCCACGGCGAGGCCTACGGCGGCAAGCGGTTCTTCAACCTGCTCAAGCGCATGAGCGACAACCCGGGCCGCAACGGCCGGGTGCTGGAACTGATCTATCTGTGCCTGTCGCTGGGCTTCGAGGGCGAGATGCGGGTGCTGGACCGCGGCCGCAGCGAGCACCGCCGCACCCGCGACGGCCTGTACCGGTTGCTGGCCGACATCCGCGGCGAACTGCCGGAGGACCTGTCGCCGCACTGGCGCGGCGTGACGGCGGGTCACCGGCCGGTCTCCTCGCTGATCCCGGTGTGGGTGATCGTCAGCGCCACCGCTGTTGCCCTGGTGTTGCTCTACCTGGGGTTCGCCTGGTGGCTGAACTCCGACAGCGATGATCTCTACGCCGCCTTCGCCGGGCTGCCGCCGACCGGGGCCATCGTCATCGAACAGGTCACCCCGCCGCCGCCGCCACCGCCGGAGCCGCCGCCCGAGGTGGAAACCCAGGTCGAGCGGGTGCGCGGCTTCCTGGAGCCGGAAATCGCGGAGGGCTTGGTCAACGTGCTGGAGAACGCCCAGGCGATCACCATCCGCCTGCGCGCGCGCGGCATGTTCGAGTCCGCCTCGGCCACCGTCAGCGAGCGGTTCAGCGAGGTCATCCGGCGCGTCGGGCTGGCGCTCAACGACGAGCCGGGCACGGTGGTGGTCGAGGGCCACACCGACTCGCTGCCCATCCGCACCGTGCGCTTCCCGTCCAACTTCGACCTGTCGCTGGCCCGCGCCGAGGCGGTGCGCGACCAGCTCAAGCCGCTGCTGACCGATCCGTCGCGCCTGACGGTGGAGGGCAAGGCGGCGACCGAGCCCATCGCCGACAACGGCACGCCGGAGGGCCGTGAGGCCAACCGCCGCACCGACATCATCCTCATCAAGCAGGGCACCTGACCGGCCCTGCACCCCGACAGCGACGGATGCCGACCGTGAGCAAGATCGCCTCCATCCTCAAGAGCGGCTGGTTCATCGGCCTGATCGGAACCCTGTTCCTCATCCTGCTGGTGTGGCTGCTCGGCCCCCTGATCGGCTTCGGCAGCGCCCGGCCGCTGGAAGGCATCGCCGCGCGCCTGCTGGTGTCCCTGATCCTGCTGGTGATCTGGGCCGGGTTCGTGGTCTGGGGCGTGCTGCGCCGACGCAAGCGCCAGGCGGCGCTGGTCGAGGGGGTGGCCGCGAACGCTGCCGCGGGGGGCGACGCCGGCCCGGAGGTGGAGGCGCTGCGCAAGGGGCTGGAGCGCGCCCTGGGCGAGTTGCAGCGCATGCGCCGCAAGGACGGCAAGAGCGGCCGTCAGTACCTGTACGAGCTGCCCTGGTACATGATCATCGGCCCGCCGGGGTCGGGCAAGACGACGGCGCTCTTGAACTCCGGCCTCGGCTTTCCGCTCGGCACCGACCCGCAACAGGCCAAGGTCTCGGGCGCCGGCGGCACCCGCAACTGCGACTGGTGGTTCACCGACGAGGCCGTGCTGCTGGATACCGCCGGGCGCTACACCACCCAGGACTCCGACGCCGCCGTGGACGCGGCGGCTTGGGGCGGCTTTCTGGGCATCCTGCGCAAGGCGCGCCCGCGCCAGCCGGTCAACGGCCTGATCGTGGCGATCAGCGTGTCCGACATCCTGACCGCCTCGGAACAGGAGCGCCGCGCCCACGCCCTGTCGATCCGCAAGCGCATCGCCGAGCTGTACGACCAGCTCGGCCTCAGGCTGCCGGTCTACGTGCTGCTGACCAAGGTCGACCTGGTGGCCGGCTTCGTCGAGTTCTTCGCCGACATGCGGCGCGACGACCGCGCCCAGGTGTGGGGCATGACCTTCCCGTTCCGCGACCCCAAGCGCGATGAGGGGGCGGACCCGCTGGACCTGTTCCCGGGCGAGTTCGACCTGCTGCTGGAGCGGCTGGAACAGCGGCGCGTCGACCGCTTGCACCAGGAGGACGACTACGCCCGCGCCGGCCTGATCGCCGGCTTCCCGCTCCAGGTGGCCTCGCTGCGCGAGCCGGTCATGCAGGTGCTGGAGGAGGCGTTCCGCGCCGGCCGCTACGAGGAGCCGGTGCTGCTGCGCGGTGTGTACTTCACCAGCGGCACCCAGGAAGGCACCCCCATCGACCGCGTCATGGCCGGGCTGGCCGGTCGCTTCGGCGTGCCGCCGGCGCGCTTCGGCGCCTTCCGGGGCCAGGGCCGCAGCTACTTCATCACCCGGCTGCTGCGCGAGGTGCTGTTCCAGGAGGCCGGCATGGTCGGCCGCAACCGCGCCGTGGAACGCCGCCAGCGCCTGATCCGCGGCGGCGCCATCGCCGCCGCCGCCGTGGTGCTGCTGACGGCTGTCGGGCTGTGGACCTGGAGCACCATCGTCAACCTGGACCTGATGGCGCGGGTGACGGACGGGCTGGCCCAGTACCGCACCCAGGTGGCGCAGATTATTCCAGGCGACGGCGAGACCATGGTCGTGGAGTCCTCCGACCTGCTGCCGGTGCTGCCGCCGCTGGAGACGCTGCGCACCCTGCCGACCGGCTATGCGGAGAAGGACGCGCCGCGCCCGACCGGCTCCGGCTTCGGGCTCTACCAGGGCGACAAGCTGGCCCAGCAGACCCGCACCGCCTACCGCGAGGCCCTCAACAGCCTGCTGCTGCCGCGCCTGACCTACCGCCTGCGCGAGATGCTGGTGCAGGCCCAGGAGACCGAGGCGCTGTACGGCCTGCTCAAGATGTATCTGATGGTCGGCGGACAGGGACCGGTGAACCCCGCGCTGCTGCGCCAGTGGGCGCATTTCGATGCGACCCGGCGCTACCCGGGCGCGCGCAACGAGCCGGCGCGGACCGCCATCGACGGCCATGTCGCCGCGCTGACCGAGGCCACGCTGCGCACCATGCCGGTGGACGGCCCCCTGGTGCAGCGCACCCGCGAGATCCTGCAACGTCAGCCGCTGGCCGAACGGGCCTATGCCCTGATCCGCAACAGCCGCGCCGCCAAGGCGCTGCCCGAGTGGCGGGTGATCGACGCCGCCGGTCCGGCGGGCCGGCGCGTGTTCGTGCGCCGCTCCGGGGCCGGCCTCGACGAGGGCATCGACGGCTTCTACACCTACGACGGCTTCCACACGGTCTTCCTGCCGTCCCTGGTCGACGTGGCGCGCGAGGTGGCGTCCGAGAGCTGGGTTCTGGGCGCGGCCGCCACCCTGGACGACGCCCAGATCCGCCTGCTGGAGCGCGACCTCGCCGCGCTGTATATGGACGACTACGTGGCCGAGTGGGACGGCCTGCTGGGCGACATCGCTATCAAGCCGTTCGAGACCGCGAACGAGGCCACCGAGGTGCTGGCGATCCTGTCGGGCGCCAACTCGCCCCTGCGCAACGTCCTGTATGAGGCGGCGCAGCAGACCCGGCTCGCCCGGCCGGAGGCGGACGGCGGCATCAGCGGCGCCATTGCCGGCCTGACCGCCGGCGGCAGCGCCACCCAACAGGCCGAGACGGTGGAACAGGCCGCCAGCGAGGCCCGCCAGGTGACCCAGACCCTGGGCCTGGGCACCGGGGCGCTCTCGACCATCGAGCGGTTGGCCGGCATCTTCTCCGACACCAGCTTCACCGGTGGCGGGGGCGGCATCGGCGGCGGCCTGGGCTCCGGCGCCGCCAGCGAACGGGCGCTGCCGGGCCAGTTCGTCAACGACCGCTTCCGTGCGCTGCACGAGTATGTGCTGGCGATGGATGGCGGCGCGCCACCTCTGGACGGAACCATCCGCCAGCTCGAGCAGGCCTACAACGAGCTGCGCCGGGTCGCCGACGGTGGCGGTAGCCTGGCCGCCATGACCGGCGTGGCCGGCGGCGGTGGCGGCGGTGGCGGCGTGGACGCCGTCCGGCGCCTGGAAGACGAGGCCGCGCAGGTGCCGGCGCCGCTGGCCGGCTGGCTGGAGCACATCGCCTCGGGCGGTCAGTCGGTCGCGGTCAGCAGCACCCAGGAGACCCTCAACGACGCCTGGACCGCCGATGTGCTGCCGCTGTGCCGTCAGGCCCTCCACAACCGCTATCCGTTCGCGTCCGGCAGCGGCAGCGACGTGGCCCTGGCCGACTTCCAGCGGCTGTTCGCGCCCAACGGCCTGATCGACGGCTTTTTCCGGCAGAACCTGATGCGCTACGTCGACATGGGCCGCAAGCCGTGGCGCAGCCGGCGCCACAACGGCATCGACATCGGCCTGTCGCGCGCCACCCTGGCCCAGTTCGAACGCGCCGCCGCCATCCGCGACGCCTTCTTCCCCACCGGCGGGCTCCAGCTCAGCGTCCCGTTCGAGGTCACGCCGGTGTCGCTCGACGCCGGCGCCGACAGCGTGGTGATGGAGATCGACGGCCAGACCGTCCGTTATGCCCACGGGCCGGTGCAGGCGGCGCGGCTGAGCTGGCCCGGATCGGGCGGACGCACCCGCCTGACGTTCCAAAGCGCGGCGACGGGACAGCCATCCATGGCGGCGTTCGCGGGACCATGGGCGTTCTTCCGCCTGCTGGACCAGGGCCGGCGCATGGGCGGCGGCACCGGCGATCGCTTCCGGGTCCAGTTCAGCGCCGGCGGTCATGCGGCGGTGTTCGAGATCCGGGCCGGCAGCGTGATGAACCCGTTTAACCTGCCGGCGCTGAAGGCGTTCCGCTGCCCCGGGTCGCTGTGAGGGGGGCGATGATGGCCGAGACGGGGGGTGGGATTGGCTTCTTCGGCAAGCTGCCGGCGCATGGCGACTTCGTGCGCCGTGGCCTCGACCACGCCGTGGCGGCGGCGTGGGACGGCTGGCTGGGCGCGCTCATGATGGCCCTGCGCGAGGACCTGGGCGAGGACGACTGGCTGGACGCCTACCTGACCGGGCCGGTGTGGCGCTTCGCCACCGGCGGTGGGCTGGCGGGCCTCGACGGGGTGGCGCGCACCGGCGTGCTGGTGCCGAGCGTGGACCGGGTCGGGCGCTACTTCCCGCTGGTGATCGCCGCCGCCGCCGAGGGGTGCGAATCCCTGGCCGCCGCGGCGCGCGACGGCACCGCCTTGCTCGACGCCCTGGAGGCGCTGGCCCTGCGCGCGCTGGACGAGGACGACGAGTTGGAGGCCGACGCGCTCCAGGCGGCACTGGACGATCTGGCGTGGGACTGGCCGACGTCGGGCCGGGGGGCCGACGCCGCCGGGGTGTGGGTGCCGCTCGGCGGCGCGCAGCCGGGCGACGCGGTCGGCGCGGTGTGCCACCTGCTCGATGGGGCCGGGCGGCTGTCCCCAGGTGGGGCCGACGGCCTGTGGTGGACGGACGGCTCGGAGCGGGTCGAACCCGGCGTGCTGCGGGTGCACGGCTGGCCGCGCCCCACCGCCGCGGTGGCGCTGTTCGATGGGGCCTGGGGGGCGCGCGGCTGGCTCGGGCCGGACCCGGACCGGGGATAGCACCCGGGCCAGCCCAAGACCAACAAGACCAACAAGACCAAGAAGGCCAAGAAGACCAAGAAGGGACAGGGCATGCAGACCCAGACGGACGGCTACGTCACCGATATTCCGTACACGTCGCAGGCCTATCCGGCGCTGGCCCCCGTCAATCTGCTGATGGCCGCCACCCTGGCCGGGGTGCACCCGCCGGTGCTGGAGCCGGGCGCGGTGGTCTGGGAGCTGGGCTGCGGTCACGCGGGTGGTCTGATCGCGGCGGCCGTGGCGCATCCCGCCTGCCACTTCTTCGGCGTCGACTTCAACCCGGCCCATATCGCCGGGGCGCGCCGGCGCGCCGCCGACCTGGGGGTGACCAACGTCACCCTGCTGGACGCCGACTTCGTCGACCTGGCGCGCGAACCGGGTGCCCTGCCGGGCTGCGACCTGGCCGTCATCCACGGCGTCTACGGCTGGATCGGCGCGCCCGAGCGGGCGGCGGTGCGGGCGCTGCTGCGCCACGGCGTGCGGGCCGGGGGGCTGGTCTACCTGAGCTACAACGCGATGCCCGGCTCGGCCGCCATGGGCATCGTGCAGCGGGCATTGCGGGAGGCCGCGTCGCTGGTGACCGGACGCAGCGACCACCGCCTGCGCCACGGGATCGAGCGCATCAAGGCGCTGCGGGCCGCCGGCGCCCTGCACCTGAGCGGCGGCGGCCTGATGGAAGGGCTGTTCGAGAAGCTGGACCAGGCCGATCCGGCCTATCTGGTGCACGAGTACATGAACGCCTCCTGGTCGGCGCTGTATCACAGCGACGTGGCGCGCGACATGGCGGAGGCCCGGCTGGAGTACGCCGGTAGCGCCGTCCCCTATGAGAACTTCCCCGAACTGATGCTGACGCCGGCCCAGGCCGAGGCCCTGGGCGAGGTGTCGGTGCCGCACGTGCGCGAGACCCTGCGCGACCTCTTCATCAGCCGGATCCTGCGCAAGGACCTGTTCATGCGTGGCGTGCGTCGAATGACGGAGGGGGAGCGGCACCACAGGTTGCGCGAGACCCTGATGTGCGCGGCCGTCAATCCGGCCGAGGCGGCGGACACCCTGTCGGTTCCGGCCGGGGAGATCACGCTGTCGCCGAAGTTCCGCGCCGCCGCCGAGGCGCTGTGGGAGGGCGGACCGCAGACGCTGGGTGCCCTGGTGGACGGCCCGCTGGCCGGGGCCACGGACACCACCCTGGAGTCGGCCGCGCTGCTGGTGTCCGCCGGCTTCGCCTGGCCGTGCCTGGCGCCGCCGCCCGAGTCGGCCGTGGCCACCAGCCGGCGGGCGTTGGCGCGGGGGGCGGCGGCGGTGCGGGCCGGCGGGCTGGGGACCCGGGTGACCGCCCTGGCGCCGCGGCTCGGCAGCGCGTTCGAGCTGTCGGGGCTGGAGTGCCTGGTGCTGGACGGCCTGTGGCAGGGCGTCCCGGATCAGACCGACGCCTTGGTGGAGCACGTCTGGGGGCCGTTCGAGGCCGTCGGCGAGACCCTGTTGAACAAGGGCGAGCGCATCGACGACCCCACCCGCTGCCGGGCGCTGCTGGCCGACATGGTCGGCCGCATGCGGCCCGACCGGCTGCCGATCTGGCGCGGCCTGGGCATGCTGCCGGAGACGGTCGTGCGCGCCTGATCAGGCCCTGAAGTGGGCGATGATGGTCAGGGTGCCGATGATGATGAACCCGATCCCCGCGATCAGCTTGAGCGGCACCATGGTGAGCGTGCGTTCGGCCATCGTGCCCAGCGCCACCGCCGCCGCGGTGGAGGCGACCAGCGCGCCGGCGGCGGCCAGGAACACGAGCAGCGGGTTGAGCTTGCCGTCGGTGGCGAACAGCAGGGTGGCAATCTGGGTCTTGTCGCCCAGTTCGGCCAGGAACACGGTCACGAAGATGGCGAGCAGGGACTGGACCACGGGGGCGGGCTCCCTTGGTGAAGGTGGCGGGATGCCCGGTCCATAGCATCGGCGGCGTGGAAAGACGAGAGCTTGCGGCGTCCCGGGCGCGGCTCACGGGGCGGCGGCCGAGGGGTCCTCGGTCGCGGTGGGGGCGCGCGACAGCGGCGCGTCGGCGGCAAGGTTCGCCGTCCCGCTTGCCTCGCCGCTCGGGTCGGTCTCCTGCAACACGTCGAGTTCGACCGCCAGCGGTTCCTCGATCACGCCCGGCGCCGGCACCGGGGCGGTGGGGAGTGGCGGGACCCCGGGGGCCGGCCTGACCAGATCGGGCGCGAGCCGCCAGCGTTTCGGGGCCTGGCCGAAGAAGGCGCGATAGCACTTGGTGAAATGGGAGGCCGACGTGAATCCGCTCGCCACCGCCACCTGAAGGACGGTCAGCGAGGTCTGGGCCAGCAAGGCGCGCGCCCGCCACAGCCTAAGGTTGAGGTAGTAGCGCGACGGCGACACCGATAGATGCTTCTGGAACAGCCGTTCGAGCTGGCGTTCCGACACCCCCACGTCCCGGGCCAGGTCGTCGACCGGGATCGGCGTCTCCAGGTGCGCCTCCATGCGGGCGATGGCCGCCAGCACCTTGGGGTGGCTGATGCCGGTGCGCTCGCGCAGGGCCAGGCGTTGCGGATCGTCGGGCCGGCGCACCCCGGTGTGGATCAGCGCCTCGGCCACCTTCATGCCCAGCGACTCGCCGTGCTCCGACCGGATCAGCGCGATCATCATGTCGAGCGCCGCCGCGCCGCCGGCGCAGGTGAAGCGCTCGCCGTCGACCTCGAACAGCGTGGCGGTGATCTCCAGGCGGGGAAACTCCTCGGCGAAGCCCTCCATGTTCTCCCAATGGATGGTGCAGCGCACGCCGTCGAGCAACCCGGCCCGCGCCAGCGCCAGCGCGCCGGTGCACAGCCCGCCGAGCGAGATCCCCTTGCGCGCCGCCTGGCGCAGCCATCCGGTCACGGCGCCGTTGCGGAAGCCCTCCATGCCCAGGCCGGCGCACACGGCGATGGCGTCCGGCTGGTGCGGCGAGGCGCCCATGCGCCCGTCGGGGAGGATGTGGATGCCGGTGCTGGCCACCGCCGGGCCGCCGTCGACCGTCAGCATCTCCCAGGTGTACAGGGTCCGGCCGGCCAGCCGGTTGGCGGTGCGCAGCGGCTCGACGCTGGACGTGAACGCCAGCATGGAAAAGCCCTGGAGCAGAAGGAACTGGAAATGGCGGGCGTCGCCGTCCCGTCTGGCCTTGAACATGTCCGCCTCTCAGGCCGCGATCCTTTCGCCTGTCGGCACCGGCCCCGAACGCGGGCGCCGGGCGGAGTTCCTCTATCACAGCGCAAAAAGGGCGGGGGCGTAAACACGGAAAGTGTTCGGCCGCGTATCAATCGGCAGCGGGTGGCACGGCGAGGGGGCTCTCCCGCCGGGCGGCGGCGCGCAGCACCTGCGGCGTGGCGCCGTAGGCGGCCTTGAGGTGGCGCGAGAAGTGGGACGCGTCGGCGAACCCGCACTCCTGGGCGATCTCGGTGAAGCTGCGCTGCGAGCGGGTGACCAGCCAGTGGCCGTGCTGGAGCCGCAGCCCGCGCGCGTAGGCCGAGGGCGTGGTGTTCAACTCGTCGCGGAACAGGCGTTCGAGCTGGCGCCGCGACAGCCCGATGCGCCGCGCCAGATCGCCGGCCCGCGGTGGCGTCGCCAGCGTGTGTTCGAGAATGCGCAACGCCCGGCGCAGGCGGGGGTCGCGCACCGGAACCCCGCCGGTGGCGATGTCCATCGGCTGCGGGGTGTCCGGCGGCCGGGCCCCGTCGCTGACCAGGATGTGCAGCGCCTTGCGCGCGGCGGCGGTGCCGAGGTGGCGGTCCACCAGCCACGCCGCCAGGTCGACGGCCCCGGTGCCGCCGGCGCAGGTGATGCGCGGCCCGTCGACCACGAACAGGCGGTCGGCCACCGGGGTGACCTCGGGGAACGCCTTGACCAGATCCCAGTAGTGATACCAGGACACGCAGCACTGCCGCTCGCGCATCAGGCCGGCGTCGATGAGGGTGAACACGGCGGTGCACAGGCCCACCAGGGGCACCCCGGCGGCGGCGGCCTCGCGCAGATAGCTCAGCACCCCCGGGGCCTGGACCGGCCCCTGATGGATCAGGCCGCCGACCACCACGATATAGTCGAAGCCGCGCGGCGCACGCAGGCCATCGTCGGGCGTCACCCGGGTGCCGCAACTGGCGCGCACCGGGCGGCCGTCGGCGGTCATGATGGTCCAGCGCGCGGCGATCGGGCGGCTGCGGTCGCCCTCGTCCGCGGCCAGGCGCAGCACGTCGACGAACCCGGCGAACGGCAGCAGGGTGAAGTCCCGCAGCAGCAGGAATCCCACCTTGAGGCGGGCCTCGGTCGCGGCCGGTGGGGACATGGGGCGACACGGCTCCCAGCTTGTGCGCATGCGTCATGGCGATGGGGCAAGCGGTGCCCCGGCCGCGCCCGCACGCCCGCGGCACAATGAAGTGATTTCAAAGGGTCACCGGGCGCGGGCCGGGAGTCAACACGGCCCCGTCCGCCATGTCGCAAATATGCAAGAGGGCTGTCCCACCTGTTCTAGTCATGTCGCGTTGGTTCACGCTCTGCTGGCGTTCGGATGTGCGGCCTCGGGCCGGACCGCCGACCCACCGGAGGGGAGGGCGTCGTGACGCGGTATTCGATCTGGTCGCTGGCGCGCAACGCGCTGTCCCATCACGCCGATTGGCCGCGCCAGTGGCGCAGCCCGGCGCCGCGTCCGGCCTACGATGTGGTCATCGTCGGCGGCGGTGGCCATGGCCTCGCCACCGCCTACTACCTCGCCAAGGAACACGGCATCGCCAACGTGGCGGTGCTGGAGAAGGGGTGGCTGGGCGGCGGCAACACCGGGCGCAACACCACCATCGTGCGCTCCAACTACTTGTGGGACGAGAGTGCGGCGCTCTACGAGCTGTCGTTGAAGCTCTGGGAAGGGCTGTCCAAGGACCTGAACTACAACGTCATGCTCAGCCAGCGCGGGGTCCTGAACCTGGCGCACAGCCTGGGCGACGTGCGCGCCGGGCGCCGCCGCGCCGAGGCCAACCGTCTGAACGGCATCGACTCGGTGTGGCTGGAGCCGGAGGGGGTCAAGAAGGTCTGCCCACCCCTCAACACGTCGGCGTCGCTGCGCTACCCGGTGCTGGGCTCGACCTGGCAGCCGCGCGGCGGGACCGCGCGGCACGACGCCGTGGCCTGGGGCTATGCCCGCGCTGCCGACGCGCGCGGGGTCGACATCATCCAGACCTGCGAGGTCACCGGCATCCGCCGCGATCCCGACGGCCGTGTCGCGGGCGTGGAGACCACACAGGGCTTCATCGGCGCCGGCAAGGTGGGGATCGTCGCCGCCGGGCACACCTCGGTGCTGGCGGCGATGGCGGACATCCGGCTGCCGATCCAGTCGCACCCGTTGCAGGCGCTGGTCTCGGAGCCGATCAAGCCGGTGCTGGATTGCGTCGTCATGTCGGGCGCGATCCACGTCTACGTCAGCCAGTCCGACAAGGGCGAACTGGTCATCGGCGCCGGCATCGACGGCTACAACTCCTACGCCCAGCGCGGCAGTGTCCACGTGCTGGAGCATCAGACCGCGGCCTTGTGCGAGCTGTTCCCGGTGTTTGCGCGGCTGCGGATGATGCGCACGTGGGCCGGCATCGTCGACGTCTGCCCCGACGCCTCGCCGATCCTGGGCAAGACGCCGGTGCCGGGGCTGTTCATCAACGGCGGCTGGGGCACCGGCGGGTTCAAGGCAACGCCGGGCTCCGGCTACGTGTTCGCCCACACCATCGCCCGCGACGAGCCCCATCCGGTGGCGGCGCCGTTCGCCCTGGAGCGGTTCACCACCGGCGCGCTGATCGACGAGCACGGCGCCGCCGCCGTGGCGCATTAGGCAGGACCGCCACCCGTCGACCGCCCACCGAAAGGGTCCATCCATGCTGCTGATCGAGTGCCCCTGGTGCGGGCCGCGCGAGGAACCCGAGTTCCACTACGGCGGCCAGGCCCACGTGGTCCGGCCCGCCGATCCGGCGGCGCTGTCGGATGCGGACTGGGCCGCCTACGTATTCCTGCGCGATAACCCCAAGGGAGTGTTCGCCGAACGATGGTGCCACACCGCCGGCTGTCGGCGTTGGTTCAACGTGCTGCGCGATACCGTCAGCCACCGGGTGCTGGCGGTCTACCGCATGGGCGAGACGGCTCCGGCGGTCGACCCGGCGCTGGTGGAGGGCGCGCGATGACCGAGCATACCCAGGACGGCCGCCGGCCCGACGGCGGCCTGATCGACCGCAGCAAGCGGCTGCGCTTCCGCTTCAACGGCCACTGGATGGACGGCCACCCGGGCGACACCCTGGCCAGCGCGTTGCTCGCCAACGGGGTCCATCTGGTGGGCCGCTCCATGAAGTATCACCGGCCGCGTGGCCTCCTGGCCGCCGGGCCTGAGGACCCGGGCGGCCTGGTCCAGCTTCACGGCCAGGACCCGGCGCGCACCGACCCCAACTGCCGGGCCACCCAGGTTCCGCTGGTGGACGGCCTGGAGGCGGACAGCGTCAACGTCTGGCCGTCGGTCGAGCGCGACCTGGGCGCCGGCCTGGGGGCGGCCGAGCGCATCATGGGGGCCGGGTTCTACTACAAGGTGATGCACGGCTCCCAATGGATGTGGCAGCACGGCTTCGAACCGCTGATCCGCCGCGCCGCCGGCTTCGGCAAGGCGCCGACGCAGCCGGACCCGGACCGCTACGACCACCGCCATGTGCACTGCGACGTGCTGATCGTCGGCGCCGGCCCGGCCGGGCTGGCGGCGGCCCAATCAGCGATATGCTCCGGCGCGCGCGTCATCCTGGCCGAGCAGGACGAGCGCCTGGGCGGCAGCCTGCTGGCCCGCGACCGCCGCATCGACGGCTGGTCCGGCCCGGACTGGGTCGCCGCCGTCGAGGCCCGTCTGCGCGCCTGCCCGGCGGTGCGCCTGCTGCCGCGCACCACCGTGACCGGCTACTACGACCGCAACTACCTGGTGGCGCTGGAGCGGGTCACCGATCACCTGCCGCTGGACCAGGCCCCGGCCGGGCGGCCGCGCCAGCGCCTGTGGCACATCCGTGCCGCCCGGGTGGTGCTGGCGACCGGCGCGCACGAGCGGCCGCTGGTGTTCGGCGACAACGACCGCCCCGGCATCATGCTGGCGGGCGCCGCGCAGGCCTACCTGCACCGCTGGGCGGTGCTGCCGGGGCGCGACGTGGTGCTGTTCACCAACAACGATGCCGCCTACGAGGCGGCGCTGGACCTGCACGCCGCCGGGGCTTCGGTGCGGGCGATCGTGGATTCCCGACTGGAGCCCGGGCCGGGGCTGCCGGCGCGGGCGCGGGCGGCGGGCCTGCGCATCATGACCGGCTACGTCATCGGGGGCACCACCGGTACCGCGCGCGTCACCGGGGCGAGCGTGACCAAGCGGGACGGCGCCGGCCGTGCGCTGCCGCATGCCCTCGACACCGTGGCCTGCGACCTGCTGCTGGTCTCCGGCGGGTGGTCGCCGGTGGTGCATCTGTTCAGTCAGTCCGGCGGCCGGCTGCGCTACGACGACGACCGGGTGGCCTTCGTGCCCGACCGGGCCGTGCAGGATCAGGCGTGCGTGGGGGCCTGCGCCGGCACCGTCGCCCTCGCCGAGTGTCTGGCCGAGGGCGCGGCCGCCGGGGCCGAGGCCGTCCGCCGGGCCGGCTTCGATCCCGGACCGGCCCGGCCGGCGCCGGCGGTGGTGGCACCCGAGCCCGGCACCATCGCACCGCTGTGGTGGGCACGGCCGGCCGCGGGCCAGGAGCACGCCTGGGGCAAGCCGTTCGTCGACTTCCAGACCGACACCACCGCCCACGACATCCGCCAGGCCGCGCGCGAGGGCTTCGAGAGCGTCGAGCACGTCAAGCGCTACACCCTGACCGGCTTCGGCACCGACCAGGGCAAGACCGCCAACATCAATGCCTTGGGCATCCTGTCGGAAACCCTGAACCGGCCGATCCCGCAGGTCGGCACCACCACCTTCCGTCCGCCCTACACCCCGGTGACGTTTGCCGCCATGGCCGGACGCGACCGCGGCGACCACCTGGACCCGGCGCGGCTGACCGCGATCCATGACCGCCACGTGGCGCTGGGCGCGGAGTTCGAGGACGTCGGCCAGTGGAAGCGGCCGTGGTACTACCCCCACGCCGGCGAGGACATGGCCGCCGCCGTGGCCCGCGAGTGCCGGGCGGTGCGCGAGGCGGTCGGCGTGCTGGACGCGTCCACCCTGGGCAAGATCGACATCCAGGGACCGGACGCCGCCGAATTCCTGAACCGGGTCTACACCAACGCCTGGAAAAAGCTGGCGATCGGCCGGGTGCGCTACGGCGTCATGTGCCGCGAGGACGGCATGGTGTTCGACGACGGCACCACCGCGCGGATCGACCAGGACCGCTACCTGATGACCACCACGACCGGCAACGCGGCGGCCGTGATGGATCACCTGGAGGCGTATCTCCAGACCGAATGGCCGGACCTGCGGGTGCGCCTGACCTCGGTCACCGAGCAGTGGGCCACCGTGGGCCTCGCCGGGCCGCGGGCGGGGGTCCTGATGGCGCGCCTCGCGTCGGGTCAGGACCTGTCGCCGGCCGCCTTCCCCTTCCTGAGCTGGCGCCTGGCGGTGGTCGCGGGGCTGCACGCCCGCGTCTTCCGGATCAGCTTCACCGGCGAGTTGCAGTACGAGATCAACGTCCCCTGGCACCAGGGCGGGGCGTTGTGGGACGCCATCCTGCGGGTCGGGGTTGACCTGGGGGTCACACCCTACGGCACCGAGACCATGCACGTGCTGCGCGCCGAGAAGGGCTTCATCATCGTCGGCCAGGAGACCGACGGCACCCAGACCCCGGGCGACCTGGGGCTGGACTGGCTGGTCTCGAAGACCAAGCCGGACTTCATCGGCAAACGCTCGCTGAGCCGGCCGGACATGCTGCGGCCCGACCGCAGGCAATTGGTCGGCCTGCGGCCCAAGGACCGGCGCCCCAAGGACAGTCGTCAGGTGTTCCCGGAGGGCAGTCAGATCGTGGAGCCGGGGGCGGCGCGGCGGCCGCCGCCGGTCCCCATGCTGGGGTTCATCACCTCCAGCTACTGGAGTCCGGCGCTGGACAGCGGCTTTGCGCTGGCGCTGGTGGCCGGCGGGCGGGCGCGGATCGGCGACACCGTGTCGGTGGCGCTGCCCGACGGCGAGCGCCCGGCCGTGATTTGCGATCCCGTGATGTACGACAAGGAAGGAGCGCGCCGTGATGGACACCCCGACGCTGCCCGCCGCGCTGCTTGAACCGTCGGATCCGGCGGCCGGTCCGACCGCCGGATTCGGCGCCCCCGGTGGACCGGGCGGGCGCTGGGAAAGCCCGCTCTACCCGTTGGAACGGGCGATGGCGGCGGCCAGCGGCCCCTTGGTCACGCTGTCCTCGACGCTGCCGCGCACGGCCCTGACCCTGCGCGCGACCGAGGGCCTGCTGCCGGAGATCGGGCGCCTGTACGGGGTCACCCCGCCGACCACGCCCAACACCTGGACCGCCAGCGCCGACGGTCGCCGGCTGGCGCTGTGGCTGGGGCCGGACGAGTGGCTGCTGGTGGCCCCCGACGGCACCGCCCCGGCGCTCGAAGCGGCGATCCGCGAGACCCGCGCCAACGATGGCTGGCTCGGGGTCACCGACACCTCGCACACCTACACGACGCTGGTGCTGACGGGGCCGCGGGCGCGGCTGGTGCTGTCCAAGGGCTGCACGCTGGACCTGCATCCGCGCGCGATCGGCGCCGGCGCCTGCGTCCAGACCCTGCTTGCGCGCACCCGGGTGCTGTTGCGCTTCACCGACGACGGACCGGACCGGGCCGACGCCATCGAGGTCTGGGTGCGCAACTCGTTCGCTCGCTACACGGTGGCGTGGCTGCTCGACGCCATGACCGGCATCGCCGCCGAGCCGGGGGATTTCTGAGCCGGGAGCCTGCGGGCGCGCGCGGCGACGGGCCCGCGCCCCGCATCCCGGACCGCGCACCCCCGATGATGACCCAAGACCAAAAACCAGAACCGGACGACACACCGACACGCCACCGATAGGGGGCGCCGCACCAGGGAGGGTCGGATGAAGGATCAAGCGCGCGTTGTGGTCATCGGCGGCGGCGTCGTCGGCGTGTCCACGCTGTATCACCTGGCCGCCAAGGGCTGGTCGGACGTCGTGCTGCTGGAGCGCCGGGAGCTGACATCGGGCTCCACTTGGCACGCCGCCGGGCTGCTACCCCTGTTCAACATGAGCTATTCGGTGGGTCAGATCCACAAGTACTCGGTCAAGTTCTATCAGGCGCTTGAGGCGGAGACCGGGCAGGACGTCGGCTTCCGCAACGTCTCCAACATCCGCCTGGCCCAGACCCGCGACCGCATGGACGAGTACCGCCAGTACGCCGGCGTGGCCGAGACCATCGGCGTCGAGGTCAGGTTCCTGACCCCTGAGCAGGTCCAGGACATCTGGCCCCTGTGCACCATCGAGGGGCTCATCGGCGCCATCCAGCACCCGGCCGACGGCTACATCCAGCCGGCCGACCTGACCCAGGCGCTGGCCAAGGGCGCGCGCGCCCGCGGGGCGACCATCCACCGCAACACGACCGTCACCGGGCTGTCCCAGAAGCCGAACGGCGAATGGGTGGTGGAGACCGACAAGGGGACCATCACCTGCGAACACGTGGTCGCCTGCACCGGCAACTTCGCCCGCCAGACCGGCCGCATGGTGGGGCTGGACGTGCCGGTGATCCCGGTCGAACACCAGTTCATCGTCACCGAGCCGCACCCGGAGATCGTCGCCCGACGCAACCAGGGCCTGCCTGAGATGGGCGTTTTGCGCGATTCCGATAACGCCTGGTACATGCGCGAGGAGAACGGCGGCCTGCTGCTGGGGCCGTACGAGACGGGCGCGCCCTGCTGCTATGTCGACGACCCGCGTCCCGACACCGAATGGGAGCTGTTCCAGGGCGACCTGGAGCGCCTGGAACCGCATATCGAGGGCGCCATCTTCCGCGTGCCGGCGTTCGGCGAGGTCGGCGTCAAGCAGGTCTACAACGGCGCCATCGCCTACACCCCGGACGGCAGCCCGATCATCGGCCCGGCCTGGGGCCTCAGGAACTTCTGGCTCAACGAGGGTCACAGCTTCGGCATCACCGCGGCCGGTGGGGCGGGCTGGCAGATCGCGGAATGGATCGTCGAGGGCGAACCGAGCATCGACATGCTGGGCGTCGATCCGCGCCGCTTCGGCGACTACGCCACCAAGGGATACCTGCGGCGCAAGAACGAGGAGGCCTACGCCAACGTCTTCACGGTGCACTTCCCGGACGAGGAACGCCCGGCCGGCCGGCCCCTGCGCACCGCGCCGTGTTACGAGCGCATGCGGGACCTGGGTGCGGTGTTCGGCCAGAAGTTCGGCTGGGAGCGCCCGAACTGGTTCGCGCCCGAGGGCGTGCCGCGCGAGGACCACTGGTCGTTCCGCCGTTCGCGCTGGTTCGACCACGTCGGCGCCGAGGCCCGCAACGTCGCGGAGAATGCGGGCCTGCTGGACATGACGGCGTTCGCCAAGGCGCGGATTTCGGGCCCAGGGGCGGAGGCGTTCCTGGACCGGCTGGTGGCCAACCGGCTGCCGCAGAAGACCGGCCGGGTCGGGCTGTGCCATGCCCTGACGCCGCGCGGGGGTGTGCATTCCGAGTTCACCATCCAGCGCGAGGGGCCGGACCTGTTCTATCTGGTGTCCGCCGGCGCCTGGCAGCGGCTCGACCATGACTGGCTGCGCCGGCACATGCCGGACGACGGCTCGGTGCAGATGCAGAACCTGACCGGGGCCATGGGCGTGCTGGTCCTGGCCGGGCCGAAGGCGCGCACGGTGCTGGAGCGGGTCAGCGACGCGGACTTCTCCAATGCGGCCTTCCCGTGGCTGTCGGGCCAGGAGATCGTCCTCGGCATGGCGCCGGTGAAGGCCCTGCGCGTCAACTTCGTCGGCGAGCTGGGCTGGGAGTTGCACCATCCCATCGAATATCAGAACCACATCTTCGACACCCTGATGGCGGCCGGCGCCGACCTGGGCCTGAAGCCGTTCGGCATCCGCGCCATGGACACGCTGCGGCTGGAGAAGTCCTACCGCATGGTGGGCACCGAAATGTCGATCGAGTACGCCGCCTACGATTCCGGGCTGGATCGCTTCCTGAGGCCGGACAAGGGCGACTTCATCGGCCGCGACGGCCTGCTGCGCTGGCGCGACGCCGGGTTCCGGAACCGCTTCGTGACCCTGGCCGTGCACGACGTCACCGACGCCGATGCGCTGGGCAACAACCCGATCTACGACGGCGCGGCGCTGGTCGGGCGGGCCACCGGCGGCAACTACGGCTTCCGCGTCGAGCAGTCGCTGGCCCTGGGCATGGTCCACCCGGATCTGGCGGCGGAGGGCACCGAGCTGTCCATGGACATCCTCGGCACCCGGCACCGCGTCACCGTGATCCCGGAGAGCCCGTACGACCCGGGCAACCTGCGCCTGCGCGGGGTGGCGCCGAACTGATCGTGTCTTGGCCGGCCCTTGTCCTGACCAGTCAGGACAAGGGCCGGGCGCCGCCGCGTGGCGCCGGCTCATCAGTTGGTCAGCCGCTCCATGATGGCCGGCAGGTGCACCTGGTCGCCCTTGTAGTTCCCGGTCAGGGCGTACAGCACCACGTTGATGCCGAACCGATAGGCCATCTCGCGCTGGCGGTTGCCCCCGGGCACGGTGGCGAACAGCGCCTGCCCGGTGGCGTCGGTGGCCCAGGCGCCGGCCCAGTCGTGGCCCCCGACGATCACCGACGCCACCCCGTCGTGGGTGCTGGGGTCGGCCTCCACCCACACCGTCTGGCCGTCGGTCCGGCCCGGGAAACGGTCCAGCAGGTAGAAGCTGCGGGTCAGAACGTGGTCCTCGGGCAGCGCCGCCAGCGGCGGGATATCGACCCCGGCCAGCGTGGTCGCCGGGTCGCCGCCCGGGTGCACGTCGAGCAGGATCATGCCGCCCGTGCGCAGATAGTCGTTGACCCGCCCCCGGGCGCGCCTGTCCACCGGCGCCTGACCCGGGGTGACCGGCCAGTACAGCAGCGGGAACACCGCCAGCGGATCGCGCGCCACGTCCACCGCGACCGGCTCCGCCAGTTCGGCGGAGGTGCGCCGCGCCAGCACCGTGGTCAGCGTGCGCAGGCCGGCCGCGGAGACGCGGTCGGTCTCGCCGTTGCCGGTCTCCACCCAGGCCAGCCGGGTCTCCAGCGCGCCGGCCAGGGCGAGCGGGTCCATGCTCGTCTCGCCGCCCGCGCCCGTCCCCGTTCCGGTCTGGGTCTGGGCCAGGCCCGGGATGGGGGCCGCCAGCGCCAGCGCGAGCAGCACCGCCCCCGACGCGGCCGCCGTCCGCGCCGCCCGGGGCGTGCCGGTCCCCGGCGGCCGGCCCAGCAGGCCGCGCAGGACCAGGGCCACCACCAGATCGACCAGCGCCAGCACCAGTGCCGCCGTCAGCAGCACGGGCTTGAGGTCGCGTTCGGCCACCGCGGTGTCCAGGCGGGCGTCCACCACCCCCGACGGCAGCCGGCCGAGCAGGCGCGGCGTCTCCAGGGCGGCACCGAGATTATGGGCGTGGCGCTGCCCGGCCGGTCCGTAGAGGCCCGGGGGATGCGCCGGGTCGACGCGCGGGTCCGCCACCAGCGCCGCCGGCAGCGGGCGCGTGCCCGGCGGCGGGTCGGCGAGCCGCCCGACACCGTCCAGCACCCGGTGGGGCGCCAGCGCGCCGCCCTCGGCGGTCGCGGCTGCGGCGCCATCGACGCCGCGGCTGGTCTCGATCAGGCGCCGCAGCATGTCGACGAACAGGCCCGACATCGCCAGCGACGACCAGCGCGGGTCGGCGGTGACATGGACCAGCACCACCCGCCCGCGCTCCAGCGGCGCCCCCGTCACCAGCGGCGTGCCGTCCGCCAGCCGCGCCCAGGTGCGCGCCGCCAGGTCGGGTGACGGTTCCGCGAGCACCTGGCGCGCCACCGCCACGTCGGCCGGCGGAGCGAGACCGGCGAACGGGCCGTCGGCCGGGAACGGCGCCAGGGTCCCCGGGGCGGTCCAGGACAGCGCCCCGCCCATGGCGCGCTCGCCCGGGCGCAGGCGGACCGGCAGAAGGGCGGGGTCCAGCGGCTCCAGGCGCGGTCCCGCGAACC
Source organism: Roseospira goensis (assembly GCF_014197795.1). Classification (GTDB taxonomy): domain Bacteria; phylum Pseudomonadota; class Alphaproteobacteria; order Rhodospirillales; family Rhodospirillaceae; genus Rhodospira; species Rhodospira goensis. Next base: position 79,531 of record NZ_JACIGI010000014.1, read on the forward strand.
GCACCAGGGTGCCGCCGCGCCGCACCCAGTCCACCAGCGCGGCCACGGCGTCGGCGTCCGGGCGGGCGCCGTCGGTCATCAGCAGCACCGACAGCTCGCGTTGCAGCAGGGCGCCCGGGGGGCCCTCGCGCAGGTCCGCGACCGGGGCCAGGGCCTGGCGGATGTAGTGGGCCTCATCGAGCAGCGGCACCGGCGCGCGCCCGGCCGGCGCCTCGCTGACCAGCCCGACCGGGCGCCGGCGCCAGCCATCCCCCAGCAGGGCCACCGCGCCCGCGCCGGCGTGGTCGGCGATATCGAGCCGGCGCAGGTCGGCCGCCAGTTCCGCCGGCACCTCCAGGGGCACCTCGGTGGCGGCCGCGCCGGCCGGCAGCGCGGCGGCGACCGCCAGGGCGACGCGGCCCTCGGCGTCCAGCGCCCGCACGGTCAGTGCCCGTTCGGGCAGCGGGTCGCCGGCCGGCCGCTCCACCGTCACCGTTGGCGTCGCCGCGCCGGGGGCGGGCGGGCGCAGGATCAGGGGGCTCCGGCCCGGCCCGGCGCGCCGCACCTCCAGCCGGCCCAGGGCCTGCAACCGCTCCGTCAGCGCCCGGGTGCCGGGGGCATCGAGGCCGTCGTGCATCCACAGGGCGCCGCCGCGCTCCGGCAGCGCGGGCTCCAGGCGGGCCAGCGCGGCCGTCAGGTCCTTGCCCCAGGGCTTGGGCCCGAGCGCCCGCAACGCGGTGGCGGCCTCCGTCGCCACCATCGGCTCGGGTGCGCGCGCGACCGCATCGGGCGCCGGCGCCGCCGTCGGCAGCAGCAGCACCGGCCGACCCTCGCGCTCCAGGCGGTCGGCGAGGTCGAGCAGGACGGCGCGGCGATCGTCCCAGGTGGGCGCCGCCGCCCAGGTGTCGTCCACCACCAGCACCAGCGGTCCCTCGCCCCGGCCGGTGGCGTCGGGGTAGAGCAGCGGGCCGGCCAGCCCCAGGATCACGAGCGCGGCGATCACCAGCCGCAGCAGGATCAGCCACCAGGGGGTGTGCACCGAGGCGTGCTGTTCGGCACGCAGCCCGAACAGGAGCTGGATCGCGGGGAAGCCGAGCCGGCGCGGGGCCGGCGGCGTCGCCCGCATCAGCCACCACAGCACCGGCAGCGCGGCGGCGGCCAGCAGCACCCAGGGCGCGGTCAGCGCCAGCGGACCCAGACTCAGCATGCGGCGGCTCTCCCGTTCGGTCCCGTCACGGCGTCCTTCGGTCTCGACGGCCCCACGGCGCCTACCACGCCCGGGGCACGCGCCCGCCCGACAGCACCTGATAGAGGGCCATCAGGGTCGGGGTCGGCGGCTGGTCGGTGTGATGCGTCAGCAGCCGCCAGTCGGCGGAGCGGGCCAGGGCCTCCAGCCCGGCGCGGTGATCGTGCAGGCGCTGCCGGTAGGCGTCGCGCAGGTCCTCGGCCCGGTCGAGCAGCAGGGTGCCCTCGGCCTCCAGGCCCTCGAAGCGGACACGGCCCTGGAACGGGAACGCCTCCTCGACCGGATCCATGACCTGCACCAGGGCCCCCGTCGCGGCCCGTCCCACCAGGCCGCGCACCACCGCCGCGGTCTCGTCGAGCGGCGCCAGGAAGTCGCCGATCAGCACCACATGACCATAGCGCGGCATCGAGGCACCCGGCGGATAGCCGGTGGCGGCCGGCGGGCGCTCCAAGGCGTCGGCCAGCCGGCGCAGCGCCAGCCGGCCACCGCCGGGCGGCTGCGCCCGGTGCGGGTCGGCGTCCAGCAGGGCCACGCGTTCGCCGCCGCGGTCCAGGATCACCGCCAGCGCCATCGCCAGCAGGGCGGCGCGGTCGGCCTTGCGGGGCAGGGCGCGGTCGCTGGCGTAGTCCATGGAGCCGGAGGCATCCGACCAGATCCACACCGTCTGCGCCGCCTCCCACTCCAGTTCGCGCACGAACACCGGATCGGCGCGGGCGCTGCGGCGCCAGTCGATGGCCTGCGGCCGGTCGCCGGGTTCGTAGCGGCGGTACTGCCAGAAGGTCTCGCCGGTGCCGGCGCGGCGGCGGCCGTGCAGGCCCTGGGCCACCGTGGCCGCCACCCGCTCGGCCTCCACCAGCAGCGGCGGCAGCGCGCCGGCCACGCGTTCGCTCCGGTGCGCCAACACCCCCGCGGCGTCGTCGGGGGGTCCGGCCCGGCGCGACCGGCCCCGCCTCAACAGCCCCATGCCACCTGACCCATCGTGTGACCTATCGTGTGACCTATCGTCAGACCCATCGTGTGACCCATCGTGCGACCTCCCGTCCGGACGGCGCGTCCATGCTGGCCCAGGCCCCTGAATGGCCGACGCCCCATTGTTCTTGACGATGTAGGGCCGTACCGGGGCCGTGACGAGCCCCACCCGGGCGTCGCGCCGGTCCGGGAGCGGCCCGGTGCCGGCGCGACTGTGCCCTTGCGCGCCCGCGCGGGATCGCCTACGCATGGGCTCCATTCCGTCCGCCCCCCACAGCCGGCCCCCGAGGGAGCCCCGACGCATCATGCGCATCGTGCGCCACTACGAGGAACTTCCGCCCGCGTGTCGCGGCGGCGCGGTGGCGCTGGGCAACTTCGACGGCGTGCACCGCGGCCATCAGGCGGTGATCGAGACCGCCGCCCGGGCCGCCACGGCCCTGGGGCCGGAGGCCCCGTTCGGCGTGATGACCTTCGATCCCCACCCCCGCCGCCTGTTCCAGGCCGAGGCGCCGCCGTTCGCACTGTCCAGTCTGCGCACCAAGGCCCATCGAATCGAGGCCCTGGGGGCCGATTTCCTGTACGTGCAGCACTTCGACCGGGATTTCTCGTCGCATGCGCCGGAATGGTTCGTCGAGACCGTGCTGATCGCCGGCCTGGGCGTGCGCCACGTGGTGATCGGCGAGGACTACGCCTTCGGGCACAAACGGCGCGGCAACGCCGCCCTGATGCGGGCCATGGCCGCCGACCTGGGGTTCGCGGTGACCACGGTGCCGCCGGTGCTGGACGGTGACGGCCGGCTCTTGTCCTCCACCCGGGCGCGCGAGGCCATCAGGGCCGGGCGCATGGACGAGGCGGCGGCCGTGCTCGGCCATCTGTGGGAGGTGGAAGGCCGGGTGGAGCACGGCGACGCGCGCGGGCGCACCATCGGCTTCCCGACCGCGAACCTGCGCCTGCACGATTACGTCGCGCCGGCGGTCGGTGTCTATGCCGTGCAGGCCGGCGTCGACTGCGGTCCCGACACCGTGTGGCACGACGGGGTGGCGAACTACGGGCGCCGCCCCACCTTCGACAACAGCGCGCCGCTGCTGGAGGTTCACCTGTTCGAGTTCGACGGGGACCTGTACCACCAGCATCTGCGGGTGCGCATGGTCGCCCACCTGCGACCGGAACGCAAATTCGACGGCCTTGATGCCCTCAAGGCCCAGATCGCGGCCGACGCCGACGCGGCGCGCCGCCTGCTCGTGCAGCGACGCATTCAAGGGGCTCCCCCTTGAATGTAAGCGTCGCTGCACAGAATATTGTTTTTGGTGCACTTTCGATCCAGACAAAAGAATAGCGAATGAATCTCTTGTCTGGATCAGTGCATAAGCAGCCAAGGCCTGAGCCATGAGCGTGGACTACAAATCGACCGTCTTCCTGCCCCGCACCGACTTTCCGATGAAGGCCGGCCTGGCGAAGAAGGAGCCGGAGATTCTGGCGCGCTGGCAGCGCATGGACCTGTACCGCCGTCTGCGGGAGCAGTCCAAGGGGCGCGAGAAGTTCGTGCTGCATGACGGTCCGCCCTATGCCAATGGTCACCTGCACATGGGGCACGCGCTCAACAAGATCCTCAAGGACGTCATCGTGCGCGCCCACCAGATGCTGGGCAAGGACGCCAACTACGTGCCCGGCTGGGACTGCCACGGCCTGCCGATCGAATGGAAGATCGAGGAGGGCTACCGCAAGCGCGGCCAGGACAAGGACAGCGTCGATCCCATCGCGTTCCGCAAGGAATGTCGTGAATTCGCGGAAAAGTGGATCGACGTCCAGCGCGAGGAGTTCAAGCGTCTCGGCGTCATCGGCGACTGGGACCACCCCTACACCACCATGGCCTTCGCCGCCGAGGCCCAGATCGCCCGCGAATTGGGCACGTTCCTGATGAACGGCAGCCTGTATCGCGGCGCCAAGCCGGTGATGTGGTCGGTGGTGGAGAAAACCGCGCTGGCCGACGCCGAGGTGGAATACGCCGACCACACCTCCACCACGATCTGGGTGCGCTTTCCGGTGCACCGCACGACGGTGCCGGCGCTGGAGAATGCCGCCGTCGTCATCTGGACCACCACGCCCTGGACCATGCCGGGCAACCGCGCCATCGCCTATGGCGACGACGTCACCTATGCCGTGGTGCGGGTGACCGAGGTCGCGGAGGGCAGCCTTGCGGTGCCGGGCGAGCGGTTCGCGGTGGCGCGCGATCTGGTGGAGCAGGTGTGCGCCGACGCCGGCATCACCGGGCACGAGGTCGCCGCCACGGTCTCGGGCGCCGATCTGGCCGGCACGGTGTGTCATCACCCCTGGCATGACCGCGGCTACGACTTCCCGGTGCCGCTGCTGCCGGGTGATTTCGTCACCACCGACCAGGGCACCGGCTTCGTCCATATCGCGCCGGGTCACGGCGAGGACGATTACTGGCTCGGCATGGCCCACGGCATCGCGGTGCCGGCCACCGTCGATGGCGACGGCACCTATTTCGAACACGTGCCGCTGTTCGCCGGGCAGCACGTGTTCAAGGTGGCCCCGGCGGTACTGGACGCCATGAGGGACGTCGGCGCCCTGCTGGCCCACGGCACGCTGGTGCACAGCTATCCGCACTCCTGGCGCTCCAAGGCGCCGCTGATCTTCCGCAACACGCCGCAGTGGTTCATCTCCATGGAGACGAACGACCTGCGCAAGAAGGCGCTGGCGGGCATCGACGCCACCCGCTGGGTGCCCGCCTCGGGCCGCAACCGCATCCGCTCGATGATCGAGAGCCGGCCGGACTGGTGCGTCTCGCGCCAGCGCGCGTGGGGCGTGCCGATGCCCATCTTCGTGCACAGGCAGTCGGGCGAGCCGCTGCGCGACCAGACGGTTCTGGACCGGATCGCCGACGCCTTCGAGGTCGAGGGCTCCGACTGCTGGTTCCGCGACGACGCCAAGGCGCGCTTCCTGGGCAACGACCACAATCCGGAGGAGTACGACCAGATCACCGACATCGTCGAAGTCTGGTTCGACAGCGGCGCCACCCATACCTTCGTGCTGGAAAAGCGCGACGATCTCAAATGGCCGGCGTCGCTGTACCTGGAAGGGTCGGACCAGCATCGTGGCTGGTTCCATTCCTCGCTGCTGGTGAGCTGCGGCACGCGCGGCCGCCCGCCGTACGAGGCCGTGTTGACCCATGGCTTCATCCTGGACGAGAAGGGCGAGGACAAAATGTCCAAGTCCAAGGGCAACGTGATCTCGCCCAAGGACGTCTGGGAGGACATGGGTGCCGATATCCTGCGCCTGTGGGTGGTTTCGGCCGACTATTCCAACGACCTGCGCTTCGGCCGCTCGATCCTCAAGCAGGTGGGCGACAGCTACCGCCGGCTGCGCAACACGCTGCGCTACATGCTCGGCAACCTGCACGGGTTCGACGCGGCCGAGCGGCTGCCGGTCGCGGAGATGCCGGAGCTGGAGCGCTGGGTGCTGCACCGCTTGACCGAGCTGGACGCGCTGGCGCGGCGCTGTATCCACGATTTCGACTTCCACACCCTGTTCCAGGAGCTGCACCACTTCTGCGCCAACGACCTGTCGGCCTTCTACTTCGACATCCGCAAGGACAGCCTGTACTGCGATGCCCCCGACGATGCGCGCCGCCGCGCCGCGCGGACCGTGCTGGACCTGCTGTTCGATCACCTGGTGCGGTGGCTGGCGCCGTTCATCTGCTTCACCGCCGACGAGGCGTGGCTGGCCCGTCATCCCGGGGACGACGCGACCGTCCATGACCGGCTGTTCCCGGACGTCCCGGCCGCCTGGCGCGACGACGTCCTGGCGGAGAAGTGGGCCAAGGTGCGGCGCCTGCGCCGGGCCGTGACCGGCGCGCTGGAGCAGGCCCGCGCCGCCAAGCGCATCGGCGCCAGCCTGCAGGCGCATCCGGTGGTCTATGCGCCGGCCGACGTGGTGGCCGCGTGCGAAGGGCTGGACCTCGCCGCCTTGTGCATCACCTCGGACATCACGCTGACCGCGACCGAGCCGGCGCCGGCCGACGCCTTCCGGCTGGAGGGCGAGGCGGAGGTCGCGGTGGTGGTCGATCGGGCCGACGGCGAGAAGTGCCAACGCTGCTGGAAGGTCCGGCCCGACGTGGGCAGCCACGCTCACCCCGGCCTGTGTGACCGCTGCGACGCCGTGGTGGCGGCGCTGCCCGTGGCCGCGGACTGAGCCGCGATGGCCCGATCCGACACCGACACCGACACCGACACCGGCGCGCCCCGACACCCCTTGCGCAACGGGCTGGGGCTGGCCGTGGTGGTGCTGGTGCTCGACCAGATCACCAAGTACGCGGTGTTCGTCGGGCTGCAACCGCCGTTCGGCGGTCTGCCGGTGACGGGGTTCTTCAACATCGTCACGGTGTGGAACCGGGGGGTGAGCTTCGGCCTGTTCGCCTCCGGCTCGCCCTGGACGCCGGTGCTGCTGACCGGCCTTGCGCTGGCGGTGTCGGCGCTGCTGGCCTGGTGGCTGCGCCGCGCCGACAGCCGGCTCCTGGTGGTGGCCCTCGGGCTGGTGATCGGCGGCGCGCTGGGCAACGCCATCGACCGCGCGCTGTATGGTGCGGTGATGGACTTCCTGGATGTGCACTGGGCCGGCTACCACTGGCCCGCCTTCAACGTCGCGGACGCGGCCATCTCCGTGGGCGCCGCGTTGCTGGTGTGGGACGCCTTGTTCGGCGGTCGGAAATCGCCTAAGACTTTCAAGAGCTGACGAAATCGCTGGAGCGCCGACATGCGAGCCTGGATCGCCGGTGTGGTTGCGGCGGGCCTGCTGGCCGGCTTGACCGGCTGCGAGAACCCGAAGCGCGCGCTGGGGCTGGAGAAGGAGCCCCCCGACGAGTTCGCGGTGGTGACGCGCGCCCCCCTCAGCCTGCCCCCGGAATACAACCTGCGCCCGCCGCGCCCCGGCGCGCCGCGCCCGCAGGAGGGGACGGTGCGCGACCAGGCCCGGCGGGTCATCACCGGCGCGCCGGCCGAGTCCACCGCGCGCCGCCGGCCGCTGCCCGAGGGGGTGAGCGCGGGCGAGCGTGCGCTGCTGGAGAAGGCGCGCACCGACGAGGCGATCCCGGATATCCGCACGGTGGTGGACGAGGAGACCAGCGCGCTGGCGGCGGAGAGCGAGGGCTTCGCCGACGTTCTGCTGTTCTGGCGCGAGCCGGAGAGCTTCGGCACCGAGGTCGACGCCGCCGCCGAGAGCCGCCGCCTGCGCGAGAACCGGGCGCTGGGCCGCCCGCCCACCACCGGCGCCTCGCCGTCGATCGAGCGCCGCGAGCGCGGGATTCTGGAGGGGCTTTTCTGAGCCTCGCAACGGACGGCGGTGCACCCGCCGTCCGGCTGCGCGGTCGGCCCTACTCCGCCTTCACCCCGAAGCTCTCCAGGATCTCCGTCGCCGCCAGGGTGACGGTCAGTGAACCGTCGTCGACGCCCTTGAGCAGGTCGGGCAGCCGCTCGCGCACCTCGGGATGGGCGCGCACCGCGTCCAGCAGCCGGTCCTCGACCATCGACCACATCCAGTTCACGCGCTGGCGGCGGCGCTTCTCCTCGATCTCGCCGTGGGCGGACAGGGTTTCCCAGTGCGCCTCCACCTTCTCCCACAGCGTGTCCAGCCCCTTGCCGGACAGGCCCGAGCAGGTGATGACCGGCACCGCCCAGTGCGGGCTGGGCGGCTGGAGGATGTGGACCGCGTTCTTGTACTGGTGCACGGCCTGGTGGGCGGCCTGGACGCCCAGGTTGTCCACCTTGTTGACGGCGATGAGGTCGGCCAGTTCCAGCACGCCCTTCTTGATGCCCTGCAACTCGTCGCCGGCGCCGGCCAGCATCAGCACCAGGAAGAAGTCCACCATGTCGGCGACCACGGTCTCGTTCTGGCCGGCGCCCACGGTTTCCACCAGGATGACGTCGAAGCCGGCGGCCTCGCACACCACCATGGTCTCGCGCGTGGCCCGGTTGACGCCGCCCAGCCGCCCGCCCGAGGGTGACGGCCGGATGAAGGCGTTGGGATCGGTCGCCAGCGTCTCCATGCGGGTCTTGTCGCCCAGGATGGAGCCGCCGGAGCGGGTCGAGGACGGATCCACCGCCAGCACCGCCACCCGGTGGCCCTTGGCGGTCAGCATGCGGCCCAGGGATTCGATGAACGTGGACTTGCCGACGCCGGGCACGCCGGTGATGCCGACCCGGTGCGCCTTGCCGGCGTGCGGGATCAGCTCCAGCAGCATCGCCTGGGCCATGTCCTGATGGCGGCGGTTGCGACTCTCCACCAGCGTGATGGCGCGGCCCAGGGCGGCGCGGTCGCCGGAGCGCACGCCGGTGACGTAGTCCTCGACGGTCAGGTCGGAGCGGGGCATGAGGCGGGAACCCTGCGGGAATGGAGGATGGCGGTCGGGAAACGGCCGGGGCCGGGGCCGACGCGGAGCGCCCTACTCAATACACTTCGCCGCCGGGGTGCAAGTCCCACAGGGCGCAGACACCGGGGGCTGCGTCGCGCCCGAAACCGGGTCCCCGCGCACACACAGAGTCCGGTTCCGGTGATGGGCCGCCCTACGACTGCATGGTCAGGCGGGGATCGGTGTCGGCGCCGGAGCAGACCTGGTTGCGGCCGTTCCTCTTGGCCGTGTACAGACGCTCGTCGGCGAGGGCGATGAAACGTTCGGCCACCCCGTTCACCTCGGACGCCAGCGCCAGACCGATCGACACCGTCAGCGGCACGGGCTCGCCCTTGGATGTCAGCGGGTTGCTCTCGATCGCCTGTCGTACCCGTTCCGCGATCCGCACCGCGCCCTCCGCATCCACGTCGGTCACCACCATGACGAACTCCTCGCCGCCATAGCGGCCGGCGATGTCCTTGTCCCGGATCTCGTGGCGCAACAGGGTGGAGACGTGGCACAGGGCCTCGTCGCCGAAGGGGTGGCCGTGGGTGTCGTTGATGACCTTGAAGTGATCGAGATCGACCATCAGCAGCGCCAGACGGTCGAGTCGCTTGCGGGCCGCGGCCAGGCGTTGCTCCAGTACGCCAAGAAAGTATCTTTTGTTGTAGAGGCGGGTGAGCGGATCGTGTGCGGCGTTGTCGAACAGGCGGTTCTGGTAGTGCTGCTCCGATTCGGTGACGTAGGCGAACTTGAACGAGACGCTGCCGCCAAGGCCGATCACGTCCTGGTCGTGGAGGACGCGCCGGTCGACACGGTCGCCGTTGACGGTCAGGCCGTTGCTGGAGCGCAGGTCAAAGGCCTCGACGCCGTCCGCGGTGGAGATGAGGCGCGCGTGCCGGCGGCTGACCGTGGCCTCCAGGACCTGGATATCGCACTCATCAGCGCGCCCGAGCAGCGTTTCGTAGCTGTCGAGCACGTAGATGCGCCCGGCATCGTGCCCGGTCAACGCCACGAGGGACGGCAGCACGCCGCCCTTGGTGACCGGACCTGACTTGTCGTATTCAAGGTGAACCGTCAGGTCGCTGGTTGTATCGTCGTCCGAGGAGACCACGCGAGAGGCCCAACCCATTGTACGGTCATGAAATCGTCTCTGGCTGACGAACGAACGAGGCTATCATGCCATGCCTGCATTTTGAAGAAAATCGTCCCATGGTTTTAAGGGAAAATTCTTCACGGTTCAGTCGGGCGTCTGATAAGCTGTTGGCTCCATTTACTGCGGACCGGGGATTGATTCATGAGTAAGAAGTACGAGCATGGGATCACCATCAAATGGGGCGCGGAGTTGTACTATGTCCCCATGGAAACGTGGCAAAAACAAACGGTTCCGGATGACCTGCGCGCCGAAGTCACGCAGTTGATCGACCGCGGCGCGATTCTCGCCTCGATTTCCCAGACCGGGGAAGGCATTGGGTCGGCCTGCTACCTGATCGACCTGAGTGCCATCCGCTCCGACGAATAAGGGCGTGGACGGATCGTCCCGCCACGGGCCGGACCGTGCGGAAGGCGCGCCGTCCGGCCCGACTCCGGCGGATGCCGGCAAGGGCTACCGCACCGGCACCCATCGCCTGCGGGCGCCGGCCGAGACGCTGGCCTGCGTGACACCCCACCTGGCGGCGATGGGCATCACCCGGATCGCCACCATCACCGGCCTGGACCGGGTCGGGCTGCCGGTGGTGGCGGTCTATCGGCCCAATGCCCGCTCGGTCGCGGTCTCCCAGGGCAAGGGCATCGACCTCGCGGCCGCCAAGGCGTCCGGCGTCATGGAGGCGATCGAGAGCCACCATGCCGAACACCCGGATCTGGCGCTGCGGCTGACGTCGGAGCACGACCTGCGGGCCGCCGGCCACGCCGTCGTGGCGACGCAGCGGCTGCCGCGCCTGTCGGTGAGCCGCTTCGACGCCCGCACGCCGATCCTGTGGTGCGCGGCCCGGGATCTGATGGCGGCCCCCGGGCGCACCGCGGTGCCGCTGTGGGTGCCGTTCGAGATGGTGCATACCAACTACACCCGCCCGCTGCCGGCCGGGAGCGGGCATTTCCAGATGAGTTCGAACGGGCTCGCCTCCGGCAACCATCCCCTGGAGGCGATCGGCCACGGCCTGTGCGAGGTGATCGAGCGCGACGCCCTGGCGCTGTGGGCGCTGCGCGGCGGCACCGACAGCGACCGCGGACGGCTGGATCTGGACACCGTCGACGACCCCACGGCCCGTGATCTTCTGGCGCGGCTGGCGGCGGCGGACTTGGCGGTCGGCGTCTGGGACATCACCACCGACGTCGGCGTGCCGGTGTTCGTCTGTGCCCTGGCCGATCGCACCACCAACCACCTGGGGCAGGTGTATTCCAGCCACGGCTCCGGCTGCCATCCGGCGCGCGCGATCGCGCTGTGCCGGGCGCTGACCGAGGCCGCCCAGACCCGCCTGACCTACATTGCCGGCACGCGCGACGATGCCCACCGCACCCTGTTCGAGACCGCGCGCAACCCCGACCGGGTGGCGGCGGTGCGGGCGCGCCTGGAGACGCCGCCGCAGGGGGCGGGGCGGGCCTTCGCGGCGGTGCCCAGCCATGAGACCCTCCGCTTCGACGACGATGTGACCTGGATCCTGGCGCGGCTGGCGGCGGTCGGCATCACCCAGGCGGCCGTGGTGACGGTCCCCGCCCGCATCCCCGGGATCGCGGTGGTGCGGGTGATCGTGCCGGGGCTGGAGGGCCTGCACGACGCGCCCGGGTATGTGCGCGGGGAGCGGGCGATGGCCCTCGCCCGGGACCGGGCCGACGGCGGAGCACCGGCGGCATGAGCCTCGTGGTCTTTCTCGGTCCCACGCTGCCGGCGCGCGAGGTCGCCGCCCGGCTGCCCGAGGCCGACCTGCGCCCGCCGGTGTCGCAGGGCGACGTCCTGCGGGCCGTGCAGGCGGGGGCGCGCGCCATCGGCATCGTGGACGGCTATTTCGAGCGCGTGCCGGCGGTCTGGCACAAGGAGATCCTGTGGGCGCTGAGCCGGGGCGTGGTGGTGTACGGGGCCGCCAGCATGGGCGCGCTCAGGGCGGCAGAACTGCATCCCTTCGGCATGGTCGGGGTTGGCGCGGTGTTCGCGGCCTTTCGGGACGGGGTGCTGGAGGACGACGACGAGGTGACGGTCGCGCACGGGCCGGCCGAGATCGGCTATCCCCTGACCTCCGTGGCGCTGGTGGATATGCGCGCCACCCTGGAGGCGGCCCGGGCCGCCGGGGTGGTGTCGCCCGCCACCCATGAGGCCCTGATCGCCCTGGCCAAGCGGACCTACTACCCCAACCGATCCTACGAGGCCCTGCTCGCGGACGCCGCCGCCGCAGGTCTGCCGGCCGACGAGACCGCCGCCCTGGCGGCGTGGCTGTCGGGCGGCCGGGTCGAGCGCAAGGCCGCCGACGCCCGCGCCCTGCTGGACGCCCTGGCCGACCTGAGGGACGGGGCCGCGCCGCCGCCCCCGCCGCCCGCCTTCCATTTCGAGCGCACCGACGCCTGGGAGCAGGTCGCCCGCCGGGACGGCCACCAGGTCGCCGCCGCCGTGCCGGACGCCGTGCCGCTGGAGGCGCTGCTGGACGAGCTGCGCCTGCGCGGCACCGACTATCACCGTACCCTGTCGGTCTGCTTCGCCCGCGCCCTGGCCCTGCAGGAGGCCGAGCGGCATCCGGCGCCGCTCGACCGCGCCGTGTTCCGCGAGGTGCTGCACGGCTTCTTCCAGGAGCGCGGTCTGCGCACACCGGCGGAGATCGCGGACTGGCTGGCGGTGCAGCGCCTGGACGCCGACGACCTCACCGCCTTCATCGCGCGCGAGGCCCGGATCGCCCGCGTCGAGACCCTGGCCCGCGACGCCATCCGCGCCCAGGTGCCCGATGCGTTGCGCGGCGCCGGGCTCTACGGGCCGCTGGCCACGCGCGCCGAGGCCAAGCGGCGCTGGCTGGCCGAGGCCGGGCTGGAGGCCGTCGGGGCGGCCGACCGCGGCCAGGACGCGGACGGCCTGCTGCGCTGGCACTTCACGGAGCGGCGCGGCGAGCCGGTGCCCGCCGACCTGGAGGCGCACGCCCGCGCCCTCGGCCTCGCCAATCGCCACGCGCTCCTTCAAATGCTGGTGCGTGAGTTCCTGTACGTCCGCCATGTCGAGGGCGACCCGGCCCCCGCGTCCGCCGCCCCGGACGGGGCGGACACGGCGGACGATCCGGCGGCGCCGGCGTGATCCGCGCGCGGCCTCAGCCCGCCAGGCATGCGGCGATGTAGGCGTCGAGCGGGCTCGGGTCGTGGCCCAGCACCTCCCGGGCCTCGGTGTTGTCGATGGCGCAGCCATGGCGGGCACAGATCATCATCAGCGCCCCGAACGACCGCGCCAGGGGGTCGTCGCCGGCCATCATCGCGTCCAGGTCCGCCTCCGGCACCACCTCGCGCTCGAACGACCGTCCCGCGGCGCGCTCGAAGCGGGCGATGACCTCGGTCTGCGGCAGCGCCTCCGGTCCACCGAGCCGCAGGGTGCGGTTGAGCGCCTGCGGGGTGTCCAGGGCGGCGGCCGCCGCCTTGGCGACGTCGGCCATGGCGATCCAGCTGATCGGGCCGGCGCCCTCGCCAAACACCCGCGCCTTGGCGTTGGCGGGGTCCAGGCCCAGCGCCGGGCTCAGCCACACCTCGCGGAAGTGCGTGGGCTGCAGGATGGTGTAGGGCACGCCGCTGTCCCGGATCGCCGCCTCGACGGCCCGCTTGGCGTCCTGCAACGGGAACGACGACCGATCGGGCGGGAACGAGACGAACACGATCTGGCGCACGCCCGCCGCCCGCGCCGCCGCCACCAGCGCGAGCTGTCCCTGGTGGTCTACGGCCTCGATGGTGTCGCCCTCGGCCCGGGACAGGGTGGCGGAGGCGGTGGAGATGACGGTGTCGGCCCCGGCGCAGGCCGCCGTCAGCGAGGCCGGATCCTTGATGTCCCCGACCACCGTCTGGACGCCGGCGGCGCCCAGGGCGGCCACCGTGTCCGGGGCGCTGCCGGCCCGCACCAGCGCCCGCACCGGCCGGTCCGCCGCCGCCAGCCGCTGGCAGATGTCCCGTCCCAGAATGCCCGTCGCTCCGACGACCAGATCCATGGATCACGCCTCCCCGTTTCGTGTCATCCCGACCCGCGTCAGGGGTCGGCGCCTCCGGCACGCGCGCCGCGCGGACCCCAGTCTCCCACACCCGGCCCGATCACAGGAACCCCAACTCCCGCGCCGCGTCCACGGCCGCCGCCAGGGCCTCGCGCGCCGATGCCGCGTCGTCCGCCGCCAGGGCGCGGCCGAGCGCGTCGTGGATCGGGTCGGGCAGGTGGCATTGCGGCGGCTCGTGCAGCCGGCGCGCCAGCGCCAGGATCTCCGCGTCCGGGGCCCGGTCGCGCGCCAGGGCCAGGGCCACCAGGCCGGCGGTCCACTGGAACGGATAAGCGAACGACAGGCCGGCCCAGGTCTCCAGCGCCGATGCGCACAGGCGGTCGGCGGCCGCCGCCTCGCCGCGCCGCCAAGCCGCCCAGCCCAGCGCGGCCAGGGCAACGCCCTGGTAGTCCCGCATGCGTCGGGCCTTGGCGATCGCCAGCAGGGTTTCGGCGACCGCGGCGGTCTGCTCCACCCGGCCCCGGCGCCGGTGCAGGACCGCCAGATAGGCCACGGCACGGGTCTCGCCGGCGGCGTCGCCGATGCGGCGGCAGCCCTGGGCGGCCTCGAACAGCACCGCCTCGGCCTCCTCCAGCTCGCCCGCGAACAACAGGGCGAAGCCCAGGATGAAGTGGGCGAAGGCGATCTCCGCCGCGCCCGCCGACTCCTGCGCCGCCTCCAGCATGCGGCGGGCGAAGACCAGCGTCTCCCCGGGCACGCGGTAGCGGTATCGGCGGTGGTTCCGGTTCACCAGCGCCATGAAGTAGTGATAGCGCTGGGTCGGGACGGGGTCGCCTTCGACGAACGGCCGGACGGACTCCAGCGCGGTGTCGATGTCCCCGGGGCGGTCCAGCCAGTAGTAGACCCAGACACGGTTGAGGACGATCTGGATCCACTCCTGACGCCCCGCGGCGTCGAGCGCGTCCTGGTCACCCAGCGCGATCTCGCCGTCGCGGTAGGTGCGCAGGGCGGCGTCGTGGTCGTGTTCGATCTCGTAGGTCTTGCCGGCCTTCCGGTGCAGCCGCGCCAGGGTCACCCGGTCATCGGTGGCGTCGGTCGCGGTGCGCGCGAACGCCGCCCGGGCGTCGGCATGGCGGTTCTGGAGGGCCAGGGCATCGCCGAGCCGCTCGTTCAGGGTCACGGCTTCGCGACGCCAGCGGCCGTCGTCATCGCCGCGCGCCCGCAGCCCGGCCACCGCGTCAAGGGCCGCCTGGTACAGCCCGATGGCGTCGGCCACCGACTGGAACCGCTCGGCCCGCTCGGCGGCGGCGCGCAGGTGCGGCACCGCCAGGGCCGGCTCGCCGGCCAGCGCCCAGTGACGTCCAAGGTCGGCGCGGTGGTCGTCGCGCGCCTCGCCCGCCGGGTAGACGGCCTCGATCGCCTGGGCCAACTGCCGGTGCAGGGCGCGGCGGGTGTCGGCCGGGATGCCGGCGTCGGCGATCTCCCGGATCTTGTCGTGGACGAAGCGGTAGCCCTCGCCCTCCGCCGGCTCGACGATCTGGCGCGAGACCAGCTCGTCCGCGACCTCCGTCATGGCGGCGTCCGACAGTCCGGCGGCCCGGCCCAGCACGGTGCTGTCGAGGTGGCGGCCCATCAGCGCGGCGAGGTCCACCACCCGCCGGTCCGCCGCCGTCAGCTTGCCGAGACGCAGGTCGATCAACTGGCGCAGGGACCCGGGCAGCGGCAGCGACTCGTAGTCCGGGGCGCCCCCGACGTCCTGTCCCGAGAGTGTCCAGCGTCCGCTGCGGTCGCGCGCCAACACCCGCTCGGACACCGCGCTGCGCAGGTACTCGGCGATGAAGAACGGATTGCCGTTGCTGCGCTCGGCCAGGAAGCGCACGAAGCCGGCGGGCGGGCTGCGCATGGCCAGCATGCCGCCCGCCATGGCACCGATGTCCGCGGCCGTCAGGCGGTGCAGGGTGTGGGCGTCGACGGCGGGGTCGCGGGCCAGGGCATCCAGGGCCGGGGTGCGCTCTTCGGCCCGGAACGCGCCCACGACCAGCAACGGGAGGCCGGGCAGGACCTCGTCCAGCAGGTGGCGCAGGACCCCGAGGGTCAGTTCGTCGGCCCATTGCAGATCATCCAGCACCAGCAGCAGGGCGCGGTCCACCAGGTAGGCCGCCAGGCTGTCGGCCAGGGCGCGGAACAGGCGGTCGCGCGCGGCGGCGCTCGGCAGCGGGGGCGCGGCGGGCAGGGCGGCGACGCCGGGCACCGTCTTCAGCACCGGGAAGTAGGGGGCCAGCACGGCCGCGCGATCGCCCAGAAGACGGGCCTGCTCGGCCGGCCCGCCGGCGATACACCGGTCCGCCAGCGCCTCCACGAAGGGGCGCAGCGGCTGCAACGGCGCGCCGCGGCCGTAGCGGGCCGCGCCGTCGCCGTCGCCCGCCGCCGGGCAGTCCCCGGTGATCACCTCCAGGCTCCGCCGGCGCGCCAGGATACCGGTCTCCAGGGCGAGCCGGGTCTTGCCGGCCCCGCTCTCCCCGGCCACCAGGGCGAGGGCGCCCGTTCCGGCGCGGGCCCGCGCGAGATGCTCGTCCAGGGCCGCGAGCACATCCTGGCGGCCGACGAAGGACGACCGGTACAGATACGGCTTGGCGGCGGGCGCGGGTACCGACCAGACGGGCGGATGCGTCCCCAGATCGGCCAGCGCACAGGCCACGGTTTCCGCGAAGCCCAGGCGGTCGGCCCGGTCCTTGGCCAGCAGCGCGTCGACGAGCCGGTCGAGCGTCGGCGGAACGCCGGTCACCCGGGCCGAGGGCGGCCCGGCGTGGCGCTCAAGGTGCCCCGAGAGGATCTGGGTCTGGCTGCCGACGAACGGCGCCTCGCCGGTGAGGACCTGGTAGAGGATGCAGCCGAGGGCGTACAGATCGCTGCGGGCGTCCAGCGCATCGCCGCGGAGCTGCTCCGGCGACATGTAGGCGGGCGAGCCGCTAATCTGATGCGTCTCGCCGATCTGTTCCCGCCCGGTGGCCCCGCCGGCCTCCTCGGCCAGGCCGAAGTCGGCCAGGATCGGTTCCCCCGAGTGGCGGATGAAGATGTTCCCGGGTTTCAGGTCCCGGTGCACGATGCCCTCGCCGTGCAGGAACGCCAGGGTCTCGCACACCCGCTGGAGCAGCGAGAGGCCCTCGCCCAGGTGCCCGGCGGCGGCCGGGCCACCGGCGCGGCGGGTCCGGGGCCGGACCGGTGTGTCGGCGGCCGGCGCGTCGGCGTCTCCGCCTCCGAACGCGTGCGGCGGGGCGCCCGGGTCCTGGACCGTGATGGCGCCGTCATCGCTGGCGGGGCCGCCGTCCGGGAAGATCACCTGCGTGGCGTCGGTGGCGTCGGTGGCGTCGGCGACCAGGGTGGCGTCGGCGCCCTGGGTGGCGTCTGCGGCGTCGGTGGCGTCGGTGACCTGGGTGGCCCCGGTCGCCACGCCTGCGGCGTCGGTGACGTCCTGGGTCAGGTCCTCGGTGGTGTCGCCGACCGGGGCCGGCCTCGGCGGCGCGGCGGGGTCGCGCCAGTGGCGGCGCAGCAGATCCTTGAGGCTGGTGCCGTCCAGGTGCTCCATCGCGTACCAGGGCAGGCCGTCGGCCACGCCATGGTCGAGGATGCGGACCACGCCGGGGTGGTGCAGGCGGGCCAGCGCCCGAATCTCGCGGCGAATCTGGCGCAGCCGCGAGACCTCCTTGCGGTTGACGGTCTTGATGGCCGCCGCGGTACCCGTGCGGGCGTCGATCCCGGCGTAGACGATCCCCATCGCACCCTGGCCGAGCACGCCGACCACCCGGTAGGGGCCGATCGTCTCCGGCGCGTGGGTCGTGGTCCTGGACGTCTGCTGCATGACTTGCCACCGCAAGGCTGTCGCACGGCTGTGGCGCCACCGTCGCCCACCGTCGCCCACCGTCGCCCACCGTCGCGACCGACGCGTCTCGGTCGCGCCCGGGCGTCAGGGCGTGTCGGCGCCGGCTTCGTAGTCGATCGGCTGCCAGAGCGCCCATTGCGGATTATCACCTGCCGGGGCGGCCGTCATGGCCTTTTTCACCGCCGGCTGGCCCGCCAGCCACGCCACCGCCTCCTCGGCCGGCGGCAGTCCGGCCGGCGTCGCCCACACATGGACGTACCGCCGCAGCCGGCCGGTCTGGGCGTAGCTTCCCAGCACGAACGTGAAGCCGTAGTCGCGCACCATGGGGCTTTGGGGGTCGGCGATGGTGTCGATCATGAAGGTCTCGAACTGCGAGAGCGGCTCGGGATCGGCCACGACATCGAAGGTGATATGCAGGTAATAGCGGGTGTTGGACGGGAACTGAAAGCCAGGGTCGGTCGACAGCGGATTGTACTGGAGCGCACCGAAGAAATCCTGGACTTCGCGCAACACCATCCCGTCGAGCTGCCGGTACACCTCGTCGTCGTCGAAGTACTCCATGATGTAGGGTAGGGAATTGTAGTCCCGCACCCGCCACACATGCAGGTACTGCTGCACGTCGGGTGTCGTCCCTGCGCTCGACGGCTCCTCGCCCGGCTTTCGGGTTGCCGACAGGACCAGCCGCCAGCCCGGCCACGGCGTTTCCTGAAAGGTCGGCAGCAGCTCGCGCATGTACTGCGCGAACATCTGGTTGAGCTGTGCCCCGCTCGGCAGATCGAGTGTGACCTGGAGATAGCGGACGGGCGCCTGGGTCATGGTCGCGGTGCCTCCCGGATGGGAAGAGCGTCGGCGCGTCCCTTCCCGGTGTGCGATGACGGGCCGCGCGACCGCACCCGCCCTGGGCGGCCTCCGGTCCCCGAGCCCCACGATCCGGTTGTAGCCGCTTTCGGGACCATAATCAATGCGGGAACCCGATCGCGCCATGGGTGTGGCGCGGGGCGCCGACGGGTCCGACGCGCCCGACCGAGATGGTCCCGGGACCTTGGGGGCCGGCCGCGCGGGACGATGGGGCGCCCCAATCCCGCCCGGGGCGGTCAGAAAAAGTGTTGACAGTTTGGTGGGGCCGGGTGAGTGTTGTTCCGGTATCGGGTTGCTGCGCGACGTTCTTCCGGGAGGCCCTGTCTTGACGAAAGCCCAACGATATCGGGAGCTGCTGAACTCCGGCGAGTTCATCGTTTCCCCTGGTGTTTACGATGGTTACAGCGCCCGCCTGGTGGCGGCGGCCGGCTTCAGGACGGCCGCGACCAGCGGGGCGGCGATCGCCAACGCGCTGCTCGGCCTGGAGGACATCGGTGTCATGGGGTTGAGCGAGAACGTCACCCATTGCCGCAACTTGGCCCGATCTGTCGACATTCCGCTGACCTGTGACGCCGACACCGGGTACGGCAACCCGGTCAACGTCTTCCACACCGTGCGCCAGTTCGAGGAAGCCGGCGTCGCCGGGGTGAACATCGAGGACCAGGTGTCGCCGAAGCGCTGCGGCCACATGCCGGGCAAGGAAGTGGTCCCGCTGGCCGAGATGGCGAAAAAGATCGAGGCCGCCTGCCTGGCCCGGCGCGACGATGCCTTCGTCATCGTGGCCCGCACCGACGCGCTGGCGACCGAAGGGCTGGAGGCCGCGCTGGCGCGGGTCCGCGCCTACGCCGCCGCCGGGGCGGACATGATCTTCCCCGACGCGGTGCGGACCGAGGACGACATCGCCCGCATCGTCGACGCCGCCGGCGTGCCGGTCAGCATCAACATGGGCTTCGGCATCCGCGAGCGGCCCACGACGCCCCTGATTCCGCTGCCACGGCTGCGGGCGCTGGGCGTGCGCCGCATCAGCCTGCCGCGCATGTTGCCGGCGGCGGCGATCAAGGGCATGTCGCAGGCCCTGTCGGTCATGCAGGAGGTCGTGGCCAGCGGCGAGACGGTGAATCGCACCGACCTGCTGGTCGGGATCGAGGACATCTGGGAGTTGATGGGATTGCAGGAGGCCCGCGCGCTGGAGCGGCGGCTTCTCACCACCGACTCCTACGACGCCAAGTACGGCGCGCCGGCGGCGTCCGCGTGACGCGTCCCGGGCCCGCCGGTGGCGCCCACGACATCAGGGAGGTGAGTATGCGTCAGGCCGTACAGCCGCTGGCGCCCGTCGAGGCCACCGGACCGCATCAGGCGGCCGCCGAGGCCGAACCGATCGTCGAGATCGACGCCCTCAATAAGGTCTACCGCACGGTCCGGCACGGAGACGTGCATGCGCTGCATGAAATCAATCTGAATGTCCGCGACGGCGAGTTCGTCGCCATCGTCGGTCCCTCGGGCTGCGGCAAGTCCACCCTGCTGAAGATCCTGGCGGGCCTGCTCGCCTTCACCAGCGGCCGGGTGACGATCAACGGTGCGCCGTTGAAGGGGCCGAGCCAGGAGGTCGGGCTGGTGTTCCAGCAGCCGGTGTTGCTGCCCTGGCGCACCATCCTGAGCAACGTGCTGCTGCCGATCGAGTTCGGCCGCAACCGCAAGCGCAAGGACTACACCGACCGCGCCCACGACCTGCTCAAGCTGGTGGGCCTGGAGGGCTTCGAGACCCGCTATCCCGAGGAACTGTCGGGCGGCATGCAGCAGCGCGCCGCGATCGTGCGGGCGCTGATCCAGGACCCGCGCCTGCTGTTGATGGACGAGCCCTTCGGCGCCCTCGACGCCATGACGCGCGAGCAGATGAACCTGGAGGTGCTGCGCATCTGGCAGCAGAACCGGAAGACCGTGATCTTCGTCACCCACTCCATCTCCGAGGCCGTGTTCCTGGCCGACCGGGTCGTGGTGATGACGGCGCGGCCTGGTGCCATCGCCCGGGTTCTGGACATCGACCTGCCGCGACCGCGCCGGCTGGAGATGATCAACAGCGAGGCCTTCGGGGCCTTCGCCTCGCAAATCCGCCGCCTCCTCAACGCTTCGGAGGACCTGTCCTGATGGTTGATACGGCCACCACGCACCCCGCCACCGCGACCAGGCCGCCCGGGCGTCCGGGCAAGGCCGCCGGGCCGCAGGGCGGACGCCTCGAAATTCCTCTGCTGGGTCTCCTGCGGGAGCGGCCCGAGTACGTGCTCTCGCCGCTGCTGTTCGTCGTGCTGATCGCGATCTGGCACGCCGCGGCCGTCATCTTCGAGCCGCCGGAGTTCATCCTGCCGCCGCCGGGCATGGTCTGGTCCGCGCTGGTCTCGGGCCTGAGCGCATCGCCGTTCGACCCCAGCGGCTTCTGGTACCATGCCGGCGTCACCGCCTTCGAGGCGCTGTCCGGGTTCCTGATCGGCTCCGGGGCCGGCATCACCATCGGGATGGCGGTGGCGCATTCGCGCCTCGTGGAGCGCGTGCTCTACCCCTACATCATCGCCATTCAGTCGCTGCCGAAGATCGCGGTGGCGCCGCTGTTCGTGATCTGGTTCGGCTTCGGGATCGAGCCCAAGATCCTCATCACCACCATCATCACCTTCTTCCCGCTGCTGGTGAACTCGATCGCCGGTGCCAACTCTGTCGATCCGGCGCGCATCGACCTGGCGCGGTCGTGCAACGCCACGCCGATGCAGATCTTCTTCAAGATCACCCTGCCCAGCGCCCTGCCGTTCATTTTCGCGGGCCTGAACATGGCGGCGGTGCTGTCGATCCTGGGCGCCATCGTGGGCGAGTTCGTCGGCGCCCAGGCCGGGATCGGCATGCTCATTCTGCAACGCAACGAACTGCTCGACATCGCCTCGGTCTACGCCCTGTTCGTCGTGCTCGCGGCGATGGGCCTGAGCCTGCACCTGACCATGCGGGCGCTGGAGCGGCACTTCTGCTTCTGGTCCCACCGGGGGCGCAAGGCCGACCTGGACTCCGTGTGAGGCCGGCGGCGGACATCCCCGGCGGCCGCACGGGCCGCCGGGGCGATAACAAACGGGAGACACTGGGAGACTCATAATGTTCAAGACAGTCAGGCATGTCGCCGGGGCCACGCTGGTCGGTCTGGCGGCGATCGGGTCCCTGGCCGCGGTCCCCCCCGCGCTGGCCCAGGAGCCCACCGAGGTCACCCTGGTCCAGGGCCACGCCAAGGTCGGCGTGGGCGAGGACATCTTCCTCTACGTCGTGCCCCAGGTGATGGGCTGGTTCGCGGAGGAGGGCCTCAAGGTCAATATCGAGGGCGTGCGCGGCAGCACCCTGGCGGCGCAGATCCTCCAGAGCGGCGACGCCGCGTTCGCCACCACCGCGCCCGAGGTCATCATGTCGGTGCGCGAGAAGGGGGGCTCGATCACGGGCATCATGGCCGTGCGCCGCCAGGGCGGCTATCAGCTCGCGGTCAAGGACGGGTCCGACATCGGCGGCATCGAGGACCTGGGCGGTGCGACCTTCGGCGCCGCCAGCCTGGCGTCGGGCGCGGTGCCGATCGTCAAGGGCATGATGGCCGATCTCGGCTTTGCGGAGACCGATTACAGCATCGTGGCCACCGGCACCGGCGGCCAGGCGGCCTCCGCCCTGGCGGCCGACCAGGTGGACGTGCTGGCGCTGTGGGACATCATGTACGCCGCGATCGAGAACCGCGGCGTGCCGCTGCGCACGATGGAGATCCCGATCATCCCCAAGCTGGCGGGCTTCTCCCTGGCCACCTCCGACGCCTTCATGGACGAGAACCCCGACGCCGTTCGCGGCATGTGCCGCGCCGTCGCCAAGGGCCTGGTGTTCACCCGGGAGAACCCGGAGGCCGCGGTGCGCATGCTCTATGAGCTGCTGCCCGAGACCGCGCCCGACCCGATGACGGAGGCGGCGGTGCAGGCCGACGTCAACATCATGACCACCTACCTGCGCAATGCCACCGGCAGCGATGACTCCGTGCCGGTCGGCTGGAACTATCCGGAGAAGTGGTCCTTCTCCTATCAGTACTATCAGGACAACGGGCGGCTCACCGACCCGGAGCCGCTGGAGACGCACTACACCAACGCCTTCATCGAGGACTGCAACGCCTTCGATGCCGAGGCCATCCGGGCGCTGGCGCGCTCCAAATAGTCCTCCCTGTCCCGGGGGCGGTCCCGGCGGCCGCCCCCGGTCTTTTTTCGGGTCCCCGGGTTCCGTCCGTGCGGTCGCCGCCGGCCGTCGCGCCGGTGCGGCGTGCGCGCAGGGGACGCGCCCCAGGAGGGAGAAGATCGGTGCAATTCGATGTTGAGACCGACGTGGTGGTCGTCGGGGGTGGTGGCGGCGGCCTGGTGGCGGCCCTGACCGCGCGCGAGGCCGGGGCCGAGGTCGCGATTCTGGAGAAGTCCGAGCGGCTCGGCGGCAACACCGCGCTGTCTTCCGGGTCGATCCCGGGGGCGGGCACGCGGTTCCAGGTCGCGGCCGGGATCGCCGATGGCTGGGAGCGGCTGGCCGAGGACATTCACCGGCGCACCCGCGGCACCGCGCCCCGCGATCTGGTCGAGGTCCTGGCCCGCGAGAGCGCGCCGCTGGTCGAATGGCTGGTCGACGCGGTGGGGCTGCCGCTCGATCTGATGGCCGACCTGAAGAAGGTCGGGCATTCGGTCCCGCGCCTGCATGCGCCCGTGGGACGCCAGGGCCAGACCCTGGTCACCGGGCTGGAGCGCGCGGCGCAGGCCGCGGGCGTGCTGATCTCGCCCGGCAACCCCGTCAGCGGGCTGCTCACGGTGCCGGGGGACGACGGACCGCGTGTCGTCGGCGTGTCCGTAGGCGCCGGCGACGACGCCGAGGGCTACACCGTGGGCGCCCGGTGCGTGATCCTGGCGGCCAACGGCTTTGGCGCCAATCGTGCCCTGCTGCGCCGCTATATCCCAGAAATCGCCGAGGCGCCGTACTTCGGGCACCTTGGCAACGCGGGCGAGGCCATCGGCTGGGCGGCGGACCTGGGGGCGCATCTGGTCAACATGGGTGCGTACCAGGGCCACGCCTCGATCGCGCAGCCCCATGGCGCCCTGCTGAGCTGGGCGGCGGTGGAGCGCGGCGGCCTGCTGGTCAACCGCGAGGGCCGCCGGTTCGTGGACGAGACCCTGGGCTACAGCGGTTGCGCCAGCGCGGTGCTGGCCCAGCCCGGCGGACAGGGCTTCGTCGTGTACGATGGCGAAACCCACGACTACCTGGCCGAGAAGGCCGAGGACTACCGCGATCTGATGCACTTCGGTGGGGTGATGCGGGCCGACGATGCCGCGACCCTGGCGGTGCGCGCCGGCCTCGATCCGGCGGCCCTGGAGGAGACCCTGGCGGACTACGCCGAGGCCGCCAGCGGCGCCCGGCCGGACCCGTTCGGCCGCAGCGCGTTCGGCCAGGCCCCGCTCCGGCCGCCGCTGTGCCTGGTGCGGGTCACGGCCGGCCTGTTCCACACCCAGGGTGGGGTGGACGTCGACGCCGCCGGCCGGGTGCGATGCGCGAACGGCGCCGTGATCCCCAATCTGTATGCCGTCGGTGGGGTCGCCGTGGGGGTGTCCGGCGCCCACGGCGGGGCCGGCTACTGCTCCGCCAACGGCCTGCTGGCCGCGCTCGGCCTGGGGCGCCTGGCCGGACGCGATGCCGCACGGAGACTGTCATGACCCATCCCGAGAGACTGGCCCCGCCCGAGGGGTCCGACCTGACGGCCCTGGCGGCCTTCGCCAGCGCGTTGTTCGACGGCGAGACGGCGGTGCCGGACGCGGTGCGCGACCAGGCCCGGGCGGTCATCACCGACACCGTGGCGGCCGTGCTGGCCGGGCGCACCCTGCCGGAGGTGGCGGCGCTGCGCGACCGGCTGGGCGCGGATGGCGCGCTGGCACCGGTGCTGGTCGACGGCACGGCGGGTGTCGCGCTGGAGCTGGACGAGGGCTGCGCGCCCAGCCGGGGCCACCCGGGCGTGCATGTGGTGCCGGCCGCGCTGCGTGCGGCGGCGCGGCGCGGCTCGTCCGGCGAGGCCGTGCTGCGCGCGGTGATCGCTGGCTACGAAGTGGCGGCGCGGCTGGGCCATGCCACCACCTTCCGCCCGCTGGTGCATCCGCATGGCACCTGGGGGGTGTGCGGCGCGGCCGCCGCCGTCGGGCTGCTGTCCGGCCTGCGCGGGGACCGCCTCGCCAACGCGCTGGGGATCGCCGGGGCGCTGGCGATGGCCACGCATTACCGCACCGTCTACGCCGGCGCGACCGCCCGCAACCTGTGGAGCGGCCTGGGCAACATGGCCGGCGTGCTGGCGGTGGAGGCGGCGGCGGCCGGCTTCACCGGCGCCCTGGACAGCCCGGCCGGGACCCTGGGCGACAGCCTGGGCACGGCCTACGATCCGGCCCGTGCGACCGCCGATCTGGGGACGCGCTGGTTCCTGCTGGAGAACTATTTCAAGCAGTATCCCTGCTGCCGCCATGCCCATGTCGCCATCGACGCCTATCGCGCCGCGCTGGCGGAGGCGGCGGTGCCGGCCGACCGGCTGCGGACCGTCACGGTGCACACCTACCAGCGCGCGGCCGACGCCGTGGGGCGCATCGTCCGCCCCGAGACGCCGTTGCAGGCCAAGTTCTCGCTGCCCTTCATGCTGGCGGCGGTGACCGAAGACGGGGGCTTGGTGCGTGAAAGCTTCGAGCCGCCGCACCTGGAGCGCTTGGCGCGGCTGCCGCTGGCCGCGCGCGTGCGGGTGGTGGCCGACGAGGCCCTGACCGCCCGGCTGCCGGAACGCGGCGCCACGGTGGTGCTGGAGCGGGACGACGGGGTCGCGGTCCGGATCACCCGCATCGGCAGCCACGGCGACCCGGGCGACCCCCTGACCGCGGCCGAGCGGACCGAGAAGTTCAACGGTCTGGTCGCGCCGGTGCTGGGCGCTGCGGCGGCGGAGCGTCTGCATGCCACGCTTCAGGATCTCGACCGGCTGGACCGGGTGCCGCCGGTCCTGGATTCGGTCGCCGGGGACGCGTGACCGCGCGGCCGGGGTGCGGCGCCGCCGACGCCGGGGCGGTGCGCCGGCGGACCCGCACCGCGGCGGTGGGCCGGGGCCTGCTGGCGCTGGCGCTGGGCGCGCTGGGTGGCCTGCTGTTCCGCTGGTTGGGGACGCCGCTGCCGTGGATGCTCGGATCCATGACGGCGGCGACCCTGGCGGCGCTGCTGGCGGCGCCGATCCGCTCGCCGGCCCTGGTGCGGCCGCCGATGAGCGCCGTCCTCGGCGTGCTGCTGGGGGCCGCGTTCACCCCCGACCTGGTGGCGCAGATGCCGCAGTGGTGGCCGACCATCCTCGGTCTGGTCGCCTTCGTGGCGACCGCGGGGGCGGCGGCGACGGTGTACTTCCGCGTCGTCGCCCGCATGGACTGGGTCACGGCGTATTTCGCGGGCATGCCGGGCGGGCTGGTCGAGATGACGCTGGCGGGGGAGGAGCGCGGCGGCGATACCCGCAGCATCGCCCTGATCCATGCCGCGCGCATCTTCCTGACGGTGTTCACCATCCCGTTCGTGGTCGGGCTGCTGGAGGGCGGGCTGGCGCCCCCGACGCCCGCGCCCGCCGCCGCGCAGCCCTTTGACGCGGTCACGGTGCTGTGGCTGGTGGGCTGCGCCGGGGCCGGGCTGTGGCTGGGCGGGCGCCTGCGGCTGCCGGCGCGCTACCTGATGGGACCGATGCTGCTGAGCGCGGTCGTGCATGCCGCCGGCTGGACCGACTTCGTGCCGCCCGATGTCCTGGTGGCGCTGGCCCAGGTGGTGGTGGGCACCACCATCGGCTGCCGCTTCCTCGGCACGCCGGCCCGCCGCATCCTCCAGGTCCTGGGCTATGCGCTCGGATCCACGGCGATCTTCGCCGTGTTCACGGTGGCCTTCGGCGTGCTGCTGAGCACCGTCACGGCGCTGCGGCCGGCGCCGGTCGTGCTGGCCTATGCGCCCGGTGGCGTGGCCGAGATGGGCCTGATCGCGCTGGCCTTGCAGGTAGAGACGGCGTTCGTGACCGTCCACCACGTGCTCCGCCTGCTGTTGGTGATGACCGGGGCGGCGCCGCTGTTCGCGCTGCTCGCCCGCCTCCGGCCCCGGCGCGATGACCGGCCCTAACCGCGCGGCGGGCGGGCCTCTTCCAGCACGTCGAGATTGACCGCGCCGGTGTTGATGACCTGCTTGCCCCGGTTCTCGAAGTTGACGGTGACGCGCGTGCCCACCACCGACTGCACCTGGCCGCGACCCCACTCGGGATGTGTCGGCAACTGGACCCAAGCCCCGGGCGCAACGAATCCCGACCCGGTGAACATCAACCCTGCTGACATGGCGCGGCCTCCATGGGCGTGGCGGTAGAGCGATTCCCGAGACCCTGGCGCGCCTCCGCGGGCCGGGGCGCTCACGGCGGGGTGCGCCGTTGGCGTCGGACCGGGGGAGTCTGGTATAAGGGCGCACGGGGTCCCCGTGTCTTCCGCTTGTCACATGGGGGTGACGGGAGGCCTTTACCAGTCGGGTCCCGCCGCCGGCGGCCCGGGCCGGCGGGCCGGAAGGAGGACGCCCATATGGCCGATCGCGACGCCCTGACCCTGGCGCAAAGCCTGTGCACCCGGCTGTGTCACGACCTGGCGGGACCGCTGGGGGCCGTCGGGTCCGGGGCCGAGCTGTTGCAGGACGAAGGTGCCGAGGCCGATCCACAAATCATCGGGCTGCTGACCGATAGCGCGGCGTCGGCGGCGTCGCGGCTGCGCTTCCTGCGCGCGCTGATGGGGGTTCCGAGTGGACGCGGGCTCGACGCGGAGGCGGCCCGCGCCATGCTGGCCGACCATCTGGCGGCCTCCAGTTCCCGGGCCGTGCCGGCCCTGACCTGGGACGTGACGCCGCCGGCCGATCCGGGCCAGGCGCGGGCCCTGGTCCAGCTTCTGCTGAACCTGTGCCTGCTGGGCCTGGAGGCGCTGCCGCGGCACGAGCGCATCGCGGTGACCGCCAGCGCCGACCGTCGCGCCTCGGTCGTGCTGTCCGGGCGCGGCACGCCGCGTGACGAACCGGTGGCGGCGCTGACGGCCGGGCTGTCCGGGCACGGCGCGCCGCTGGATCCGCGGGCCGTGCAAGGTGGGTATGCGGGCCTGCTGGCGCGTGTCGCCGGCCTGACCGTCACGATCGAGGCCGAGGAGGGGGAGCTGCGTATGGGGGTCGCGCCCGCGGCGTGAGCGCGACGCGCGCGTGTGGTGGCGGCCGCGAACCCGTCACGGACCGCCTGTCCGTATACGAAATAGGAAGGAAACGAGCCGTAGGATGCGGAGCGGGGCCGACGCCGAGGATCGGCGCCCGACCGGGAAACCCAGGAGAAACCGTTATGGATGACCTGCTCAGCGAGTTCCTGACCGAGACATCCGAAAGCCTCGCGACTCTGGACGTGGAGCTGGTCCATCTGGAGCAGAATCCGAACGATCGCGACATCCTTTCGAACATCTTCCGACTCGTGCACACGATCAAGGGGACCTGCGGGTTCCTCGGGCTGCCCCGCCTGGAAAGCCTGGCCCACGCCGGCGAAAACGTGCTCGGGAAGTTCCGCGACGGCGAACTGGAGGTGACCCCCCAGGCGGTCACGGTCATCCTGCACACCATCGACCGCATCAAGGACATCCTGACCCACCTGGAGCAGACAGAGGCCGAACCGGCCGGGGACGACGCCGATCTGAAGTCGGCGTTGACCAGCCTGGCGTCCGGCGAGGCACCGGCCGTCGAGCCACCGGCACCGGCCGCCGCCGCGCCGGCGGCGGACGCGGAGGGCCGGCCCATGGTGGGCGATGGCGGCTTCCCCGTGGCCGCCGAGTTGCTGGCGGAGGTCCAGGAGGCCCTCAGTGAGGGCAAGCGCGCCGCCACCGATGAGGAGATCGCGGCCGAGGCGGCCGCAGAGGCGGCGCGCAAGGCCGCGGCGGCCGCTGCCGCCGAGACCGCCGCAGCGGCCCCCGGCCCGGCGGCCGACCATCCCGGCGCGGGCACCGAGCCGCCGAAGCCGGCGGCGGGCGTGCCGGCCCGCAGCGGCAACGCGGACGCCGGCGCCGGTGCCGGTGCCGGTGACGGGGCGCGCAAGGACTCGGTCGCGGCCCAGAGCATCCGCGTCAGCGTCGACCTGCTCGAGAAGCTGATGACCCTGGTCTCGGAACTGGTCCTGACCCGCAACCAGTTGCTCCAGATGGTGCGCGGCAGCGACGACTCGGAATTCGCCGCGCCCCTGCAGCGGCTGTCCCACATCACCTCCGACCTCCAGGAGGGGGTGATGAAGACCCGCATGCAGCCCATCGGCAACGCCTGGGCCAAGCTGCCGCGCATCGTGCGCGACCTGGCCACGGAAATGGGCAAGAAGATCGACCTCCAGATGTACGGGGCCGATACGGAACTCGACCGTCAGGTTCTCGAACTCATCAAGGACCCGCTGACCCACATGGTGCGCAACTCCGGCGATCACGGCCTGGAGTACCCCGAGGAGCGCCTGGCGGCCGGCAAGCCCGAGGTCGGCGTCGTCAAGCTGAACGCCTACCATGAGGGCGGTCACATCATCATCGAGATCTCGGATGACGGCCGCGGCCTGAACCTGAAGCGGATCAAGGAGAAGGCGATCGCCAACGGTCTGGCCAGCGAAGCCGAGATCGAGGGTATGACCGATCAACAGGTGGCGCAGTTCATCTTCCGCGCCGGCCTGTCCACCGCCGAGAAGGTGACCAGCGTCTCCGGCCGCGGCGTCGGCATGGACGTGGTGCGCACCAACATCGAGCAGATCGGCGGCACGGTCGAGTTGAAGACGTGGCCCGGCAAGGGCTCCACCTTCATCATCAAGATCCCCCTGACCTTGGCGATCGTCTCCGGGCTGATCGTCGAGAGCGCCGGTGAGCGGTTCGCCATCCCGCAGATCTCGGTCCTGGAGCTGGTCCGGGTGACCGGCAAGTCGGACACCCGCATCGAGCGCATCAACCGCGCCCCGGTGCTGCGCCTGCGCGACCGCCTGCTGCCGCTGATCTCGCTGGCGGTGCTGCTGCGCCTGGACGAGGACCGCGACAACATCGAGGACGAGGTGAGCGGCCAGGAAGAGACCTTCATCGTCGTGACCCAGGTCGGGACCTACAGCTTCGGCATCATCGTCGATCGCGTCTTCGACACCGAGGAGATCGTGGTCAAGCCGGTGGCGCCGATCCTGCGTCACATCAGCATGTTCTCCGGCAATACCATCCTGGGCGACGGCAGCGTCATCATGATCCTGGATCCGAACGGCATCGCAGGCGCCACCGGCGAGGCCGCCATGGGCAGTGGCGGAGCGGCCGAGACCATGGCCGCGCGCGAGGGGCGCCGCGACGACACCACGTCGCTGCTCATCTTCCGCGCCGGCTCCAAGGAACTCAAGGCGGTGCCGCTGGCGCTGGTGGCGCGCCTGGAAGAGATCGAGGTGGAGAAGGTCGAGCACAGCTACGGCCAGCCGGTGGTGCAGTACCGTGGCCAGCTCATGCCATTGATCGGGGTCGACGGCATGACCGGCATGCGCACCGAGGGGCGCCAGCCGGTGCTGGTGTTCTCCGACCGCGACCGCTCCATGGGCCTGATGGTCGACGAGATCGTGGATATCGTCGAGGACAACCTGAAAGTCGAGTTGAAGGCCGAACAGATGGGCGTGATCGGTACGGCGGTCGTGAACGGCAAGGCCACCGACATCATCGATACCGGCCACTACCTGACCCAGGCGTTCGGCGACTGGTTCGGCAATGTCGAGGCCGGGACCGAGACCGGGGCCAGCGGCAAGCGCGTGCTGCTGGTCGACGACAGCCCGTTCTTCCGGAACCTGCTGCAACCGCTGCTGTCGGCGGCCGGGTTCAGTGTCACGGCGGTGGCCTCCGCGCCCGATGCGCTCGACATGCGCGAGCGGGGGCTGCGGTACGACGCCATCATCAGCGACATCGAGATGCCGGAGATGGATGGCTTCCAGTTCGCCGAGGCGGTGCGCGAGACCGCCGTCTGGGGCGAGACGCCGCTGATCGCGCTGTCGTCGCACGCGACGGAGCGTGACGTGGAGCGCGGCCGCGAGGCCGGGTTCGACGACTATGTGGCGAAGTTCGATCGGGACGCGCTGCTGGTATCGCTGCGCCAACTCATCACCGAGACCTCCCAGATCCACGACTCGGCGGGAGTGTAGCCCCGCGCGCCCGGGATCGCGGTCCCCACGGCTCAGCTCTTGCGCCCACGCTCCTGCTTGGGCGCGGACGGCCCGTGGGTCCCACGCGGGAGCGTGGGACCGAGACGACAAGGGAAGACGGCTCAGCTCTTGCGCCCACGCTCCTGCGTGGGCGCGGCGGGACGGCTCATGGGTCCCACGCGGGAGCGTGGGACCGAGGCGACAAGGCAAGACGGCTCAGCTCTTGCGCCCAAGCGCCGGCGGGGGCGCGGCGGACGGCCCGTGGGTCCCACGCGGAGGCGTGGGACCGAGACGACAAGGCAAGACGGCTCAGCTCTCGCGCCCATGCTCCTGCGTGGGCGCGGCGGACGGCCCATGGGTCCCGCGCGGGAGCGTGGGACCGAGACGGCAAGGGAAGACGGCTCAGCTCTCGCGCCCATGCTCCTGCGTGGGCGCGGCGGACGGCCCGTGGGTCCCACGCGGGAGCGTGGGACCGAGACGACAAGGCAAGACGGCTCAGCTCTTGCGCCCACGCTCCTGCGTGGGCGCGGCGGACGGCCCGTGGGTCCCGCGCGGGAGCGTGGGACCGAGACGACAAGGGAAGACGGGTCAACTCTCGCGCCCATGCTCCTGCGTGGGCGCGGCGGGACGGCCCATGGGTCCCACGCGGGAGCGTGGGACCGAGACGACAAGGCAAGACGGCTCAACTCTTGCGCCCATGCTCCTGCGTGGGCGCGGCGGACGGCCCGTGGGTCCCACGCGGGAGCGTGGGACCGAGACGACAAGGGAAGACGGCTCAACTCTCGCGCCCATGCTTCTGCGTGGGCGCGGCGGACGGCCCGTGGGTCCCACGCGGGAGCGTGGGACCGAGACGACAGGGGAAGACGGCTCAGCTCTCGCGCCCATGCTCCTGCGTGGGCGCGGACGGCCCATGGGTCCCACGCGGGAGCGTGGGACCGAGGCGACAAGGCAAGACGGCTCTTTCGCCCCCGCGCCGGCGTAGGTGCCCCCTACGCCAGCAGGTCGATGGCGGCGTCGGACAGGTGACCCGGCACAAGCGTGAGCGGGACCCGCAGCCGCTGGGCGTGCTTGCCCGTCAGCGCCGTCACCAGCGGCCCCGGACCCTCGGGCCCGGCGCCCGTCGCCAGCACGATGACCGAAATGTTCGGCTCCTCGTCGAGCAGGTCGAGCAGTTCATCCGTCGGATCGCCCTCGCGCACGAACAGGGCCGGCATGCGGCCGGTCAGGCGGCCGACCAGCGAGGCCTTGCGCTGCAAGACCTCCTCGGCGCTCTCGCGGGCTTCGTCGCGCATGCGCTTGCCGACGAACATCCAGTGCTCGAACTCCGCGGGATGGGTGACGTGGAGCAACGCCACGTGGCCACCGGTGGCGACCGCGCGCCGGCACGCGTACCGTAACGCGGCCTTCAACTCCTTGGAGTCGTCAACGACCACCAGGAACGTCCGGTGATCGGGGCTGACACGGGACGAGGCGTGGGTTTCCTCCGTCCGCCGCAGGGTGCTGCTGAACAGCATGGATGGTCCTCCCTCCCGTCCGCCCCGCGACATCCGCCGGGATGGGCCATGGACCTCCCGGCGGTGGCCGTCGGATGCGGGGCGGAGCGCCGCCCCCCGTTCTTGCCCCGTTCCTGCCATCGACGGCGTGACGGGGTCGGTGAGGGGGCTGAGCGCGTCGACCGGCCGACCGGGGATCATCCCCCCTGTGACCGGCCGGGGCAAACGGATCCGGACCGTGGCCAGGGCTCCGAACTCGGATTACAGAAAGTTCATGGTGAGGTGGTCCACATCACGGAGCTTTCATGATTCGCTGTGCCATCCGATTGCGGCGGCGGAGGATGGCGCATGGACGAAATTGAAGCGTTTCTGGGGGGTAAGTCGCGGTTTGCGGTTCTCCTGAAGCATTTTTCCGAGATCGAAGATGATCGAGAGGCGTGGCGTGTCGACCACCCACTGCCTGAGGTATTGTTCCTGGTGGTA